>NZ_FNRK01000060.1 GCF_900107815.1 Eubacterium aggregans
TATAATGTACACGCTTGTCAAGACACGAAATCAGAAATATTTAGATAAATCTCCTTTCGCATTTTGATCAGGCAGCCAATGCCATATTTTCATAGAATACAGCTGCCGGTGTTTTGTAATCGAATCGTTGGTGACCACGCTTGTGGTTATATTTAGCGATGTATTCCTTTGTCATAGCTTTCACTTCAGTAACGGTTTCCGGGTACAGCAAATACAGGCGTTCCCATTTATATGATCGGAAAAACCGTTCAATGGCAATATTGTCGGTAGCACGGCCTTTACCATCCATGCTGATTTTAGTTGTTTTGAAGCTTTTAATCAGGTCAATATAGGCATTTGACGTAAACTGACTGCCCTGGTCACTGTTAATAATCTCAGGCGCGCCATAGGTTTCAACGGCTTTTTTTATAACACGGGTGACCATATCGGTTTGCAGGGTGTTGCTGATGGTGTATCCCACAATATAGCGGGAATACCAGTCAATAATAGCGGTTAAATACACAAATCCATTTGGAGTTCCAATATAAGTAATATCAATCGACCACACCTGATTCGGTCGGTCAATTTCCAGATTTCTCAGCAGATAGGGATAGGTTTTTGCAGCTTTGGCCCGCTTACTCAGATTAGGGCCGGGATAGAAACAGACAATATCCATTTCCATCATATAACGTCTGACAAGACGTCTGCCCACGTTATGAAAACCCTGTTTATGCAGTTCATTCCGGATTCGTCTGACGCCAAAGGCAGGTTCCTCGTAATGAATACGATCAATGGCATTTTTAATATTGATTTCATCCCTGGATGGCGAAACATCTACAGGTACATGATAAGCTGTCGATCGCGATAGCATCAGAAGTTGACACTGTTTTTTTATGGTTAAGGAAGTGTGCTTCCAATCAATTAACGCTCTTTTTTCTTCATTTGAGAGATTTGAATTTGTTTTTTTTTAAGCCAATCGACATCCAGTGTTAATTCGCCTATTTTCTTTACGAGCAGCTCCTTTTCATCTTCATGCTCCTGTTTGAGTTTGTCCACATCTTCATTTTTCTTATTGAAGACGGCTGACATATTGGCGATAAATTCGGTTTTCCAACGGCTTAACAATTGCTGAGATACTTCATGCTTTTTTGCGATCTCAGCTAACGTATTTTCTTCTCTGAGGATTTCCAGTACGATGGTTGCTTTTTCCTCAGGGGTCCAGGTTCGTCGTTTTTTACTCATGTGTATAGTTTATCTTATTTTCTGGATTTTGTGTCCAACTATTTGTGAACATTATA
>NZ_FNRK01000036.1 GCF_900107815.1 Eubacterium aggregans
GTTTGAAAAAGATAAAATTTCACGTTTCAAAGTGTAGGTTTTTGTAGTAGAATTAAGCATGAGGAATCCCTTTCTTTATTGTTTAGTGTAGATTTTGTTTCGCAACTTAATTCTACTACAAAAGGACTGGTGATTCCTTATATTTTGGGCATTTTCTGAAAGTTGTTCATTGCATTACCAGTGAAACAAGGGGTTTGTGGATAAAACTACGAAAACTCAAGAAGGTTAGGACTTGGTTTTTTTTTATTTTATGCTATAATTGAGCCATTGTCATAATCATATCATTAAAAATAAGGGAGGTTTGACCAGAGTAAATGATATGAGGATTGACTTGAGCGCCAGAACTCATGGTTGGTCACCAAAGAAGAGTTGACGAGGACAGGGAGTATCGAAATTTCGGCGGATGCCCTGGATAGCATCTTTTAAAACGGAAGAGTGATCCTTCGGACAAAGAAGATGAAATCATATGAAAGAGGTGCAGCCTATGTGTGGTATTGTAGGTTATATTGGAAATAAGCAGGCACAGTCCATTTTAATTGAAGGATTGTCAAAATTAGAATATCGTGGGTATGACTCTGCAGGGATTGCCGTACGTGATGATTGCGGAGCCATCCATGTTAAGAAGAAAAAAGGCCGGCTTAAAAATTTGGAAGAAATTTTAGCCTTGGACGGGTTAACTGGAAATTCTGGTATTGGTCATACTCGGTGGGCAACACATGGAGAACCATCAGACATCAATTCTCATCCCCATTGCAGCATTGATAATCGGATTGCCATCGTCCATAATGGCATTATCGAAAATTATATTGAATTAAAGGAAGAACTCATTAATCAGGGGCATCTCTTTGTGTCGGATACTGATACAGAAGTTGTCGCCCATCTTCTCAATGCACTGTATGATGGTAATTTAGTGTCGACGTTGCTAAAGGCAACCCAAAGACTTAAGGGGTCCTATGCCCTGGGCATCATGTGTACCGAAGAGCCGGACCGCATCGTGGCAGTTCGTAAGGATAGCCCACTCATCGTTGGGGTAGGGGATGGTGAAAACTTTATCGCATCGGATATCCCGGCGATCTTAAGCCACACCCGGGATGTGTATCTTCTCGATAATGATGAAATTGCCGTTTTAACGAAGAATAAGGTAACCGTAATGGATAAATACGGGGATACTGTCGGCAAACAGATTTTCAAAGTGGATTGGGACCCTGGTGATGCCGAAAAGGGTGGCTACGATCATTTTATGCTTAAAGAGATTAATGAGCAGCCCCGAGCCATATCGGATACCCTCACCGGAAGATGCTTTCCTGGAAAAATCGTTCTGGATGACGTCAATCTCGATGAAGAAGCCATGAAAAATATCCATAAAATCCAGATTGTTTCCTGTGGGACAGCCTATCACGCCGGAATGGTGGGGAAAGCTTATCTGGAAAAATACGCTCGTTTATCCGTTGAGACGGAAGCGGCATCTGAATATCGGTATAAAAATCCCATTGTTGATGCCCACACTCTGCTCATCGTCATCAGCCAATCTGGTGAAACCGCAGATACCTTAGCCGCCATTCGTCTGGCAAAGGAAAATGGTGCACGTGTATTGGCCATTACCAATGTCGTAGGAAGCTCCATCGCCCGTGAGGCCAATGATGTTCTATATACTAACGCTGGTCCGGAAATTGCCGTGGCCTCCACAAAGGCTTATATTACCCAGGTAGCCTGTATGTTAATGCTTGCCCTGCATTTAGGAAAGCTTAATGGAACCATCGACGATGCCGTCATTGAAGTGGTGACGGATGCCCTTTTAAAAACCTCAGATTCAGTTGCCCAGGCTATTAAAAAAAGCCAGATGATTTCTGATATTGCCTACGATCACTTTAAAATGGACGATGCATATTTCATTGGACGGTGCCTGGATTATTACACTTGCATGGAAGGTTCACTGAAGATGAAGGAAGTTTCTTATGTTCATTCCGAAGCCTTTGCTGCAGGGGAATTAAAGCATGGACCCATTGCACTTGTTGACGAAGGAACGGTCATTATTGCTGTGTGTACCCAGGAAAATGTCTTTGATAAAATGCTCAGCAATATCAAGGAGGTTAAAGCAAGGGGAGCCCACGTCATCGCCATCACCCAAAGCCGGCATACTGAAATCGAGTCTGAAGTAGATGAGGTTTTGTATATTCCGGATATGCTTGATGAAATAACTCCCATTTCTGCCATTGTCTATCTCCAGTTACTTGGCTATTATTTAGCCGTTGCCCGAGGATGTGATGTCGATAAACCAAAGAATCTGGCAAAATCGGTAACCGTTGAATAAAAAGATTGACCTTTATAGCTATTACCGTTAAAATAAAAAAGAACTTAATATTGTGAGAGGTTCGTAACCATCCCTCTATAAAAAACTAGGAAAAACGTACACAAAGGACGGATGGTTACATCACGTCCTTTTTTTGCGCGCAAGCTAACAGAAGTAGAAGGGATTACAGGAGTACCTCGACCCCAAAACGTAACACAAAGGAGCCCCAAAAATGAAAACAAAAAACGTCATCATAGACTGTGATCCCGGTATCGACGATGCACTGGCACTCATGCTGGCTTGCCGCTCGCCCCAATTAAATATCCTGGGGGTAACCATTGTTTCTGGAAACACCAGGGGAGAGCAGTGCGCAAAAAACGCTGTCCAAATTTTAAAGCTGATGGATCGGGAAGACATCCCCGTTTATTTAGGGGAAACCACCCCCTTAAAGCAAGCATTAAAAACCGCAGAAGATACCCATGCCGATGATGGCTTAGGGGGAATGGCTGATCAAAAGGGCGGGTTTAAGTATCATTTAAATGCTATCGATTTTATTTTGAAAACCCTGCAATCGGATATACCCATCGATATCATTGCCATTGGTCCCTTGAGCAATATTGCCCGCTGCCTAAAGCAGGATGCCAAAAACCTAAGAAGGCTCCAGACCCTAACGGTGATGGGGGGGGCCTTTCGAAGTCATGGAAATTGTTCACCCGTTGCTGAATTTAATTTTTGGGCAGATCCCGATGCCGCGGAATTGGTTTTTAAAAACCTGAATCGTCCCATCACCATGGTGGGGTTAGACGTTACCCGACAGGTTGTCATGACACCGAATTATACCCAGCTTATCCATTACTTTGGGGGGCCCATTGCAGAATGTATTGAAGGGATGATTGCTTTTTATACGGATTTCCACTGGAAGCAGGAGAAAACACTTGGAAGCGTGGTCAATGATCCACTGGCCCTGGCCTATTATTTAAACCCCGAATTATGTGGGGGAGAGGATTATTATGTCAGTATCGTGACAGAGGGAAAGGCCACTGGAATGAGCATGGTCGATGTTCAGGGAATCGAAGGAAGGGCTCCCAATGCCCATGTATTAACGGAAGTTGACGCTGCTGGCTTTTTCAAATACTTTTTAGGTCAACTTTTCCCTGAACAGAGACAAACGATTTGTGAAATAATTGACAATCCGAAGTATTAACAGGAGGTTGAATGAATGAAATGTTTGAAGTTAAATCCGCAAACCCTTTGTTTTGCGGCCCTGATGATCGGCATTAATATTTTAGGTGGATTTTTAGCCTTGATGCTCAAGCTTCCCATTTATCTTGATTCCATCGGTACCATCTTATCCGCTCTGATCCTTGGACCCCTTGGTGGTGGTCTGGTTGGCATCTTAACTGCACTGGTCAATGGATTAACCTTCGATCCAGTTTCCCTGTATTTTTTACCCGTTCAGCTTTTTATTGGTGTTGCGACGGGCTTGTTATTTAAAAACGGACGTTTTGAAGGGGTTAAGTCAATTTTATCCATTATTCTCATTGCAGTGTTGGTTTCCATGATTTCTTCAATCATTGTCGCCCTTATTTTTGATGGGGTGACCTCTTCGGGATCGAGCCTTATCGTTGCGGTCATGAGAAACGTCGGTATTAATCTTTTTGCCTCGGTGTTTTCAACTCAAATTATTACAGATGTCCTGGATAAAGCCATCGCATTCGCCGTTGCCTTTGCTGCCATAAAAGCCATTCCCCAGATATTTCTGGAGCGGTTAACCCATAGTAGTTTTAAATAATTTCCGTTGTTATCACTTAAAAAATCCTAAAGTCGCACAACGCGGCCTTAGGATTTTTTCTTTCCTTATTTTTGAGAGGTGGAAAAATGGGCCAATGGATTTTTGTATAAGGCATCCCGGACCTCGTCATCTTCAATATGAGTATAGATCTCGGTGGTCGAAATATTCTCGTGGCCGAGGACCTTTTGAAGGGTCCGGATATCGACCTGGCCATATTTATGCATCAGGGTTGCCGCCGTATGTCGAAGCTTATGCACTGAAAATTTATTCACATCCAGGCCAGCCTTTTGGATGTACTTATCCACCATAACTTGAACCGTACGGTTAGAGATCGGCTGCTTTCGGTTGCTTAAAAACAAATAATCAGATTCAACCTCCTCTGGGCGGAGTTTAAGATAATTTTCAATGGCCTCAATACAAGCATCATTTAAAAAAATATTTCTTTCTTTGTTTCCTTTTCCGATTATATGGAGGGTCTCATCCTGGATATCCGAAAGCTTGATATGGGTCAGCTCTGAAAGACGCATTCCACAGTTCAGAAAAAGGGTAATGATTGCCAAATCGCGCTCGGCGTACCGGCCATCTACGGCCCCTAGGAGGCTTAAGGCTTCATCTAAGGTCATATAAATGGGGTCACGGTGCTTCACCTTTGGAATCTCAAGGTTTTGGGTGGGGTCTGCCATATCAATATGGCACACAAAGGTTAAATAATGATATAGGCTTCGAATAGCCGCTGTTTTACGTTTTCTTGTGCTATCCACATTATCCAGTGTGTTGGTTGAAAAGCCTAAAAAGGCATAAATATCGGGCAGGGAAACATTTTTCAGACACGGTATGTCGATGGTGGTAATTTCGATATCTCCAAAATCAGTAGGGGTATCACCTGTTGAATTGATTTGCCCACGACGCATGACTAAAAAACGGAAGAACTGGATCAGATCATTCTGATAGGATTTAACGGTATTATTGGAATAACCCTTAACGGAGATGAGATAATCCGAAAGCTCCAGAATGAGGGTGTTGGATTGGCGGGGTGTATTTTTCGTCATTTGTCCTCTTTTAACTCCATTTATGCGTATAACTTACGTTATACGCATAAATATTTGTGATGGTAAAAAGCGGATTGGCATCGCCTCTCCGCTTTGGTTTAGTTTTCCTTGGCTTTACTCAACTCAATCTGGCTTTCAAAAAGCTGGTTCTGTAGCTCCAGGATTGACTTTCGGTTTGATTCACTTTCTTGTTTCGCTTGTTTTAAATGCTCCCGATATTGGTTTAAAAGTTCTTCTTTTTCAGCGATAACATGGTTTAAGGCTTTTTTGTCTTTTTCTAAATCCGATATCGTATCCTTTAAAGTATTCACTTCATTTTGGGTGCCCTGAAGCTTTTCAGCCATCACATCCATGTGCTTGCTTTCTTCACGCTGTTTCTTTTCGATTTCCACGGCTTCCCGTTTTGTTTCAAACAGCATCTCGGCAATATTCATACATCCTAACAGGGAGATTCGAATTGGATTAGTATGGGGATTCTTATCAAGGATGTCATTCAGTTGATTGTTGACAAAGGATGAAATCTCCCGAATATAGGCTTCATTTTCACCTGCAACAACGGAAAATGTATTGTTCAATAGTCTGAGTTCAATCGATTTATTTGGGTTGCTCACGCTCTATACCTCCAATTCTACTCTATCTACTATTATAGAGAAGTCCATCCACTTTTTCAACCAAATAATAGCAAAGTTTTTACGCCTCATCTAAATAGTTTATGATTTCTGCTTCAGATAATAGACGGTATGGAATATGCTCTTTCTGCAAAGCATCAAACCCGGTTATACCACTCTCTTGGATACAATGCGTCGATACAATCGTCTTTTCATATTGGTTTGCAAATTCAAGGGTATGCAGTGTTCCACTATTCTCTTCAAATTCTGAAGTAATCACAAAATTAGAAGCCGCAGCCTGGAGGCGGTCCCGCTCAATGAACATCCCTGCATTGGCAATATCATAGGAAGAATATTCGCTGACTAAGCATCCGCCGGTTTCAACAATACGCTTAGCTAAACCAATATTTTCCTTGGGTGTGATATTCAGAATACTGGAGGGCAGGAAAGCGACGGTTGTTCCCCCGGCATCTAAACAGCCGAGATGGGCGGCACGGTCGCAGCCTGAGGCTAAACCACTGATAACGACATAATCCTTTTCTGCCAGCTGCTTTCCGGCCCAACGGGCAAAGGCACTCCCCTTCTCGCTGGGAGCCCGAGTTCCAATAACGGCTGCTCGTTTCGGTAAAGATAAAGCGCTGATATTGCCTTTGTAATAAATCAGATGAGGACCCTCTTTAAACTTCAACACATCCGGAAAATCCTCAGCATAAATACTTGCAACCTGGATATCATTATGTTCACAAATGGCAAGGATATTGTTAGCCGCTATCCTCGCGTTTAAAAACTCGCCAATGGGACTCATCTTTGAGAGTAAATTTAAACGAATGCCAATTTCAATTAATTCCATAAAACTAGCATGATTAAAATCACTGATCTCTTCTAAAATTCTTCCAATCTTTTTCCTTCCCAGCCCCTTGATCTGGGATAGAGCGATGATACTCCTGTTAATTTCTAAAGAATTCATAACGCCATCCTCTCACTCCAAAATTATAGTACTATTTTAACATTAATCTCTTAATGCTGCATCAAAGTTTTCTTTAAGTGAGTCAAGAATTTCATCCATAATGGGATTGATATCATCATCTGTCAAGGTTCGGGTATAATCCAGGAAGTAAATGGAGTAGGCCAGGCTTTTTTTGCCAGCAGGTATTTGCTTGCCTTGGTAGACATCGAAAAGATGGACATCTTCAATGAGTGCTTTCCCTTTTGAGCGGATGCAGGCTTCAATCTCGATTGCCGGGGTTTTTTCATCTAAAACGATGGCCAAGTCACGGGTAGACCCTGGGAATTTTGGAAGCTCAGCAAATTTAATGACGGTTTCTCTGGATGTGGTCATTAAATCAAAATTCATCTCACAAATATAAGTGCGTGGGGGTAAACCCAGTTTTTTAGCAATAGCGGGATGGACTTCACCAATTTGACCCAGTTCCTGGGAACCGATTGTGATGATTGCCTTTCTGCCAGGATGGAAGACCTCGTCTCCGCCGGCCTTAACGAAATAATTGGTAATTCCGGATTTTGCCAACAGGGCTTCAACAATCCCCTTTAGTGAAAAATAATCCATATTTTCCCCGTAGGCGGACAGCACCAGGTGGGCAATCTCTGTGGGTAAGGTTCCACTGCTTTCCGACGCATGGTAGGTCTGGGCGATTTCAAAGAAGCGTCCCTTGGCATTATTTCGGTTGTAATTCAAGGCGAGAAGCTCCAGCTGATGGCCCAGAAGATTATTACGCATGATGCTGCTGTCTTCACCAAAGGGATTTTTCAGTGCGATAATATCCTTTTGATCATTAAGTCCGATTTCAACATAACGTTTCGCACTGGTAAAGGAGGTGGTAAGGGTTTGGTAAAAGCCATTTCCAATTAAGAAGGCTTCCACTTCATCTTTATATTTCTGAGCGGGTGTCTTCCCCCCTGCCAGGGTGGCCCCACCCATGATGGTGCTTGGGAGCTTATCGTAACCGTAAATCCGGGCAACTTCCTCTGCAATATCTTCTTTGATTTCCAAATCCTGTCGGTAGTCCGGGACGGTTACTTTAATTTTTGTACCATCAATGCACTCCACAGGGATAAATAATCGCTTAAGAATATCCACGATTTCTTCCCGGCTGATCTCAATTCCGATAAAGCGATTAATCCAATCGCAATCCACTTCGATTTGCTTCTGAGTCGTAGGCTCTGGATAGACATCAATCATTCCTGGAATGATTTCACAGGCACCAATTTGATTCAGTAAATAAGTGGCCCGTAATGCCGCAATCTCTGTTAAATTTGGGTAGAGCCCTTTTTCATAACGGCCGGATGCTTCTGTTCGAAGTCCCAATTTTTTGGAGGTTAAACGAACACTTGTTTTATCAAAGCAAGCGGATTCTAATACCACATACTCCGTTTTTTCAGTTATCTCAGAATTTGCACCACCCATGATGCCGGCAACAGCCACAGGCTTTTGGCCATTGGTAATCATTAGCATGGAGGGATCGATAGCCCGCTCCTTGTCATCCAGGGTAACCACACTGGGGTCCATGGTTGTTTTAACCACAATCTCTGTAGCGTTCAGGCTCTTGTAATCAAAGGCATGCAGGGGCTGTCCCAGCTCCAGCATGACGTAGTTCGTCACATCGACGATATTATTAATGGGACGGACGCCGCTGTTTAAAAGCTTTATCTGCATCCATAAGGGTGATGGTTTAATCTGCTTCACCTTGAACATTTTGGCGGTGTAGCGAGAGCAAAGGCTGCTTTCAACCTTAACGTTCAACAAGTCTTGGATTTTTGAAGGGTCTTCTGCCTTGGAATCGTACAGGGCGATGTCTGCCAATTCCTCATTTAAAGTGGCGGCCGCCTCCCGGGCGATGCCATAAATGGATTGGCAGTCACTGCGGTTGGCCGTTATTTCTAAATCAAAAATCTGGTCATCTACCCACATTAATTCCCGGATGTTACAACCGGGCTGAACTCCCTCGGGCATAATATAGATACCCTCTGTAATTTCTTTGGCAAAAAGTCCGGTATCCATGCCCATCTCTTCCACAGAGCACATCATACCGTAGGATGAAATCCCCCGAAATTCAGTGCTCCCCATTTTAGTACCATCGGCAATGGTTGCGCCTTCCAGGGCAACAGGCACTACTGCACCTTCAAATACATTCGTCGCACTGGTGATGATTATTTTTTCACCAATGGTAGCCCCCATATCCAAGGTACAGACCTGGAGCTTATCAGCATTAGGGTGTTTTTCAATTTTTGTGATCTCCCCGGTATAAATACCAGAGACGACATCGGAAATGGGGGTGATGGTTTCGACCTTTGTTCCCGACATGGTCAGAAGATCACCGAATTTCACGGGATCAATATCGATATTTACAAATTCTTTCAGCCATTTTAGTGATACTAACATCAGTGATTCCTCCTATTTAAATTGAGATAAGAAACGCACATCATTTTCGAAGAGCAGTCGCAAATCGTTAATGCCATACTTGGTCAAGGCGATACGATCCAGGCCCATTCCGAAGGCAAACCCACTGTAGACATCGGGATCAATGCCGCAGTGACGGAGTACATTGGGATGAACCATTCCACAGCCCAGGAGCTCGACCCAGCCGGTATCGCTGCAGACGCGGCAGCCCGTTCCCCCACATTTAAAGCAGGTGACGTCCATTTCAGCGCTGGGCTCAGTAAAATAGAATTGATGGGGACGAAGCTTCGTCTTGACGCTGTTTCCAAAGAGACGTTTGGCAAAAAGATCCAGGGTTCCCTTTAAATCCGCCATGGTGATTCCCTTATCGATAACCAGTCCTTCCATTTGATGGAAGATTGGGGAATGGGTTGCATCAATTTCATCCCGGCGATATACACGACCAGGGGAAATAATTCGTAAAGGAGGAGCATTGTCACTCATAACACGTACCTGGACTGGTGAGGTCTGCGTTCTTAACACAATATCATCCTCAACATAAAAGGATTCTTGGATATCCCGGCTGGAATGATCCTGAGGCATGTTTAAATAATCAAAGTTGTACTTCACCCATTCAATTTCGGGCCCCTCTGCAATGGAAAAACCCATCCCTAGAAAGATATCTTCTAATTCCTTGATAATGTTATTTAAAGGATGATAGCCTCCAATTTCCGGCTGTTTCCCTGGTAAGGTGACATCGATATGCTCTTGCTGTATTGTGGCTTCAATCAATGCGGATTCAAGCAAGGCCTTCTTAGACGCTAAACCTTGTTCAATTTCTTCCCGGACCTCATTGGCCATCTTTCCGATAACAGGGCGCATTTCCTTAGAAAGCTTCCCCATTCCCTTCATGGCAGCCGTGAGCTGTCCCTTCTTCCCTAAAAATTTAACTCGTGCGTCATCTAGGGCCTTCAAATCCACAACTTCTACTAAATAATCTTGAAAATCCTTTTTAATTTGATTCAGTTGATCCTGCATGTGTTTGTCCTTTCATATGAAATAAAAAAACGCCCTTATAAAGGACGAATATTTCCGCGGTACCACCTTTGTTACCATCACCACTGATGGTCACTTCCATTTAACGCTATGTTGGCGGTAAGGGCTACTTCCAGAACAAATACCAGCTTCACCCCTACAGCTCCGGAATGAACTTCAGCTCGATTTTCATGGGAGGTCTTCCAGCCAAGGACCTCTTCTCTAGCATGAACATGCGCACCTACTCTTTCCTTCATCGCCCTTTATTCACTTTTCTTGCAATATCGTATAATACAATACCACCTGCGACACTTACATTGAGGGACTCAGCAGGCCCGTACATTGGTAACCGAAGCAAGTGATCACATTGTGCTTTCGTGTTATCCTTCATTCCTTTAGATTCATTTCCCAGAATGATAACGGGTTTAAATGTCTGATAATCCTTTATATCAAAATTTTCATTTCCTTCTAAAGCAGTCCCAATTATTGTATATCCAGACTGTTTTAATGTCAAGAGAATGTTGTCTAAAGAGACATTTTGCACAATAGGAAGATGAAAAACAGATCCCATTGAGCTGCGGAGCACCTTATCGTTATAAATATCCGCTGTTGATTCTGTCGTGATGATCCCTCCGAACCCCGCAGCATCTGCCGTGCGTATTAAGGTCCCCACATTTCCAGGGTCCTGGATATCTTCGAATATAACATAAGAAGGCAAATCCTGTTCCTTGTTTTCCATTTTTTGGCAACGGCACAAAACCCCTTCCGGGTTCTTTTGAAGGGAGATTTTTTGCATAACTGCGTCGTCAACCACCCAAGTTTCTACTCCCTTTGACTGAAGGTTGCGATTTAATCCATCCTCCTCCAGTATCTGGAGGAGTGACGGTGTTATAAAAATATCCGTGATGGGAACATCCCAGGCCAGTGCTTCACGAAAAAGCTTGATCCCCTCAAAGATAAAGGCATCCTCGGTATCCCGAATTCTTTTTCGTTGAAGAGCACAAATGGACTTAACCCTGGAGTTGCTACAGGATGTAATACTTCCTGGCATCAGCGTCCACTTTGGGCCAAACGGGTGACTTCGTTGATGCTTGCATTATCCCCAATGACGACCAATTTATCCCCTGGTACAATGATGTCCGTTGCCACAGGGGAAACATTCAGATGATCCTGGGAGCGAATGGCAATGACATTCAGACCATAGCGGGTCCGCATATCCAGAGATTCTAAAGCCTTATTTTCCCAGGTGTGGAGGCTGTCGATTTCGACAATGGAGTTATCCGTATCTAGCTCTAAAACATCGATAAAATCGCCGGAGAAGAGGTTGTGGGCCACACGTTCACCCATATCGCGCTCTGGGGAAAAGACTTTTTTAACCCCAAGCTTTAACAATACCTTTTCATGTTGGGCATTATTGGCCTTCCCATAAATCTCAGGAATCCCCAGCTCCTGGGCATTGACAACACCCATGATGCTGCTGTTGATATCAGAAGTGATGGATACAATGACGACATCGACATTTTTTAGACCAATTGATTTTAAGGCATTAATATCTGAGACATCGGCCTGAACCGCATAGGTTACGTAATTCGCGATATTTTGAACTTTCTCTTCATCACGGTCAACAACGACGACATTCGATCCCAGCTCACTCAGGGTAATGGCCAAGGCTTCACCAAAACGGCCCAGGCCCAAGATTGCAAATTGTTTATCTCTCATTTTACTCCTATCCAATCATAATATTGCCTTCAGGCAGTTTAAATTGTCCTTTGTTTTCCAACTCTTTTCGTTCCTTTCGGGTAATAACATAGGCAATTGTCAACGGGCCAACCCGTCCGATGAACATGGTAATGATAATCCCTATGCGACTAACAGCAGACAAGGAGGTAGTAACATCACAGGTTAGACCAACGGTTGAATAGGCAGAAAAGACTTCAAAAAGCAAATCCTGGGTATTCGTGTAGGGTTCTGCGATACATAACACCATGAAAACAAAAGTGACGATGAGTACACCGATGAAGAACACACAGGCTGCACGTGTTAGTGCACTTGATGGGATGGTCCGTTTAAAGCAGACCACATCTTTCTTCCCTGTAAGCATCCGAATCAACATAATAAACATAATGGCGACAGAGGTGGTTTTCACCCCACCGGCTGTTGAGCCGGGAGACCCTCCAATAAACATGAGGAGCATGGTTACTGTCTTAGCACCAGACGTCATTCCCACTTGGGAGATGGTATTGGAGCCAGCCGTTCTTGGGGTAACGGACTGATAAAATGCCGCCATAATTTTACCGTACCACGGTAGTCCCGCCAAGGTTTCTGGATTAGAGTACTCCAGGCAATAGATAGCTACTGCCCCGCCAATCAGGAGTATTCCAGTAATGGTCAGAACGATTTTGCTATGTAAGCTTAATCGCCGGGTGTTATGGAAATTAATGATCTCACTCGTAACCGCGAACCCCAAACCACCGATGACAATAAGGGCACAGGTAGTAAAATTAATGATGGGGTTATTGACATAGGCTGTATAGCTCTTGAAATTTCCAAATAAATCAAAACCTGCATTACAAAAAGAGGAGATTGAATGGAATATTCCAAAATAGATACCTTTTCCCCACCCGTATTCTGGGATAAAGACAAGGGCAAAGAGTATCGCTCCAGCAAGTTCAATGACTAAAGAGGAGCAAACAATATATTTTGTAAACTTGACCACGCCCTGGACCCGATCAGAATTCACTGAGGATTGAAGGAGCAAACGATTCTTTATTGTGATTTTCTTTCCAGCTAAGACAAACAAAATGGTCATTAAAGACATAAAGCCTAATCCACCAATTTGAATCATGATGATAATGACAAGCTGTCCGAAGAGGGACCAATAGGTCCCGGTATCGACAACGACAAGGCCGGTCACGCATACTGCTGAGGTGGCCGTGAACAGGCAATTTAAAAAGCCTGGACTTCGCCCGGTAGTGCTCGCCATGGGTAGGCTCAAAAGCAAAGCGCCGATTAGGATAACGGCTGCGAATCCAAACATTAAAATTTCCGCCGGTGATCGGCGGCGCAAATACGTCATAAAGGAATTTTCACCTTTAATTACTCTTACCATAGTACTCCCCGCAGGATATTGATTTGTTGAGACTCATTGTAACACTAATCCAATAAATTGCAAGGGATTTGATATTGTCAATAATAGTTGACAGATTTCCCTCAAGGATTCAGCGACCTTATGCAACATCCTGTAAGGACTGGTAATATTGCTGCCTCTTTATTATAGGTGGCACTCCACCAATCGATGAGCAGATTCTTCTGTTATTCCAGTAGCTCATGAAATATCTCCAGATTAAGACCTTCAATTCTTCGATGGTCATTTTTTCGGTATCATAGCGGTCATACAACAGTTCGGATTTCATCCGTGCCCACATACTTTCACATCTGGCGTTATCGTGGCAACGACCACCAGCCCTGTTCATGCTCTGCCTGACGTGAAATTTTTTGAGT
>NZ_FNRK01000028.1 GCF_900107815.1 Eubacterium aggregans
ACGCCTCCGGCCACAAAGAGAATCTTTTTAGCTTTTAGGGCTTCGAGATCTTCGTTGATCAATTCTGAGGCACAGCCCAGGGGTCCGATGAAGTCTAAGAAGGCGTCGCCCTCTTTTAACGCAGCCATGCGGATGGTGGAGGCGCCCACCTCCTGGAATACGATGGTGACGGTGCCGGCTTCCCGGTCGTAGTCACAGATGGTTAGGGGGATGCGTTCCCCTTTTTCATCCATCCGGACGATGATGAATTGTCCGGGTTCACAATGCCCCGCTACCCGGGGAGCGGCAACGTCCATCAGGACGATGTTCTCTGCCAGGTGTTCGGCTTTGACGATTTTGTACATACTCTCTCCTCTACTTCCCAGCGTCATTAATATAATTCACCAATCCCCCAGCAGCGATAAGGGTTTGCATGAATTCCGGGAAGGCCTGGCCCTGGAAGGACTGGTTCTTGGTCACATCGGTAATGACACCGGAATCGAAATCCACTTCCACGGTATCCCCGGCTTCGATCAGCGCTACTGCTTCCGGGCATTCTAAGATGGGCAGACCAATGTTGATGGCATTGCGGTAGAAGATCCGGGCAAAGCTATTGGCAATGACACAGGACACGCCGGAGGCCTTAATGGAGATGGGGGCGTGCTCCCGGGAGGAGCCACAGCCAAAATTATCATCGGCTACGATAATATCCCCAGCCTTCACTTTACTGGAAAAATCCACATCGATATCTTCCATGCAATGGGCCGCCAGCTCCAGGGGATCACTGGTATTTAAAAAACGGGCCGGGATGATGACATCCGTATCCACATTGTCGCCGTAACGAAACACACTTCCTTTTGCTTTCATCTTAATGTCCTCCTCTTATAATTCGTCCGGGGTGGCAATGCGCCCCAGGATGGCAGATGCGGCGGCGACTTCCGGGCTGGCCAGGTACACCTCGGAATCCACATGGCCCATACGGCCCACAAAGTTCCGGTTAGTGGTGGATACACAGCGTTCCCCTTCGGCCAGAATTCCCATATATCCGCCAAGGCATGGGCCACAGGTGGGGGTGGAAATGGTGGCACCAGCTTCGATGAATTCCCGGAGGTATCCCGCCGCCATGGCATCCAGGTAGATCTTATGGGTGGCCGGAATAATCAGCATCCGGACACCCTTTTTCACATGATGCCCTCTTAGGATATCCGCCGCCCGTTTAAGGTCCATGAAACGGCCGTTGGTGCAGGAGCCAATGACCACCTGGTCGATGGCGACAGGTTCTTCAATTTCCGCCACAATCTTGGTATTTTCCGGCAGGTGCGGGAAGGCCACGGTGGATTTCAGCTGGCTCAAATCGATATCAAAGGTTCTTTCGTAAACCGCATCGTCATCGGCGGTATAAGCGGTGTAATCCCCAGAGCCGTGTTCTTCCATGTAGGCGATGGTCTGATCGTCCACCGGGAAGATACCGTTCTTTCCACCGGCTTCAATGGCCATGTTGGAAATGGTGAAACGGTCATCCATGGTCAGGCTGGCCACCCCGGGTCCGGTAAATTCCATGGAGCGGTACAGGGCACCGTCCACACCAATCATCCCAATGATATGAAGGATGAGGTCCTTCCCGGAAACGTTTTTGTTCAGGGTGCCGGTGAGGTTAAAGCGCAGGGCAGCAGGAACCTTGAACCAAGCCTTGCCCGTCGCCATTCCCACGGCCATATCCGTGGAGCCCACACCGGTGGAGAAGGCGCCTAATGCCCCGTAGGTACAGGTGTGGGAGTCCGCACCGATGACCACATCCCCGGCGGCGACTAAGCCCTTTTCCGGTAGAAGAGCATGCTCGATGCCCATTTCTCCGATTTCAAAGTAATTGGTGATATCCTGATCACAGGCGAAGCAGCGGACCTGCTTGCACTGCTGGGCGGATTTAATATCCTTGGCCGGGGCAAAGTGATCCGGCACCAGGGCGATTTTATCCTTGTCGAATACCACATCCTTATCGATGGTTTCAAATACATTAATGGCCACCGGACCGGTGATATCATTGGCTAAGACCATATCCAGATCTGCCATGATGAGGTCACCGGCCTTTACACTATCCAGACCGGCGTGGGCCGCCAGTATCTTCTGGGTCATTGTCATTCCCATAGTTTAATTCTCCTTTTCATTCTAAAAAAGGCATCACAGGCGTGATACCTTTTAATCCGTGTTTTTTTAATCCACCAGCTGAATGCCGATTTCCTGGGCGGCTGTGATGGCTTCTTCGGTGGATGGGGATGCCTCCCGCATGACCAGCCGTCCACCGCCGCGGTTTAAGGTATTTACCGAACAGGTCATCAGATCCGTTTCGATGGTGATGCGCTGAATGGCATGCTCGCTGCCTTCGACGATTTCCACCTCGATGCCCTTTTCCTTCACCAGGTCGATGGATTTGTTGTACATCTCATAGTCCGAGGTGGAGGCACCGAAGACGGCTCCCATCAGGATGCCGGGGACATTGATGGAACGGCGCTTGAACAGCTCGGGGTACAGCTCGATGGTGACCTTTTTGATGGTGCCCTTGGCCAGCCGATTGGCAATCCGGGCAGCATTGGTAGGTGAGCCCACAGCCTGGCTGCTCCCCCCCACCACGGCATCGCCGAAGGTGTTCAGGATGCCCTTCGTGCCCTTGGCCATATCCTTGGCGATGACTTTGGCCTTGGCCAGGGTTTCCACCTCTTCCTGGGCTTCTGCCGCTTTCACGGCTTCGCTCACCAGGGACTCTACCTTTTCCTTCTTCTTAAAGAAGGGTTCCATGTATTCCACCACGGTGGGCACCAGGTGCTTGCCGGATTCAATATGGACCCGGCTGGCCATGGAAATCATAACGTCAAAGGGGACGTTGACGGTCATCTCCACCTTGGTACACAGCCGTCCGGAATACATCCCATTGAGGATGGCGCCGCCCACATGGGTGGTGCACAGAGCGGGCACCAGCACCCGGGGGGTACAGGGGACACCGATGGTGGGGGACATAGCTAAGACCATGGCCTTCTCCATTTGCTCTGGGGTCGCCCCTTCTAATAGTGCTGTGGCCGCGGCAATACAGGCTGAACCGGCACCAAAGCCTTCCATGTTACAGCCTGTGGTGACCTTCCCCACCCGGAAGAGGCTTCCGATTTTAAGGATGACGGCGGCAATTTCTGCCACCCGTTTGGCATCGTAGCCGTTTTCCTGCATGGCTTTTACAAAACCGGCGTAGGGACAGGAATCCCCGGTTCCGGCACAGGGCCTCAAGCCAATACAATGGTTGCCCACTTGGGCTGCCAGGGTATAGAGCAGGGCATCATCTAAAAATTTATCCCCGAAGCACTTTGGGCCTTCAATCCCTGCCAATTGGGAGGCTACTGTCCCCAAAAGGATGCTTTCTCCATCCACCAGACCAATTTCCAGAGCACGGATATTATGCTCGTACTCTGCCATGACCTGGGTTAAAATCTCCTCCCGGGACAGCCCGGATTGGATTTCACATTCCAGCAGCACCACGTCCTCTACCCGGGCGCCGAATTCAGTGGCTAAGGCCACGACTTCACCGATGGTCAGAGGGTTTTGTTCCTCGATTCTTTGTCTTAATTCTGTCATGGCCTTCACCCGCCTAACGTCCGGTGGCGTAGTTGTGTTCGACTTCGCGAATCTTTTCCAGACCCATGAGGTCGTTGAACTCACTAAAGGTGACCATGGTATCCATAACACCGGCGGTGGTGTCGTCATTCTTAAGAGCGGTCCACAGATCCACCATAGCCTTGGTGGCCACATAAATGGAAGCGGTGGGGTAAATGGTGATATTATAACCCAATGCCTCTAACGCTGCATTCTTTAATAAGGGGGTACGGCCGCCTTCCACCATATTAGCCAGGGTGTAACCTGGGATGGTTTCGTTGATACGCTTCATTTCTTCTTCCCCTTCTGGTGATTCGATGAAGATGATATCGGCCCCAGCTTCTTTATAGGCCAGTCCCCGTTCCAGGGCTTCTTCGATCCCCTTGGTGGTTCTGGCATCGGTCCGGGCCATGATCATAAAATCGGGATTCACGCGGGTATCCACGGCGGCTTTGATTTTCCCAACCATTTCTTCCTTGGATACAATTTCACGACCGACCATATGGCCGCATTTTTTAGGCATGACCTGGTCTTCTAGTTGGATGACCGCCACACCGGCTTTTTCATATTCCCGGACAGTGCGCATAACATTGACAGCATTTCCAAACCCCGTATCGGCATCGGCAATCACCGGCACGCCAGCAGCTTCGACGATGGCGTTGGCGCGGGCTACCATTTCAGTCATGGTTAAAAGTCCGACATCCGGCTGACCTAAATGGCTGGCGGATTGGCCGTAGCCGGTCATATAAACGGCATCAAATCCCAAACGGCCGATGACCTTTGCAGTCATGGCATCGTGGGCGCCAGGTGCCACCACCATTTTCTTAGTGCTTAATAATTCTCTCATCTTTGCTGCTGTATTCATTGGTTAATCTCCTCATGTTCTATATTTTTCCATTCTTCGAGCATAAAATCCAGAACGGCTTCGGGGTACCATTTGCTTAAAACCCCAAGGGCAAAAAGCAAGTAGTGCTCGTCATAAATGAGCCGTGGTGCCTGGATGGGCAACAGGGCGTTCCCTGGGTTCTCAAAGGCATGGGTAATGATTGCTCGTTTCTCCTCGTCCGCGGCGTTCACCAGAACCCCTCCGGAACAAACGATGTTTTTAATATGTCTTAAATCTCTGCCCATGGCCGTCCCGGCCATCACCCCCATCACCGCGTCATTCTCCTTGGCATAAAAGCCGGCATGACGTCTAATGGACAGATTGATGGCACAGGTTGCAATGGCATGGTCCATCGCTTTTTCTTTTTCACTCTGGGGGATGTGGTCAGGCTGTTCTTCAACCATTTCAATATAGTCGATGATGTCTGATTCCCCCACTCCGGGGCCAGCGTAGGTCAGCAGATTTTCTGCACCCACGGTATCTAACACGCCCCCGGCGCTAATGCGCATCCCCAGGTTACCCTCCACCGTCCGGTAGGAGTACTGCTTTTCATTATTGATTAGCAGCCCCCGTTCCTCGATCTTGAGTTCTAATAGCTCCGGTATGGCGGAATGGATATCGGTGGTGGCCCCGCCAATATCGATGAGCATCAGGCTTCCGATACCCTCTTTGCCGTAAATCCCCTTAGCCAGCAGCTCGCTGGCGAAGAAGACGGCCCCGGGTGTGGGGATGACCTCCTGATTGCTCAGGGTTTTACAAAATTCCTGGACCCCCTGGGCCTGGGTGATTTGTTTAATAAACTGGCTGTGGATGGCCTCCCGGGCGGGCACCGTGTTGAGCTCATGGATGGTGGGGATGATGTTGGGGATGCGGATGCTGGGAATGCCAGCCTCTTTCAGAAGGCGCACCACCCTGCGCTGGGCCACCTGGTTACAGGCCACAATAACCGTCGCCGTCACCTTCGCCCGGCAGATGATTGCTGCATTTTCCAGGGCCGAGGTTTCATCCCCATTGTCCGTTCCCCCGGCAAGGAGGATAATATCCGGACGGATTTCATGGAGGACCTCCTCCCGAAATTCTGGAGGCTCATCCACTGAGATGACCTCCATCACCCGGGCACCGGCGGTCATAGCGACCTCTTTGGCTGCCTTGGCGGTAACCTTAGGCATATAGCCCATGGCCACCATCCGAAGGCCCCCGGCGGCGCTACAGGAGCTGTAGCGTTTGTACCCCTCCTCCAGACCAACGCCCTGGTTCTGGATATCCCATTCAGCCTGGGCGGCTCCCAACGCCACATCCTTCACGGTGGTGGTGGCCTGGCCCCGGGCCAAATAGGTCAGCTTCCGGCCATCCAGGCGGAAGGCCACGGCCTTGGTCCAGGTACTGCCGATGTCAAATACAATGAGATTCGCGTCCATACTCCGCCTCCGGATTTTTTAAACTAATTTCGCTTTTTCGACGTAGACATAGCCTTCCATAATCCGTCGGGCGGTGCGGATCAGGGCCGCTTTTTCCACCACACCATCCTTGACGATGGATACCACCGGAATAACACCAGCGGGGTGGCCGATGCGTACCGTATCCTCGTCCCCGGTGTCCCGAAGGACCTGGTTAACAATGGTCCCATCGATCCGGGCGGCAGAGCCGGTACAGGCCGTTGCAGTTCCTGCGTAGGTTTTATGGAGCACCTGCATGAACATTAAGCGGGATACCAGGTCCACGGCGTCGGCTGCAATGGTATTGCCCGTGGAGAAGTCCACATAATCTTCAGGCTTGGTAACAAAGGCAATCATGGGGAAGGCCGGGGATTTTTCCGAGGCTTCCTTCTCTGTGGCTGCCATGCCGATTTTTACACAGCATTTCGCCCGGATCTCTTCCAGGTAAGCCAGAAGCTCGGCATTCCCATCGATGACATCTGGGGTTTCTGTTCCCTTCATCCCCACATCGGCGGCGTGGACAAAGATACAGGGATTGGCCACATCCACGATGGACACGTCGATGTCTCCCTTGCTGGTGGACAGCACATCCACCACATTGCCCGTGGGCAGCACCTTACCCGTGGCTGCACCCGCAGTATCTGAAAAATCCATGAGCTCCGGTGCATTGGTGCCGGGAACTCCATCAATTTTGCAATCCCCACTGACCTTGGCCTTACCATCTTCCACCTCGACCTCGGCGTAAAGCAGCTTGCCGGTATTGGTGTTATGGATGCAAACCCGGGTCATGGGTTCCACGGCCTTTACAAAGGATTCGTCAATGGCGAAGGGGCCGACCCCAGCGGAAATATTTCCGCAATTGCCGTTGTAATCCACCACAGCATCGGTGATGCTCACCTGGGCAAAGGTGTAGTCCACATCGGCATCGGGATGAGTGGATGGTCCGATGATGGCCAGCTTGCTGGTCAGGGGGTCAGCCCCAGCCAGGCCATCGATTTGGCGGACATCCGGGCTCCCAAAGATCCGCAGGATCACCTTGTCCCGCAGGTTCTGATCCGCAGGCAGGTCATTTTCCTTTAAAAAGATTCCCTTACTGGTCCCTGCCCGCATGATGACACAGGGGATTCGCATTTGATCACTCATCATTCTCCTCCTTATTGTGCTTTCTTAGCATCAATCATATCGCCAATGATTTTTACGCAGTCCTCCGGTGAACTGCCCGGTCCAAAGAAGCCATCCATTCCCATGAAGGCACTGCCTTCCTTTTGGATTTTTTCTTCAAATTGACGGTGCTCTTCTTCCTTTTCGGCAATTCTGCCACCGGCACAAACCACCATTTTGTCCCGTAGACCTAATTCCTCCAGGCGCTTGCTGACCCGTGGGAAGAGCTCCATACCCAGGCCCAGCAGGTTGCTGACGCCAACGGCATCGGCATTTACTTCTGCGGCAACCTCGGCCACGCTTTCCGGCAAGTTCATCCCCCGGAGGTAGACCACATCGTAGCCTGCATCCTGGAAAGCCTCCCGGATGACATTGATGCCGTTGACATGGGCATCGGCCCCCACGGTGGCCAGGACGATTTTTTCCTTCCGGGTGGGCGCCTTTTTGACGTGGACTTCAACCGCCTCGTCGCTTTGGGCACAGCGGCTGGCATCCACCCCCAGAGGGGTATAGCCCCGGACGTAGCGGGTAATGCCGTCGGGATCGCGGTTTACCACCACGTGGCGCTTTAAATCCCAGCCCGCAGCCCGCTGGCTGTCAAGAACCCCGGATTTTCCGGCGGTGACGATCATATCGATGAGTTCTTCATCGGACCACTGCTTCCAGAAGTCGCCTTTCATCTGATCCAGGGTGAGGCCTTCCAGATGGAGGGTCGCTTCCAGAACCGCCAGGGCTTCGTCGATGATCTCAGCCTTTCTGGCGTCGATGACCGGAGACTGAATGTCCGGGTTGACCACATGGCTAAAGACATCCTCGGTTCCCCAGATGGCCTGGCCCATGGAATCTCCCGTGGGAATCCCCACAGATTCTGCGGCCTTGGGGCGATAGAAATCTGCCCCCCCTAATTTAGCCGTCACGGCCATACGGGAGAAATGGGCGGCTTCTGCCACCAGATTTCCCGGTGGATTCTGGAAGGTTTCCGGCACGGCAATGATGGATTTACTCTGACAGGCCGTGCGGAAGGCCCGCATTACCGCCAGATCCGCGTAAATATTAATCCCCGCTACATTCATCTGAATGGCGGAAAGCTCCCAGGGCAGCTCAGCGTGGACCGCCAGTCCTTCAGACAGCAAACACATAGCCAGAGCCATGCCGTCGGTCCCCCCAATATTGTTGAGGTGCTTGTGGGAATCCAGCTGGACAAAAATATTATTTTCTGCACAAATCTGAATGGCTTTATAGCCATTGACCACCTTGGTCTTATAATCGTGGATTCCCCGTCCCCCAAAGTGAACGTGGATCACCGGCCCGATATCCGTCCCGTCAAAGCCTGCAATTAGGGCATTGATAATGGACAGATGGGGGGTATCCCCGGTGGCGTTAATCCGCACCGGATGCTTGGAGCCCCCGCCCATGGCGATGAATTCCCGCTCACCTATGGGTGTAATACCACCCTTTCCCCGGGATTGATTAATGAGCTCCCGGCCCTTTAAAGGGTCGATGTGACGGGTGGCTTCAGCGTGGACAAAGTGGAAGAGGGTTTCATCAAATTTATCAGCATAAGCGTACATTTCCTGGGATTCCCCATAGGTTTCCTCTGCCGTATTTCGACCCAAAATGGGATTCTGAATCGGCCAGCCTCTATCCTTTGCCTTCTTCGCCAAATCGTAAATCCGGTAGCCGCTGCGAACCGTCCCAGCCACTTCCCGGGGATAAGGAGCCGGCAGTCCGACCACCTCTCCGTTTTCGTCCAAATCCGGCATTTCCACATCAAAGCAATCGCTGTACGCCCGAACCGCTTCAATATCCTCTTTTATGATTCTTTTTGTTTTCTCTTGCATACTCTCCTCATTCCACTCTCTTCAACATCTGATTCTCTATCTTTCAGCTTCCCCGGTAAACCCGGGGAAGCTGAATCATCTTACTTTACCGCATGCCGTCTTCGCATTTTGCTTCTGCCATGGTCAGCCCGCCGATTCTGGCATGGGGGCGTCCGCCGTTGGAAAAGACCAGGGCCACGACGATTTCGTTGCACTTCGGAGCATCGGGAATACGCACTTCCATTGCACCGTAGTGGGTCCGAACAAAGGCGGCATCCTTAAAATGCACCGGTACGTCTAAGCTGGTTCCAGCCGGTCCGGATTTTTTAGCCGAAGGAATGATGGATTTCCCGCCGCCAATGGCTTCCCGCATGGGCTTGCCCAGCTTGGGATGCATGATAGCGCCAGCGTGTTCTAATTCCCCGTTGGAGCCAACGATGGCACCCTTTCCGTAGGTTTCAACATGACCGTCCAAAATTTCCGCAGCCTTTTTGCTGAGGTGTTCCCCCAGCCATTCGCCGATTTCGCTGAGCTCGCCTAAATCCTCGACATATTTCCCGGCAAAGGGATTTTCGATGACGGCAGCCACAGAGACCGTACGGATAGGCTGTTCCAGTTCTTTAAAGCCTTCAAATTTAACATCTTCAATCGTTGTGACAATTTTTCTGATTTTCGGTTCTACAGCCATAGTGATTTCTCCTTTATTTAAAATGGTTTGAATTATAGAATCTTTGCCGCTCTTTTTGCCGGTGGGGTATTGCGGCTCTTGGTGACCACAGCCTCCCCATCGATTAAGACCACGCTGATCCCGGGAACATCCCCGGCGGCAATGGCGCCCATGGCATCCTCTGCCACAGAGCCAAGGGGTGTATCCATAATAACGATATCCGCTTCCTTACCCACTGCAATAATCCCGGTATTGAGGCCATACACTGCTGTGGAATTCCCGGTGGCCATGCACACGGCAACTTCAGGATCGATATCCGACAGGGAAGCAATCTGGCACATATTGCGCAGGATGCCCAGGGGAATAAGGCCTGTACCCGACGGGGCATCGTTTCCGAAGATCACCCGGCCAAGCTGTCCCTTTTCGGCAGCCCGTCTGGCCACATAATCTGCAATTTTAGGATTCCCACACTGGACAATTTCCATGGCAAAATCTGTTTCATCCATGATGCGGTCCACTTCCTGGGTCGAAATAGCCGTTGGGCCGCCATTGATATGGGAAACCACATCAGGCTTGGTTTTAATGACATCATCCGCCGTAACAGTGGAGCTTCCTGGAATGGAGGTCCCGCCGGTGTGCATCTGTACCTTAAAGCCGTGCTTATGAGCCCATTCCACCATGGGAGCCGCATCTTCCGGGTTCTTAATGGTCCCTAAGCCCACTTCCCCGACAATCCAGACCCCTTCCTTCTTCATTTCGATAAAATCGGCTTCTGTCAGTCCCTTTTCCAAAATAACGGCACCGCCGTGAACCTTCACACCTGCCGGACGGGCATTATAGTAGGACTTGGACAGGGTGATGGCCAGGGCCTTCGTTCCTGCGGCATCCTTGGGGCGTCCCGGAAAATGGGGAGATCCAGCGGAAATCATAGTGGTTACCCCGCCGTGCAGGGCACTGCTGATAAAATCCATGGTTTTCTGACGGGGGGCAAAGTCCCCACCACTGACATGGACATGGGTATCCAGCAACCCAGGAGTCACCGTAGAACCTGCGGCGTCAATAATGGTGGCATCACCCGCATCCTTCATCAGCTCTTCACCGCCAATGGCAGCGATGAGGCCGTCTTCCACAACGATGGTGTCACCTTGCAGCACGGGGCTTTTGATGTCGCCACTTACAATTTTTCCAATGTTTTTGATAATTGTTTTACTCATAACAGTTCCTCCATTATATTTTCATGGGCAATGACCCGTGAATGACTCAGTTGTTTTTCCGCATGGCTTGGCCCCAGCCTGGGTGTGGCATCAACCCATGTCGATTTTTAAATCATCTTTTTGAATCCAACCAATTTTACGCAGGGGAATGGCAACGGCCAGAGTCAGTATAGCCGGCAGCACGAAGGAGATCAGAATCAAGCCGATCCAATCCCAGGCACCGGCCTGCACAGCTGCTTCTCCCAGGGCCAAAGCATTTTCTGAGGGTGAGGCCCAACCGGTAATCACTCCGATTTGACCAACGAGGCCAGAGGTTCCCATCCCAGACGATACAGGGGCACCATTCATTTTTAGCTTAAAGATGCAGGTCGCAATAGGGCCAGTAATGGCTGAAGCCACAATGGGCGGAATCCAAATCTTCCAATTTCTTAAAATATTCGGAACCTGGAGCATGCTGGTCCCAATCCCCTGGGCAATCAGTCCCCCGAAACCATTTTCAGGATAACTCATGACCGCAAAGCCAACCATCTGGGCGCAGCAGCCTGCCACCCCAGCCCCACCGGCTAAACCGACGAGACCCAGGGCCGCACAAATGGCCGCCGAGCTGATGGGCAGGGTCAGACAGATCCCGCAGATTACCGAGACCAAAACACCCATGATGAAGGGTTGGAAATCCGTAGCCCACATGATGGCAAAGCCGATGCTGCTGGCCGCCGCACCAATGGCTGGGGCAATGGCCATGGCAATAATGATCCCCCCGGCGATGGTCACAAAGGGTGTCACGATGATGTCAACCTTTGTTTCTTTAGAAACAATTTTTCCAAGCTCTGCTGCCAGGATGGCAACCACCAGAACAGCCATGGGGCCCCCGGCCCCGCCAAGCTTATTGGTGGCTTGCCCAACGGCTGCCAGGGAATATAAGACCAAAGGGGGTGCCTGCAAGGCGTACCCAATGGATATCGCCATGGCACAGCCGGTCACCGAGGTTGCAAATCCCCCAATTTCCACCAGCTTCACTGCCATATAATCCAGTGTCGATACATTGGTTGCCGTGGCCAGATCCAGGGTGGAATTCCCGATATTCTGACCGATGGTGGTAATGATCGTCCCAATGAGGAGCGATGCAAATAGCCCAAGGGCCATTGCAGAAAGCGCATCGATGCCATATCGCTTAAACGAGATAATGACATTCTTTTTCTCCAAAAACCGTAGAACTGCGTTTTTCTCTTTGTTTTCCATAGTGTTTCCCTCTCTAATTGTTAACATTAATGGATTTTATTCAGTTTTATTTTTCTTGTGCCTTTACCGCTGCCACAATGTCTTTCGGCATAATGGGGGTATGGGTGAAACGTGTGTCCAAAGCATCCTCAATGGCGGCAACCACCGCCGGAATCATGGGAATCAGGGCCGGTTCGCCCACGCCCTTTGCCCCGAAGGGTCCTGGTCCGCCTTCGCTTTCGACCAGGATTGAATGGATCTCCGGTACATCTCGGTTGGACGGAATAATGTATTTGGACATGGACGGGTTCTTGATGGCACCATTTTTGGTGTTGACTTCAATTTCCTCCATGAGGACGAAGCCTTGACCCATGGTGACTCCCCCTTCGATCTGGCCTTCGACCATGGATCGGTTAATGGGCGTTCCCACATCGTGGGCGGAAACCACCTTAAGAACATCCACCTCTCCGGTTTCCGTATCCACCTCCACCTCAGCAATGGTGGTGGCGTAGGAATAAACCTCAAAGGGAATCCCAGACATATCCTCTGGCGCCAGGCCCGTTGTGTTGGGGTTATAGGCCCCTGCACCGACGGCCATCCGGCCAGCAGCCTTCATGGCGGCCATCAGCTCACCATAGGTCATGCTACGCTCTGGATCCGCGGTGATGAAAACCGTATTGTCTCTGAAGCTCAGCTCCTCAGGCGCACAATCCAGTTTTTCCCCTGCTGTTTTAGCCAGGGTTTCCTTGGCCTGACGGCAGGCCAGAATAACGGCGTTTCCGGTGATAAGGGTTTGTCTGGAAGCTGACGTTGCCCCACCATCCGGGGTGACCATGGTATCTCCCCAGGTCACATGGATTTTTTCATAATCAAGTCCAAGCTCTTCAGCGGCGATCTGGGCCATGGCCGTCCCGCTCCCCTGTCCGATATCCGCCGCACCAAACATCACGTTGGCGGAACCATCTCCGTGGATTTCCACGAAGGCAGCCGCAGGGTTAGGTAGGCCCGTATTCCCGATGCCGTACCACATACTGCCGACACCTTTACCGCGTTTTTTCATAACCCATCACCTCCACTGCTTTTTCTCTGGCTTTTTCCAGTGTTTCGATTAAGCCGACGCTGTTTTCCAGAACTTGTCCGGTGGCCAGCTTCGATCCGACCTGATGCGCATTGAGAATCCGGATATCAATGGGGTCTATTCCCAGGGCTTTAGCCAATGCATTCATCTGTCCCTCATGACATACCGATGCCTGGGGAACCCCAAATCCCCGGAAGGCCCCACTCATGGGATTATTGGTGTAGACAAATTTAGCATCTACCCGTACATTGGGCACCACGTAGGGTCCCATGCAATGCACCGTTGCCCGGGTGATAACCGCCGGTCCGTAGGAGGCATAAGCCCCGGTATCCCCAAACATTTCAACCTGCACCGCCTGGAGCCGGCCATCCTTGGTGGCCCCGGTCTTACAATGCATGGTCATGGGGTGACGCTTGGAGGAGACCGTGGTGGATTCCTCCCGGGAGCGGACCATCTTCACCGGCTTTTTGGTATGGTAGGTCAGCAGGGCACAATGGCACTGAACCGAAAGGTCCAGCTTCCCGCCAAATCCGCCGCCAGTGGTGGCCTGGATAATCCGGACCTTGCTGTTGGGCAGGGCCAGCATTCCAGCAACCTCTCCCCGGTCGTAATGGGGATTCTGGGTCGACACCACAACGGTGAGCATTCCCTCATTGTCGTAGTAGGATACGCCGGCATCAGGCTCGATGAACATATGGGTTAGACGGTGGGTGGAGTAGGTATCCTCCACAACGATATCGCATTGTTTAAAAGCGGCATCCACGTCCCCGTATTCCAAATGTTTGACCTGGTGAATATTGGTGTCGCCATGGATGGCTGGGGAGTCTTCCTCCAGGGCCCGCTCTATGGTGAAAATCCCTTCCAGCTCCTCGTATTCAATGGTGATGGCATCCAGGGCTTCCTGAACCAGGTCCGGGGTCCGGGCGGCCACTACGGCAATGGCATCGCCATACCGACGGACCTTATCATCCACCAGGCAAGGCTCATCCTTTATAATGATGCCAAATCGATTCTTTCCTGGAATGGCGTGGTAGTCTAACACCGCTTCCACACCGTCAATGGCCCGGGCTTTGGAAAGGTCCAGGGATACAATTCTGGCATGGGGTACAGTACTTCGAAACACCCCGGCGTAGAGCATATCCGGGAAGGAATAATCCG
Organism: Eubacterium aggregans; assembly: GCF_900107815.1. Classification (GTDB taxonomy): domain Bacteria; phylum Bacillota; class Clostridia; order Eubacteriales; family Eubacteriaceae; genus Eubacterium_O; species Eubacterium_O aggregans. Next base: position 14,254 of record NZ_FNRK01000028.1, read on the forward strand.
CCGCAAATTTAGCGGTGCCCATTACCTTTTCCAGGGAATCAACCTTGACCTTGTTTTTTCCAAGTACTTGATAGTCCTTTCCCATCAGGCGTCCTCCTTCATCCTCAGTTCGCGCATCCGTTCCACGGCGTAGCGCACAGCAGCGTGAATTTTAATATAGCCGGTACAGCGGCACAAATTACCAGACATGGCCACTGTGATTTCTTCATCCGTGGGATCAGGGTTTTTGTCCAGAAGGGCCTTGGCCGTCAGGATCATTCCCGGAGTACAATACCCGCACTGGACAGCCCCAGCTTCCAGGAAACATTGCTGCAGCAGGCTGGGCTTGCCATCCTCGGCCACCCCTTCCAGGGTAATGATGGTGGATTCGTCAGCCTGTCCGGCCAGCATACAGCAGGTGGTTACCGCATCACCATTGAAAATGACGGTGCAGGCCCCACACTCCCCTTCGGAGCAACCCTCCTTCACGCTGGTCAGTCCAAAGTCCTCCCGAAGAAGATCTAAAAGCCGTTTATTGGGTTCAGTCACGATGCTCCGTGCCTCCCCATTGAGATTAAGATTAATGGTGATTTTATTCATTGCATCCCCCTTCTAATTGATCCAGGATGTCCACAAAAAGCTTTTTAAAGACGCCCTGGACGCTTTCCTTTTTATACAGCACGGAGGGACGGGCCCGGGCCATATCGTACACGGTATCGTGGAGAATGGGAAGGGTGGCTTCCAGGGCTTCCATGGTCAGGGGTGCCCCCACCAGCATTTCCTCGGCCTGTTTAAAATGGAGGGGATAACGGCCAATACAGCCTCCCCGCATGGATGCCCAGGTACACACCCCAGCGTCGTCCACCTTAACCGCCATGCCGCCTCCGATGACGGAGATGGCCAGGGATTTCCGCTTGGCCAGCTTGTAGAAGGCACTGGCACTGTGGGCATCCGGGCGGTCGATGATGACCTCGGTCATGATCTCGTCAGCTTCCAGGGCATTGCGCCGTTTGAAGCCCTCTCCATCGAAGAAATCCGTCAGCTTCATCTTCCGGGTGCCCCGGACGCTTTCCAGCACCGCCGTGGCATCCAGTGTCGTCATGGCAGAGACCCCGTCCCCAGCCACGGAGGAGGTGGATAAATTCCCGCCGATGGTTCCCAGATTCCGGATTTGGGGGGAACCCACCTGGCTGGCGGCTTTATACAGAGCCCGGACATGGGAGCGGATAAAGGGATGGTTTTCAATTTGGGTAAAGGTCGACAGCGCACCGATATGAATGGTGTTTTCCTCTACCCGGATGTATTCCAGCTCTTTAAGCTTCTTAATATCGATCACCACATCCGGCTTTTCCCAGCGATCATTGATTTCAATGACCAAATCTGTCCCTCCTGCAATGATTGCCGGGGGAACATCCTTATACTGATGCAAAAGGCCTTTTGCTTCCTCTAAGGTTTTAGGGGCGAAAAATTCAAAGTCTTTCATCTATTGCCCTCCTGAAACTGAAACGCCGGTCATCTGCTCCCATACCTTAATGACCGCTGACATATCCTCCCGGCCCAAGCCCATGGCCCGACCGCCTTCAAAGATTTGGGTCGCCATGGCGGTCATGGGAAGGGGAACATTTCCCTCCTTGCCAGCCTCCAGGGCCAGGCCTAAATCCTTATGCTGGAGATCCATGGCAAATCCCCCTGCAAAATCACCGCTCATGATGAATTTTTCCATCTTGGCTTCCATAGCATAGCTTCGGCCTGAGCTTTTCCCGATGATTTCCTGCATGGTTTCTGGTTTTAATCCACATTTCACCCCGAGGACCAGCGCTTCGGCCAGGCTGGCCATATTACAGCCTAGAAGCAGGTTGTTGACGATTTTCACCGCATCCCCTGCACCTGTATCCCCCACATGATAAACATCCTTACCAATGACGCAAAGGACAGGCTGTATTTTCCCAAAGACCGCTTCTGAGGCCCCCACCATGATGGTCAGGGTTCCGGCTTCGGCCCCCTTGGTTCCGCCGCTTACCGGGGCATCCACATAATCGACACCCTTTTCTGCAGCGACCTTGGCCATTTTCAAGGTTGAGGATGGGGATACGCTGCTCATATCCACAATGACCGTCCCTGCTTTACAAGCTGAAAGGACACCCGCAGGCCCATTCATGACGGCTTCTACAACCCCGGCATTGGGCAGGGAGGTAAAAATAATATCCGAAGCAGCGGCAACCTTCTGATTGTTTTCACAGGCCTCGGCTCCCTGGGCCACCACTGCAGCCACATTAGCCTCCATCAAATCGAAAGCATAAACCGTATACCCCTCTTTGAGGAGGTTGATCGCCATGGGTTTTCCCATGGCCCCTAACCCGATAAATCCAATTTTAATTAATTTTTCCATTGTTCCACTCCATCTCTATACTTCATTGGGGCGCCACGCCATGGCGGTGCCCCCGACATCGGCAAAGACCGCTGCCACATTCCCCATTCGGGCCTGGCGTACCGCTTCTGCCTCTATCTGTTTAAGACTCTTTTGCCGAACCCCATCACTGAGGACTCCCACCTGGGTAACGACCTGAAGCTCTGCAATATCGCTTTCCCTCTGCATATCCCCGGCCCGGGCGGTAATCACCCCGTCACAGGCCACATAGGAGGTATTGGCCAGATGTGTCGCGCAGGCATCGGCAATCATACAACGCTTTGAAAGAACGGTGACGGCATTGGCAATCCCCCGGGTGAAGCTCCGTCCGCCTAATCCGCTGGTGCACACCCCGCCGATGCCATCCTCCTCTGTGAGGGTAATGGTTTGGGTGATCTGCCCTGCGGCCAGATTCGGAAGGATTCCCATGCGGATACTGGCACCTCGGCGCAGCCGAAGGGCAATATCCCCGCCATTGTTAACAATAACCGTGTCCACATCCTCCTTAAACAGCTGATCCGCCACACCGTCCGCCACCGTTCCGGCCACTGTAGCCATGGGGGTTAAGGTCGGTTCATCCACCCGTCGAACGGTTTCGAGCATCTCAAGGGGCAGTCCCCATAGGCCCTGGCCATCAATCTCTCCGGGATAGCGGCACAATTGATCCCGGGCTTCTGCGATTTCTTCCAAAATCCTGGGAATGGCCTGAGCATGGGCGGCACACAGAGACGGCTGTGCCACCCCATTTTTCATGGCCGACAGAACCATGGACACCGGCCCGTAGTCCACGTAAATCCTGCCATCGGCCAGCTCCCGGAAGAAGTCCTTATTTATAGTCGGACACATCTTTAATCTGATCCATATGGCCACCCATGGCTTCGTAGTCCGCTACCGTCATGGTGTATTCCACCGGTGCCACCGTTGCCGGTGTGGGCACCCAGGTAAAGGCCTTGTTCACCACCTTTTGGGTATCCACCATGAAATTAATGCCGCCGCCGGGATAAACGAAGGCGGGGGCTCCTCCAATGGTTAACACCGCCTTTTGCTCATGAACGGCTTCGGTAATCTTCACCGGGTGGGTGCACACCCCACCCCGGGCACTGCCGCCGGTTCCCCCGGTGTATAAAATCGAGGTCATGGAGCGTTGACAATTATCCTGGATGGCCTGGGCCACACCAAGGGCCGCTTCCGTCATGGGGATTTCATCAAAACTGCCATCTGCCTTCAGCTCAAACAAAGCGTAAATCTCACCGGTGGTGTTCACCACCATGACCTGCATGCCGGCCTTGGCTATGCTCATATCTGCCGCCTTGATGGCGTCCCGGGGTGTTTCCAGGGAGGTTCCGCCGATGCCGCTGCCATGACCGCCAAAGTAACGGCCTCTGGAGCTTTTGATGGCATTGGGGATAATCCCGCTCCAGGTCATTCCCACGGCTTCACCCGCCAAATGCTCGGAGCACAGCCCAATGACATGGTGGTCGATCACGATACATTCATCCACCGCATCCTTCATCCGCTTGGCGAAGAGTCCCACGGTGGCACTGCCGCAGCCAATGCGCATGATGCTTTCTTCCACACCGTCGATGACTGGTGCCACACCGGCCTTCAGCTTTAAGACGATCTTTTTGTTGACCTTCAGCTCAACCTCTTCCCCGTTGGCCAGCTCTACGATGGTCCGGGCTGTGGCAAAGCCATTATCCCCGGTGAGTCGATTGGCACCGCCGATGGCGATCATCTTCGAGCCGTATTCCTCGGTGTTGACCATCCCCACGACCTTGCCGTCACGGTAAACCGGGTCTCCTTCTTCCCCGATATACGTGTTGGTATCCAGCTTGATCACCAATCCACTGTAGCTTAAAGGGGCCTCGGTGACCACTGTCACCACATCCACGCCGTCCCGACATTCACTGACGATATGGGGGGCTGGCTTGGAGCAGGGGTAGTTGGTTCCGGCACCCACGGCTGTAATGATAGGCTTTTTGATATTGTCCGCTGCTTCCTTTTGTTCTAAGGGTTCCACCACCAGCTCCCGATCCCTGATCAGCTTTCCCCCGACATTGCGGTAACGGGTGCAGGCCCCGGTTTCCCCCAGGGGGACCTTGCACTGGATGGGACAGGAGCTGCAGACCACCACGGACTCGAAGGGTGCGTCGTTTTCGATGGCACCAAATTTACATACCCGTTTGCAAATACCACACTCCACACATTTTTCCGTAATTTCTACAATTGCCCCTTTGTCCTTTTTTTCATAATACACCGCATGGACCGGACACTCCTTGACACACATCCGACACTTTTTACACTTTTCTTCATCAATTTTAAACATCCTCTAAATCTCCTTCATCGAATAATCGGTGCCTCTCCGCCACTGATTCTCCTTTCCAAATACTTAACCCTATTATATTAAACTCTTAACTTTATTCCCAATATTAAATATTTAGAAAATTTCCATTGCATCATATCTTTTCGATATGACTTGTTTTCATTTGTAGATACCGATAGGGATAGCATTTTATATTGCTCTATGTTAAAATGAAATTAAATCGATATGGTTGTTCATCTTAAAATTAGGAGGTTTGATCGTCATGACATTAAAACAGCTCGAATATTTTTTAGCTATTGCTGAAACTGAGAACATTACAAAGGCTGCCATCAATCTGAACATCAGCCAGCCCCCCCTTAGCCAATCCCTAAAAGCACTGGAAGAGGAATTTGACATTGAGCTGTTTAAGCGCGAAAAAAAACGGATGATCATTACCGAAAAGGGGTTGCTCCTCCAGGAGCGTGCCAAGGAGATTCTCAGCCTTATCAATGAAACCATCGCAGACCTCCAGGCTGAGGAGGCGGAAAAACAGGAAATCATTCGCATTGGCACCATTACCTCGGCCTGTAACCAGCTGCTCCCCCAGCGAATTAAAGAATTTTTAGAAATTGAACCTAATGTTCATTTTGATATTGTGGAAGGAAGCACGGCTTCCATTTGTGCCCTCCTCTCCATTGGTTCTGTTGATCTGGGAATCGTCCGGGAGCCCTTCAACCTCCATGATTTTCATTCGATCCTCCTGGAAAACGATGGCCTGAGCAACCCTCATTTTGATTCCTTTGTCACCATGGCCAAGCCGTCCTTTTACAAGGATTTGGAGTCACCCAGTATCGATTTAGCCGAACTTAAAAACACGCCTTTAATCGTTCACCACCGCTACCGGGAGCTCATTACAAATAATTGTCGGCAGAAGGGGTTTATTCCGAAGTTCTTCTGTCTGAATAACGATTTGTCCTCTTCGCTCAGCTGGGCGGAGCAGGGCTTGGGTGTTGCCATTGTACCCTACACCTCTTCCCTTCTAAAAAATGATTCAGACATGGTGGTCAAGACCATCACCAGCCCCACTATTTCCTCCTGTGCCTATATCATCTGGAATTCGGACAGCCCCTTGTCCGTCACCCTGTTAAATTTTATCCAGTTTTTCAATAATCAAAGTCTGCCTCTGCAGTAGGTGGGATCCGAGGGCCTTTTATTCTTCTCAAAGAATTTTTAATGCCTCGTGCAAAAATGCCTTGGAGGCCCTGGTCACCGTGGTGTACAAGCGAAGACCGACTGCGGAAATGGCAACCAGTTCTGTTTTTTCGACAGGCTTTTGGGCCTTTTGCATTTCCACACAGTCTCCTACTGCACTGACCTCAAAATCCCCATCCAGGGTTTTAACAAAGCCCTTAAACCGATAGGTATCAGGGATAACTGCCTTTAAGAAATCATTGAAGGCCTTGTAATCCATGGAATGCACAGCCTCCAGGTTCAAGGTTACCGGGCGGCTCTCTGGGGTATTGGTGGTTTCTTGGGCATCCCGACTACTGGCGTTAACCCTCAAGACCGCTTTATAATCAAATTGACAATAGGTGGTCACAAAAACCTGGGCATTAGGATTAATGGCCCTCACCCGGGCAACCACTCCATCACGGGTATCCTCGTCCATTCGATCTGCCTTGTTAACCAGCACGATATCGGAATACTCCACCTGCCGGGTCAAAGCCGGGAGCAGCTTTGACATTTTCAAGTAGGTTTCCCCATCGATAACACAAAGGGCACTTTGATAGTAAAAGGCATCTCCGGTCTTTCCCCGAATGCCCTCCAGAATCGTCCCAATGTTGGAAGGATCGGCCAGCCCCGACGCTTCGATGAACAGCATGTCAATATCACACTGAGACATGGCGATGAGACTATCCACAAATTTATCCTTTACACAGGCACAAAAGATGGAGCCGTTGGACACCTCGGCCATGGCCATCCCCTCGGTTTCCACTAACCGGTAGTCAACATTGATCTTCCCGAAATCATTGACGATAACTCCAATCCTTTGACGCTGAAAAGACGACATCAGCTCTTTGAGCAACGTCGTCTTTCCGGCGCCTAAAAAACCTGTCAATAAACAGATATTCGTTTTTCGATGCGCAATGTCACACTGGCAGGTGACACCTTTATAAGAGGGCTTCAATTTCCTGGCTTAATTCTTCATTATCGGGAATAATGGAAACGTGCTTAATTTCGCCATTAATGACCATGGTGGGCAGGTTGGTGATGCCCATCTTCTGGCATCGAACCATATTTTCTTTAACCGTATATTTGTACTCAATAATATCGATTTGATCGCCGTATTTTTCCTTGGCACGGGTTGCCGCAGCCATCATATAGGTACAGGCTGCACACTGTACGGAGTCCAGGGTGAAAACTTCGATAAAGGGGCGTTCAAGATGATCATAATCCGGTATTTCAACTTCAATATCGCTTAAATCCATCCCTTCATAACCGACGATCATTTCCCGGGCCTGTTCGGTGCTTTTAACGGCTTGGGCACAGGCGATGGTATTTTCCAGGGGCACATCGTAGGGCATATCACAGCCGGGACTGACAATCATGTTGCGTTTGTCCTCAATGGAATCCAGAAGGTCGATGACGCATTTCCGGTTATCATTGGGTTCCCCGTGGAGCATAACCACGGTCAGGGGAATATTCCCGCTGATGGCAATATTGTATTTGTCGGATACCGATTTCCCATATTTGAAATCCACATTTTCATCGACGGCAATGCTGTCCGGATTGGTCTTGCACATAACATCCAACTGGGGTGTCGCATTCCCGCACACGAAGAAGGAGGAGAAGCGATCCCGACTGCGGATATAGTCGAAGACGGCGGTGAAGGATTCTGACAACATAGCATCAAAGGATTCCGGCGCAATCTGGCTCACCAGAGGGTCTACCACGGCGATGATATCCATCCCGGCTTCAATGTACATTTCGCTCATCTTAATGGCCACTTCCGCACAGAAGCCAACCAGTTCCCGGACATAATCCTCATCCATGAGCATATCCGTAAAGATTTCACTGCCCCGAAGATGGGATGCCAGGGTGAAGGGGCCACAAATCAGGCCATAGAGAGCGATATCCTCCCCAACAGAAGCCTTGAGCTTCGTCATGGCTTCCAACATAACAGGGATTCGTCCCGATTCCCGGGTGGGTATTTTACACCGGCATGGAATGCCTTTTTTATCCCCTTCGTAGGGATGGGTTTCCACGGAAGGCGGGTTATCCCGGGCCCAGAGCAGCTCGCAGCCAAGGATTTCCGCTTCCAGCTGAAGGTCGAACATAATGGGCATGCCGTCAGGGCCGTAAACCTTGGCCACTTCCATTAAAGATTCGTATAATTTCTGGCCATCCTTTAAAATCTCTTCAGCCGTATATCCTGCCAGCTTTCCAGAATGGATGCCTGAAAAGGGAACCCATGGCACCCGTTCTGTTGGCTCGTGGCGCATTGTTTTAAAAATCAGCTCTTTACTCATTTGTTTGTTCCTCCTCATGGATTGGATTTTAATTTTCATTCAGGCGGGGCCACTTTATCAATGACTCCGCCTCAAGGACCTTTAGCAATGGAGGCTTCTTTCCAGAAGTCTCCATTCAGATTGTAGACAAACTCAGGTCAGGGAGGGGATAAAAATACGCGAACCCCGGCGCCCCTGCGGGCTGAAGCTTTCGTCTTTTATCACATTAAGGAAGTAAACCCGCCTTAAACCTTATCAAAACCGAAGGTTTTGCGCACTGACGAATGAGCGGTTTCCCTTTGTTCGTCAGCGCCTGGGGTACGGGGTGAGTCTTTTTTATCCTCTCCCTGACCGCGCGACACCACTTTGTCGACGCTTTGGATGGAGGCTTCTTTCCAGAAGCCTCCATTTATTTTGATTTCTCCCAAAATTTCTATTCAGTATTCCTAAATTACTCCTGAATTTCGTAGAAACGATCTGTAGCTCGATCCAGAGTTTCATAGAACTCCTTGGAATCGGCTTCGTCTTGTTTTGTGCACAAGCTAACCACTACCATGGTAACCGTCGCACCAAGAAGGCCGATGGCACCATACCAGGTATCTCCCACGTTCCATACAAAGTAGGTCAAAAGAACTAATACTGTTCCAACAATGGTCGACACAACAGCAGCCTGCTTTGTGGCTTTTTTCCAATAAAGGCCAAAGACCAGAATTGGGAACAGCGGCATGACGATGGCAATGGAGAACATAATGAGCGTAAAGATCAGCTCTGGTGGATTCAGTGCAATCACCAGAGAACCCAGGCCAAGCACCGCGATAATAACACGATTGACCAGCATTTCCTTGTTCTTAGGCACATTGATATGAAAGGTGTTCTTAATTAAATCAGAAGCCACAATACCGGAAGCAACACTTAAGAAGGCATTGGCCGTGGACAGACCGACCGCCGTCGCCCCAACGAAGAAGCCAATCATCATTAAGACCGCCAAGGTGGGATTAAAGGCATTCACAAAGTTATTAATCATATAGGGGATGATTAATTCAGATTCTGAAGTTGCCATATCACTGACTAAAGCCAAGCCGATCAGGCCAATTAACATCGTTCCTGTCCACACCAAACCCTGAAGGGCCGGTGTCATGTAAGAAAGCTTTCTTTGAGCCTTTAAATTGTCCCCATAGTAACCTGAACGAACAAATACATGGGGGAGCATAATGGTCCACCCAATGGCACAGGAGAAGGGGTAGCCAAAGCGTGACGCATAGGACACCCACCCGCTGGGCCCTGGATAGGAGAAGAAAGATTGCGTATTCTCCCAAAGGCTTTCCACCGCCAGGGTCAGGGATCCGCCAAAACCAACGATGAGACAGGCAATGACGATGAACCACAGTAGGGCGATAAAAACGAGCCCCTGAATGGTATCTGCCGTCGCCGCTGACTTCACCCCGCCAATACAGACGAAGATGGTCATAATCAAGCCCACGACGATAACCGCCGTCTGATAGGGGATGGCACCGCCAGTAGCGTAATCCGCCGCCTGGGCAATGGCCACCAGCACCGAAGAAATATACGGAAAAGAAGCTGCCAGGAAGACAATACCAAGAATGGTGCGGAGGGCAGGGCTCTTAAACCGTTCGAAATAGAAATCTGCAGGTGTGACAAAGGTACTTCCCTTTTCCTGATTAACCATCCACACCTTGTTCATTGTAAAGTGAGCAATAATTGGGAAGAGTGCGATATAGCTCATTTCTGAAATCCAGTATCCCAGTCCCCCACGATAGTAAGCCCCTGGTCCAGCAAAGAAAACCCAGGTACTCATCAGCGAAGCAATATAGGTCATGACCAAAATAGGCCAGGCGACACTTGCGGTTAATAAATTCTCTCCAGCCGCTTGTTTCTTTTCTTTCTGAGTAACATAGAATGCTACCCCCAGCAGGAAGCACATATAGATGCCAAATGCAACCCAGATTGTCATTGAACTTAGCATTTTTCATCCCCTTTGTTCTTTTTCTCTTGATCCTTCAAACGGTATGCCTTATAGACCTTATGCATCCCGACATAAACGGCAATCCACAGGGGTATAACGGTCAGGGCCGCATGGACCAGTGTTGGGATGGCTTCACCGTAAGGTGGCACTCCCGGAAGATTGTACAGCACGAACAAAGCCGTAACGACAATCAACCAAATCTTTTCAGTTTTTGTGACTCTCATGGTTTTTCCTTTCGCAGCAAAACAGTTGCGGTGCATTCATCATATTAGCCCCTTTTCTCAGACATCGCTTCCACACGTCGTTAAAACAAAGGAATTGCTGAGTTTGGCCCAGGCAAACTCGAAGGAAGCCTGTAGCCAGAAAATTAGAGAGGGATTCTTCCGTTTTAAAACCTAGCCTTTGAAAGGGGGCTCATATGATGAATGCACGTTTTTGCAGTAATAAGCGTTGCCAGATAGAAATCTCCCTTCTATCTGGTATCCCGCCCAATTCATTGGATGAATCAGGCAGGATATATCACTCATCGCCATTGAAGAGTGCAGAATCCGCGCTATTTAAATAGCCGAATCAATGGGAAATGTATACAAATCTCTTGAAACTGTTATGGCCGTTTCGCGCCAGATTCACTTAAATTCAGTATTATTCTTTGACAAGGGCAGTATGGGCAGCCTTTAAAACGGCTTCCACGGCAGCCGCCTTATCGGCTTCCAGGGCATAGGTGCTGTCAGCATCCATAATGGTATGGAATTTTTCCAGGGCCTTATCTTCTAAGGTCTTACAGCCTTCGGATTCCCAATGAACCACGCCATCGCGGTTAAACAGTTCCGGGCGATGGGGTTCCATGAAGTGACGGCCGGTGTGTTCGCTCATCAGGAAGCTGAAGGACGGATCCTTATCCAGTGCGGCAAAGATTTCGTCGGCATCAATGGTTTCGACATCCACATCCAGTCCCCGGCGAATCCGTTGGGCAATCCCGAAAATTTCATTATCAATAATCAACTGGACAGGGCTGATCGTCTTGGCCGTTTCCAGTTGGCCAGCACCACCGAGGACCGACGCGGCGGACATTGCCATGGCGTCCGTAAGGCTTGTCCGTTCGATAAAGTTCTGGGCATCCATGCACAGGCTATCGGTACCCGTACCATAGGAGTGGGCACGGACGTTATAGCCATTTTCAAAGAGCTCCATGGCAATGAGTCTTGCGATGGTAATTTCTGTATTGGACTGAAGGGTGTAAGTGGTCATCATATCCATAGAGAATAACAATGGGGTTGCGATAACCGGCAGACCCGGGCACAGCAGTTCAAGCATGATAATCATGGCCAGGACTTCAGCACAGGCCATAAAGGCGGTTCCTTGGGCCGTTACCGGTGTGTTGGCACCAGCGGTGGGCAGTGAACAAGGCTGAACCGGTACGCCAGCCTTGGCACAACGATACAGGATTTCCGCATCCATATGCTTATAGGTCAGGCAAGGCACGCTACAGGCGATAAAGCTGACGATGGGTTTTTTCTGAAGGTTCTCAAGACCGCCGACGGCAGCCGCCGCCATATCAATCAGGTACTGCACATTATCTGCTTCGTAGGGTTGGATCCAGATGTGTTTTGCGGAAAGCTTAAGCGCCTTTTCCAAAGTATAGACATCGACTGCATCTCCAGGAACATATTCACCGGATGTACTGGGCAAGGTGACAAAGTCCAGGTTTTCCATGGCATTGGTGAGTTTGTACCATTCTTCTACCTCTTCTAAGGTCGTGTAGTGGGTATCTCCTTGGATCGTGCGGTAGTTGGGGGCCCCAGTGTTGGTACGCGTATAAAAACGACCGTCGGCACTTGGGAAATCCAAGTCACGCTCTCCGCCCGGAGAGTACAGCGTAAATTTTTCAGGCACTGCCGCCATGGCTTTGTCGATGAGCTCTTTGGTGAATTTAACTTCTTTCGCATCCTTATCCACCACACAGCCAACCGCTGCCAAATCATCCAGCATTTCTTCATGATCCAGGATGACGCCACGCTCAATGAGCAGACGTTCGATTTCTCCCTTTAAATAGGATAATTCCTGATCATTCATCACATTGTATTTCACTCGACCTAACATATCTCCACTTTTATCCTTTCGCTTTTAAACTATGGGGTTTCTGATTCTTATTATGCGTTTGTAACGTATGCCTTAGACCAGGCAGCCGCACCCGCAGCATCTGCCGCAAAGCCATCGGCACCGATTTTATCGGCCCAGCCCTGGGTAACCGGTGCACCACCGATTAAGACCTTGACCTGGTCTCGGACGCCTGCTTCTTCAAAGGCTTTAATGACATGGGCCTGTTCATTCATGGTGGTGGTCAGCAGAGCGGACAACCCAACAACATCTGGCTGATGTTCTTTGATGGCTTCGATGAACTGTTCTGCAGCAACATTGGCACCAAGGTCAATAACATTGAGATTGGCGCTGCGCATCATCAGAACCACCAATTTTTTACCGATATCATGCAAGTCACCTTTAACGGTACCAACCACTGCTGTCCCAACGGTGGTTGGGCCTTCACTGGCGAGCATAGGTTTGATCACTTCAACCCCTTCATTCATGGCCTTTGCAGCCATCAGAACGTTGGGGACAAAGATCTTTCCTGCCCCAAATTGTTCGCCGATTTCGTTGATTCCAACCATTAATCCATCATTTAAGATGCTGGATGCTTCAATTTTCTCGGAGACGGCTGCCTCAACCTTTGCAACGGTATCCGCTACATTTCCTGCAATAACCGCTTGACTAATTTCTTGTAATAGTGCCATACTATCCTCCTACTAAATCTCTTTGATTTTTTTATTAAAAGACCTAAGGGTCCTTTCAATCTGTATTATCTTTAAAGGTTAAAACCTTTTCGACACAATCCGCAGCATTATCTGCAAAATCTGCCCCAATCTCTGCGGCAAAGGCCTTGGTAATCGGTGCGCCGCCCACTAAAATCTTAACCGGCCAATCGAAGGGATAGGCGTTAATTTCCTGAACGATTTCCCGCATGCTGATCATCGCAGTGGTCAACATGGCCGATAGGCTAACGTATTGGGCTTTGTTCTCAATAATCGCTTCGATGAATTCCCGCCCTGAAATGTTGGTTCCCAAATCAACCACAGTGAACCCCACACTTTCCAACATGATGGACACCAGGCTCTTTCCAATAGAATGGATATCGCCCTGAACGGTCCCAATGATAATGGTTTCAGCAGTAATCATCTTTTCCTGGCTTTGACTCAAATAGGGTCTGAGCACATCAATCCCTGCCTGCATGGCCCGGGTAGACATTAATACCTGGGGGATGAAGCTTTTTTTGCTTCTCAGTAATACGCCACAGTGATCCATAGCGGGAATCATTGCCTTTTCCAGAATTTCCATGGGGGGGACCCCCGCATCCAGGAATTCCCGGCATATTTCCACTGTACAGACCTCATCACCATCGATGATCTTCCGAAATACCTTTTTCATTGGTAACATTTATATCCTCCTAACCTACCAATTCACTTGATTTTCACGAGATCCTTATAACTGTTTAACCAACTAACATTATTATACTGAGGACCCTGGCATGATTCTATGAATTGCAACATGAATATTTGTATTTTTCCCCACAGTTTCATCCTGATTTACAGAGGGAAAATCGGTTTCTCTTTTTTTTGGACAAAAACACTATTTTTTGTAAAAAACATCACTATATTTTCCTTTATACCACGATTAATCATACTTTTACAACTTTCGCACATTCTTTTTTTTGCTTTTTCAAAAAAATTCATGATTCTCATTGACAAATTCCTCTGATATAATGAATAATAAAAGTAACGCACATTGATATCAATAGAATTTCATCCTTAAAAATGTATCAGAAGGAATACTGTGCCTCTACTTTACAGGATAACCTGTCAGTGGGCAATCAGAATTGGTTTTCCTTAATTGATGGCTGCCTAACCAACAGGATCACTCAATGAAAATATAAATAAAAGAGAGAAAATGATGAACGAAATTCTAGAGAAATTACAAGAAATCGTCAATGATTTTTGTATCTGCACAGGTGTACCGGTTACGATTTATAAAAACTCTGGGGAAATTCTGGCCAGCTACCGGACTGAACTTAAGTTTTGCAGTATTTTTAGTGAACATCAAGGACAGCTCAATAAAAAATGCACAGATAGTATGAACTTTTCCGCCCAGATTGCCCGCAGCCTGGGCGAGCCTTATATCTTTGCCTGCCCCTCAGATCTGATCAATATCGCGATTCCCGTCCTTATCGATAAAAAACACCAAGCCAGCGTTATCGTCGGTCCACTGGTGATGGGAAACCTCAATGATACTCTGGTGGATCGGGTCTTTAACCTTTATCCCGAAGCACAGACCCTGCTCCCCAAAATTTCCCTTGCCATTTCAAAACTCATGATATATAATCCCAATCATATCCAAAGCCTTTCCACGCTGTTGTTCAACAGCATTCTTGGTTTCTGCCGCAACTGGCAGGATTACGAGCACCTGAACACCCGTCACCAAAGCCAACTGTATATTGGTGACCAAATCGAAAAGTATAAGCATAAGAATACCTTCGGACCCGAGGATAATTCTACCCTGAACTCTCTGGAGCGCAAGCTCATCTGCTATATTGAGGAAAGGGATCAGGAAAAATCCACTAAGATTCTGAGGGCTTATTATGACGAAATCTTTATTATCGAGGGTGGCAATTACGATAATATCAAAGGTCGGATCTTTGAATTATTCGGGACCCTATCCCAAAAGGCCATTGATAACGGTGCTTCAGTCCAAAAAATTTTCAGTTCTGATTTTAACCATATCTTTGCCATGAGCCAAATCCAAACGACATCCGAACTCTTTAGCTGGATCAATAATATTGTGGCTCACTTTATCGACCATGTTTACAGTACTCTGGTCCTCGGACAATCCGACCTTATTAAAGCCGCCCTTTTATACATTGGAGATGCCTACAGTGAGAAAATCACCCTTAACGATTTAGCCCGCCATCTGCATATCAGCAGCAATTATATTTCCCAGCTCTTCAAGCGGGAGGTCGGTGTTAATTTTACAGGATACCTCAATAATATCCGTATCCAAAAAAGCCTGACCTATTTAGAACACGAAGATCTAAGCATCGCTGATATCGCCGTCCAAGTGGGATTTGGCGATCAGAGCTACTACACCAAGGTTTTTAAAAAACTCTTGGGGGAAACACCCAAACAATATCGAAAACGCCTTACGGCACAAGAATAATTTGGAGGTTATCATGGTTGAATACATCAAAACTAAGTTTATTTATGATAAAGAAAAAATCTTTCGCCAGCTGCACCTCAAGGAAAACGAGAATGTGACCAATTACACCCACCAGGTTTTTCCCTCGCTCATCCAGCTGGCCATGCACCATCTCGAAATCACTACCTGCTACAGCGTTCAGCACAATCACTTCCGGGGGATCCTCCCCGGGGTTGAAGATTGCCAATACGTTGTCCTTTGTTGTTGCTCCTGTTCCCAGAAAATAGACGATCTGATCGAACGGATGCTCAAGGAAGAAGAATTTCTCGATGGGTTTTTGCTCAACCACATCTCAAACGAAATTCTCTTCAATGCCTCCAACCAAATGAATACCCAGCTGGAATACAGTCTTTTGGAAAAAGATATCCATCTCACCCGAAAGCAATCGCCTGGAAGCTGCGGCATTGATCTTGAAGCCCAGGCCGTTCTTCTGAATGCCCTTAAGCAGGAAACGGATCTCGATATCACACTAACATCCAATTTTATGTTAGCCCCTGAAAAATCCATGCTTTACTATTACGGTGCCGATTCGACCATCGAAACCCATTCGACCAAGCACGATTGCAACAGCTGTGATTCAACGGACTGTCCCTATCGGGATGCGGATTTTTAAAAGAAAGGCACCCCTATGTTTAAGCTGAATTTCATCAATCAAAAAACTAATATTACTGTAACGGGGGGTCTGCTCTCCGAAGCCTGCTCCTCAGCAGGTTTTCCCCTGGACCTGGTTTGCGGTGGAAAGGGCACCTGTGGAAAGTGCCTGGTTACCATCGAAGTTCAGGGGCACAGGCGGGAGGTTTTAGCCTGCCAATTCACGGTAGAAGAGGATTTAACCGTCTATTTAGAGGACTCCCAATATCTGGATCAGGCCTCCCTGCTGACTGGGCACCACAACGATGCCACCCTTCCCTTTGATCCAGCCCTAAGAAAAACCCACCACACTCTTTCGGATCTCACTCCAGAAGGCTACAGCACATTTCTAAGGGATACCAGCCTGACCCTACGCCGAAAGTTTTCCCACATGGTCCATCAAAGGGGTGTCTCCCATATGACGGTAGTCCGCCACCAAGGCCTTCCCATTGACATCCAGCCCGGAGATACTACGGCCCACCTTTACGGTGGGGCCATTGATATTGGAACCACCAGCGTGGTGCTTTATGTCTATGACCTGATTGACGGCAGCCTGCTTTACACCGAATCCTCCTTAAATAAACAGATTACCTTCGGGGGCGATGTCATTGCCCGGATTCTGTGCTGTCAGGAGCGGGAATCTGCCCTGGATGAGCAGTGCCAGGCCATCGCCCATACCATCAATGAACTGCTTAGTCGCTGTGAAGAGGACCATCCCGGGCTGCTTGAGGACCTTTATCACCTGGTTCTCTGCGGCAACAGCACCATGGCCCATTTATTCTTTGCCATGGACCCCCAGGCCCTTGGACGCTTTCCCTATGCCAATATCACAGAGGATGCCATCCACACCCACAACCATGCCTGTGGCTTAAACCTGCCGGATGCTGCTGTGATCGATTTTCTTCCCCTTCTGGGGGGTTTTGTCGGAGCTGACACCACCTCCGTCCTCCTCACCCTTCCCCAGGATGACCGAAAATATCTCATGGTCGATCTAGGCACCAATGGTGAAATTGCCCTTGGCAACGCCCTCACCGGCTTTCAAACCGCCTCCACTGCTTGTGGGCCTGCCTTAGAGGGGGCTAATATCGAATGCGGTATGCGGGCAAGCACAGGTGCCATCGAAGGCATTACCTTGGAAAAGGGAGAAATCTGCTGTCAGGTCATCGGCGGCGGCGCTCCCATCGGTCTGTGTGGCTCTGCCATCGTCGATGCCGTAGCGGTCCTGCGCAGCCTGGGGATCATTGACCCCAGCGGCTATCTCCTCACCCCCGAGGAATATCTGACCATCCATCCCGGCAGTCCCCTGGCCGCCCATTTGGCGGTCTTAGATACTTCAGATCAGGATGTGGTCTTTTACTTCTCCCGGGGGGACAAGCCCGTCTACCTCTCCCAGGGGGATATCCGCCAGATTCAGCTGGCCAAAAGCTCCATTTACTCAGGCTGCATGACCCTTCTCAAAGAATGCGGCCTACCCCTGTCCGATGTGGATGCCCTAGTATTAGCCGGGGCCTTCGGCAATTTCATTAACATCGAAAACGCCCTGGCCATTGGGCTTTTACCCCCCTTCCCCCGGAAAAAAATCCTCGCCATTGGCAACGGTGCCGGCCACGGGGTCCAGCGCTGTCTCTTAAACCAGGGAGAGCTCGACCGGGCAAGCCAGATCCAAGCCTGCACCGAGCAGATCAACCTGGCGGATACCCCGGAATTTATGGAAGCTTATATTATGAATATGAATTTTAATTAAAGTTCGTACAAAAAGAAAGACAAGGCCCCGAATCAGACGGCCTTGTCTTTCTTTTATCAGGATAGCATGATATCCTAAGCCTTGTCAACGTCCTTCTGTTCCCATTCCCTGGAACAATGATCCACAGGCCATTGACAAACCCTTGCCCCATGGCTACAATACAAATCATGGCGTATTGATATTGTCAATAATAGTTGACAGATTTCCCTCAAGGATTCAGCGACCTTATGCAACATCCTGTAAGGACTGGTAATATTGCTGCCTCTTTATTACAGGTGGCACTCCACCAATCGATGAGCAGATTCTTCTGTTATTCCAGTAGCTCATGAAATATCTCCAGATTAAGACCTTCAATTCTTCGATGGTCATTTTTTCGGTATCATAGCGGTCATACAACAGTTCGGATTTCATCCGTGCCCACATACTTTCACATCTGGCGTTATCGTGGCAACGACCACCAGCCCTGTTCATGCTCTGCCTGACGTGAAATTTTTTGAGTGCTTTGCGATAGCAGTTACTGGTGTATTGCG
>NZ_FNRK01000029.1 GCF_900107815.1 Eubacterium aggregans
TGCGGACCATCGGGTACCGGGGCCTATTCGCTCTCGCTCATAGGATAGGCCCCTATGTCTTTGCTTCACGCTTCGCGTTTTGCAAAGCCAACCGCGATGGCCTATACCATCAATTCACAGATGAGGTTGGAGAAGGCCACGGGGTCTTCGATGGCCATACCTTCAATTAAGAGGGCCTGGTCGTAGAGGAGCTCGGCATATTTTTTCAGCCGGGCATCGTCCTTGGCTTCGGCGGCTTTTTTCAGGCCGGCAAAGACGGCGTGGTCCCCGTTGATTTCCAGGACCTTTTGGGCCTTCATCATCATATCCGGGGTCTGGCCCATGGCTTTGGCCTGTTCGGCCAGAACCTTTTCCATTTCCAGGGAAAGGCCTTCGCCGGTGGCGAAGCACACGGGGTGGCTTTTCAGGCGAGTGGAGAGTTTGACCTCAGCCACCTTATCCCCCAGGGCTTCCTTCACGGCGGTTAAAATATCCTTGGATTCTTCGTTCTTTTCTTCCGCTGCTTTCTTTTCTTCTTCGGTGAGCTCGATGCCTAAATCGTCATCGGCCACGGATTTAAATTCCTTTTCGTCGTAGCTCTGGAGGACCTTGAGGGCGAATTCGTCCACTTCTTCGGTGCACAGCAACACTTCGTAGCCCTTGTCCATGAGCATTTCAATCTGGGGCATCTTTTTGATTTTATCCACGGATTCCCCGGTGGCGTAGTAGATGTACTTCTGATCTTCCTTCATCCGTTCCACGTATTCCTTGAAGGTGGTGGGTTTTTCTTCGGTGGAGCTGGCGAAGAGGACCAGATCCTGGAGCTTGTCCTTATTGGTGCCGAAGTTATCGTACATCCCAAATTTCAGTCGGAGGCCAAAGTTTTTGAAGAAGGCTTCATAGGCTTCCCGATCCTTGAGCATCCATTCCTTTAATTCGGAAATGATTTTCTTTTCCAGACGCTGGGCGATGGCCTTGAGTTGGCGGTCCTGCTGGAGCATTTCCCGGGAAATATTGAGGGAGAGGTCCTGGGAATCCACGAGACCCCGGACAAAGCCAAAGTAATCTGGGAGCAGATCCTCACACTTGTCCATGATGAGGACCCCGGAGGAGTAGAGCTGCAGTCCCCGTTTAAAGTCCTTGGCGTAGAAATTATAAGGCACCTGGGAGGGGATGAAGAGCAGGGCGTTGTAGGATAACAATCCTTCCACGTTGGTGGAGATGATTTTAGCCGGATCGGCGTAGTCGTAGAACTTATCCTTATAGAATTGGTTGTACTCGTCGTCCTCTACCTCAGAGCGGCTGCGCTTCCAGATGGGCACCATGGAGTTAATGGTTTCATCCTCATAGTACACATCGTACTGGGGTTCGTAATCTTCTTTTTCCTTTTCTTCATCAGTGGCTTCGATAAGGCTTCGCTTTTCCACATTCATCACGATGGGGTAGCGGATGTAGTCGGAGTAGCGCTTGATGAGTTCCTTTAGCCGCCATTCATCCAGATACTCGGAGTATTTCTCGTCCTCAGTATCGTCCATGAGCTCTAAGGTGATTTCAGTACCGACCCCATCCTTGTCACATTCGGTGATGGTGTAGCCATCGGCCCCTTCAGATTCCCAGAGATAAGCCTGATCGCTGCCGTCCGCCTTGGTGCGTACAGTAATTTTTTTAGACACCATAAAGGCCGAGTAGAAACCTACCCCAAACTGCCCGATGATGTCCATGACATCGGTGCCGTCCTGTTCGGCGTTTTCGGTTTTAAAGTCCAAGGAACCACTCTGGGCGATAACGCCCAAATTGTTTTCCAGTTCCTCTTCGGTCATCCCGATCCCATTATCGGAGATGGTGAGGGTGCGGGCATCCTTATCAGCGGCCACACGGATCTGGTAGTCGCTGCGGCTTAAGCCCGACTCCCCGGTTTTAAAATAACGCTTGTCGATGGCATCGCTGGCGTTGCTGATGATTTCCCGGAGGAAGATTTCCTTGTTGGTGTAAATGGAATGGATCATGAGGTCCAGGAGCCGCTTGGATTCAGCCTGGAATTGTTTCTTTGCCATATGTTTCACTCACTTTCTTTATATTATTCTCAATTTTAATCAAAATTATTAGCACTCTTTATCATTGAGTGCTAAAGCTATTGTAAGGCATTTTGAGTGAAAAATCAATATTTTTCCATCATTCTTAACATGAATTTCAGATTTATTTCAGAAATTTCGTTATTCACTTTAAATAAAACCCACTTCAATTCCAATGGATTTAAGGAAAATTTGTACTCAAAGGGTCTATAATAACAAAAATGCCTCTTTGATGAAATGAAATCATCATCATTGATCGTCATAGACAAGACAAGAGATGAAGACCCCATGTTTGAGCGATAGGAAGGGAGGGGTACAGGACTCAATTTTTCGATGGCTGTCTTTGTTTTCCAAGATATGGAGGTTGATTACCATGTTAAAATCCTTTACCCGTAATTATCAGGATGACTCGACGGATGCAGGCTTTCAATTCACCTTTTATTGTGATGTCTGTGGCGATGGCTACAAAAGCACCTTTATTGAATCGAAAACCTATAAGCAGGGCCAGGGGCTTCGGGGAATTTCCAAGGGATTGGATGTCTTTGGCCAATTTGTAGGTGGTCGGCTGGGTAATGTGGGCTATTCCTTAGAACGGGGGGCCAGCATGCTGTCTGAACGCTTTGATGGCATGTCCCCGGACTGGCAGCGGGAGCATGAGGAGGCATTCTTCGCCGCCCAGGAAGAGGCCCAGGCCCATTTCCACCGCTGTCAGGGCTGTAACCACTACGTCTGCGATACCTGCTTTAATGAGGAGGCTGGTCTGTGCACCGACTGTGCCCCACGTCAGGATGTGTATGTGGCCCAGGCCCGGGCGGATGCCATGCGTCGCAATATTGACGAGGCCGGCTCTGAAGCCACGGTGTGGACGGGCACCATCGAGGAAAAGGCCACCATCTGCCCCGCCTGTGGCAAGCCCGCAGGCAGCGGTAAATTCTGCAGCCATTGTGGGGCATCCATGGCCCTTCCCAAATGTCAAAACTGCGGTGCGCCGGTATCGAGTACCCTGAAATTCTGTCTGGAATGCGGAGCGAAGCTGGCTGGTGGAGCCCCTGGCCTCTGCCCCCAATGTGGTACCCAAAACGATCCCGGCACTAAATTTTGTGGGGAATGCGGGAATAAACTATAATGGTACTTTAAGAGCTCCTTAAGGGGGCTCTTTTTTATGAATTCCTTAAGTTCTATCTTATATAGTGGATAAAAACGAAAGGTTGGTTATCCTAACAATGAATCGAAAAGAATACCCCATTAACCCCTTAAAAATCGCCATCATTGGCTGTGGCATGGTGGGCTCCTCCTCAGCCTTTGCCCTGATGCAAAGCGGCCTGTTCTCCGAGATGGTCCTCATCGATGCCAATCGGGACCGGGCCGAGGGTGAGGCCATGGATTTAAGCCATGGGCTACCCTTCGCCCGCCCCATGAATATTTACGCCGGGGATTATGATGATATCGTCAATGCGGCCATCATCGTGGTGACCGCCGGTGCCGCCCAGAAACCCGGGGAGACCCGCCTGGATCTGGTCCGGAAAAACGTCGCTATTTTCAAATCCATCATTCCTGAAATTGCCAGTCGGCAGTGCGAGGGAATCCTCCTCATCGTATCGAATCCGGTGGACATCCTGACCTATACAGCCATCCGTCTGTCGGGCTTTCCAGAAAATCGGGTGATTGGATCGGGGACCGTCCTGGATTCCGGTCGGTTTAAGTATCTCCTGGGCCAGCATCTCAGTGTGGACAGCCGGAATATCCACGCCTTTATCATTGGCGAGCACGGGGATTCGGAGCTGGCGGTATGGTCCGGAGCCAGCGTCTCCGGGGTTCCCATCCACGATTTCTGTGAAATGCGGGGACACATGGACCACGACGGTGCCATGGAACGGCTGTATCAGGACGTAAAGGACAGCGCCTACGCCATTATCAAACGCAAGGGAGCCACCTATTACGGGGTGGCCATGGCGGTCCGCCGAATCTGCGAATCCATCGTCCGGGATGAAAAGTCCGTTCTTCCCATCTCCAGCATGGTCCACCATAAATATGGAATTGATGATATTGTGCTGAGCTTACCCGCCATTGTAGGCTCCGAGGGGGTGGAGGCCATCGTCCCCACACCCTTATCCCCAGAGGAAATCCAAAAGCTCCAGGCCTCAGCCAATACCCTCAAGGCCGTGGCAGAGGAAGTCTTTACTGATGCATAAAGCCACAGCCCTTTTTCTTGACAGGTGAAGACACCTTTGTTATAGTGATAAAAAAGAATCGAACACAACGGTGTGCCTGAATTTAGAATACTGCCGAAGACAAAGCTTATTTGTTTTTGGCAGTATTTTTTTTTCGCGTAAGCTAACAGAAGTATGAAGGTGTGGTTAATAAGGGGCGTTAAAAGCTTGCTTTTATAAGAGTCTTGTTAGCCATACCTTCACACGGCGCAGCCGTGAACGAGTGCAGGTGCAAAGCACCGGAACGAGTTATACTTATTTCTAAGAAACGGAGCAAAAATGTACCTACTAATTGATAACTACGATTCCTTCGTTTATAATTTAGCGGCTTATTTAAGGGAGGAGGGCGCCAATGTCCAGGTTACTCGGTGCGATGCCCTCCGCCGAGCCGCAATCGAGACCCTTTACCAAGGGCATCAGCTGGAGGGGATCATCATCTCCCCGGGGCCGAAGCGCCCAGAGGAAAACCATATTGTCCGGGATATCCTTCGGGACTACGAGGGCCGGGTTCCCATCCTTGGGGTCTGCCTGGGCCATCAGATGATCGCCCATCACTACGGTGCGGCCATTGAAAAGGGGGAGCGGCCCATGCACGGGAAGGTGACTCAAATCACCCATACGGGGTCCCCCTTGTTTAAGAAGATCCCCCAAACATTCCAGGTGACCCGTTACCACTCCCTGGTGGTGGCCCCGGAGACCCTTCCCGGGGACCTTCGCATCGATGGGGTAGATGCCCAGGGCACCATTATGGCCATTGGGCATCGGAAGCATCCCATTTACGGCGTGCAGTTTCATCCCGAAGCCGTCATGACGGAATTTGGCCATCAGCTCGTCCGAAATTTTATGACCATTTGTCAAGGAGAACAGAATGACGACCCACGTTCGTAAATTGGAACTTAAAAAAACACCTGAGGAAATTTATACCATCTGCAAGGATTATGCCATGTGCAGCATCCTGGATTCCTCCCTGGTGGGGGACAATGGCCGATATTCACTGGTCGGCCTTCACCCCTACCTGATTTTAAAGGAGGAGGACGGCATTACCTACGAAAACGGAAGAGCCATCGACATCCCCTTTGAAGAACGGTTAAACGCCATCTTAGAAGAAAACCGAAGCGATAATCTTTCGGTATTGCCCATGATTGCCGGCGGCATTGGCTACTTTAGCTACGATTTTGGGTGTAAATTTGAAAAAATCTCCCTATCCCACCCCAAGGAGGTGCGAATTCCAGAGGCCCTTTTCTGCTTCTATGACGACTATCTGATCCTCGATCGCCTAAAAAAGGAAGTTTATCTGGCCAGCTCCAAAGGGCTGCCCACATGGGAGCATAATATAAAAACCTTGCTGGAAAAACTGAGCCACCCCCCTAAACCCCAGGGTGCGGTCCACCGGGGTGCGGCCCAGCAATCTTTTAATTTTTCCAGGGAAGATTACGAAAAAACCGTAAAAAAAATGATTGACCATATCGTGGAGGGGGATATCTATATCGCCAATCTCACCCAGCAAATGCAGGTGCACTGTGAGATGGATGCCTTTGAGTTGTTTTTAAGGATGCGAAAAACCAATCCCTCACCCTTTGGGGCCTACCTCCATTACGGTGATTTTGAGATTGTCAGTGCTTCCCCGGAACGCTTTCTTTTAATTAAGGATGGCATGATCGAAACCAAGCCTATTAAGGGAACCCGTCCCCGAGGGAAAAACACTGCAGAGGATCGGCAGCTGCGGGAGGAATTGGAGCAATCCGGCAAGGACCATAGCGAGCTTTTGATGATCGTCGATTTGGAGCGAAACGACCTGAACCGAATCTGTGAAGCCGGGTCTGTTAAGGTTGTGGACCCCTTTGCCATCCACTCCTTTGCCACCGTCCATCATCTGGTGACCACGGTTATTGGGAAAATTAAAAAGGAATGCTCTTTTGACCAAATTTTAAGGGCTGTTTTCCCCGGGGGCTCCATCACCGGGGCACCCAAAATCGAATCCATGAAGATCATCGATCAGCTGGAGCACAGCCGGCGGGGGCTTTACACCGGTTCCATCGGTTATCTCTCCTTCGATGGCAGCTGCGACCTGAATATCGTCATCCGAACTGCAGTCATTCAGAATCAAAAACACCATATTGGAATTGGGGGCGGCATCACTTGTGAATCAGACCCAGCCGCAGAATATGCGGAAACCCTCCAAAAGGCCAAGGCGTTTTCAGATATTTATTGGGGGAGGGACTACTGTGCATCCATTAACGCCTGATTCAGGCTTCCAATTTGGTTTAGGGGTATTTGAAACCATCGCCGTTGAAGGGGGACAGGCGCTTTTTTTAGACTCACATCTGGATCGTCTGGAATCCGGGCTTGGGGCACTGGCCCTCTCCAATCCCCGCTACCACCGTGAAGCAGTCCGCGCCCAACTGGTGGCACTCGCCAGGGGGCAGCAGCACATCGCCATAAAAATCCTAGTGACGGCTGAAAATATGTGGGTGCAGAAACGGGATAACCCCTACACTGAGGCACTCTATGAAAAAGGGGCTCACATCACCATGAGCCCCGTACTGCGCAATGAAACTTCACCCCTGACCTACATCAAATCCTGTAATTATGGGGACCTCTATCTGGAAAAGCAGCGGACCAAGGCCCTGGGCTACGATGAGGTCATCTTTACCAATACCAGGGGAGAGGTGACCGAGGGTGCCGTGTCCAACCTCTTCGGGATCAAGCAGGGCCAGATTATCACTCCCCCGGTTTCCTGTGGTCTGCTCAATGGGGTGCTGCGTCAGTTTTTAATGGAAAAGTTCCCCATTCGGGAGGAAATCATCACCCCGGAAACCCTGACCCATTGTGATGAAGTCTTCCTGACGAATTCCCTCATGGGGGTACTTCCTGTGCGTGGGTATCGGGATCGGGTTTATGCCATGGCGCAGGGGGCCGCGATTCGGGAGGCCTATTGTCGCCAGATAGCATCAAAAGATTAATGTGGCTTTCTCAACACAATTTCCCGGGTGGCCACGGCCTCACAAAAGGCCTGATCGTGCTCGACGAAGAGGATCGTCCCTTGGGACTGCAAAAGCAGTGCCTCCACCTGTTCCCGGGACTGGACATCCATATCGTTCAGGGGTTCATCCCAAAGGTAAAGGTGGGCGGATTCACAAAGGCTTCGGGCCAGCATCACCTTTTTCTTCTGCCCCGGGCTCATGGCCTCTAACACCCCATCAAAGTGCTCCCGCTCAAAGCCCATCTTCCGCAGAATGGCCTTAAAGCGGCTTTCCTCGATCCCATAGCTTTCTGCATAATCCTTGAGATTTCCCACCACCTCCCGGGCATCCTGGCACACCCGGGAAATGCCCAGGCCGCTGCCTACCAGGCATTCCCCTGCGTGGGGAACCGGCCCGCCACAAATACATTTAAGCAGGCTGGATTTCCCGGAGCCGTTACATCCCCGGAGGGCGATGCGATCACCCCGGGACAGGGTGAAGGATAGAGGGGCAAACAGCGCCCCCTCCCCGTAGTCGATGGTAAAGCCTTCCACCGTGACCATATTATTCTTACAGTAGGGAAGGGGGGTGAGCTTCAGTTCCCCCAGGTTTTCAATATTCTGAAGCAGGGCCGACTTCTCCGCCACAGCGTCCTGTCGTCGGGAGTCGATGGCCTTGGCCCGCTTCATCATCTTCGCAGACACGGCCCCAATGTGCCCCCGATCCGGACGCAGCCCTGCCACCCGGGTGCCCTTCTTGGTTTTTTCAACCTGATCCGACCAATTCTCCCTTTGCCTAGCCGCGGCCTTCAGCCGTTTGATTTCCTTTTTCAGGTTGGCATTTTGATGCTCCTCTGACCGATCCTGGCGTTCCTTTTCCTCCCGCCAACAGGTGTAATTTCCCTTCTGCAGGGTAATCCCCCGCCGGTTGATGGCCAGGATATGATCGGTGCAGCCGTCTAAAAAATGGCGGTCATGGGACACCACGATAAACCCGCGTTTCCCCTTAAGGTAGCGGCTAACGGCAGCCCGTCCCCCTTCATCCAGATGGTTTGTTGGCTCATCGATGAGTAAAAAGCGATGGGCTTTGAGGAATAAAGCCGCCAGCAAAACCTTGGTGGACTCCCCTCCAGAAAGCAAGTGGTATGGGCGCTCTAAAACTGCCTCATCCACCTCCAGCAGGGAAAGCTCCCGCTCCACCTCCCAATCCATGGCTTCCGGGGCGATGCCTGCCACCACCTCCCGGGTAGGCTTTCCGGGGTCCGCCACCGGGTAGGGAAAATAATCAAAATCGACGGTGGCTGTGATGCTGCCGGTATAGGGGAATTCCCCACAAAGCAATTTTAGCAGGGTCGTTTTTCCCCGGCCATTGCGTCCAATGAGTCCCAGCTTCCACCGCGTATCCAGTACCAGATCCACCTTGTCAAAAATAATCTCATGGCTTCCTTCGTAGGTAAAGCCTAATTTAGAAATCGCAATCTGCGACATACGTTCTGTCCTCCTTTGAAAGGTTCCCCTTCAAAAAAGAGAGGGAGCCGCAGGAAAATCCCACAGCTCCGATACATCGCAATTAATCCCAAAACACCCACTTCCCCTAAGATTTCGGAGGGGGGCTTGGTTAATGAGGCAGACGGATGGAAGGGCATTTTTCCTGCACAAGGCACAACAAAGCGAGGGGATTCCCCCTTACGATTTGATGTTGCCTGTCCTTAGCAAGAAAAAGTGCGCATTCCGTCGTCCTCCTGTTTTTTTAATGGGTTTATTGTAGCACAGAAATCCAGGGTATTGCAAGGTTCCCCATCGCTGGAAATAAATGCAGTGTTTAAAAAAAGCACCTGGCTTTCGACAGATGCTTCCCCCATTAAAATTCAATTATTTCATTCAGTTGCTCTCGGATATTACGTCCGCCATACATAATACGAACAATATTGATAACTTCTTCTGCTTCCTTCGGTAGATAAAAAATCAAATAATTGTTCACAGGAATGAAGTGAAGCCCCATGCTGTGAAAAGGTTCAGCCTCATACAGGCGATGACGCATCGGCATATCCTGCAAGGTTCGAATTCCCTGCATGATCCGTCGCGCCTGATTTGCTGCCGTATCCGGAGCGCAGAACTCCGTGGCAATATATTCATAAAGGCTTCTCAAATCCTGTCGTGCCTGAGCCGAATAGTTGATTTTCCAACTCATACACCGAAATCCCTATCCATTTCCTCTTCAATACGCTCTGCTGAATACACCCTGCCAGCATCTATATCAGACAGTCCTTTATTGATTTCAGCTGCAAACTGCTCTTTGGTAAGTGCGCCAAAGACAGTAGGAGCATTTCCAGGCAGCTTCATTTCAAATGGAATGCCGCGCTGCAGCACGACCTGTCTTAAAAACATACCAACAGCATTAGACATCGGAATTCCAAGCTGGTCAAGAACTTCCTCTGCCTGTTCTTTGATACTCGGTTCAACACGAGTAAAAATACTAGCGGTTCGTGCCATACAATCACATCCTTTCACGGATAGTATAGCACAAAAAGATTGCTATACGCAAGCGATATGAAATCATTCATGCGTATTTCGCAATTTAGACAAAAAGCATGGCTTCCCAGGTCAGATATGAATATTTTAAGGCGATTAAACTCGATTGAGGGGTATTTTTTCTTATGCTATACTACTAATAATAATCCTACACTCCCAATGGTTAATTGATGCACACCGAAACACCCTGCACATCCCTCATAAAAACATCGTGTTTCATCCTATCATTTTTAGAATTGAGAAACGGAGACAAAAACATGAACTACCAACTCATCGCCCTGGACTTAGACGGCACCCTCAACAACGACGAACGGCAGATCACCCCCATCACAAAACAGGTACTACTCCGGGCCCAGCAAAAGGGCATTCGGGTGGCCCTGGCCTCGGCCCGCCCTGCCCCGGGGCTTTCCCGGGAGCGGGAGGTGCTGGAGCTTGACCGCTACCACGGCATTCTTATCTCCTACAACGGTGCCCGGATTGTGGATGCCGCCGACAACAGCCTGCTGTACAGCCGGAACATGGCCCCCGATGCCGTCACTGCCATGCTCACCCATCTAAAGGATTTCCCAGTGGCGGTGATGGTGGATGACGGCAAATCCTACTACGTCACCGACCCCGAGGCCTACAAGGTGGAGTTTGAACGCTCCAATATCGGCATTCCCTTCACTGTAGTGGCGGATATGGCTGAGGCGGTCACCTTCCCGGTGCCCAAGGTGCTGGTGGTGGCCCCGGGGAAAATCCTGGACCAGTATACCCCGGAGATCGCCGCGCCCTTTTCACAGACCTTCGATTTCTTCCGGGTGGGGGATTTCTATCTGGAAATCGCCATTAAGGGCTTCTCCAAGGCCACGGGCTTAGCGGAGCTCTGTCGTCAGCTGAACATCCCCCGGGAGGCCGTCATCGCCTTTGGAGATTCCGCCAACGATGCGGCCATGCTGTCCTACGCCGGCATGGGTGTAGCCATGGCCAACGGCGAAGCGGCGGTCAAAAAAACAGCCGATGCCATCACCCGTTATACCAATAACGAGGACGGCGTCGGCCGGATGCTCATGGAGGTATTATAAAGGACGGATGATGATGGTGTCATCCATCCCTTTTATTCTGCTTTCTTCTTACCAATGGCCAGGTAGGGAAGGGCGACGAAGAGAATACCGCCGATCATATTCCCAAGGGTGACCAGAAGGACGTTGTAAAACCAACCGCCGATGGTGATGGCCGCATCTCCGGGAGCCAGGAGGCCAACGGTGAGCAGGGTCATATTGGCGATGCTATGCTCGAAGCCGGTGGTGATAAAGGCCAGGAGGCACCAGAAAATCATAATGAGCTTACCGCTTTCGGATTTACAGCGGAAGCCGCACCACACCGCCAGGCACACCAGCATATTACACAGGATGCCCCGACAGATGAGGGCCAGGGGAGACAGGGCCATTTTAGTGGCTGCTGCCGACGCCATAAAAGCAGCCGTATCCCCGGTGGCCAGTCCGCAGCCCACAAAGATAAAGGCCAGCAGAATCGAACCGACGATATTCCCCAGGTAACACACGACCCATACCTTAAAGGTTTGGGCACCGGTCACCGTCTTTTTCAGGGTCCCGATGGTCATCACCAGATTATTCCCTGTGAATAATTCTGCTCCCGCAATGACCACCAGGCTCAGGGCGATGCCGAAGCAGCAGCCCATCATCAGCTTACCGCCAACGGCTCCGGTAAACAAGGAGCCCACCGAAAAGGCGAGGAGCACCCCAAAGCCAATGTACATCCCCGCCAGAACTGAGGCGATAAAATAACCGGTGGGGTTGCTCTTCAGCAGCCCCGCCTTTGCTGCCGCCCCTTTGGCGGCCATTTCTAATTCTTCATTAAACATGATGGGCCGCCTACCAGGGGTACTGGCCCATTTTGCTGTATTTGAGCAGCTTACCATTCCAGGTGATAACCACACGATCCCCGTGTTCGTCAGGGACCACGTCCACATCAATGGAAAAATCGATGGCACTCATGATGCCGTTGCCGCCCTTTTCGTGGATGAGCTCCTTAATGGCCGGGCCGTAGGTATCCAGTACCTCGTGGAGGCGATAGAGGATGGGGTCGGTATTCCCCTTATAGGGATGGTTACTAAGGAATAGCGTCTGATCAGCGGAGACTCCCAGAATCGCTGCTAATTTCTCACAGTATTCCTCGGGCACCCATTGCTGACCCTTGATGGCGCTGGTCAGCCACACTTTATTGACCTCTAATGCCTTTGCCAGGCCTTCGTAAGTATATTCTGAAGCCTTCACAAGGGCTTCCAGCTCCGCTAATTCTTCTGCAAACTGGACTCTGTCTAAATACTCTGAATTGGACATTGGTGTCATCGACATATCGGTATTCCTCCTAAATTTTAATCCATGCTGCTAAAAATCACAGGTTAAGGCCTTTCACACTGCGCAGATGTGAAAGGGTGATGATGAAATTGAAGTATACTCAAAAAAGAAAGACAAAGACGTCTTGCTGTGACGTCTTTGTCTTGTAAAATACTTTAGCATCATTTTTTTACATTGTCAATATGTTTTTTATTTCTTTACACAATCATTGTAAAACCTTCCGTATTCTACAGCCCCATATTCCCTTCATAAACATCATTCAGGCTTCCCCGGGCCACCTCCGCCAGTCCATAGACCGTGCTCAGAGGGGTGGGATCATCCCGCCACATGAGGTGGGCGGGGAAGAACCGGGTGACGTGGAGGGGAATATCCGGACTCAGATGGGCAATCCACCGGGCCATGGCTTCCATCTCCCCGGGATCATCATTGAGCCCGGGCACCACCAGGGTGGTCAGCTCCACATGGCACCCCGCATCCACCGCCTGGGTGATGAAGGCCTTGACCACCTCTAGGGTGCCTCCCAAATTTTCGTATACTTCCTGGGTAAAACCCTTTAAGTCAATGTTGAGGGCGTCGATGTGGGGGAGGACCTGTCTTGTGATTTCCGGGGTGGCTGAACCATTGGTCACCAGGACGGTTTTCATGCCCCGGTCCTGGACCAACCTGGCAGCTTCCACCACAAATTCGTACCCGATGAGGGGTTCATTATAGGTAAAGGCCAGACCGATATTCCCCTGATGGCGCATCCCTTCTGCCCGGCGGGCCAGTTCTTCGGGGGAGAGGATCATCGCCTCTACATCCCGCCTTCCTGCCATGGCAATCCGGGCATTCTGACAGAAGGGACAGTGCAAATTACAGCCAAAACTGCCCACTGACAGAATAAGGCGGCCTGGATAAAAATGGCGCAGGGGCTTTTTCTCTATGGCGTCTAAGGCTAAAGCAGTAATAACCCCAGAATTAATGGGGAGGATCTTTCCCCCTTGATTTTGCCGACCGCGACAACGGCCAACCTGTCCCTCTGCTAACTGGCAATGGTGCATACAAACCGGACATATGGTTTTCATGGTGATCCCTTCCTTTTTCTGATAATAATCCTTCAATATTTTTAATGATTATATCAGATTAGTATTAACAACACCATAATTTACCCTTTAATTGTTTTTAATTGCAAAATTTTATAGGTTTTTCATAAAAAAAGAGCCCGATGGGCTCTTTTAATGCTTCTCCGGCACATCCTTCTGGCCAAAATCCCGATTGAGGACACCGACTGCCCCAATGACCAGGACGATCCCAAGGGTACTGGTTAAAGTAATGGGCTCACCATAGACCAGCACACCCACAATGGTCGCCACCACGGGTTCCAGACAGGCCAGAATGGCAGCCTTGCTCCCTTCCATTTTCGCCAGTCCATAGGTGTAACAGATATAAGGCAGCACATTGGTTACCAAACCACAAAGGAGAATCAGGGCCAGGGCCAGGGGACTATTCGCCATAACCATCAGCATATGTCCAAAGTCCACAAAGGGTAAAATACCCAGGGTTCCGAAAAGAAAAGCCCAGGCAGTCACTGAAAGGGAGTTGTAACGGGCAACCCCGTAGTGTCCAAAAACCGTATACAGAGAATACCCCAGTCCGGAGCCCAGTCCCAGCAGAATGCCTGTTAAAGTCAGGGTTTGGCCATTATCACCGATAATCCCTGTCACTAAAACACAGCCTCCAAAGGCCAGAAGCAGGGCAATGCCCTTCCCTCGGGTCATCCTTTCCTTGAAGAGCACGATGGAAAACAGCATAACGAAAATAGGGGAGGTGTACAGTAACACCGCCGCCACAGACATCCCCGTGATGGCAATACACTGAAGGTAGCAGAGATTAAAGCACACAAAACTCAAAATCCCCATTCCCATAAAGATCCACAGGTCCTTTACTTTAATGGGAATCGCCTCCCGGTCTTTGATAAAAAGCCACCCAAAGATACAAAGCGTCGTCATAATGGCCCGGACAAATATAATTTCACTATTGGTAAATCCCATGGCCGTCAGGGTATTGACAAAAACGCCGATAATCCCCCAAAAACTGGCCGCTAGAAGGACACTGAGTCCTGCTGACTTATTCATTCTTTTCCTCCTCCCCCCATCGACCTAAAGTCAAAACCTACATAGCTTATTGGACCAAGGTGCTGGGAAGTAAGATACCCAAGCTTTATTTTTGAGAATTCATACTAATCATTATAACATCGGGCAGTGCTTTCTTCAAGGTTGGCATCCAGTACAACCACGGGGACGGGGTTTTCCACACTGCCAAGTCCTGCATAATTATCCACCAGAATGTCCATTCCTATGAGGGTGATGGTGTGGGCCCCGGGGGAGAGCGATGGCAGTTTGCACTTTCCCGCCTCAGATCGCACCGTTTTGATTGGGCCATCGTCAACACGATAGGTCATCTCACCACTATAGGGCTTTCCACCCCACATAACTCTCAGGGTGGCATCGTAGGGACTGGGCTGATACTGCCCCACGGTCCGAATCCTGGGCCTCCAATCCCTGACTGACTTGGAATAATGCTTCAGGTAATGCCACAGTGCCGGTTCCAGCTCGCTGGTTTCACCCAAATCCTCTAAATCCATGAGCATGGTATAATCATCCCCCCCGATGATTTTGGCCTCATCCAGGGCGATGACAATGACACGGGTCCTATCCTGGGGATCTAAGGGTGTCTCTTCTCCCTCTAACGTGATGGCACGAACCCTTTGACCACCTGGGGCATCCGGATCATAATCCAGGGTGAATCCCGATATTTGGGGGAAACGGCCTGCCGCTCCCTGAAGCCGCCCCGTGTAAGGGTCCTGTCCAAGAATTCGAGAAACACCATTCTCCATGGCCTTGTACAGGACCGCTGGGGTTATCCGTGCAAAATAGAGTTTATTATCAAAGGGAAGGACCCGAATGCTATTTTCCCGGGTAATATTCCCCCGACATAAACGGGTTCGGATTCCGCCGCCATTCTGCATAGCGATAATGGGCAGACCCTGGTCTCCAAAATGTTTTTGAGCTGCCAGGGCCATGGCATCGGCCACGGCATCTCCAAGACTGGTTTCCGTCAGGCGGCCAACATTCACTCCCTCCACCGTTCCGCCCCAAAGGGTATGGGGTAGTTTCAGGGTCTGGTTATCCATCACATCCTTATATCGATTCTCCAGGGCTGCACGGACCCGAAGGACATTCTCATCGGGATCGACCCTTCCCCGAATCTCCTGGGGACGCAGCAGGATACTGGTCATCTTCCGGGTAAGGGGATCGATGGTCAGCCTCCCCACACGGCTGGCATAGCTGCCACTTTGAACGATAAGGGTATCCCCAACCCATCGGCCCGGTTCATTGGCGTGGCTGTGACCATCGATAATGACATCCAATCCCAAACCCACCATGGCCTGGGCCAGACCGTTACTGGAATCGGGAAGGCCTACCGAGGCATCGTTCCCCAGATGGGCCAGGGCGATGATAAAATCTGCCCCCTGGGCCTTAAGGGCCGCCACACATTCCCTGGCTGCGGGGATAGGGGGCGTCATGGTGATGCCGCCCTGTTCCCCGGGATATCCCTGGCTGCTTTGAGGAAAAAGGTCTGGGGTTCCCACACTAAAAAAACCGATGCGTTTCCCCCGGCGGGTAAACACGGCGGTTCTGCCATTATTAATGCACTGCCCATGATGGTACGTTTCTCCCTCAAGAATCCCCCGGCCATAACGTTGTCCGTTCGCCGACAGTAGGGGGAAGTGGGCGTACCGTGCATTCTCGACCAGATACCCATAGCCATAATCAAAATCATGATTCCCCACCGCTGCCACATCGTAATGGGCGGCGTTCATCATGGCGATCATGTCCTTTCCGGCACTCAGGCGGCTGAGAAGCCCTCCTTGGGTGGCATCTCCAGCATCCACTAACAGGGCCTCAGGATGGTAATGTTTCAATCCTCCAATGTGGGCAATACCAATGGCATGACTGCCGTTTCCTCGGAACACGCCATGGAGGTCTGTCGTAAAGTAGATAATGATGTGTGCTTCCATACTGCGTCAACCTCCTGTTGATTTTCCACAAAAGCCCCCGAAATATGACCTTTCGGGGGCTTTAATCCAACCTTATTTGCTTTTCTCGCCAATAAGCACTAATTGTCTGCAGCGTTTTATCCCATTTTTTTTAGCCATGGCTTCAATCTCTGCTGCGCGTTTCTTAAATTCCTGATATTGGGGCTGATCCTTCACCTTTTCAACCTTGTCCGAAATCTTTGCCGCCTTGGCCTGGAGTTTCTCATCCCATATGGAATCCGTTTCCTCGTCTTCAAAGATCATCAGATTCTCCAGACCCAGGGCCGCTACTGCTCGAATAATTTCAGCTTTTGGCCAGGTCGCCCCATGATGTTGTCCCAAAAGGGTGTCAATCTCACCACCTAAATGATGCAGCGAAACATGGGTTTTCCGGGGACCCTCCTGACCATCACAGGGCATCTCATTGACAATGAAGGTTCCTCCGGGTTTTAACACCCGCAGCATCTCCGAAAACACACGCTCTACATCCTCTACATGGTGTATGGAATTGGACAGGCACACGGTATCCATACTGTTCTCCGGCAAATCCAGATGCCCACCATCCATCACGTCAAAAAGGATATCACTGTCAGGGTATTTTTCCTTGGCCTCTGCAATGGTCTGTTCATCACAATCCACCGCCAGGATCGTGGTGTAATCCATCAGCCCGTCCTTTAGTTTAAAGGCGAATTCACCATAACGGGTCGCAATATCCAATACCCGTCCGCCATGCCGCATTGAAAGCTCTTTTTTTAATTGTTTCATCAACTGTCACCTCGCTGTTTAATTCCCAGCGACTCCTTTGTCATCCCTGTTTATTCTCTCTATTCAGTATAGACATTCCTGACCATCCCCTCAAGGGGAAAAAAGAATAAATTCTTGTATTGATTAAACACCCAGGTCCTTGGCTAGCTGATCCTCTGAAATATCATCCCCCATATCCCCAATGATATAGACAATGCTGTGATTCACCCGACTGAGGATGACTTCATTATTCATTTGACTGAATTCCGCCCGATAGGTCGTGTAATTTTGACCCTCGGTGGTCTTCTCTTTACTGGGATTCTCCGTTCCATAGCCCTTGACCAGGGTATCGTAATAGTTTTTAGCCTGATCCTCGGTCTGGAAATCGTAAAACCGAAGGGTAATGCTCTGGGAATCCTTCTTCTGTGCCTTTAAAGCGGTCAGTAATCCCTCTTCCTGGAGATTGGCTGTTAAGTCTGTTACCTCATATCCCTTTTCATTGGTTATGACTGTGAAGGCTGCCGCATTCGTCCCTTCTTTTGTTTCCGGTTCCCCGCAGCCTGCCAAAACCAACATACACAGCCCTGCCAAAAAAACGGTCAGCGCCATTTTAATTTTTTTCATGGGTTTTCCCCTCCTCATTGTGTCTTTTTCTCATTGTAAAGCATTTATACCAAAGGGTCAAGGACTGCCAAGGGGTTTTAAGGCAGGTTACATATTATTACCATCTTCAATGCTAATACTGGTGAATTTATCTGTCAGATCCTTGATGGAAACATTCCTTCGGGCTTCGCCAAAGAGGTCGAGAATCGCCTGTCCACGATACATCATGAGCAGACGGTTGCCGTAGTTTACGGCAAATTTTAAGTTGTGGGTAACCATGAGGGTAGTGAGGCCCTTTTCTTTAACGAAGCGGTCGGTCAGGGCCATGACCGTCTCACTGGAAGCAGGGTCCAGGGCGGCCGTGTGCTCGTCGAGGATGAGGAGGTCCAGGGGGGTCATGGTGGCCAGGAGCAGAGCCAGGGCTTGGCGCTGCCCACCGGAGAGGGCCCCGACGCTGACGGCCAGCTTATCCTCTAAGCCCATCCCCAGCAGTGTCAGTTGGCTGCGATAAAAATCCTTCCGGCGTTTATCTACCCCCAGTCCCAGGCCGAAGCCCTTGCCCTTGTTATCCGCCAAGGCCATATTTTCTAAAATGGTCATGGCGGCGCAGGTTCCCTTAGCGGGGTCCTGATACACCCGGCCGATGGTGGTCGAACGCTTATATTCCGGGATGTTTGTGATATCGACACCGTCCACGATCATCTTTCCGGAATCCACGGGAATGCTGCCACAGAGCAGATTGAGCATGGTGGTTTTTCCCGAACCGTTGGAGCCCACCACAGTGACAAATTGGCCATGGGGGATGGTCAGGTTAAAGTCATCAAAAACCGTCACCTCATTGACCGAGCCGGGATTAAAGGTTTTATGAATATGCTCCATTGCAATACGGGGTGTGATGTGTTCAGGCATTGGCTTTTCCCCTTCCGCTGAATCGATTATTGGCCACCAGGGCGATGGTGAAGATCACCGCCATCAGCAGTTTGAGATAATTGGTTGGCAAACCCAACTGCATGGCCAGGGTCAGACAGGCTTTGTAAATCATGGCCCCTAGAACAACGGCCAGGGTGGGTTTGATCAATTTCACCTTTTTGAAGAGATTAATCCCAATGATAACGGAAGCCAGGGCCATGACCACCATGCCGGTACCCGCCGCCACATTGGCGGACTCGGTTTGCTGGGCAAAGATGCAGCCCGACAGGGCCGTACAGCCATTGCCGATGGCCAGCCCGATAATCTTCATTTTCCCGGGGTCTTTCCCCAGGGAAATCACATAGGTGGGATTATCCCCAGCCGCCCGCAGGAGCATCCCAGACTTGGTTTTCAGGTATACATCCATGATTAGCTTCACAGCGATACACAAAAGCCCTGCCGTCAAAATAACCGCTAAATCACTGCCCATCAGACGCCCTAAACCGGTGGTAAAAATGGTGGGCATA
Organism: Eubacterium aggregans; assembly: GCF_900107815.1. Taxonomy (GTDB): domain Bacteria; phylum Bacillota; class Clostridia; order Eubacteriales; family Eubacteriaceae; genus Eubacterium_O; species Eubacterium_O aggregans. Next base: position 18,977 of record NZ_FNRK01000029.1, read on the forward strand.
TCAAAGAAGGGCATCACTGCCGAGCCCCCGGTGAGGGCCAGGTTCACGCTCCATAGCCCCGTCATCACCAGAATACCGGAAAGCAAATCCGTAATCCCCAGGCGCACATTGAGAAAACCGGTGACGCAGCCAGCGGCTGCTCCGGCGATAAAGGCGAGGATACAGGCCACCCAGGGGTTCACCCCCAGGGTGATGAGGACGGCAGCGGCGCACATGCCCAGGGGGAAGGTCCCATCCACGGACAAATCGGGAAACCCCAATACCGTGTAGGTAATATAGACCCCCATGGCCATGACGCCATAGATAAAGCCCTCTTCTAATACATTAATGACCAAACCGCTGATGATATCCATAATGATTCCATCACTCCTTATTCATAGTTGTAATTATTTGCTGATGTTTGTGGCTGTGGACAGATCTGTGGGCAGGCTTAACCCCAGTTTTTCCATGACTGTCTTGTTATACACCGGCGAAAAAGTCTCCGCCTGGTACACGGGCATTTCAGAGGCCTTGGCTTCACCCTTTAAAATCTTAGCCGCCATTTTTCCAGTTTCTTTACCCAGGGCCACATAGTCAATCCCTTCAGAGGCCAGACAGCCATTTTTTACCTGTTCTTCTTCCGATCCAAAGACCGGAATCCCGGCACCATCAGCGGCATTGAGGACTGTGGTCAGATTATCCACCACGTTGTTATCTGTAAAATTATTGAAGCAGTCCACCTTTTTAGAGACCAGGGTCGCTGCACCCGCCGCTACCTCCGAAGCATTGGTCACCCCCAGGGCTTCAACCTCAAAGCCATAGGCCGGTGCGATTTCCTTGAATTTTTCCAGCTGGGAAACAGAATTGGGTTCGCTGGTAGTGTACAAAATCCCAATTTTCTTGGCGCTCGGAAGGAAGGCACGGATCATCTTGATTTGGGCCTCCAGGGGCAGAACATCTGAAGAACCAGTGGCGTTGTTTTCCGGCTTGGCCAGGCTTTTCACCAGACCGGCGGATACCGGATCGGACACTGCCGTAAACACCGTGGGAATATCCGATCCCTTGGCGGCGGAGTAAGCGGCCATGGCTGCTGGCGTAGCCACCCCGCAGATCAGATTGTACTTTTTAGAGACCATATTCTTAGCGATAGTTTCCGCATTGGCATTATCGTTCTGGGCATTCTGAAAGTCAATGGTCAGATTATCCCCTTCAGTATAGCCCCCTTCTTTAAGGCCTTCCTTAAAGCCCTCGGTGCAATTGTCCAGGGAGGGATGGGAGGCGTATTGAATGATGCCAACGGTGCTTTTCCCTTCGCTGCTTCCCCCGGTGCTGCCACCGCTACAACCGGTGGCCACCCCACCGAGTACGAGTAATGCTGCTACAGATAGTGCTGCTTTTTTCATAAACCGATTCATTGTTTGACCTCTTTCGTTTCTATTATTTTTCCCAAAAAACACGATATCCCCCGAATCCTTACGGATCCGAGGGACAGATTATCATTGATTCTGCGGTACCACCCTGGGTTGGCGCGCATGCGCCCGCTTGCTCCGCATACCATCATATGCGCTCCCTTTATAACAGGTGGAGGTCCCGTCAGGAAATACTTACCTTTCTTTCCTGCCCTCATAAGGCCATTGGGTCGGTGGTGGGGTACTGCCTTTCACCAAGTGGCAGCTCTCTTTAACCTTTCCAGTCCGACTTACTTACCCTTATTCGACGGTTTATTTGGGTTTAGATTGTTTTTCATTATATCCCTTTGGGGGAGGGGTGTCAAGGGGGTATTTTTTAAAGATTTAGTATTGCTTTTGATAATAAATACCATTTTTTAATTAACCCATCCTCCAAAAGTTCTTCATTTTCTACCACTATTTTTAAAAAGTAGCCAGTCAAACCATCCCATTCTAACAAATCGCCAGGTTCATGTAATTGCCAATTCAACTGTTCCAATGTCCATTGACTTTTCACCATATTGTGCATCATTGATGTTGTAACCCAATTAGATGGCTCATCCAGTCCACCCATCGCAATGGGATCCACATGGTCAAGGGTAGGTGCCAATTCCCAGAAAGCCGGGTGGGTTTCTGTCATTTTCCAGTGGGATTGATAGGGGAATTCTTCAGAAAAAAATACCGATATAGTTTTTAACATTCCAATATTAACCAAGCGATCCCCAGAATATCGATCAATGAAACCATCTCTCATAAACACTTCACACATCTGTTCATCTGAATAAGTACGCCTTGATTTTTTTATTCTTTTAAATGGATATTCTTGTTCGATCCAGTCAATTGCCTCTTGCTTATTATTATTAATGAGGCTTCTAGCAATATCTTCAATAATTTTCGCTTTAGGTTTATTCATTCTTTTCAGCCTTCAATACTTGATATTCGGATTGTTGTTCTCTCCATAATTCTTCTGTCGGAATATATCGTCTATATCTGGATGCCCAAATTTGTATTGACCTTTCAGGCAGGGTATACTTAACCACTGATTCGCTTTTATCTGCACAAAGTACGATCCCAATCGGTGGATTATTCCCTTCATTATAAAACCGACAGGCTTTTTCATTTTCCACACCTATTAATAGTCAATAATGTGTCCCGTTCAATTCTCTAAGCAGTGTGTAGCTATTTGGAAAAGTTAGATAAAATTGACGCATATTTTACAGATTTACAACCGTAACGCCTTTTCCAAAATCCAAAGTCATTGGCATGACAGTTCTTCAAGCAATTTCCCATCAAAGGATCTATCTTTATACTAATAGTGCTTTAATAGCCTTCCATCCTAAGGATAAACCCGATCCGCCAGTTTTTTCAGCCTTGCCTTAGCTTCCTCATTTTCCTCAAAGGGGATCCGGTCGGTATTGGGAATCTCCACCGCACCGGCGGGGCTGGCCTTCAGGTCGTTCTGATACCAGCGCATGGTGGCGTAGACGCTGACAAACTGATCGTCGTAGGCCCTGGCACCGCCCAGGGCGATGATGGCGACCTTTTTAGGGTTAACATTTTCTTTATTTGCCAGGTTAAAAAAGACCTGCCCCCGGTCGATGAAGTTTTTGAGCTTGGCCGGAAAGGCGGAAAAATACACCGGAGCGGCCATGATGATGAGGTCCGCTGCCATGATTTCGGGGTAGAGGGCCGTCATATCATCCTGTTGGACACATTCTCCAGGGTGCTTGGCACAGTATTCACAGGCGATACAAGGTTTAATATTCACCTGGTTGATATCAATGCGGTTAACGGCGGGAGCCCCCAGACATTCCAAGAAGTAATCCAGGGCACCGGCTGTATTGTGATGGCTGCGATGGCTGCCCATAATAGCAACGATTTTCATTGAGTATACCTGCTTTCTTTAAATGAGATGGAGGCGGCTGCCCGCCTCTGTTTTTTCCACAATAACCTGGGCATCTACTCGCTCCTTGAGCTCCTCTACATGGGAGATGATGCCCACCGTTCGGCCCGTGGTGCGGATGCGGGCCAGGCAATTCATGGCTTTATCCAGGGCGTCCTTATCCAGGGTGGCAAAGCCCTCATCGATAAAGATGGTTTCCAGGGAGATCCCCCCGGCAGTAGATTGGATAATATCTGACAGACCCAGGGCCATGGACAGGGCGGCGACAAAGGTTTCTCCTCCGGAGAGGGATGCGGCGCTCCGGGCCCTACCGGTGTAAGCGTCGTCCACCTCAATTTCCAGGCCATGGCTGCTTTTATCCCCATGGTTTCCAGCAATCATCAGGTGATAGCGCCCGTTGCTGCTTTCTTCTAAAAAGCCGTTGGCGGCCTCCAGGATATCGCTTAAATAAGCTGAAAGGATATAGTTTTCCAGTTTAATTTTAGGCTTCCCGGAAACCTTCCCCTTAATGGTATCTCCCAGCTCAGTGAGAATTTCCAGCTTTTGGCGCACCTGACGGCGTTTTTCCTCCAGACTTCCTAGCTTGTTCACTTGGTTGCCGTTTATCCGTCTGCGCTGGGTGATTTGACTAATGGCCTCCCGCAGGCCCCCTAAAGCTTCCTCAATGGCCACCTTTTCCCTTTGAAGAACCTGGAGATCCACCGGTGTTTTTCCGGCAAGCTCGCCTTCAAAGCCTTTTAAGAGGGCGGTGTTGGTGGCACAGCTTTGGTCGTAGGCCGCCAGGGTCTCGGCCATGGCCTCCAAATCCTCTGACTTTAAGCTGTGGTAGGCCTGATAATCAATCCGCGTGAATCCGGCGGTATCCAGGGCGGCGATAAAGGCCTTCTCCCGAGTATCCCGCTGGGTCCTAGCCTCCTCGGTCTGCTTTTCAAGGCTCTGGCGTATTCCTTCCAATCCCCCCAGGGTTTCCCGGGACTGGGCCAGCTCCTTTAAAATACCCTCTGCCTGACGTTGGCGCCGTTGCACCCCTTCTCTTAAGGTTTCTCCACCTTGGAGAATATCCTCAATCTGCCCTTGTCCACCATCAGGCAGGAGGGTGATTTCCAGATCCCTGGCCTGGTCCTCAATCTCTCGCCACTTGGATTGGAGGATACCATTGCTTTCATTTAAGGCTGTTTTTGCACCTTCGTAGGCGGCTTCAATGGATTGCCCCTGGCTCAAGGCTTTTTCCAGACCTTGCAATTGTTCTTCTTTTGTCCGGATGTCTTGGCGCAGGGCTTTGAGACGGCCCTCTTCATCCTTATAACGCTCCCGGAGCTGGTCTCTGGTTTTTTGAAGAGCTTCAATTTCCTGGTCCAGGGCTATGGGGTCTGGCAGCTGGGGCTCCCGGTTAAGGGCGATCAATTGACCTTCAATCTCCCCGCGTTTAGCCTGTTTTTCCCGGGTATGGAAGGCGTTTTGCTCCGCCATGGCAGCCAGCCGTCCGCTGAGCCGGCTGCATGCTTCTCGGGCTTTTTTTAAATCCTCGCTGGTGGCCAGAGCTTCCAGAGGGATGGCAGGATCGGGGTGGTGGATCGCCCCACATACCGGACAGGGTGCGCCATCCTGTAAATGCTTGGCCAGCTCTCCCGCCGCGGATTCCTGTTGAATACGCTCGATGCGGTCCCGTTCCTGCTCCCACTGCTTAAGCTCCTGCTTCACCCCCAGGCGCTCCCGGTCCATTTCCTTTAAAGCCGCCCGGGATGCGTTCATTTTTTCAAGAGCTTCCTGGATAGCGGCCAGACCATCGATATGGGTAGTCAGGGTCGTGCCCTCTTCCCGGATATCCACCTGCTCACCCTGACCCTTTAGCAGGGCTTTCCGGTCTCCAGACAGAGCTTCCTCCAAAAGTGCTTTTTCCCTTATTTTGGCGGCTAATTCCTCCTGGCTCTTTTGAAGGGCTTCCATGGCCCCCTGGTGCTCTTTGTGCCGAGAGGAAACGCCCTCAAACGCCTCCAACTGCTTGGATAGTTCCCCAAGCCTCCGGGCCCGGGCCTCCATCTCCTCGGTTTCCCGCTTATAGGCGGGGTCCTCCACCTGGGCCGCCTGGGCCTCCAGGCTTTTCTGGGCCTGGAGCTGGGCCTGGATGGCTTTTTCCTGCTGGGTTAATTCAGCTTTTACCTGTTGGTGATGGTGGATTTCCTCCTGGTAGCGTTTTTCCAGGGGCCGAATATCCAAGGCCCTACGGCCCCGTTCCCGCTGGTGTCCCAGAGCAGCCATCTCCTGGCTTTTTGCCTTCATAAGCTCAGCTTGTTCCTTTTCTTCCTCCCAGGCCTTAAACCGGGCGTTCAAACTTTCTCCAGCCCCCAGCTGGGCTAATACCCCCTGTAGTCGACTGTTCTGTTTTTCCAGGGCTTCCCCCAGGGCTTCGGCTTCCGCCTGATCTGCCTGATCCTGGGCTGATACCAAAAGCAGCAGGGCATCCAGGGTATGGCTCTGCTCCGCAATGGCATGGGCCAGGGGAGAGTCCGGAATGGCTAAAAGGGCCTGCTCCTCCCGAAGACGATCGTGTTCCAACTGCTCGAAGGCCATCCGGACCCGGCCGGTGTGCTCCTCCACCCTCTGGGCGAAGGATTCAAAGATATCCAGACGAAAGATGCTCTTTAACAGAGCTTGGCGTTCATTACGGCTGGCTTTTAGGAGCCGGCTGAATTCCCCCTGGGGCAACAGCACAATCTGCCTGAATTGGGCGTAGGAAAGGCCGATAATTTCTCCAATGGCGACATCCACCTCCTCCACAGCACTGGCCATAAGATGTTCTTCTCCCTCCACCAGCTGGTACAATGCCACCTCGTGCTTTTGGGCGACAATCCGGTTTCCCCGCTGGCTCTTCCTGCGCTGCTCCGGTATCCGGTGGATACGGTAGGTCTGTGCCCCGACGGCAAAGGTGAAGTCCACACTGGCCAGGGCGTCGTCCCCCACAAAGTCGCTTTTTAATCCCTTGGCCAGACGGTCCGGGCTGCTGGCCTCGTGGTAAAGGGCGTAGCAAATGGCATCAAAGAGAGTGGTTTTTCCGCTGCCTGTGGGACCACTGATGAGAAAGAGGGCCTCATTCAGTCTGGAAAAATCCAGAGATTCATCAATAAAGGGACCAAAATTTTGTACAATCAGCTTAATGGGTCTCATGGGTTTCCTCCATAATCTCCCGGGCCACCGCCTGCTTTTCGGGGGTTAGGGGCTCTCCGTGAATTTGCTCGTAGAAGTCCTCAAAGAGGGCCAGAGGGTCAGACAGCCGTTCTTTAATCCGTTTGGTGGTGGTGCTTCCCCTGGAAATACTTTGGCTTTGGTACTCCATCTCCAGCACATTGGGATAGACCTTTTTTAGCTGCTCCATGGGATTCAAGCGCCGCACGCCATCGGTGAGAATCACCTTGATGTAATCCTCCCGCCCTGGGTGATCTAGAGCAGAAGCCCCGGTGAGGTCATCCAGGGTGCCGATGAGAATGGCCATATCCCGGAGAGTGGGAAGGGACTTGGTGCGAATATCCACCTCTCCACTCCCGTCCATATCCACCAGGGTAACGGATTTATGCTGATTGACCTCGGAGAAGGAGTATTTAAACAGGGAGCCAGCGTAGCGAATGCGGTCATCCCCAACCCTTTGGGGGCGATGGAGATGGCCCAGAGCCACGTAATCAAAGGCCCGGAAGAGGGAGGACCGGGCAAAGGAGATTCCGCCGATTTCAATGGGCCGGACAGAGTCATCCAAATCCCCATCCTCAGGCAAATGGCTGAGAATCATGCCATGGGTAATGAGGACGTGGCGCAGGGAGGGGTCCATACGCTTTTCAATATCTTCCAAAATAGCCGCGTACATATCCTGATAATCCCGGACGCTTTCCTCTCCGGTAATATCCCGATATTCCACAGGCTTGACAAAGGGAACGGGCCAAAAGGCGACGCCACCTTGGCCATCCTCCAGGACGATGGGCTCCGGACTGGGCGTAAAGACCCCTCGGATATACAGACCCCGTTTTTCCAAAATACCACTGGTAAAGGCCAGGCGCTGGCCGCCGTCGTGATTTCCCCCGATGATAATCGTCGGAATTTTCAGCTCTAAAATAACGGTGTCCAGAATGTCATCCACCAAAGACAGGGCCTCCCGGGAGGGGATAGAGCGGTCGTATAAATCCCCGGCGATGATGAGGACATCCGGCAGTTCCCGGCGAAGGAGAGCCCTGAGACCCTCTAAAATAGCCGCCTGGTCCCCCAGGAGACTGCGCTGATTTAAGAAGCGTCCGATGTGCCAGTCGGAGGTATGGAGTATTTTCATGGGACTTTCATCCTTTCTGCTTAGTGAAAAAGGCCAGCACAAGCTGGCCCCCAAACACTACTTCTTTTTCTTACTGCCGGATACGGCCTTCTGATTGCTTTCCACCAATTGCTTGACTTCTTTGAAGAATTTGGGAGAGCACTGAATTTTAACACTCTTCTTCCCGCCGCTCACCCGATAGGTAATGACGTATTTTGCCATCCCCTCGATGGCTCCAACGGTAAGATTTTGGGGCTTACCCGCGGTGTTTTTATAATTCTCTTCCTTCACGACCCCCAGAAAATCCTTGGTGGGAATATCTGCGACCTGCTTATTCCAAAATAAAATCTTGCGATCCACGGTCAGCTTCGCGTGACTTAACAGCATATCAAAACTGGTGGAGATATAGCGCAGTACGAAGATGAAGAGAAGGATCATGATAGCCAGGGCAGCAATCCCAATTCCCGTTTTAAGGGCGTAGTCCTCAATCGATCCTGCAAATCGATCATACAATAGGATATAGGCGATGACGAATACCCCGATCCCTACCATAATCATTGGGCTAAATTCCCGCATCCTTACATTTTCCCTTGCTTTTACAGCCATGTCCATTGTACTCCTTTTTCCGTTATGTTCCTTCTATTATACCGTAAACTACCGGGATTACCAATGCTCTTTTTCGAAGTCCCCCGGAACCAAAAACCGCTTTTAAAAAAACCGCCCCAAAGGAGCGGTTCATTCATCATTTTATGGATTTATTCGACAGGCTCAAAGGATTCTTTGCCGACGCCGCAATCCGGACATTCCCAATCTTCAGGGACATTTTCCCAAGCTGTACCAGCGGGCACGCCGTTTGTGGGATCACCCACTTCGGGATCATAGATATAACCACAGACATCACATACATATTTTTGCATCGTAACTTCCTCCACTATTTTTGATTTATTATACGTTGGAAAACTTAAACCTATCGGTCATGTTTTTCAAAATACTCCTTACCCAGCTGACACCAGGGACAGACCCAATCCTCCGGGACTTGTTCCCAGGGGGTGCCGGCAGGGATGCCGTGGGCGGGATCGCCCTCTTCAGGATTATAGATGTAATTGCAGACGACACAGATATATTTATCCAATGCGCTCATACCTCCACCTTTTTTCTTTCTTATTATACTCCTTCTAAGGTGGAAAAAACAAGTAAATTTTTTATATCCCGCAGAAGTTCCTGATAAAATACTGATGGAATCGCTCATCTCCAGTGACCTCAGGATGAAAGGCTGTGGCCAAAAGCTTAAAACCCTGACGGGCGGCAACAATATGCCCGTCCACCCTGGACAGCACCGTCACCTGGGGGCCCACGCTTTTAATGTAGGGTGCCCGGATAAAGGCCAGGGGAATGGGGGAGGGGGATACCTCTTCAATGGTAGTCTGGGTGGTAAAGCTGTCCAGCTGGGTACCGTAGGCATTGCGGCGCACCGCCATGTCCATCACCCCCAAGTGGGACGCTTCCCCTTCAATTTTCCGGGCTAACAGAATCAGACCCGCACAGGTTCCCCATACCGGTAATCCTCCCTGGATTTTTTCTTTAAGGGGTGCCATTAAATGGAAATCCCTCAGCAGCTTTGCCATGGTGGTGCTTTCACCTCCGGGCAGGATCAGTCCGGATAACCCCTCAAAGCCGAGGGCGGTTTTAACGGGCCGGGCCTCTGCCCCACAGGCCCTCAAAGCATCCAAATGCTCGGTAACGGCCCCCTGGAGGGAGAGGACCCCCACAATCGCCACCGCTACCAGCCCCGTTTGGCATAAAGCTGGGATTCTGGGATTTCCCGGATATCCACACCAGACATGGCCTTGCCCAGGCCCTCTGAAACCTGGGCCAGAATATCCGGATCATCATAGTAGGCCGTGGCCTTCACAATGGCTCGTCCCACCTTTTCCGGATTGGCAGATTTAAAGATGCCCGAGCCCACAAAGACCCCCTCGCTGCCCAACTGCATCATCAGTGCGGCGTCAGCCGGAGTAGCAATTCCCCCTGCGGAAAAATTAACCACGGGCAAATGACCCTCCCGATGGACAGCGCACACCAGCTCGTAGGGCGCTCCCATTTCCTTGGCAGCGGTCATCAGCTCATCCTGATTCAGCCCGACGATCCGGCGGATATCCGCCTGGATGGTGCGCATATGGCGGACGGCTTCCACCACATTGCCGGTGCCCGCTTCACCCTTTGTCCGGATCATGGAGGCTCCTTCACCAATGCGTCTCAGGGCTTCCCCCAAATTTCGCGCCCCACAGACAAAGGGCACCTTAAAGGCTTTTTTATCGATATGGTACTGATCATCCGCCGGGGTAAGGACCTCGCTTTCGTCAATATAATCCACCCCCAGGGCCTCTAAAATTCGGGCTTCTGCCAAATGACCGATACGGGCTTTGGCCATCACCGGAATGGTCACCGCTGCCTGTATTTCCCGAATCATCTTCGGGTCAGACATCCGGGCCACGCCACCTTCCTTTCGAATATCCGAGGGAACCCGTTCCAGAGCCATCACGGCGACAGCACCGCAATCCTGGGCGATTTTTGCCTCCTCCGGTGTGGTGACGTCCATAATGACGCCCCCCTTAAACATCTGTGCTAAATTCTGATTTAAATTCTGAGTCATCGCTTTGCCTTCTATCACGAAACCTGCAGGTTTTTGGTATTTCTCTGAGATTAGGTTTCATTATAGCCCTTCCTGATGCCAACGCAACAACCAGTTTTAGAGTTTTTAATGGGTTCAGTTTGGGCAGCAACGAACAGGCAGACCCTTTTATTCACCCTTTCCTATGGAAAAACCCAGGAGTTTCCCGTATAATAGAATTAATTCTAAGGAATAAAGGATGGTAAATTACAATGAAAAAATCAAAGGGTTTATGGCTTGGTTCTCTGACCGCTCTGGGAGCCGCTGCCTCACTGGGCCGCTTTTTCTATGACAAACAACGCAACTCTGATAAAAAGACCTATGGCATTATCTGCGCCATGGAAAGTGAAGTAGCACCCCTGCGGGAGGCTATGGACATCAATCGGACCAAAGAAATTTCCGGCTTGATTTTTTACCAAGGGATGATTGGACGCCAGCGGGTGGTGCTGGTTCAATGTGGGGTCGGTAAGGTCAACGCAGCACTGTGTGCGGAGGTCCTATGTACCTGCTTTGACGTGGACATCCTCATCAACACAGGGGTGGCCGGTACTCCGGATCCCCAGATTAGGCAGGGGGATATCGTCATTTCCACCCAGGCCGTCCATCACGATATGGATGCAACGCCCCTGGGTTTTGCTAAGGGCGAGGTTCCGGATATGGATATGATTTACTTCCAGGCCGATAACGATTTAGTGGCCAAGGCCCGAAGTGCCGCAGAAACAAGCGATATCGGCGATGCCCGGGTCTTTGAAGGCACCATTGCCAGCGGCGACCAATTTATCGCCGGAGAGGAACAAACCGCTCCCATTGTTAAGAACTTTGCCCCCAAGGCCGTGGAAATGGAAGGGGCTGCCATCGCCCATGTGGCCTGGGCCAATAAAGTTCCCTTCGTCATCATCCGTTCCATCAGTGACAATGCTGACGGCAGCGCCCCCTTATCCTATCCGGAATTCTTACCCATCGCCGCCCGGAATTCCTGCGCTGTGGTCGCGGCCATGCTGGCCATGGACTAAGGCATTCCGATATCCACCGCTAAAAAAACCGTGAGTCCTCTGCATCACAGAGGGTTCACGGTTTTTATTCAGATTTTTATTTTTCGCCTTTTTTCTCAATTTTAGCGGCTTCTTTATCGAGGGCATATTCCCGTCGATTATCCTGATCAAAAGCATGAATTTCATCCCTGATTTCACGCCTGCGTTCCTTTTCTTCTTTTCGGGCGTCCCGGGCATCTTCTCGGGTGCCTGCCACATCGGCCTTTGCTGCCGCCTTTTCCTTTTGATGTGCGGACTTGACCTCTTCCTTCATCTGCTGCTTAAGGTCCTTGGCAAATTCATGCTCTTCTTTGCGTTCCTCCCACAGGGATTCCCGCTGTTCCCGACGTGATTCTTTACAATCAATGCTTTCCTTTGAACTCATGATAAATCCTCCTTTTGTAATTCGCAGACCAATACCCTTACCTGGCATTCGTCTGTGTTGTACGAATAACCAATAATGACTTATCTTCTCAAACCTTGTTATTGAGTATATCCAGACAAGATAAGGTTCTCCTTAACCACAAAGAGTGGTTCAGCAGGGATTAAGAAAGCACCACACAAGGAAAGCCCTCCCGGGACAGGTGCCGATAAAATCGGTGGGATGGCCCCGTGGGTTGGCAGGGCTGGGTTAGAAGGGTATCCCCACAAATGGCAGGGACTCCTAAAATGCCAATACCTGTTTCTGGCCAGGTATAACCGGTAAAAAGCTGATGCCACCACCCCAAAAGGTGATGCTTTATACCGGTACCTTTTTTAGCGGAACCCTCGAGCACCAAGGTATTTGGCAGGGATTCTAAAGCATCAGCCACCTGAACGATGGCCTCTGGGGTAGCGGACAGGGGAGTGGCCACTATAATATAGCCAATACTGATGGGGTAATGATTTTGGGCATGATGGACCCCTGTTTTGATGGCTTCGCCCACGCCTTTTTTTACCCGATGGGTCAGAACGGTACATCCGGTCCGCTGTAATGCCCGAAAAATACGGACATTCTCCGGACCACTTCCATCATCCACTATAATAATGGGGTAATCCCATTGGCTCCGAATGGCATCCACTAAAGCCGGAAGCCGACCATCTGGAGACTGTATGGGAATAATGACACTGGGTAATGTGACTTCATACATTCCAGCTTCCTCCTTTATCGTCTTAATTAAAAAAAGCCGCTTCAAGCGGCTGGGGGAATCCTGTTTGGAATGCACCACCCGGGCCCCTTACGGGGCCGGCAATGCATCATGTAAATAGAAAGGAAAGGTGTTGAACCGTTGCTTGTCCTTGCGGCTTCAACAGGTATTATTAAACACCTCCCAGGTGAACTCAGTGTGAACTCAATGTGACGGTTATTTGAAAAAAGAAAGCCTTAAGGAATGGAATTGTCAATAAAAGTTTAGTCCCATCGGCAAGGAGAATTATGCAGCAACAGTACAGTGGTAAAGTGCCCGCTTAGAGAGCGGCGGGAGACCATCGTTGGTGCTGTAAATCCGACGATGATTATAGTATTGGATATATCTAAAGATAATCGTCTTGACCATCTCCTGGGTCATCTTCATCGTATCAATACGATAAAGTTTTTCTTTCTTGAGCGTTGCGAAAAAGCTCTCCATCCGGGCGTTATCATAGCATCGACCAACACTGCTCATACTTTGGATTGCGCCCTTTGCAGCCAATGCGGTTCGGAAGGCTGTGCTTGTAAATTGCGACCCACGATCCG
>NZ_FNRK01000030.1 GCF_900107815.1 Eubacterium aggregans
ACCGAAAAAACCAGCCAACAGGTGGACGCCTTAAAGGAAAATCCCAATATCGTCTTCGTCGAGCTGGACGCTACCTTAGTGGCCGATGAAGCCGCCTTTGCCCAGGAAGTTAACCGCTGCCTGGAACTTGAAGAAGCCGCCATTCGAGCTGGGAAAACAGTGTGTGTGTACACCACCCGGAAGCTTATCACCGCCGATACCGGGGATAAAGAAGACGACCTGCGGCTATCCGTCCGGATTTCCGATGCCGTCCAATCCTTAGTGGGCCGCCTGAGCGTGGTCCCCAGCTTTGTCATCGCCAAGGGCGGGATCACCTCTTCGGATGTGGGCACCAAGGCCCTGGCAGTGAAAAAAGCCAATGTCCTCGGCCAGATCAAACCAGGGATTCCCGTGTGGCAAACCGGGGCGGAAAGTAAATTCCCCCTGACGCCCTATGTCATCTTCCCGGGGAATGTGGGGGAAACCACGACCCTGAGGGAAGCGGCGGAAGTGTTGATGGCCTAAGAAGAAAAAAATCCCTGAACCAGAAATGGAACAGGGATTTTTGCGTTAGCTAACAGATTTTTCTTTCTCTTTAAACAGCCTGGGAATCTTCTAAATATTCCACCGGCGTATTATTACGCATGATGAACATAAAGATGGGGATTAAAATGACAACCCAGGAGAAGATAATGGAAAGCACTAAGAATAGAACAGCACTTTCTGGCTTGTAGAGTTTGAACAGGCGGAATTGAGCGGCAAAGGTGTAGACCGCATAAATAACGGCGACTAACCAAATGATGAAGCTCACAAACCCGTTCTGGGTGTTGATGGTGCTTAAGAGACAAACCACGATGGGTGAAATAAGAAGGCCCCATTTTGCATAGGGAATCTTAAGGGAGGCAATGGGGACGACATCATCAATGAGTTCACCAAAAAGATAATTATTGACAATGGGAATCCAAGCCAGCCAAGCGTGGTCAATTCCTTTGTTTTTAGCCATGGTGTACAGTGCCAGGGCCATGAAAATATAAGCAATGAGTGCAAAAATACCAAAAATAACTAAAACAGCGCCGAGTGCAAGGATTGCGGCTGCAAGTGAAGCAGAGTCCATAAAGACACTTCCTTTCGATGAATCGAATTAATTTAAATATTCCTGGGGTGTATTATTCCGCATGGAGAACATGAAGAATGGCATGGTAATACCAAAGATAATGCTTAAAACGAGATAAAGCACTGCGTTATCCGGCTTATACAGTTTGTAAAGCCGATAAATTGCACAATAGTAGTACACAAGACACAGAATTGAGAAAATCCATCCGATGTAAGGAATCATTGCCAACAGTCCAGTGACGATGGAGCCCAAAAGCAGAATCCATTTGGCATAAGGAATAACACTACTTCCAATGGCCACCTTGTCGTCCATGACTTCGCCCATGACATAACCATTGGCAACGGGAATCCAAGCCAGCCAAGCGTATTCAATTCCCTTATTTTTTGCCATCGTATAAAGGGCAAGGGCAGTAAATACATAAAGAACAATACCAATAACGATAAAAACAACCGCAAAGGACATAATCAGTCCAAATAATGCTGCATAACCAGTAGAATCAGACATAGTAGGGATCTCCTTTCATGAAATTACAAATGAAGTACAACTATTTGTTGACTGCATTATATCAGATTATCCTTAAGCATTCAAGTTGAGGCGCGAAAAGTGACGATTTTTTGACAAAATAGATACAAGGGATTATGGAAAAACACTAATGATGTTGTGGAAAGCCTTGTCGCCTAAAGAAAAATGATGTACCATAAAGAAAAAATGGAGGCTTTTAGATGAAACGAAACGATGCATTCGCTGTATTGCTTATTGGTGGGATGTTGATATTATCCGGCTGTGGTGGAAAAATGGCCACCAATTCTACTCCCACCGTGAGTACAACACCCACGGTTACGTCCCAAGCAACACCAACAGGCAATGATAATGCGACCGACATCACGGCAGAAAAGGCTAAAGAAATGGCCCTCACAAAGGCTGGGGTAAAGGAATCCGACACCTATGAGCTCAAGGTAGAAACTGGCACTGAAAATGGGCGACGGGTATACGAAGTTGATTTTAAAGCAGGTGGTCATGAGTACGAATATGACATAGATTATAGCACTGGAGAAATTATCCAGAGCCAGGTGAACGTGGATTAATAAAGGGGGTTATGCAAGGGTGGTGTTGCTCCAGGATAGGAGGGCTTTGGCCAAGATCTGATCGATAATCAGTACATTTAAAAGATCCCCATTTATTAAGGCGAGTAATGAACTTGCCTTCTCGCGGCCTGAGGCTACAATAACCTTTTTGGGGATTTTTTTATAGGTTTCAATGTCGATGGAATAGGTTCTATCCTTCATGCTGGTATTACATTCCTGGCCATTACGGTCGATAAAGCGCAGGAGTAAATCACAATAGGCACCTTGATCCGTTAGCTCCTTCAATTCGGAAGGGGTCAGATAATCGGTGGTTGCCAAAGGGGTGATAATATCCGGATAAAGGGCACCCACGCCGCTGATGGTAATATCGATATGGTTGAAAATATGCTGGATTTGATGATAATAATCACTTTCCACAAGCTTCGCCATCTCCTGAGCATTCAGGAGTCCATTGCGGCATAATGAGATGTTTTTACCGCCAAATGCCATGGCCGCCCGCTTTACAAGGGTGTCTACTGCAAACTTCGGATTGCAGTTAGCGATGCTACCGTGAAGGGTAATGATTTTAGCCCCTTTTCTTCGGCAGGGATTCAGGTACTGGATCAGGTGGTACATGGTGCCGCCCCAGGTAAAACCGATAATATCATCGTCAGTGATGATGCGCTGTAAATACCGGGCACCTTCTAGGGCCACCTGCTTTTTAATGCTGTCAGGAGAAATGGGACCAGTGGTTAGATTTACAGGGGTAACCAGCACGGTATCCAAATGAAAACGTTCTGAAATCGTCTGTTCAAGATGAATACATTCCAAGGGATCTGGTGCCATTTGAAAGGAAATGACGTTCTCTTCCTCTGCGCGTTTTAGCAGTCGGGAAACGGTGGATTTTGAAATGCTTAACTTTTCAGAGATTTCAACCATTGTATTTTTCTGTAAATAATAATAATAAACGACTTCGTTCATGAGACAAATGGATTGATTATAAACTTCACTACGCATTTTTGTCCTCCAACCTTAGTATGGCTTTACTTTAACATAATTTAGGGCGCTACGCGCAAAAACCTCCAGAAGATTTTTGTCTTCTGGAGGTTTTGTATTTGAGGGGGGAATAATATTGATGGAGAATTAGCCCTTCAGGTCAAAGATACCGCCTTTTGCTTCTTCGTAGATGCCCCATGCATCCAGGGCAATGCCCAATTCCTTATGGATTTTACCGGCTTGAGCCAGGGTCTTTCCAGCCAGGACTTCATCGATTCCCTGACGGAAAGCCCGAGCTCCGGCGGCTGGTCCCATGGGATGGCCGTGGATGGCACCGCCAGCGGCGATGATCACATCGTTGCCGAATTTCTTGATGACATCCTCAATGTGGCCCTGAGTGGTGCCGCCACCGGGCATGGGGAATACGGGGCGGATGTTGCCGAGGGGCTGGAGCATCTTGTAACCAGCTCCGATGAAGGTATCCATCTGCATAGGGAACTTGCCGTAGGGAGTCAGGACGATAACCATGTCCAGACCAGCCATACGGGGTAGGGTAGCGCCGATGAGGGCTGCACTCATACCGGACCAGGGGGATTCATAAACTGCACCGGTATAATCAGAGTGAGCCAGAATCGGCACGTTGATTTCAGGATCTTCCGCCAGCATTCGGGAAGCATCCAAACCGATGGTGTTGTAATTGACCATCAGACTGTTGGCTCCCAGTTCAATGGCTCTATAAGCATTTTCCTTTAGCTTTTCTGTTCGGTCGGTGATGTTGAAGGCGTAAAGGGTTTTTTCACCCTTTACCGCATCGGCTTTGGTGATAGCTTCCATCACATATTTTACCCGTTCCGTCAGTGGGCAATGGGGAGGATTGGCCACCAGCTCGTCATCTTTGATAATATCCACACCACCAACCGCGGCTTCATAGGCCAGTTTGGCAGTTTCCTTGGGATCGAGCCCCGTACAGGGCTTAATCATATTGTTTAAAAGGGGACGATCCTGGACACCTAAAAGATCCCGGATGCCCTGGACGCCAAATTTTGGGCCCTTAAACTCACCGAGGAAGCTTTCCGGGAATTCCAGATCCAGAAGCTTAACCTTCCCGGAGCTGGAAATATTACCGATGACGGAGCTGAGCATCATGGCAAAGGACGGTCCGAAGTTGGTACAGGGGAAGGCAATGCGGATAATGAAGTGGCGTTCCGTGACATCATCTGGAATGCCGATTTGATAAGCAGGGGTTTCGTAGACGCCGACAACCCGACCAATACTGCGGTTACGTACCTCTTCCGTTTCGCCGGGAACCTTGAGCCAAGTCCCGCAGGTCTGTTCGATGGCCAGGGCCGCGCCAAATTTTAAAGCGTTGGTGCCAGGCTTCGTTGCACAATAATAAGTTGCAATCACAAAATGATCTTTTTCGAGATTTTCAGGATACTGCACAGCAATGGGATCAATAAACATAATTCTCTCCTTTTTAAATGAATCCTAGGCCGAATGTCCGTCTCTGTCTATGGCTCCATTATAAGATTTCCAAGAAAAAAAGATATATTGAAAATAATTTCGATAGATATATTGAGAATAGTTGCAATATTAAAAAGGAATGGTTGTAAAGTCTAGAAGACCCTTAAATAGGCGAATAACATGGGAGCAAAAGCGTTCCATCGAGATAAAAGATCTTTTGAAACGGCTTAAAAATCCCAAGAATAATCGATAAATTATTGAAATTAATTTCCATATGTTCTTAAAAATCGAATTCATATAAAATGATTACATCGATAAGTGATTAAAGAGAGGAGTGTCATAAAATGGTTGACATCGTCATTATTGGAGCGGGTGTAACCGGATGCTGTATCGCCAGGGAGTTATCAAAATACGATGCGGCGATTTGTGTCATTGAAAAGGGCGATGATGTCGCCTCGGGAACATCCAAGGGAAATAGTGGGGTGATTCACTCGGGGTTCGATGCAAAGCCGGGAACCCTCATGGCTAAGCTAAATGTTGAGGGAAATCGTCTGATGTGGGAGCGAGCAAAGGAATTAGACTTCCCTGTAAAACAAAATGGGGCGTTGGTGGTCTGTACCGATCCAGAAGACCGTGGGAAGCTGGATGTATTATTAGCTCAGGCTCAGGCCAATGGCGTGCCTGGCGTCCGTATTTTAGAGCGCGATGAGGTTTTAGCCATGGAGCCGAATCTTACGGATAAAACCGTCGCGGCGTTATACGCCCCCACTGGCGGCATTATCTGTCCCTTTAATCTGGCCATTGCCATGGGGGAAAATGCCAACGTCAACGGTGTGGCATTTCGTTTTGAGACGGAAGCCCTGTCCATCCAGCCCATTGATGGGGGTTACCGTATCGAAACGAACAATGGCCCCATTGAAACAAAGGCCATTGTCAATGCCGCTGGGGTGTACGCTGACCGATTCCATAATATGGTGAGCACCAAGAAAATCCATATTACGGCGAGAAAGGGCGAATATCTTCTTTTTGACAAAGCCCTGGGAGATGTCTTTAAGGCGTCGGTATTCCCCCTTCCAGGAAAAATGGGGAAGGGCATTCTAACGGCACCCACCATCCATGGCAATCTTTATGTGGGGCCGACGGCTAATGATGTTGAGGATAAAGAGGATTTATGTACGACGGCATCCATACTGGATAATCTGGTGGAAAAGGCTGAAACAGCCCATTTGTGCAAGCTGGATTTGCCCTTGAATAAGATTATCACTTCCTTTGCAGGACTCCGTGCCCATGAAGACAATCACGAATTCATTGTGGAGGAAGTGCCAGATGCGCCTTATTTCTTTGATGCCGCTGGCATTGAATCACCGGGTCTTACCAGCTCCCCGGCCATTGGGGTGATGCTGGCAGAGCTGATTTCCAAAAGAATGTTCCTGGAGGAAAAGGAAAATTTCATTTCGACACGAAGGGGCGTTACCCATTTTAATCAGTTGACAAAGGAAGAGCAGATCGAAAAAATCAAAGAAAACCCTGCCTTTGGGCAAATCATCTGCCGCTGTGAAATGGTGACCGAGGGAGAAATCATGGAGGCCATTAATCGTCCCCTGGGGGCACGTTCCATGGATTCCATCAAACGGCGGACCCGGGCAGGGATGGGGCGGTGCCAGGCTGGCTTCTGCACGCCAAAGACCATGGAAATCCTTTCCCGGGAAACAGGAATCCCCATGACTAAGATTACAAAGAAGGGTGGGCAATCCACCTTGTTGGTTGGGAAAAATAAGGAGCTATAGGGGGATGCCATGGAAAAAAGACAAATGATTATTATCGGTGGGGGTCCAGCGGGATTGGCTGCTGCGGCTGCAGCCCGGGATGCGGGAATCGCAGATATCCTCATTATTGAACGGGATGACCGGCTGGGGGGAATTCTCAATCAATGCATTCATAATGGTTTTGGCCTCCACACCTTTAAAGAGGAGCTCACTGGTCCTGAATACGCCAGGCGCTATATGGATATGGTGGCGGATCGGGAAATTGAGATCATGCTTCACACGATGGTTATGGATATTAATGGAGACCGGGTGGTTACGTGTATGAATAAAACCCAGGGCCTCATGGAAATCCAAGGGGATGCCATTATTTTAGCCATGGGCTGCCGGGAACGTCCCAGAGGGGCCTTGAATATCCCGGGGTATCGTCCGGCAGGAATCTATACTGCGGGTACTGCCCAGCGCCTGGTCAATATGGAGGGATTTATGCCCGGGAAAAAGGTGGCCATCCTGGGGTCTGGGGATATTGGCTTGATTATGGCCAGACGCATGACCCTGGAGGGCGCGGAAGTCCAGGTGGTTGCAGAATTGATGCCCTATTCCGGAGGTTTGAAGCGGAATATCGTTCAGTGTTTGGATGATTTTGATATTCCCCTTAAGTTAAGCCACACCGTTATCGATATCCGTGGTCGGGAACGGGTTGAAGGGGTAACCATTGCAAAAGTTGGGCCGGACCGAAAGCCCATTCCTGGGACAGAAATAGATTATGATTGCGACACACTCCTCTTATCCGTTGGGTTAATCCCGGAGAATGAGCTGTCTGAAAAAATTGGGGTAGCACTCAACCGGGTGACCAGTGGCCCCATAGTGGATGAATGCTTTGAAACCAATGTCCCCGGCGTGTTTGCCTGCGGCAATGTGCTTCATGTCCATGATTTAGTGGATTTTGTATCAGAAGAAGCAGCCCAGGCAGGGTGTAATGCCGCTCAGTATATTTTAGGGAAATTACCTGGGGAGAATCCTGAAAAACAGATCCAGGTGGTTCATGGTGTGGGGATTGGCTACACTGTGCCAAGCACCATCGATCCGGAAAGAGCACCGGACCCTGTGAAGATTCGGTTCAGAGTGCGACAGATTTTCAAGGATCAAAGCATCATCGTCACTGCAGATGGTGTGCCCATCAAGCATAAGAAACGCCGAATTATGGCACCTGGTGAAATGGAAGAAATTGTACTGACCCAAGCAGATTTGGGTAAGAAGGCCGATGTCAAAGAAATTCGGTTGGAAATCGAGGAGTAGAAAGGGGGCATTATTGTGAAAAAGACCATTACGTGCATTAGCTGCCCCATGGGCTGCCAGATTACAGCAACCATTGAAGCGGGTGTGGTGACAGCGGTGGAGGGCAATACCTGTGCCCGGGGAGAAAAATATGCCAGGAAGGAGGTCATAAGCCCGATGCGTATCGTTACCTCAACCGTCAAAGTGGATGGTGGGGAACTCGCCATGGTATCGGTGAAGACAGCATCAGATATCCCCAAGGGAGAAGTTGAAAATTGTGTCTGGGCCCTAAAGGGACTCTGTGTCCAGGCGCCGGTAAGCATCGGACAAATCATTTTGGAAAATGTGGCGGGAACGGGGGTTTCCATAATTGCCACAAAGGAAATTGGGGTTTCATGAATAATAAGTATGAGAGGGTTATGATGAAAGAAAAGAAATATGTGGTTGGTGTGGACTGTGGAACGACCAGCAGTAAAACCGTTGTTTTTGACTTTGAAGGAACTGCCATGGGGTATGGGCAAAAAATGAATCCACTCACTTACCCGGCTGTAGGGCGGGTGGAGTGTGATGGACCGGCAATGATTGAGACCTTGTATGAAACCTGCCGAGAAGCTATCCGTAATAGCGGTGTGGATCCTGAAGAAATTGCTGCAGTGAGCTTTGATATGTTTCGCTGCACCATGGTGACCCGAGATGCCCAGGGCGGCTTTACGACCCCAATTATCATTTGGCAGGATCTGCGCAGTGCTGAAATGTTGCTGGATATGGAAGCTCAGTTAAAAAATAATGGGATGACTCCAGATGATTTATACGATATGTGCGGGATGCCCTTGGGGGGTGTCAACCCATCGGGAAAGCTACAGTGGGTAAAGAAGCATCAGCCTGAAGCCTACGAAAAGGCTGTTCGAATTCATACCATGATGGGCCTTTTGACAAAAGCCTTTGGGGCAGAGGACTATTACGATGATATCAATGATACCCCTTGGCTTCAGCTCAATGGGGAAGACTTTGAATACAGTCCGAAGCTTTGTGAAGTCTTTGGAGTGGATATCAATAAATTAGCACCACTCAAAAAGACAGGGGAGATTATCGGATATGTCACCGAGGATGTTTCGAAAAAAACGGGACTTGCCGTGGGGACGCCGCTGGTCATGGGTACTGGTGACCAGCAGTCTGGATGTATTGGCTGTGGCTGTACCTCCGAAGGCATCGGCTATGCCTGTGGCGGGACTGCAGGGATCACCGCCGGAAAATCTCGGAATATATTAAGAGATCCTTTGCGAAAATGCTATGTTTTGGGAACACCTGATGGCGCCTATGTGATGGAAGGTCAATCCAACGCCGCTGGATCTGCCTTTAAATGGTTTAAAAATGAAATATGCAAGGTCGAGGATATTGCGGCATCCAGTTGTGGTATGGAGGTCTATGATTTCCTGACGACAGAAGCAAAAAAATCGGCACCTGGTGCCAATGGTGTGTTTTTCCTGCCCTATCTCCAAGGTGCTAATACCCCGAATTACGAAGCCAATGCCCGGGGGACCCTGGTAGGGATGACCTTTGCTCATACCCGAAGCGATATGGTCCGTGCAGTGATGGAAGGGATATGTTATGATATCCGGGATATGCTGGATGCCATGGTGGAGGGCAACGTACCCGATTATAACACCGTTCGGCTGACAGGTGGGGTTGCCCGCTCCCACTATTGGTGCCAAATGCAGGCCGATATCTACAATCGTCCCTGCGAAACCGTCGCGGTAGAGGAAGCCACCGCATTGGGCTGCGCCATGGTAGCGGCCGTTGGGGTTGGTGTTTATCAGGATTATGAAGAAGCCGCAAAGCATATGGTAAAGGTAACCCGCCGGTATGAGCCAGACCCGGAAAATGTCGCCCGCTATGAAGATGCTTACCGAACCTGGCAGGCGGTATACCACGGCCTATCTGGAGCCGCCTTTGATGCGGTCAAGGATTTCCAGGAGAAATATCGGGGTTGATTTTGATATTTTCACTTGTTTCAATAAAAAGCCCATGGTATGATAGAAACAATTAATGGTAGTTAGTGCGAGGCACGAAACGAAAGTTTCGAGCCTCGCTTTTTTTTGCGCGTAAGCTAACAGAAGTATGATGTAGGAAGTGATAAGGCCTGTTAAAAGCACACTTTTAAAAAGGCCTTGGCGCTTTCTACATCACGCGGCGCAGCTGAAAGGTGCGACCAAAAGGAGCACCGCTTGAAGACCAAGCCGCTGCTTGGTCTGGAGAAATCAGCAAGGCTGATTAAAACCGAGACAGAAGATTAGTGGAACGAGTGTATATTTCGTCCCCCTACCCAACAAAAATCTCTACCATTAAAACAATCCCAAAGGAGTTTAATTTCATGCCCAAAAACAAATTTCAAGATGCTATTTTCACACTAATCATGGCAACCCTCATGGTCTACGCAATGGTCGTGTACAATGTTGCGTTAAACACAGGAGGGGTCACCAACGCCACCTTTATAAATGCCTTATACGAACTACCCATTATGGTACCCATTGCCTTTATACTGAAATTCTTTATCGTTGGGAAACTCGCACAAAAGCTGGCGTTCTCCGTGATGAGGCCCGATGATCGGCCGGCATTGATCACCTACGCCATTTCCATCTGCATCTGCGCCATCATGTGCCCGACCATGAGTTTAATTGCAACGTTTCTCTTTAAGGAACCCAGCCTGGGAACATGGATTCAGACCTTTGGACTCAACTTCCCCGTGGCGCTGTGCTGGCAATTGTTTTATTGCGGGCCACTCACCCGTTTGATTTTCAGGTTAATCTTTAAACCAGCTAAAATGGCGGTTGCCAATAAATAAATCCATTTTGTTAATCTTGTGTTTAAAAACCTCTGATATCCTAATTGAATTAAAATAGATGGAACATTATTGGAGGCAATCAAAAATGAGTAAAGTAATTGGAATCGACCTGGGAACCACCAACTCCTGTGTGGCGGTGATGGAAGGGGGCGATACCGTCATTATACCAACGGGAGAGGGGCGGCGGACCACCCCTTCCATTGTCGCCTTTACCAAGGATGGCGAACGGCTGGTGGGGGAATCGGCCAAGCGTCAGGCCCTGACCAATCCCAAGGAAACCGTACGGTCCATTAAGCGAAAAATGGGAACGGATGAAAAGCGCCAGCTCGGCGGACGGGGCTATACGCCCCCTGAAATTTCGGCCATGATTCTCGGTAGCCTGAAGGAAGGGGCTGAAAGCTTCCTGGGGGAACGAGTCACGGATGCCGTCATCACCGTACCCGCCTATTTCTCAGATGCCCAGCGCCAGGCGACAAAGGATGCGGGGAAAATCGCCGGCCTCAATGTCCTTCGGATTATCAATGAGCCCACAGCGGCGGCCCTAGCCTATGGCATGGATAAGGAACAAAATCAAAAGGTCGTGGTCTACGATTTAGGTGGTGGGACCTTTGATATCTCAGTCCTGAACATTGGGGACGGGGTCATCGAGGTGCTGGCCACCGCCGGAGACAACCGCTTAGGGGGCGATGATTTTGATGCGCGAATCTTAAAGGAGCTAGTCGCTAAGTTTAAAGAGGAAACGGGCATTAATCTGGAGCAGGACCCCATTGCCATGCAGCGGGTGAAGGAAGCGGCGGAGGTGGCAAAGATTGAATTATCCAGTACCGTAACCACCCAGGTGATGCTGCCCTTTTTAACCTCCGATGCCAGCGGGCCCAAAAACATGGATATCTCCCTTAGCCGGGCCCGTTTTGAGGAATTGACGGCGGACCTGGTGGAACGGACCATGACACCCTTTAAGCAGGCCATTTCAGATTCGGGATTGGCACTGACCGACATCAGCCGGGTGTTGCTGGTAGGCGGATCCACCCGGATTCCAGCGGTACAGCAAGCCGTTCGGGATTACACGGGCAAGGAGCCCTTTAAGGGGATTAACCCCGATGAGTGTGTGGCCATGGGGGCTGCCATCCAGGGCTGGGTCCTCGGCGGTGAGGTGAACGGCCTGCTGCTATTGGACGTCACGCCCTTATCCCTGGGCATTGAAACCATGGGTGGGGTGTGCAGCCGTCTCATCGATCGTAATACCACCATCCCCATTACCAGAAGCCAGATTTTCTCCACCGCCCAAAATTTCCAGACCAAGGTGGAGATCAACGTGCTCCAGGGGGAACGGCAAATGGCCAAGGATAATAAAAGTCTGGGTAAATTTGTTTTAAAAGGCATTAAGCGGGCGCCTCGGGGAGTGCCCCAAATCGAGGTGACCTTTAATATTGATGCCAACGGGATCGTTAATGTATCGGCCAAGGATTTAGGGACGGGCAAGGCCCAGGAGATTACCATCGAAAATGCCAAAGGCCTGTCGGACAATGAGATTGACAACGCCATCCACGATGCCGAGCGTTACCGGGCGGAGGACGATGCCATCCGGGAGGCCGCAGAGGTGAAAGCCCGGGCGGAGAATCTGCTATATCAGGCAGCCACAACCCTGAAGGGACTGGATAAAACCAAGAAGGTCGAAAAGAATCGGATTAAGGACACGGAAAAAGATTTGAGAAAGGCCCTTAAGAGTAAGGACAGTGCTGCTATTACCCAATACAGTGACACTCTGGAAGTTATTTTGGACGAGGTTAGCCTTTAAGATCACTCGTCAGATGAGGAGGAGCCATGTTTGGATACGTCGTTGCCAACCGGGAGGCCCTATCGGAAGAGGACCAGGCCCAATACGAAAAATACTATTGTGGGGTTTGCCACAGCCTAGGGGTGGAACACGGTGCCTACTGCCGGACCACCCTGTCCTATGATATGACCTTTTTAGCCCTGTTTTTAGATGGACTTAACGGGGAGGAGGGCGCCATTGGGGCTGAGCGCTGTGTGATGAAGCCCACTAAAAGGCATGGCTTTATCACGGGTCCGGCCATGGCTTACGCTGCAGATATGAATATTGCCCTCACTTGGCATAAATGTATGGACGACTGGGTGGACGATCGTAAAATCACACGACTGGGCGGGGCCAAGCTCTTTGGTCGGGCTTACCGCCGGGCAGCGAACCGCTGGCACAGGCAGTGCCAGGCCATTGAGGCTGGGCTCAAGGCCATGGGAGAGATGGAGCGCCTAGGGGAAACTAACCCGGATGCACCCGCTGCGGTCTTTGGTTGGATCATGGGAGAGCTCTTTGTGATGGACCCTGATTCTCCCAATGCCCCAGAGCTGCGGATTTTTGGAGAGGCTCTGGGCCGCTTCATTTACATCATGGATGCGGTGATGGATTTAAAGGAAGACTTAAAGAAAGAGCGTTACAATCCCCTCATGGCCGTTACCAAGCTGGAACCGGTGGCGCTGCTGAGCATGCTGTTGTCAGACTGTACCGCCGCCTATGGGGCACTGCCTCCGAATCGCAATGACACCATTATCAAAAATGTGTTATACTCAGGGGTATGGATTCCCTATGCCTCGGCACATCCTGAGGAGCGCCATGGGAAACAGAGGGCCAAAAAAGAAAAAGGTGAAAAAGAGTGACAAAGAACCCCTATGAGGTGTTGGGCGTTTCAGAAAACGCCACAGAAGAAGAGATTGCCAAGGCCTATCGAAGCTTGGCTAAAAAATATCATCCCGATTTAAATCCTAATGATCCGGTGGCCGCTCAAAAGATGAGCGAAGTGAATGAAGCCTTCGATCAGATTAAGAATGGGGACCCGGTCACACGGCAGCGGGAATACCATTATTCAGAAGAAGGCTACAGCCAAGGGCAAAGCGCCGGTGGCTTTGGCGGATTCGGTGGCGGATATCAGGAATACGGCAGCTATGGCACCCAGGATCCCCTGGCCATGGCCCAGTTTTTAATCCAACTGAGACAGTATGCCCAAGCCCTTCAGCTCCTGAATCAGGTGAGAAATCGGACGGCCCAATGGTATGCCCTCAGCGCCATTGCCAATTACAATACAGGCAACCGGATTACCGCCATGGAACATGCTGGCCGGGCGGTGGAGATGGAACCGGAAAATGGGGAATACCACCAAATTTTAGATCAGATTCAAAATGGTGGCCAGGCCTATCAGCGTCAGGCCCAAAGTTATGGCGGCTCTGCCATGGCCATGAATCTATGCTGCACCGGACTGTGCCTGTCCCAGATGTGCTTTGGTCCAATCTGTTGTGTGCGACCTTTTTAGAATAAAAATTAGAACAGAAATCAAAAGCTCTGAATCCACCATGATGCGTGGATTCAGGGCTTTTATTCGGCTTTATTGTCCGTAATAAGCATGGTCACCATGCTTGCGATAGAAATGCTTTTGCAGGAGAACATCAGCCATGGGCTGGGGGTCTCTTCCCATCATCATTTCTGTGTGGTAGGCCATTTTAGCCACCTCTTCCATAACCACGGCATTGTGCACCGCATTTTGGGCATCGGTTCCCCAGGCAAAGGGACCATGGCTTTTAATCAGGACCCCTGGAATATAGCTGGGATTGAGGCTTTCAAAGGTTTCGATAATAACCGAGCCCGTATTGCGCTCATAATCCCCCTGAATTTCCTCGGGTGTTAAATCCCGGGAGCAGGGGATATCCCCGGAGAAATAATCCGCATGGGTGGTGCCGTAGGCCACGATGGGGCGTCCGGCCTGGGCAAAGCTGGTGGCCCAGGGAGAATGGGTGTGTACCACACCCTGGATTCCCTTAAAGTTTCGGTAAATCTCAAGGTGTGTATCCGTATCGGAGGAAGGCTTCAGCTGACCATCGACAATTTGACCCTCTAAATCAACAATGACCATATCCTCGGGTTTTAAAGCATCGTAGGCCACGCCAGAGGGTTTGATGGCCACCAGTCCGCTGTCTGCATCAAAACCAGAGACATTGCCCCAGGTAAAGGTTACTAATCCGTATTTTGGCAGCAGCATATTGGCCTGGTAGACCTCTTGTTTTAAATTGTCCAGCATCACAATCCTCTTTTCTCAATTTCCAATAGAATGTTTGAAAAATGTTTTATTTGTTCGTATAATAGCACATTCAGGAGAGAAGGTCAACCGATTCTAACTCCGATGCAGGGACAAAGGCTTCCCGCTGTTCAATATCCCGTCGAAAAATCCATTTAAAAACCGTCCGAATAAGGGGCTGGATAAAGAAAAGCTGACTGAAGTAGGCAAAGGGGAAATTGAAGCAAACCAGTTTCAACCAATTAGCCAGCAGGGTCAGAAGGTTAAATCCCTCGTAGTAGGGATAGTAAAACCAGGCTGCTAAAAAACTCATGGCAGGGCACATCAAGCCCACCGTTGCACAGATGATGGCTGTTTCAAAAAGCATGGGATGATCCTTTCGGGGATCAAAAACCTTGGCGGCCAATCGAAAGGAACAGGGACTGCCCATTACCACCTCTAAAAAGAAGGCACAGCACAGCTCAATGAGAATAAGGGACCAAATGGGCATCATTCGCCCGAACATGTACACCCCACCCTGGGCGTTAATGGCCGCAAGGACGCTGGGTTGGTTATTCACAGCCATGAGGGTACTCCCATTGATGACATAAAGGCTGTAGAACACATAGCCGTGAACCGTGACGAGGACCGTTAGAAAGGCAAAGACCATCCGTTGAAATTGATTTCTTGGCATAAAAAAACTCCTTTTAGAAATTCGCAATAAAAAAGACACATATTGTTTAAGGATCGTATTTCCGCCGGTGTTTTTAAAGTCCCGTAATCAGATTTACGTACCAAAGGTACAACATGTGTCGTGCATCAAGTTCTATTCGATTGTTTTATTGCTGGAATTATCATATCATTTTTTTTGAAAAAAAGTCAAGAAGGATTTTCATCGGTATTTCCATTTTTCATGACAAGGGTATAATACAAGCCCTTTTTTGCCATTAATTCTCCGTGGTTTCCCATTTCAACTATTTCCCCCCCATCCATCACATAAATCATATCTGAATCCATAATCGTGTCCAGACGCTTGGCAATAATAATGAGGGTCTGTTTTGCCATGTTTTGGCGTAAGTTATCCCAGATTCGAGCTTCTGTAAGGGTATCGGCGCTGGCTGTGGCGTCATCCAGAACCAAAAGGGGTGGATGGGTGGCCAGGGCCCGGGCAATGGTCAGGAGCTGACGCTGTCCCAGGGAAAGGGGTAATCCCGTACTGTCTAAAGGGGTGTCGTATCCCTGGGGAAGGCGTGTAATAAAATCATGGGCACAGGCTAATTTGGCCGCATTTTCAACCTCGGTCTGGGTGGCTGTGGGGTTACTATATCGAATATTATCTCGAACCGTTCCAGAGAAAAGATGGGTATCCTGGAGAACGGTCCCCATGGAGCGTCGCAGCGGTGCAAGCTGGAGGGCGGCTAGGTTTTGACCGTCACAGCTAATGTTGCCTCGAACAACGGGATAAAATCGGTTGAGGAGTTTAATCAGGGTGCTTTTTCCTGAACCACTGGTGCCGACGATGGCCACTTTCTGGCCGCCTTCTATGGTTAAATGGATATGGGAAAGAACGGACTGTCCCGGAATATAGCTAAAGGAAACGTCCTTAAACGCCAAATGACCTTGGACGGGCTGTTTAAGGGGGGCACCCCCTGTCCCTTGAAGGGGAACATCCATCAAATTAAAAATCCGTTTGGCCCCAGCTAGGGCGGTCACCATGGCATTCATTTGTTCACCCAAAGCATCCACTGGACTGAGGAATTTATGGGTCAAAGAAATAAAGGCTACCAAAGCCCCCAGGGATAAGGGGCTGATCCCGGTCAGTATAAGGCATCCGCCCACCAGGGCCACCAGAGCATACTGAATATTCACCCCGTTGTCAATGAGGGGTTCCACGAAATTGCCAGTGGTATTGGCAAGGGTGCTTTGCCTGAAAAGTGCGTCGTTTTTCTTGGCAAAAGCCCTTTCCACCGCCTCTTCCTGACAAAAAACCTTAATAATCATTTCACCATGAAGCATTTCTTCAATAGCACTATCAATATCGGCCAGGGAATCCTGCTGCTTGATAAAATAGCGGCTGCCGACACCTTCAATCCTTCGGTTCAGCCAGAAAATGAGAAATAGTGTCAAAAGGACAAGAAGGGTTAATGGCACGCTGATAAAGATCATGGATAAAAAAACGAAAACAATGGTCACGATCATGGTAATCCCATCAATCACGCTTTGGGAGAGCATTTCCCGGAGGGCATCGGTATCGGTAGTGTAGTGACTCATGACATCTCCCCGGGGATGGCGGTCAAAGTAAGCCATGGGCAAATGCTCCATATGGGTGAAAAGTTCATCTCGGATGGTTTGCATGATACCCTGGGTAATTTTGACCATAAAACGTCCGCTGTAGAGGGTTGCGAAAACGCCGAGGAAATAAATGCCGCCAATGACGGCTGTGGCGGTGAGCAATGGTCCAAAATTGGGTGTGCTCTGGGATAAAAGGGGAGTGATGTAATGGTCGATGACATCCCCGATATAGAGGGCACTTAACACATTGGTAATAGCACTGATGGTAACTAAAAGGATAACGGCTAAAGGATAACGGCTATAAATCGGACCCAATATTCCCTTCGAATATAACCGAAAAGTCGTCGGAGGGTGGGGCCGTCCATTTTTCGGAGGGTTTTAAAGGAGAAGGATTTATGAGGTTTCATGGCAATTCCTTTGCTGTTGGGCAACCATCTGGCTGTAAACGGCATTATGGGTCAAGAGCTCATTATGGGTTCCCAGGGCATCCATCTTCCCGTTTTTAAGGACAAGGATACGGTCGGTATCCTGAATGGAGCGAATGCGTTGGGAGATGATGAATTTGGTGGTATTGGGCAGATAACTGCGAAAAGCCTGTTGGATGGCCGCATCGGTATTATCGTCCAGGGCAGTTGTGGCATCATCCAGAATCAAAATCTTGGGTTTGCCCAGGAAAGCCCGGGTAATACAGAGTCGCTGACGCTGCCCCTCGGATAAATTGGTGCCCCCTTGTGTGAGAACGGTATGGTACCCCAGGGGGAGTGCCTCAATGAACGTGTCGGCACAGGCTAGGTCACACACTTTTGAAATCTCGTCATCGCTGGCCTGGGAATTTCCCCAGAGCAAGTTTTCTTTGATGGTGCCAGAAAAGAGGACGTTTTTTTGAAGAACAATGGCAATGGATTCCCGGAGGGCTTTTAAATCCACCTGCCGCACATCGGTGCCCCCCACCAGAAGGGTACCCTGGGTGACATCGTACAGGCGGGGAATCAGGTGGACCAGGGTTGATTTGCCACTGCCAGTTTCGCCGATGATGCCAATGGCTTCACCAGGATTGACGGAGAAGTCAATGTCCGATAGGCTGATGCGTTCAGGATCCTGGGTATAGCTAAAGCTGACGTGTTCAAAGCGGATGGAGCCATCAGCAGTAAAGGGGGCTGGATGGTCAGCTACGGCCAGCTGGCTGTCATCGGAAAGGACCTCCGCGATGCGATTGGCCGAAGTACCAGCGATAGTGAGGATAGCCAGGGCGGAAGAAATATTGGTCAGGCTGGTGATCATCTGGGCTGTGTACATAATCAGGCTGGCCAAATCACCCGTGCTTAGGCTGCCAGCCACAATAAAATGAGCACCCAGCCAGGCAATGGCCATGGTACAGAAATACATGAGGGATTGGATTAGGGGGGTATTGTAGGACATGATATGCTTCGCTTGGCTAAAATAATGGGTTATTTCTCGAGAATTTTTTTTAAAACGGTGAATTTCAGCATCCTCCTGGGCGAAGGATTTAACCACGTCAATGGCATTGAGGTTTTCCTGAACCAGATGGTTGAGCTGATCGTATTTCTGGTAGACCGTTGTAAAAAGGGGCGAAGACCGTCGGATGATGAGGAAGATACCGAGGATGATAAATGGGGATAGCCCTAAAAAGAGGGCACCCAGTTGAAAATTGAGATTCAGGCAGAGTATCAGGCAAACTAAAAAGACCATGGGGGAGCGAACCAGCACCCGAATAAGGAGCATATAGGTGTTTTGAACATTGGTGACATCAGTGGTCATTCGGGTGATGAGGCTGGCATTGGTAAAACGGTTGATCGTATAAAAGGAAAAACCTTGGATGTGATGGCATAAATCCTGGCGCAAGTTATGGGCAAAACCCGTAGCCGCCCGGGCGGCAATGTGCCCTGAGAAAATACCAAGGAGCAAAGCGATGAGGGCAGAGAGTATCATGGCCAGACCGTAGGTTATAATGGCAGTGATATCACCGTGATTCAGCCCGGTATCAATGAGGATTGCCATCAAGAAGGGGACCAATGCCTCAAGGACAGCCTCTAGGGTGACCAAGAGGGGAGATAGAATCGAATCCCGTTTGAATTCCCGAATAGAGCCAGAAAGCTGCTTAACCATGGTGACCTCCTGTTATGTAATGTGCTTATGATACGCTGGAATACTTAAATTGAATAAACATGATAAACAAATATCAGCGGTTGCAAAAAAAATATTATGATGTTACAATAAAAATATCGAGTTATTTTTAAAAATAACTTGAAAATAGAAAGCGGGAGGCTTGTATTATGAAAAAAAAATTTTTGGTGGTGATGTTGGCGGTTTGCTTGGCCTTGGGCATGTCCGGGTGTGGCAGTGGGGAAAGGGCTAAAAAAAATGATTTAGCAGGTCAATCCTTATTGATTTACTGCGGGGCAGGAATGAAAGAGCCCTTCCAAAAGATTGCGGATGCCTTCAAGGAAGAAACCGGCTGTGAGATGAACGTCACCTTTGCCAATGCTGCTCAGATTCAATCCCAAATCGGCGAATCAAAGGAAGGGGATTTCTTTATTGCAGGATCGGCAGAGGAGCTTCAGCCGGTGAGCCAATATATATCCACCAGCATTGACCTCGTCAAACATATTCCGGTATTGGCCGTTGCAACGGGGAACCCCAAGGGGATCACGGGTCTTGAAGATTTAGGAAAGCCCAACATTACGACGGTTATTGGGGACCCTGAATCTACACCCATTGGAAAAATTGCAAAAAAAGCCTTCGCTGATTTTAATATAGCAAAGGCGGTTAATATTGTAGCCACGACGACAACGGCTCCTCAATTGGCAACTGTCATCGCGGCGGGGGAAGCGGATGCCGCCATTGTGTGGAAGGAAAATTGCAAGGTAGATGGCGTGGCGATTTGTGATACTCCGGATATGTTGTCTTATACTAAAGTAGTTTCCTCGGGTCGCCTGAATTTTAAGGAGGATTCGCCGGCGGCAGATGCCTTTAGCGAATTTCTCGTCAGTGATACAGCACACGGGATATGGAACGCCTTTGGATACGACGTTGTGCAATGAGGCGCTTGAAGACCTGGAGATTCCGAGGAATCTGTTTAGTGGCAACCCTCCTATCCATTGTTTTTATCGGGGGAAATGTCCTTGTCATTGCCCTTCGGGGGGCCTCTAGCTTAGGGGACTGCCTCCTTGATGCCGAGACTTTATTTGCCATTGGACTAAGCATTCGGACGGCGTCCATATCCAGCCTGATTTGTTTTGTGTTGGCCATTCCAACAGGCTATGCCCTCACGCGGATACACATTCCCCTTCGACCGGTGGTAGAGGTTATTTTAGAGCTGACGCTGTCCCTTCCATATATTGTTTTAGGGCTGAGCCTCCTTATTATTTTTGCATCACCAATGGGGAAGGCGTTGAAGGAGGCGGGATTCCCGGTGGTGTTTAATCAAAATGGCATTGTTATGGCCCAGCTGGCCGTTAATTTACCCTTTGCCATCAAGCTGGTGGTGACGGCCTTTAGTGGTGTGGACCCTAGGCTGGAGCGGGTTGGAGGGCTTTTGGGGGCAACGCCGGGGCAATGCTTTGTCACGGTGCTTTTGCCCCTGTGTAAAAATGCGCTGATTTCTGCTTTTATTTTGGTTTGGTCCCGGGCCTTGGGGGAATTCGGGGCAACGCTGATGTTAGTCGGCATTACACGCATGAAGACAGAAACATTACCGGCTAGTATTTATCTCAATGTCAGCACCAATGATCTGGGTGCAGCCCTGGCCAGTGCCTTCATCCTTTTGGTAATCTCAGGCATTTCCCTAACGATTGCGAATGCGCTTACCGGATCAAAGGGATGGGGCGGACGATATGGAGAAATCTAAGGAGCCGCTGGTTGATGTCCGGGGATTGAATCTCTCTCGAGGGGATTTTTGCCTGGAGGATATCCACTTCACGGTCCATGCCGGAGAGATTTTGGCCATCATTGGGAAAACTGGGGCAGGAAAAACCATGATCCTTGAGACCATTGCCGGTTTTTCCACGCCATCTTCCGGGGACGTCCGATACAAAGGGGTTGATATCCAAAAAATTCCACTTCACGCCCGAAATATTGGGTATTTGTATCAGGATTATAGCCTGTTTCCACACCTTACCGCAGAGGCGAATATCGGCTACAGCCTTAAAATGAGGGGGCTGTCAAAAAAGGAGATAAGGGAACAGGTTGAAGAAATTGCCAGTCGCTTCGGTATCACCCACGTGCTTGGGCAGTACCCGGGAACCCTCAGTGGCGGGGAAGGACAGCGGGTGGCCCTGGCCCGGGCCCTGATTACCAGGCCACCCCTGCTCCTCTTGGATGAGCCCTTTTCAGCACTGGACCCTGTGACGAAACAAGGTTTCTACAGGATGCTCCGGGAAATACAGCAGGATTTTGGCTGTGCGGTGGTGTTTGTAACCCATGATTTTATCGAGGCAGAGGTATTGGCAAACCGTATCGGTGTGCTGCTGGGGGGCCGCCTCTGCGGCATTGTTCCAAGTCAGGGGCTTTATACAGAAAATTGGTCTCCAGAGGTGCAGGCTTTTCTGGGGATGGGAATGGAGGCGTAAAATGACAAAGAAAGAATTGTATCAAAGGCTAAAGACTGCCTTTCAGGAGGTTCTGACAGAGGCAGGAATCGGGGATGAGGCGGTGACGGTGGCGTGCCGGGCCCTGACACCAGAGGAGGCCATCGGGACGACCAGGCGCCAGGATTTCCCCATTATCACGGGAAAGGATGTCATGATTGAAGCACAATTTAGGGGGGGCTATGGACAGGCCTTTACTGAGGCACCCACTCATTTTACGGGATCACTTTCTGAAATCTTGGCCTTCGATATCCTGGAGAACGCCAACAACCGCGGGATTTTTATTGCCACCGTTAATGCTGTCATGGGTGCTCTTGGTCATTGCATGGGTACGGTCCATTGTCGCACGGAGGGGCCGGAATATTGCGCAAAAGAGATGCAGGCTTATCTTAGGGAACATTATCCTGAGGCCAAGCGAATTGGCCTTGTCGGCTATCAGCCGGCGCTACTGGAGATGCTGGTGAGCAGTGGCTACCGAGTTAGGGTGTTAGACTTAAATCCAGAGACCATTGGGCAGATCCGTTATGGGGTGTTGGTGGAGGATGGTGAAGGGATGAAAACCGAGATTATTGAAGACAGTGACTTGATCTTAGCCACGGGAAGCACGCTGTGCAACGGGACCATTGTCGATTATATGGACCAACCAGTACCGGTTCTGTTCTTTGGCATTACCATTGCAGGGAGTGCCCAGTGGCTGGGAGTTAAGCGGGTATGCTTTGCAGAGCGTCTTTCCATGGGATGCTAACAAAGACACAAATGATTTAGACGTATCTGGCACAGACCATAGCCGATGATGGTCTGGATATCTTCACTGTTTTGCCCGCCGGTATTCCCTGACCGAGCCTATGGGTATTATAAAAAGGATTAAAATGTTCGATTGCCTCTGCTGGCAGTATCGATTCTTAGAGTCCAGCACATATGTTTTCAAAAAACTCCTTGACTTGGAGTTCACTCCAAGGGGTAGTATTGGAATATAGATAATGGAGTAGAAAATTATATTTGGAGGATTAACCCATGAAACACAATATATTAGTCACCTATTTTTCAGCCAGCGGAGTCACAGCAAAGGCGGCCCGTCAGATTGCCGAGACAGCCCAGGCAGATCTCTTTGAAATACTGCCGGAGACCCCCTATACGCCAGCAGATTTGGATTGGCAGAATAAGAATTCCAGGAGCTCCCAGGAGATGACCAATAAAGGATTCCGCCCGCCCATTGCAAAGCACTTGGCCAATCTGGAAAACTACGATACGATATTCTTGGGCTTTCCCATTTGGTGGTATGTGGCACCGACTATTATCAATACCTTTTTAGAAAGTTATGATTTTACAGGAAAGACGGTCATTCCCTTTGCCACCTCCGGGGGCAGCGGCTTTGGAAAAACCATGGAGGGCCTGAAGGCATCCTGTTCGGACAAAACCCTTTGGCGGCCAGGGAAGCTTTTAAACGGAGCGTCAGAAAAAGCCATAACGCATTGGTTGGATGAACTAAGCTTATAGGATGAGGAGAATAATTCCATGAAAATCGTACAAACCGCAGGAAGAGAAGCTAAGGGCAGAAAAGATGCACGCAGTGCCTACCAGGATACTGTCTTTTTCCCCATCGGTGAACCCAACGATGCCTTTGCCGAATTTTTTGTGGGGCAAAGCTACTTAGCGCCCATTTCCACCACCCAGGTCCCCATTTACAACGTCACCTTCGAGCCGGCCTGCCGGAACAATTGGCACATTCACAAGGCCACAGCCGGTGGCGGTCAGATGTTAATCGGCGTTGGCGGCAGGGGCTATTACCAGGAGGAGGGAAAGGAAGCCATTGAAATGCTCCCCGGAACCATCATCAATATTCCGGTGGGTGTGAAGCACTGGCATGGGGCCGCACCGGATAGCTGGTTCTCCCACCTGGCCATTGAAGTGCCTGGGGAAAACACGGATAATGAATGGCTGGAAGCTGTATCTGATGCGTACTATGGGGGATTACAAAAAAATCCTTTATAACATTCGATACTTCTTCTCTTTGTTTAACGGCCAAACTTCTAAGTTTTAATACAAATGCATTTCATCTTCATTGACTTAGCAATGATAATACACTATAATTTATTAAAAAGCATGGTTAATGGAGGTGAAAAAGATGGCAAGCACAATACAAGTGAGAGTTGATGATGACTTGAAGGCGAAGTCCGATCGCTTGTTTAAGGATTTAGGAACGGATACCACCAGTGCAATTAGAATGTTTTTGACACAGGCGGTTCTCAACAATGGATTTCCCTTTGCACTTAAAAGAAGGGGGATTGACTCCAATCCTTATGCACCGTTATCGGAAGCAGAATTCCTTGAAAAACTAGAGCTATCCAGAGGGCACGCAGAACAAGGAAAATATCGGGATGCGGACGCTATTGTTGCTGATATGAAGGAAAAATAGGATAAGAACTAAGAAAGAGTCAATCCAAGGGAATATATCCCGGATTGGCTCTTTTTTAGTTGTATCTGGCTTTCTTTATTCCAATTCCAGCCCCCCAGTATACAGCTGATAATACTCTCCATGCTCGTCCATTAAGGCGTCATGGTTTCCGCGCTCGATGATGCGGCCTTGTTCCATCACCATGATGGCATCGGCATTTTTAATGGTGGAGAGGCGGTGGGCGATGACGAACACCGTCCGGCCAATCATCAGGCTGTCCATGCCGGCCTGGACCAGGGATTCGGTCCGGGTGTCGATGCTGGAGGTGGCTTCGTCCAGAATCATCACCGGTGGATCGGCCACAGCGGCCCGGGCGATGGAGATGAGCTGGCACTGCCCCTGGGAGAGGCTGCCCCCTTCGCTGTCCAACAGGGTTTCATAGCCCTGGGGCAGGCGACGGATAAAATCATCGGCATTGGCCAGCCGGGCAGCGGCCATGACCTCATCATCACTGGCGCTCAAGTTTCCATAACGAATATTTTCCATAACCGTACCGGTAAAGAGGTTGGTGTCCTGGAGGACGATGCCCAGGGAGCGCCTGAGATCCGGCTTTTTAATCTTATTGATATTAATCCCGTCGTAGCGGATTTTCCCATCGGCGATATCATAGAACCGGTTGATGAGGTTAGTGATGGTGGTTTTACCAGCACCGGTGGCCCCCACCAGGGCTAACTTCTGCCCTGGCTCAGCGTAGAGGGTAATGTCCTGAAGGATGGGCTTATTGACGACATATTCAAAATCCACATGGTAGAATCGAACCTCACCCTTTAGCTCGTGGTAGGTCACACTGCCATCGGCTTTATGGGGATGCTTCCAGGCCCACAGACCGGTACGGCGGTCAGCTTCCACCAGCTCCCCATCCCGGCGGCTCACATTGACTAAGGTGACGTATCCCTCGTCCTCTTCCGGGGCTTCATCCATCAGGGTGAAGATCCGTTTCGCTCCGGCCAGGGCCATAATGATGGCATTGAGCTGTTGGGAAATCTGGCTCACGGGCATGGAGAAGTTTTTGGTTAAGGTGAGGAAGGCCACCAGGCCCCCCAGAGTCAGGGGCGTGATGCCATTTAGCATGAGTACGGCGCCGACAATGGCCACCAGGACATACTGCAGATTGCCGCAGTTGGCCATAATGGGCATCAGGATATTGGCGTAGGTATTGGCTGCTGATGCATTTTCAAAGAGGTCCTCGTTACGGGCATCAAAGCCTTCTTTGGAGGCTTCTTCGTGACAGAAAACCTTTACTACCTTTTGGCCGTGCATCATTTCCTCAATATAGCCATTGACCACACCGATGGAATCCTGCTGCCGAATAAAATAGCGGCTGCTGGCACCGGCGATTTTCCCCGAGAGCTTAATCATCAAATAGATGGTCACAAGGACTAAAATGGTCAGGGGCCAGCTGGTGAAAAGCATGGCGAAAAACACCGACACAATGGTAATGAGGGAGCTAAAGGTTTGGGGGATACTCTGGCTCATCATTTGGCGCAGGGTATCCGTATCATTGGTGTAATGGCTCATGATATCGCCATGGGAGTGGGTAT
Organism: Eubacterium aggregans; assembly: GCF_900107815.1. Taxonomy (GTDB): domain Bacteria; phylum Bacillota; class Clostridia; order Eubacteriales; family Eubacteriaceae; genus Eubacterium_O; species Eubacterium_O aggregans. The sequence goes on from NZ_FNRK01000030.1 coordinate 25,460, forward strand.
CAAAGTAGCCAATGGGGAGGCGCTGCATCCCCTTGAACATTTCGTTTCGGATATCCTTTAAAATATTCTGGGCAATGGTGACCATGACCCGGTTATAAAACAAGGTGGACAGCACCCCAATGAGATAGATGCCGGCCATAACGCCAATAGCCCGGAGAAGGGGAGCGAAGTTCGGTACCGCCTGGGTGAGCATGGGGGTGATATAATCATCGATGACGTTCCCGATGAAGAGGGAGCCGGCCACGCTGGCCAGGGCACTTAAAATAATGAGGACAAGGACGACGGAAAAGCGCCATTTATAACGTCCCTGTAAATAGCCCATGAGTCGGCGGATGGTTGCACCGTCCACCTTATCAGCGGGTGCTGAGGCGGGGCGCTTGTTAATGTCATTATCTGTTTTATGCAGTTTCAAGGGTATCACTTCCTTTCGTTTGGGATTCGTAGACCTCACGGTAAATGGGTGAGGCGCTGAGGAGCTCGTCATGGGTGCCCATGGCGCTGATGGAGCCACCATCCATGACGATGATCCGGTCAGCATCCTCGATGGAGGAGACCCGTTGGGCGATGATGAATTTAGTGGTGCCAGGAATCACCCGCTTAAAGGCATCCCGGATTTTGGCATCCGTTGCGGTATCCACCGCCGAGGTGGAGTCGTCCAAAATCAAAATTTTGGGATTTTTCAGAAGAGCCCGGGCAATACACAGCCGCTGCTTCTGGCCGCCGGACACATTGGAGCCCCCCTGCTCGATGTAGGTATTGTAGCCATCGGGCATCCGATTGATAAATTCATCGGCACAGGCCAAAGCACAGGCCTCGGCAATTTGGGCATCGGTGGCATCCGGATTTCCCCAGCGCAGGTTTTCGGCAATGGTGCCGGAGAAGAGGACGTTCTTCTGGAGGACCATGGCCACTGCGTTGCGCAGAGATTCAATATCATAATCCTTCACATTGATGCCCCCGACCTTTACGGTACCCAGGGTGGCATCATAGAGTCTGGGAATGAGCTGGACCAGGGAGGATTTAGCACTCCCGGTGCCGCCGATGATGCCGATGGTTTCACCGCTTCTAATATCCAAATCGATGTTTTTAAGACTCAGCTTATGGGGGTCTGCCGCATAGCTGAAGCTGACATCCTCAAAGCGGACCGAGCCGTTTAAAACCGTGGTGATGGGGTCGGTGCCACTAGTAAGGTCGCTTTCCTCCTTTAAAACCTCAGTGATCCGTTCGGCGGAGGCCTCTGCCATGGTAATCATGACGAAGACCATGGACAGCATCATCAGACTCATGAGAATCTGCATGACATAAGTAATCATGCTGGTTAAGTCTCCGGTGGTCATGGAACCACCCACAATAAACTTGGCACCGAACCAGGCGATGGCCAGCATACAGGTGTACATAACACATTGCATCAGGGGCATATTGAAGGCGAGAATCTTTTCGGCTAAGGAGAAGTCCTTGAATATCTTCTGGGAGATTCCCTCGAATTTCTGGATTTCATGATCTTCCCGGACAAAGGATTTGACCACCCGAATGCCCCGGAGGTTTTCCTGAACCACGTTGTTAAGCTTATCGTAGGTCTTAAACACCCGCTCAAAAACCGGATGGGCAAAGCGGATGATGAGGTATAAGCCAATGGCCATGACCGGAATGGCACAGAGAAAGACCAGGGAGAGCTTAGCGTTTAGGGTAAAGCTCATGGCCAGGGCACAGACTAACATGACTGGGGAGCGCACCGCCACACGGATAATCATCATGTAGGCGTTTTGCACGTTGGTAATATCGGTGGTCATTCGGGTAACCAGGCTGGCCGTAGAGAATTTATCGATATTGGAAAAGGAAAAATCCTGGACGCGATAGTATAAATCATGGCGCATATTTTTGGCAAAACCCGCCGAGCCACTGGCGGCGTATTTACCGGATAAGGCCCCAAAGGCCAGGGAAATCATGGCAGCCACAATCATGGCAATACCGTAGGTTAAGGTGGCACTCATGCTACCAGCGTTTAGGCCGGCATCGATGAGCCGGGCCATGAGGAGAGGAATAATAACCTCGAGGATAACCTCAAGGGTGACGTAGAGGGGGGCAAGCAGGGAATCTTTTTTATATTCCCGAATACACCCCGCGAGTGTTTTGATCATAATGGGCCTCCGTAATAAAATGTAAGTGTCCTAACAATATACGTAGAAGAAAGTATCAAGCGAAAGAAAAAACCGCACGGGGCGGCAGGGTCACTCTAAATTGTGTTTTATCCGCTCAACGGTGCGGTAAAAACAGTCTAGCTCTTCCGGCGGAATACCACGGGTTGCCAAAGCCTCCAACTGAAGGATAGTCGCATGGATTCGCTCGTGGTGTTGACGTGAACGATCCGTGAGGACGATTTTTTTTAGCCGTGCATCATACTCAACAGGGATGCGCGTAATCCAGCCGTTCTTTTCCATGAGCTGCAAAATACCAGTAGCTGTGGAACGGCGGATCGAACATTCCTGTTCAATATCCCGTTGGAAGATATCCTCATTCTGGTGGGCGTAAAGGTAACCAATGATGTATCCCTGGGTGCTGGTTGGCAGAACACCATCCTCAGGAAAGGTGGCGATGGCAGCATTCATACGCCGCTTGAAAAGGTGGCTTAAAGATTTGACTTCAAACCCGACGGTAGGGTGGGAAAACATGTGGACCTCCGATAAAAGTTGTTAGGTTGCTAACATTATACAATAGAGCATAGTTATTGTCAACGCCCACTGTTTTTATTAAGCTTTCCTTGACCGCGGGAGGGATAAGCCGTTTTAAAATCGTAAGAACCCAGCTTGAGTTTCCGTAAAATGTAATTTTTAAAAAATATAACTTCTCCAAAAGTACCAATCTGTCTTTTTTTTGAAAAATAAAAGGACAATACTTCGA
>NZ_FNRK01000031.1 GCF_900107815.1 Eubacterium aggregans
GTTCGTCCTGAGCCAGGATCAAACTCTCAATAAAAGTTTGTCATCGGCCTCAGCCGATGTTCTGGTTCTTACGCTTGGTTCGTTTGTTTTATAGAAGTGTTCGACTCACTTCTTCTTTTCTTCAACAGATCTCTCTGCTTCGGAATCTTTGGTTTTATCCAGGTTTTATGGTACTATTCTCTTTTCTATGACCTCGCTGTCGTAATTGACAACTTCTTTATTATAGCAGAAGCATTTATTTCTGTCAAGTGAATTTTGAAAGTTTTTTAAATTTTCTCAATTCTGAAGTCGTTTGCTTTTGACAGCTTATTTATTTTACCAAACCACTCTTTCATTGTCAAGCACTTTTTTTAAATGTTTTTCAATGCCGTTGATTTGGTGTGCCTCTCTCGAGACAGCTTATTTATTTTAGCAAACCGTATCCGCTTTGTCAAGTCCTATTTTTAGTAATTTTACAGATTTTTCGTTTTGCCCCCGTCCCTTCCGAGACAGCTCATTTAGTATATGCTGCCTCGGACCTTTTGTCAAGGGCTTTTTTGCATGTATACAAAATTAATTATGATATTCGACCTCAAAGCGTTGGTAATGGAGTTTTTCGCCCAATTCATCGTCTGCCTCATAGTCTGGGATACCGGCTTTACGCTTAACCGCGGCAATTTGCTCTTCAATGGTATCAATTCCCGTAAGGTTCGGCAGGAGCAGTCCCCGGCGCAGGCCTTTTTCGGCAATAATGCCATAACGATGGGGGTCAAGCTCGGCAGTATCATCGATATCCTCTGGCTCACCCATGATGCTGACACTAACAGATAACTGATTAAGCTCGGCTTCTTCAACAGGAAGGAAACGCGGGTCATAGATTGCGGCTTCGATGGCGTTTCGGATAATCTCTTCACTCAGGCTTTTCGTCACTGGGTGGATGGTGCCGATACACCCTCGTAGTTCTCCACTTTTATAGATGGTTATAAAGACGCCGGCAGGATCTGCCAATCTTTGAGCCGCCTTTTCATCCTCTACCGTTTTCAGGAAATCCCCCTCTGATAAGCGGGTTCCTGTCCGCACCCAGGTATCAATGGTCTGGGTGGCTAGGGATACAAAGGGATCTGCCTTTGCCAAACGGTCTCTATATTGGGTGTTCATTTCCTGCTCAAAATGGGTCAGCAAGCTTTCATTGGTGGGGTCCTCCCCCGTTAAATCAAAGGTAATGAGGGCTTCCATATAGCCCACGCCAAAGGGTCCTTCATAAGCAAATACCTGGGAGTTGGTTTTTATGCTGTCCGCTGCCCCCAGGGCCATCACCATGGGCCGCAGGCCACATTGGCCCGCCGGCTCATAGATTTTAGGATCTAAGGTTAACAGATCATAGTACTCTTTATCTTCAATGGCCTTAACCACCAGGGTGTCAAAGAGAGGACCCATGGGGTTAAAGGAATAAGGGCCTTCATCCTTTAAACAATGGGATAAATCCGCACTGGCTAGAATCAGGGTATCCTCACCATTTAACTCAATGGCCTCCCGAAGGATGCGCCCAGTGCGGTAGAGCTCCACAAGGCTGAGATACCCGATGGTCAAATGAAGAATTTGATAGTCCGGATAAACCTTATCAATAAAGGTCAGGGGGACGAGTACCCCGTGGTCCAGCCGAAGGTCAATGTCGTATTCTTTTGCTGTTTTGGGATTAATGAAGAGGCTGTGGCAATTGTTTTCTCCAAAACTCTGGTTGAGCTGATCGAGAAGCCCCATATCGCATGCCTTTGTAAGTTGGACCTGGGGGGCTCCAAATTCACTAAAATCACCGGAAAGGGTGGGGTGATATAAAACACTGACCCCATCCCGAAACACATTGCCATGGGGGGTGATACAGACAATGGTTTTAGGTTTAATTTTAGCCACTTCCAGGGCGAGGTCCTTCATACCCCGTATGGTTTTTTCTGCTTTTTGCTCTCGGCCATTGCCCACCTCCGGAATGATGATTGGGGGATGGGATGCCATGGCAATTCCTTTTAAATACATGGTAATCTCCTTCAGTTATACTATTCGATTTTATGGTATATTAAAGGTATTATATCACATTTTCTTAGAGGTGACCGATGTCAGATATGCTCAATCACTATTTTTGTGGGCAGCGGGCCTTCGAGCTTTTACCCGAAGAGTCGCCGATGCGCACCATTATCGCCGACCATTACGATGTCTACTGCCTTGGAACCCAGGGCCCGGATTTCTTTTATTACGATTTTCCCATTCCTTTGCCTGGACACCATCCGGCAAACCAGTATGGCAGCCTGATCCACCGGCAGCGGGTAAACGATTTTTTTATCCAGGGACTGGCCTATGCCAAAAGCCACCCCTGGGAACGGGATGTTGTGCTTAGCTATTTGGCTGGTTTTTTAAGTCACCATGCCCTGGATACAGCCACGCACCCCTTTATTTTCTATCGTACGGGGTGCTACGATCGGCATTTCCCGCCCAGCCGAATCTATTCCTATTTTCATAAACGCTATGAGGTCCTTTTAGATGTGGCGAATTTACGCTATGTCTTCAATCAATGGGCCTGCCATTTTAATGCAGAAAAAATCTTTACCCTTTCACCGCAAACCGAGGAGATCCTGGATCTTTTTTACAGCCATATTCTGAGGTGCGTGTATGGGGTATCCCCATCCCCCCACAGCTTTAAAAAGAGTCTGCACAATACAAGGCGAATCGTGCGTCATACCGCCGATGCCACGGGCAGCAAGAAATGGGCCTTGAGCTCGGTGGAGCGGCTTGTCGGTGAAGAACATGCCCTCAGCCGGGTCTTTTATCCGGCGGATACCGATATCCCTCTGGTGCTGAACCTGAATCACTCTTCCTGGCGGCACCCTGTAACGGGTGCTTTTTCCTCGGACAGCTACGTCGATCTCTTTAACCGTGGCATCGCCCAAACGGTAACCCGTATCCAAGCATTGGATACTCCGAAAATCACCAATGCCCGTGTCATCCCCCCGCTGCTTCAAGATCACAGCTATCTCACGGATCTTCCCTGGGAGGATGACCGGGAAATGCAGTATTTTGATTTCTTATTCCACCAGCATCCGGAATTACTTTAGGCTTCGGGTGCTCTACCTTCAAAAACCCGGCATAAAAAAAAGCCCGGAGTGCTCAGCTCCGGACTTTTTTCTGTTTGTCATGTTTATCATGCATATTCGTAAAAGTTGAGGGGGGAAAATCTTTTACTGCTTGTAGGATACTCCTCCCTGCTTAATGGCACCTTAACGGTGGTTTGCCATTAAAGGTTCTTTAAGACGATATGGGGACTTTTTTAGCGTTCCGGTCCAATGGCAGGATCTCCCTGATCATCCAGAAGGGCCGTCATTCCGGCACCACCATGTCCATAGTGGTAGAGATAGACGACTCCCGTCTCTCGATCCTCGATGATCTTCGATCCCGATCCATCCTCACTGGTTTCATGGAGGACGATCTCAAAACGTGGCTTATCCTTTTTTTTCTTTGACATTTTATTCTCCTTTATGACTCATAACGTTCATCGATAACGCGAACCGTCTTTTTTTCTGAGCGGGGCAGCGATCCGATGCGTCCGCCCTGGGGGGTGATACTGATGCCTATCCGAGATTTAAACCCCGCACCGACTGCTTTTTCAACGGCAGTGATGTCTGCATCCTCCTCCACCTCAAAGCGGAGGGCGACCTCATCCTTTCCCCCTTGGTTAAAAATACGCACCTGGTATTCCGAGCTGACCCCTGGAATATCCCGGAGAAGCTCATCGATTTGGCCAGGATACATATTCACGGCCTTGACCTTAAACATATCATCCGTACGGCCTAAGATACGGTCGTGCCTGGGAAAGGGCGAACCGCAGGGGCATTCACCGGGGATAATCCGGCTAATATCGTGGGTCCGATACCGGAGGAGGGGGGCACCTTCCTTTTTAAGGGTGGTGATCACAACCTCCCCATATTCTCCATCGGGGACGGGGCGCAGGGTATCGGGATCGATGATTTCCATATAGATATAATCATTCCAGTAGTGCATCCCACAGTGATGTTCACAGTCGATGGCAATCCCGGGTCCATATACCTCGGTTAAGCCGTAAATATCGTAAATTTCAATACCGAGCTCTTCAACGATGCGCCGACGCATTTTATCCCCCCAACGCTCCGATCCGATAATGCCCTTGGTCAGACAGATTTTATCCCGGAGGCCGGCTTTGGCCACCTCCTCAGCCAGAACTAAGGCATAGGAGGAGGTGCAGGCAATAACCGTAGACTTCAGGTCCGCCATCATTTTAAGCTGCTTGGGGGTGTTCCCCGGTCCCATGGGGATGACCATGGCCCCCAGACGTTCGGCACCGGCCTGAAAACCAATCCCTGCAGTCCACAGTCCATACCCTGGTGTAATCTGGATACGGTCTCGATTGGTCATCCCGGCGTAGCGGTAGGCCCGCTCGAACATGATGGCCCAATCCTCGACATCCTTTTTAGTATAGGGGATGATAACGGGGTCCCCGGTTGTTCCCGATGAGGAATGAATCCGGACCACCGCTTCATCGGGGACGGCCTGGAGGCCCAGGGGGTAAACCCGCCGGAGATCGGCCTTTTCACTAAAGGGAAGATTGTTAAAATCATCCATGGTTTTTACGTCCGCGGCGGTTACCCCGGCTTCTTTAAATATTTTTTGGTAAAACGGACTTGATGCTTCTACACGCTTTACAAGCTGCTGCAGTGCCGCCAACGGTTTTTCCATCATTTCGCTCCTTTAATATTCCTGCTTAAAGTATACCCATGGTTCTTTTCAATGTCAAGGTTTGGAAGGGGATAACCTTAGGCCCCACCTCCGGCGCAGGCCGCAATGAATACGGTTTGGGCCCCTGCCGAAAGCAGTGCCGTTGCACAGGCCCGAAGGGTAGCCCCGGTGGTGATGACATCATCCACCAAAAGCACCCGCTGTCCCCGGACATCTACCTCTGGGGAATTTTCGAAAACACTGCTCAGAAGCTTCAGGCGTTCCCTACGGCTCTGACCGATTTGGTGGGGCGTGGGGACGATGCGCACAAGCCCCTCTGCTGCGGGGATAATCTGACCTGTCTGCACCTCAATTTCCCGGGAAAGTCCCTGGGCGATTTCCATACTTTGGTTATAGCCCCGCTCTGACAGACGGCTCTCATGAAGGGGAACGGGGATGATACGGTCGATTTCTGAAAACCAGGGCGCAGCCATCACCATATCTGCCATCTGCTGCCCCACCCAATGGCACAGTCCCCGGCGGCCCTGAAATTTCATGCCATAAACCAGGGGCTTGGCGTTTTCCGTATAGTCAAGCCACACACAGCCCGCCTGAAATCCCAGGTCCACAACCTGGCTGCAATCCCTGCAGCGGATGGCTTCACCATTTATGAGGTGGCGGCCACAGATCAGGCAAGTTTCCCCCTGATTCAAGGGGAGATCCTCCTGACACCGGCTGCAGAGAAAGTGATCCCTGGAAAACAGGACCCGCCCACAGACCGGGCAAGTTCCGTTTTCCGGGAAAAGGGCTTTTTTCACAATCCTACCCCAGGCTGACATCTTAAATCCCCAGATCCGTGTAGGCCAAAATCCGGGACTTCAGACCCGTCCGCCGTTGAGCGTCATGGTCACTGCGGACCATGCGCACCAGATTCGGCCAGGGGCCCACCAAATAGAGCTTGTCCTTGGCACGGGTGATGGCGGTGTACAGCAGCTTCCGCGTGAGAAAACTGGGTGAACCGCTGATAAGGGGAAGGATGACCTGGGAAAACTCGCTCCCCTGGCTTTTGTGGATGGTCATGGCATAGGCATGGGCCAGGGCTCCCAGCCCATCGAAGGGATAGTCCACCACCTTATCATCATCCATATGCACTGTTAGGGTTTTACCCGAGGTATCGATGCGGGTGATGACACCAATGTCCCCATTAAAAATCCCTTCTCCAGACTCGTAAGTCTTTTGGTCCTGCCATTTTAATTTGTAATCATTCTTAATCTGCATCACCTTATCCCCCTCCCGAAAGATGAGATTCCCCAGGGCTCGTTCATTCTTCTCTGGAGCGGCGGGGTTTAAGGCCTTTTGGAGGGCCGCGTTTAAGGCAATGGTTCCCAGGGGGCCTTTTTTCATGGGGGTGATGATCTGGGGTGCTCCCGGGACGGTGCCATCCCCTGCCCCGCTCCCCACCAGTCCCAGAATGGTCTCCAGGGCCTGGCCGGTGCTTTGGCGGCTCAGATACACTAAATCCGAATGCCCATCCCCGCCGACCTCTGGGAGATGACCCCCATTAATGGACTGGGCCGCCAGAGCGATGGCCGAGCCCTTGGCCTGGCGATGGATGGCCGTCAGACGCACCACGGGCACAACCTGGCTTTCAATGAGATCCGTCAGAACTTGGCCCGGCCCCACACTGGGCAGCTGGTCCACATCCCCCACTAAAATCAGCTTGGTCCCCGGGGATAGGGCCCGGGTCAGACTAGCCATGAGCAGGGTATCCACCATGGAGGCCTCATCCACAATGACCACATCCTCGGAAAGGGGATTGTCCTCATCCCTGGCGAAGCGCAGGGGGCCGTCATCTCCCGTGGGTTCATACTCCAGCAGGCGATGAATGGTCCGGGCTTCCTCTCCGGTGGCCTCGGCCATGCGCTTGGCTGCCCGGCCCGTGGGGGCCGCCAGCACCACGGAAAGCCCCCGTCCGGTTAAAATATCGATGAGGCCGCTGACGATGGTGGTCTTCCCGGTTCCCGGTCCCCCGGTGATGATGGTCACCCCAGAATCCAGGGCTGTCATCAGGGCATCCCGCTGGCTGGGGTCTAAGACGATCCCCACCCCCTGGGCATACTGCTCTACCAAAGCCCCCCAATCAGCATCCAGGGTGTCATGCTCGTACCGGGCCATTCGGGCGAAGTCCAGGGCCAGGGTATCCTCGGCTTCAAAAAGCATCATGGGGTAATAGGCTTCGGCCTCGCCAATGAAGTCCAGCTTTAAATCCCCGGCCAGGGTCATTTCTTCAACCTGGTCTGCAATGGTCATAAGGGCACTGTCGTCCCAAAGCTCCAGCCCCAAAACCCGGGCGCTGGTGTTAATGAGCTCCCCCTTATCCATATAGGTGTTCCCCGAAGCGTAGCATTCCCGGAGGCTTTGGGTGATGCTGGCCGCAATGCGCTTGGGATTATCCGCGGTCACCCCCAGCTGGCTGGCGATGCCATCGGCAATTTTAAAGCCGATGCCGGGGACATCCTTTATAATCTGATAGGGGTCGGCAAAGAGTACCTTGACGGTATTCTGTCCATAGACCCTGTAGAGCTTCATGGCGTAGGTGGTGGATATGCCGTATTCCTGGAGGGCCAGGACCACCTCCCGGACCTCCCGCTGATCGGCGTAGGCCTCGATGATTTTCTCCACAGTTTTTTTCCCAATCCCGGCAATTTCTGTGAGGCGGTTAGGATTCCGATCCAGAATCTCGATGGCACCCACCCCAAAATGGGCGACGATGGCCTGGGCGGTTTTCTCCCCCACCCCCGGCAGTAAACCGGAGCTTAAATATCGGATGACGCCCCCTTCTGTCGACGGGGTATCGATGCTGTACTGTATTATTTTAAACTGCTCCCCAAAGGTGGGGTGCTCTGCCCAGGTGCCCCTTAACTTGAGATACTCCCCCTCCCGGGGCTCCTCGATGGACCCCACCACGGTGACCAGCTGGCCGTCGATGTCGAAATCCGCCACCGTATATCCATTTTTCTCGTTGTGGAATACCACATGCTCCAGGGAGCCCTTCAATTCTTCCATGGTTGCCTCCGTGTATTGATGGGTTTATTATAACCCAGGTAGGAGGGGATTGAAATATTTTCTTCTGAGAAATAGCATCCCCTTGACATCCACCTTAAAAACACCTATACTTATTACAATTAATTACATTTAACCATCGTCCCTTATGAAAAGCAATAGTCCTCTGGCTATTGCTTTTCATCTCATCTGGAACAATAAAGCACATTAAAGTATAGGAGGATTTATGGCCCATTATTTTGAAGAACCATCACGCACCTTCAGTGAATACCTACTCGTCCCGGGGTATTCTTCTGCGGAGTGTATCCCTGCCAATGTGAATCTAAAAACACCCCTGGTCAAGTACAAAAAGGGGGAAGAGTCCGAAATCACCATGAACATCCCCATGACTTCCGCCATCATGCAGTCCGTCTCCGGGGAAAAGATGGCCATTGCCCTGGCCACTGAAGGTGGGATTTCTTTCATCTACGGCTCCCAATCCATCGAGGATGAAGCCGCCATGGTGGCCCGGGTGAAGGCCCACAAAGCAGGCTTCGTCCCCAGCGACGCCAATATCTCTCCAGAATCCACCATGGCCGATGTCCTGGACCTGAAGAAACGCACCGGTCACTCCACCACTGCGGTGACTGCCGATGGCACCGGCGGCGGAAAATTTGTGGGGATCGTCACCAGCCGGGATTACCGGGTGAGCCGCATGGACCCTGCCACCAAGGTAAAGGAATTTATGACCCCGGTGGAAAAGGTGGTCTCTGCCCCCATTGGAACGACTTTAAAGGAAGCCAACGACATCATCTGGGAAAACAAGCTGAATTCCCTGCCCATCATCAATGACGATGGCACCCTGGCTTATTTTGTTTTCCGGAAGGATTACTCCGCTCATAAGGAAAACCCCTTAGAGCTATTGGATGCCCAGAAACGCTATATTGTGGGGGCCGGTATTAATACCCGGGACTACGAAACCCGCATTCCTGCCCTTATTGAAGCAGGCGCCGACGTGCTGTGCATCGACTCCTCTGAAGGCTATTCGGAGTGGCAGAAACGCACCCTGGCCTGGGTTCGCCAGACCTATGGCGATACCGTGAAGGTGGGGGCAGGCAATGTGGTGGACCGGGAGGGCTTCCGGTTCTTAGCCGAAGCCGGCGCTGATTTCATAAAAATCGGCATTGGCGGCGGTTCTATCTGTATCACGAGAGAACAGAAGGGCATTGGCCGGGGACAAGCCACGGCGGTCATTGAAGTCGCTGCTGCCCGGGATGAGTACTTCGAAGAAACGGGAATTTACATCCCCATCTGCTCCGACGGGGGCATCGTCTACGACCACCACATCACCCTGGCCCTAGCCATGGGGAGTGATTTCGTCATGCTGGGCCGTTACTTCTCCCGGTTTGATGAAAGCCCCACCCGCATTGTCAATATCGGCGGGAATTACATGAAGGAGTACTGGGGTGAAGGCAGCAGCCGGGCCCGGAACTGGCAACGCTACGATATGGGCGGCGATAAGAAGCTGTCCTTTGAAGAAGGGGTGGATTCCTACGTCCCCTACGCCGGCAGTCTCCATGACAACGTGGGTTCAACCCTTGCCAAGGTGCGCTCCACCCTCTGTAATTGTGGCGCCCTCAGCATTCCGGAATTCCAGGATAAGGCCAAGCTAACCCTGGTCTCTTCCACCAGTATCACCGAGGGCGGCGCCCACGATGTGGTCCTGAAGGACAACGCGGTACAGACCGTCCGATAGTTGCTGTAACGAAAAACCACCGCCCTGAAACGGGGCGGTGGTTTTTGATTGGTGCGGCCAACGGCAGTGGAGTAGTTCGTCCGTGAGACTCTGTAGCAATGGGGCGGCTGTTCGCAAGCAGACGGAGTGAAAGCATATGTCCAGCCCACCGCCCTTTATAGAGAGCTATCCCTACCGCCCCACTACCTCACAATCTCCCTCTTTACCCATTAACCATAAAGGCAAAACGAATTACGAAGAGGAAGGCCAGTACGACGGTGATGATGTTGATTTCCCGACGTCTTTCGCTGCCGTCTGCGGGCTTTAGGAATTGGTGCCGGCCAGAGAGTATCTTCACCAGAATGTAGGTGATTAAGCCTGCGGCAATCCCATTGGCAATGGAATAGGTAAAGGGCATAAACACCATGGTGCAGAACGCAGGCAGGGCTTCGGTCATATCCCCGAAATCCACATCCTTGACGGCTCCCATCATCAGGACGCCGAGGAAAATCAGGGCTGGTGCCGTTGCAGCGGAAGGGATAATGGTGATAAAGGGAGCCAGTACGATGGCCACCAGGAACATCCCGGCGGTAACCACCGAGGTCAGACCCGTCCGTCCCCCGACGGAGATCCCCGCACTGGATTCCACCACGGTCGTTGCGGTGGAGGTCCCGATGAGGGCGCCCCCGGCACTGGCAATGGCATCGGACAGCATGGCCTGCTTCATCCGGGGCATCGTCCCGTCTGGTGCCAGCATATTGGCCTGCTTGGCCGTTCCCAGAAGGGTCCCAATGGTATCGAACATATTGACCAGGGCAAAGGCCAGTACCAGCATGATGATGGTAAAGGTGCTTTCCACTGGATTCCCGCCATGGGTAAACAAACCGACAAAATCAATTTTGAAGAAAGAAACTTCCATAAAATCAGCAAATTGCTGACCCATATCCAGGCTGAACCCTCCAAAGTGGGTTAAGCCAAAGGGAATCCCTACCACGGTTCCCACCAAGATCCCGATAATCATCGCCCCCTTGACCTTTCGGGCGGTCAAAGCTGCAATGACCACTAAGCCAACTAAAGCGACAATGGCCGACCCAATCATCAGACGATAATCGGCGGCTAAATACTCTGCCCCGCCAACGCTGATGGTTTCCTTGGCAAAGGTTTCTCCCCAGCGGGAAAAATCAATGAGCCCAACGAAGGTGGCCTGATTCTGAATGACCAGAGAGGCATTTTTTAATCCAATGAGGGTCAGGAACAGTCCGATCCCCGGTGTAATGGCGTTTTTAATGGTGGCTGGAATGGCGTTAACAATGGCCTCCCGCACCCCTGTAGCAGACAAAATGATGAACAGGACACCGGAAATAAAAACCACACCCAGGGCCTGGTTATAGGTATACCCCATGCCCAGTACGATGGTAAAAGCGAAGAAGGCATTCAGGCCCATCCCAGGTGCCTGGGCAAAGGGCAGCTTAGCGTAGAGCGCATAGAGTATCGTCCCGACAAAGGAAATCAGACAGGTGGCAAAAAACACCCCATTAAAGACCTTGGCACCCATGGCGCTGTCCCCCATAATAAACAATGGCTCGGAAAGCACCTGGGGATTGACCACCAGAATATACGCAATGGCTGCAAAGGTGGTTAACCCTGCAATCACCTCTGTTTTAATGTCTGTATTGTTCTCACTGAGTTTAAAATGCTTTTCTAAAAAAGCCGAAAGTTGTTTCATAATGATTACCCCTCTATCCTCTTAAAAAACAGGTTTCCCGCCGACATACTTCGCCACAATCTGATCATCCCTCCCCAGGTAGACCAATCGTTCCAGGCGCTGTATTAATCCATTATAATCCGCCGTCGTTTCAAAATCCGAATCGTCAATGACCAGAGCATCGAAGGCATAGCCCGGCTCAAAACGCCCAACCTTTCCAAAGAAGGCACCGCCCCCAGCTGTCCCCAGGTAAAAGGCCTCTGCCAGGGTCAAGGGGGCCAGACTGTCATCCAAAAGGGCCCAGCGCATCTTAGACGCCTGGATGGCGTCGGCCATGGCCCGGAAAATGGACAAGGCCGTTCCCCCGGCAACATCACTGCCAAGGCCAACGGATATTCCCCGGTCAAGGAAGCGGCGGACCGGGGCCACCCCAGAAGATAAATTCATATTGGACTGGGGACAATGGGCAATAAAGACCCCTTGTTCCTGAATGCGGTCCTGTTCCTCCTCTGTGGAGTGGACGCAGTGGGCCATCACTGTCGGCACCGTCCCACCGAAAAGACCATACTTGGCATAGGCTTCGCCGTAGCAGGAGGTATCGGGATGGAGTTCGGACACCCAGGCGATTTCGTCCCGATTTTCAGAAAGATGGGACTGCACCGGCAGACCGGTCTCCCGCTGAATTTTCCCTAATTCCGCCATGAGCTCGTCGCTGCAGGAGGGGATGAACCGGGGTGTCAAAATGGGCCTGGTCCTTTGATAACGCGCCTGACACCCAGCAATCCATTTCCTGGTATCCGCTGCGGACACCCCGGTGTCCTCGGTGAGCTCTGGAATGCTGTTGCGGTCCATATTGACCTTTCCCACAAGGCTCACAAGCCCGGATTCCTCCAATAAATCCATAAGGGCCAGGGTGCCCGGGGTGTGGAGGGTGCCGTAGATGACCGCCCGGGTGGTGGCACTTCGCTTTAAATCCGACACAAATTTTTCATACATCGGCTTCGCATAATCCATATCCCTGTACTTACTTTCCTCGGGGAAAGTATAGGTCTGAAGCCAGGGGAGCAGCTCTAAATCCATGCCCAATGCCCGAAAGGGGTACTGGGGGGCGTGGACATGGAGGTCCGTCAGCCCTGGAATAATGAGATAATCCCCATAATCCGTGATGGGATACTCCCGATACCTTGGGGGGACCGCATCAAAGACACCGACCACAACATCGTCCTGGCAGATTAAATATCCCCCGGGCTTTGTTCCAATGCGGTGTTTGTCCATGGGGTAAAGAATATTTCCCTTTAAAATGGACACCGTGTTTTCCGCGTTTTTCATAATATAACGCCTTCCTTTCTTGCTCTGTTTTTATATAAAAAAACTACCCTATGGCGACCCTAAGCCATCGCCTAAGACTCGGGGTCTTTGCGATGGCTCATAGTCAACTATTAGGGTAGTTGGTAGAAACGTCCGACCAGATTACGGATATATATAAGCACATTTCAATATTTGGTATTTAGTTTTAGGTTTAAGCCTTGGCGAGATAGGCCCTGACACGAGCATCGGCCTTTTGCTGGGCTGCTTTCTCATCCACCGTGACCAGGCGCCCGTTTTTCACGGTCACCTGCCCATTGACAACGGTATAATCCACGGGCCCCTTCAGGCCCACCGTCCCCAGAAGGGATTTGGGATCTAAATGGGTCCCCACCAGCTCTAAGCGTCTGGTGTCCACCAGGAATAAATCTCCGGCCTTTCCCACTTCCAGGGAACCAATATCCTTCCGGCCCAGTACCTGAGCACTTCCCCGGGTCGCCATCTTCAGCAAATCATAACCCGTAGGGGCAGCACTGCCGCTGGTGAGGCGGTGAAGCAGGTAGGCCACTCGGATTTCCTCTAGGAGGTTGGATCCATCGTTGCTGGCACTGCCATCCACCGCAAGGCCCACGGGAACCCCCAGTTTTAACATTTCCGGTATCCGACAGACCCCAGAGGATAATTTCATATTGGATATGGGACAATGGGCGATGCCCGTCCCGGTTTCTGCTAAATGCTTCAACTCAGCATCATTAAAGTGGATGCCGTGGGCGACCCACACATCCTCTCCGATCCACCCCAGGCTCTCCATGTATTCCAAGGGCCGCATGCCGCACCGATTGGCCACGAAGCGTTCCTCATCCACGGTTTCGCACAAATGGGTGTGGAGGCGAACCCCCAACGTTCGGGCCAGCTTGGCGGATTCCCTTAGGAGGTCCTCGGTGACGCTAAAGGGGGAGCAGGGTGCCAGGGCCACCTGGCGCATGGAAAAGGGTGCCCCATCGTGGAAGCGTTCCACCGCCGCCTGGCTGTCCTTTAAAATAGCATCCACACCTTGGACCACGCTGTCCGGGGGCAATCCCCCATCCTTTTTACTCAGGCTCATACTTCCCCGGGAAGCAAACATCCGAATCCCCAAATCTCCCGCGGCTTCAAACTGTGCCTCTAAAAGCCCCTCACTTTTTCCCTGGGGAAAAACATAGTGATGATCAAAACAGGTGGTACAGCCGTTTTTCATCAGCTCACCCATACCCGTAATACTGCTGTGGTAAATCACCTCGTCGTCCAGATATTTCCAAATCTCATACAGAGTGACCAGCCAATCGAAGAGCTCCATTTTTTGTACCTGGGGCAAATTTCGGCTAAAGGTTTGGTACAGATGATGGTGGGTGTTAATGAGCCCGGGATAAACAATACAGCCCCGGGCATCAATGACCTCCGCCCCCTCTGGGGGGACAATGTCCCCTAGGTTGGTAATGACACCATCCTTTATTTCAATATCCGTATTTTCATAAAGGGTATCCTGATCATCACAGGTTACCACGGTCATTGCCTGTTTAATGATTAAATGCGACATGCATTCCTCCTGTATGGTTGGTTATAAAAAAACCGTAACAGCCGCTATAAATCCACACCAGCCAAAGGCGATGATGTGAACTTATAGTCAACTATTACGGTAGTTGGTAGAAACGTCCGACCCAATTACGAACTTATATAAGTTGTATTCAATTACAGTTATGATTATAAATTATTATCATTATTCTGTCAAATACTTTTTTAAAACGATTTTCAATAATAAATTATTACTTGTAGGTCCAAGTTTACTGATAAAAATTATCCTGGAAGGCTACGGCGCAATCGGGATAAGCGGCCAAAAATGCGCTGAACTTCTCGGTTAGCATTCCCTGGTGCTTAAGAAATGTCGACAGGGCTTCGGTGCTCCCCCGGTAACACCATACGCCGTTGCCATTGGTGACCTCATCCTTTAATACCAACTGGGCAGCCGCTTTGAAGCTGGCCTCTGGCATGGGCAGGGGTAGCACCCCCTGGATTAAGGTACCCAGCGCCTCGGTATCTTCCCAGAGAACATCCGGGACGACTGGACAGAGGAAGGCCTCGTAAAGGGCCATGGGGCCCTCCACAAATTTAGGAACGTAGTATTCCTGAAAGAAGGTGGTGTATTCCTCTGGAGTGGCATCCCCAGGGCAGGGATGGATACGCTCGTCCTCCACCGTGAACAGCCCGGCCCCGTCCTCCAGGGGAAAGGGCTTAATATACCGCAGATCCGAGAGGATCCAGGCGTAGCCCATCGCTTCCCCCTCGGGCAGACGAGCCATATGGGCAGCCTGCTGGTGGCTTTTTTCAAAGGGGACGATATCTAAAAGGGTGACCACGCAGAGGGCCTCCCCAACGATGGTCCCCGGCTCCATGGGGCCTTGACGGCTGCAAATAAGCAGATCTCCCCGATAATCCGTTTGCCATGACTGCTTAAGAACGGTCTTTTCTCCGCATAAAATAAGGTGGGCCCACAGGGGCTCAAGTGTTATTGCTTTCAAAGTCGTTTTTCCTTTCTGTTGCTCCCATATTTGTTTCATTCTGAGATTTGCGTTTATTCTGGTACATCCCTTCATCCGCGGCACGGAAAACGGCGTCCATTGTATTCAGGCGGTCTTTATCGTAAAAGGCATATCCAAAGGAGGCACCCAGGGGGATCTCCTGGCCCATGTCCTTAGCGGCCATTTCCTTTTTAAGGCGCTCCCAGCACATCCTCACCTGGGCTTCATCGCTGTCTGTCAAAATAACGGCGAATTCATCCCCACCGATACGATAGACGGCGCCCTCGCCAAAAATACGGACTAGCAAGCGGGCAAATTCCTTAATGTACGCATCTCCAACCTGATGACCATAGGCATCATTGATGGCTTTCAAACCATTGAGATCGAAGATCCCAATTCCAAGGCTGGACCCCGCCTCCAGGGATAGTCCCCGTTTGGCAATGTCCAGCTCGTAGCATCGCCGGTTCCGGACCCCCGTTAACTGGTCGTATTCCGCCAAGCGCACCATGGAGCGGTTAAAGCGCCGCAGAATGACCGTGGTGATGGCCAGCATACTGAAAATAATGATGACCGCCACCAAAAAGATTAAAAGCAGCTGGTTGCTCATCTTCTGCTGCATTTCATGGGTGTTTTTTTCAACGACGAGATACCAGTTCAGACGGGGAAGGTACCGGGTGATCCGATACCCCGTGCTTTGCTCCCCAGTATACCACACTTCATCATCGTAGCTGCCGACGGCCTCCAGGTGGCCTTTCATATCTGCAAAGGCGGCCTCCTCAAAGAGATTGCGCTTTCCGGCATCTCCAGGCACAGCGGACACCTCCACATTGCCCTCACCGTCGATGAGGTAGGCCCCAACCCCGTATTTTTCTTGGTATTGTGTAATGAGCTTTTGAAAATAGGCCGTTTCCAGGCCAACCCCCACCACCCCTAAGGTGCTGCCATCAGCGGCTTTCACCTTGCAGTTCACAAAGATGGTAATTTTGTCCCCATGGGCTTCGTCATTATCCACATTGAGGGAATAGTCTTCTGAACCCTTTAAAAAGGTGAAGTACCACGTATCTTCGGGGTCCCCGGTTTCTAACACCCGGTCGATGCCGTTGGCGTAGTGATAATACCGTCCGCTTTGGCAGGACACCAGGAAAACAGAATCGAAGCCATAGGTTTTTGGTATTCCCCCAAATAGGCCTTTACCGTATCCGTAAAGGCACCGTCCTCCAGTTCCCGGGGCATAAGGTCCCGGAGAAGGGTGTCCTTGGACATGGCTGAGGCAATGTTGATGGGTTGTTCTAACATGTAGAGGATATCCGTGTACATCGCCTGGGAGGAAAGGGAGGAAATATCCCGAATGCTGTCGGTATAGGAATCCCGGATGGAAAGGGTGGTAAAGAGCCCGATGGCGATAAAGCCTAATAAAATGATGGAACAAATAAACACGTTGATTTTCAGCCGATGGACCAGACTCTTTTTCATAGACCCCTCCTGTTTTTTTATCATTATACCAAAAATCCCGGCAATAAGAAAGAGCCCCTTTGGAGGGAGCTCTGTGAGGGTGGGTGATGGGGTGTTCGTCCACCAAGGTTTGTGGTAGCGGGACGGCTCTCCGCTGATGGTGTATCTGTCAGCTCAAGCGGATCGACCAGCCTTTGGCTGTGCGCTCCGATATCGCACGCCAGGCACACCATCCTCGGACAGCCTTAGTTTACTGGGACGAGCGGGGAACTGAAGTTAGTATTTAAAGTCTGTTCCCAGGGCGGTACCCACTAACAAAGGTGGGATGGACATATCTTTCACGTAAGTCTGCATCGGGGCGGACTTGTGTGCGTTCGAAAGTGCGCCGCACTTTCGGTAACGCACCATGTCCGAATCCGCAAGCAGACGGAGTGAAAGCATATGTCCAGCACACCGCCCCTTACCAAGAGTTGCCCCTACCGCCCCGCTGTCCCCCTACCGGTGCTCGTAGGTCTTAATCAGATTCACCGCAACCTCCGCAGGCTTCAGGCGCATATCCATGGCGTGCTTTTGAATATACCGGTGGGCCTGTTCCTCGGTCATATCCAGGTAACCCATGAGGCACAGCTTCGCCCGGTACACCAGCTTCAAATCATCCATCTTTTTCTCCAGCTTCTCATTCTTCTCAATCAGGCGCTGCATTTTCTGCCTGGAATTCAGAATAAATTTGATATTCTGCTGAAGCAGGGTTTTATTAATGGGCTTGGGGACGACGAAGGCCGTGGTCTCCTCTAACTGCCGCTCCACATGCTCAATCAGCTCATTTTTAACGATGAGGACCACACCCGTGGCATGCTCCTCTAAAATATCCTGGGCAAACTCAATGCCAAATTCATCCCCAAGGGGTGTATTGAGGATGGCGAGGGTATATTCTGCTTCCTGCATCCGCCGCCGACCTTCAGCGCCGGATGTCATCACATCGATCTGTTCGAAGGCCATTTCCCGGAGGATTTCTGTCAGTACCCGGCCGACCTCTTTCTGACGGCAGATGAGGAGTACGTTGTTCACCGAATCCCCTCCTTTCCCTTAATGCTATTCCCTTCCTAATACTGCATCCGATAGGCGTCAATCTCCCAGGGATTCACCGTCCGAATATAACACTGCCATTCCTGCCATTTCGCTTGCTGATAACGCTTTGCGGTATCCGCCCCTAAAACCGCTTCCACTAGGGGGTCAGCCGCCATGGCTTCTACCGCTTCCTTTAAGGTCATGGGCAGGGAATCCCCCAGGCCCCCTTCGGCAATGGAGGGTAAGAGAGCACGCTTTTCCTCCATTCCCTCCAGCCCAGCGGCGATAATCAGGGCAAAGGCCAGGTAGGGGTTACAGGCCGGGTCCGGACTGCGCAGCTCCATGCGGCAGTATTCACCCTCTGCCGCGGGGATTCTAATGAGGGCCGAGCGGTCCCCAAAGCCCCAGCTCACCCGCTGGGGGGCTTCCATCCCATCTGCCAGGCGCTTATAGGAATTCACCAGGGGATTGGTGACCGCCGTCATCCCAGGGACGTGATGGAGCACCCCGGCAGCGAAATGTCTGGCCGCCTCGGACAATTCAGAGGCCGCCCCCACAAAGAGGTTTTCCCCATCCTTGGTGAGGGATAAGTTGATGTGCATCCCACTGCCGGCCTGGCCGTTCAGGGGCTTGGGCATAAAGGTGGCATGGAGGCCATGGCGCCCGGCCACGGTTTTCACCACATTGCGGAAGGTGATGATGTTGTCCGCCGATTCCAGGGCGACGCTGTATTTAAAATCAATCTCGTGCTGGCCATCCGCTGATTCGTGGTGGGAGCTTTCAATTTCAAAGCCCATTTCCTCCAGGGTGAAGATGATTTCCCGCCGGGTATTTTCCCCCTTATCGTAGGGGGCCATATCCGCATAACCCGCCCGATCCACAGGCTCCATGGTTGGCGTGCCGTCCTCCCCCAGCTGGAAGAGGAAGAATTCACATTCCGCACCGATGTTCATGGTGTAGCCCAGGCGATGGAGACGCTCCACCTGCTGTTTTAAGATATAGCGGCTGTCCCCTGCATAGGGGCGTCCATCCGGGGTGACCACATCACACAGCACCCGGGCCACTTTCCCCTTCTGGGGCCGCCAGGGCAGCACCATGAGGGTTTTAAAATCCGGCTTTAGCAGTAAGTCTGAACAGCCGGCATCTTCAAAGCCCGGTACGGAACTGGCATCAAAGGGGATGCCGTAGAAGATGGCGTTCTCCACCTGATTGTTAGAAATGGCGATGTTCCGGCTCAGCCCATCCAACCCACAGAATTGCATCCGCAAAAATTTAATATCATTAGCCTCGATAAAGGTTAAAATATCGAGGGTCGTATTCCCAATAGTCATCGATTCTCTCCTTCGATACTGGTTTTCTAAAACGTGGTACAGATAAAGGGGTGGAGTTCGTCCGCTGAGGTTTGTGGCGGTGGGGCGGCTGTCCGCGGCTCGTACAAACGTCCTGTTCCCCTAGCAGTAATGGTGTAGCCCGGGAGGGCCAGCCGTTTAGAAGATTCGCTCCGGACCCCAGGCGCTGACGAATACAGCGCACCCCCTCAGTCGGCAAGGCGCAAACCCTTCGGGTTTGATAGGGTTATTGGCGGGTTGACATAGCAGCTCTCTAAGAATTGCAATGTACTGCCCGCAGGGGATCACTCCGCTCACATATCTAAACGGCTGCCCCTCCCTTAAGTTACCAATCGGACAGCCTGGGTTTGCTGGGACGAAGGGGGACTAAGCTATCCTGGAACGAGCGAAGCAAGCAGTAGCTTGTTCCCAATCACCTCTCCCTTCGGTCGGCTTCTTGGACAAGCCTTGCATGGGTGCTGTTGACCAAATCATCGATTTGGACAGCACCGCAGCAGTACCTGCCGCGGCGGTATCCACAAACCAAAGGCGGGATGGACATATCTTTCACGTAAGTCTGCTTCGAGACGAACAAGCGTATGTTCGAAAGTGTGAAACACTTTTGGTAACATACCTTGTCCGGATTCGCATGCAGACGGAGTGAAAGCATATGTCCAGCACGCCGGTGCCATCTGAGAGCTTACACTACCGCCCCGCCTCCTGCTGAGAGCTACCCCTACCGCCCCACAACCTCCACACCCCCCCACTACCTTTGCCTTCAATTATACTGGTTTTAATAGGGTGTGTACAGCCCATGATAGGGATTACCGGCGCTGGGGGTGAGCTTATAATAGGTCCCTTCCAAAATGGATGCCGGATCCGCATCAAAATAGTGACAATATTTTTTAATATAGGGGGCGATCCCCTCCATATCCTCAGCACTGCACTGACGGGCCGTGACCTGCTCCGGCAGACCCACTGGCGGTTCATCACACCGGAGGACCATGGCACCGCCGTGCATACCGGTACCACAATAGCCCCCGGCGGGGAAGGCCCCGTCGCAGCCAATTCCCAGGACCAGGATAGTGCCCCCGGCCTGGTATTCCCCTAAAAATGAGCCTGCCCGGCCACCAATGACAATGACGGGCTGCTTTTCCTCGTAGGCCTTCATATGGATGCCCACCCGGTAGCCGCCGTCGTCCCGGATATAGATGCTGCCGCCCCGCATGCCGTAGCCCAGGGTATCCCCGGCCTTGCCGTACACCACAATATCCCCGGAATCCATGGTATCCCCCACAGCGTCCTGGACATTGCCGTACACCGTAATATTGGTCTGATTCAGGTAAGCTCCCATGGCATTGCCCGGGGTTCCAAAGACCGTGAGGTCCTTGCCCTTAACCCCGGTCCCAATGTACCGCTGGCCCAGGACGCCCTTGATGGTGACGTTCTGGTCCTCGGTACATTTGATTTCGTGGTTAAGCTGGGTATAGTATTTTTCTTTCGCTTCAATAATCATTTCTGCCTCCTTAGTGTGCTTCTGCCAAATCGGCCTTCCGGATGTTCTTCGCAAAGGCAGCTAACTGGGGGGCTTCCATGAGCATGGCCCAGTCCGTTTCGGACAAGGGGGTCTGATTTCGAATCAGCTCGGTGTAAATGCCCCCCCGGTCACAGTCTCCCAGAATAATAAAGCCCACCAGGCAGTCATCCTGGATGTAGAATTTTTTCAGGGTGCCGGTCGCCTCCACCACCACCGGCTCACCCAGGGTGCTGCCGGCGGTGAGCATATAGTAGCCCTTGATCCCCATGGCATTCACCGGGAAGGCCCGGGTGTATTCCGCCTCGCCCCCGGCCATATTGATGCCGGCGACCTCCCCCTGGAGGTAGGCATTGGGCAGGATCGCCATGTTTTTCTCCGTCTGGGAGGAGCAGTCGGTGCTTTGGGTGCAGTCCCCGGCGGCGTAGACATCTAAGAGGGTGGTGGTCTGTTTGCTGTCGGTGACGATGCCCCGCTGTACCTCTCCTCCGGCCTCGTCCACCAGGCCGCTTTCCGGGCGGGTGCCCACTGCCAGAATCAAGATATCATAGGCCAGGGTGTCCCCATCGCTTAAGGTGACGTCCCCATCACCAATTGCAGTGATGCTGGTACCCAGGCGCAGGGCCATGCCCAGCCCCTCTAAATAATCGGCGTAACGGGCCGCACATTCGGCGTCCAGCACACTGGGCAACACCCGGTCCGCTAAATCCACTACCGTGATGCCTCCACACTGGTCCACCAGGGCTTCCGCCGCCTTTAGTCCGATAAGGCCCGCCCCTAGAATGACCACCTGGGACTCGGGGGTGAGGATCTTGGCAATGCCTTCGGCATCATCCATGGTGGTGAAGGTAAAGGTGTTCTTGGCCGAATCCCGGCCTTTGATGGGGGGCACAAAGGGGCGAGAGCCTGTGGCTACCAAAAGCTTTTCGTAGCTGATGGTCCGCCCCCCGGTGAGGGTGACGATCTTACGTTTGGCATCCACCGCCGTGGCCATAACCCCATACTCCACGGTTACATCGTTCTTTTCATAGAAGTCCAAATCTCGGTAGCGGGTGTTTTCCTTTTCCACCCGGCCCTCCAGAAAGTAGGAGATAAGGGGTCGGGAATACACGTGGCGGTCCTCCCCGGAGATGACGGTGATGCTTCCCGCGGGGTCCACTGTCCGGATGCCCGTGATGCCGCCCACAGCGGCGGTGGCATTGCCGATAATGAGATATTTGGTATGGGTCTCTGCCATTTTATTCACCCCTTTCTTCGTAGACGATGGCCTGATTGGGACAGCCCGCCACACAGGCCGGTGCGCCTTCTGTTGTCTCTGTGCACAGCTCACATTTGAGCATGGTGTGGTTTCTGCCGATGACCAGACAGCCGTAGGGGCACATGACGATACAGGTCCGGCAGCCCACGCAGCGCTCCTGGTCGATGCGGACAATGCCGTCCTCACCCACGGAGAGCGCGCCAGTGATGCAGCCCTTAACACACAGGGGTGTTTCACAGTGGCGGCAGGATACGGCAAAGTGGATGCCGCCATCGGCTTCGCCCCCATCCTCTACCCGAATCCGGGGCAGGGGTTTCTCATCCCGATTAAAGGCCTTGACCATGTCGGATTCCCCGGAACCCGCAAAGGCACATTGAACTTCACATAAATGGCAGCCGAGGCACCACTCTTCATTAACATAGACTCGTTTCACGATATTCTCCTTCTATAAGGTCTACATTTTCGCATCTGTCTTTTCTTATCCATATTATGGATAAGACAGACGCTCAAATGCACTAGCTTCGTTACCGCAGGCTACTCGCTCACGCTCCTTCGATCAGCCTGCTACCGATTCTGCTTCGCAGAACCGGACTCAGCGTCCCGCGTGCTCTATCCCTAGGATTTCTAGCTCGGTTTCACTGAGGCCCACGCCCCTTAGCATCAAGCGGTTACCTTTTAAGGACTCAATGGAGTTGATCCCCATGCCGCCCATCATTTCCTTGATTTCATGGTCCCAGGCCCGGACGAGGTTGACCAGGCGCTGGGCTCCGATATCGGGGTTCAGGCGTTTGACCAAATCCTCTCTTTGGGTGGCGATGCCCCAGTTGCACTTGCCCTGCTGGCAGGCTCGGCAGAGGTGGCAGCCCAGGGCCATGAGGGCCGAGGAGCCGATATAGCAGGCATCGGCCCCCAGGGCAATGGCCTTGACCACGTCGGCGGAGCTGCGGATGGAGCCCCCGACGACGATGGAGATATCGTTTCGGATTTTTTCATCCCGGAGACGCTGGTCCACGGCCGCCAGGGCCAGCTCGATGGGAATCCCCACATTATCCCGAATCCGGGTGGGGGCGGCACCGGTACCTCCCCGGAAGCCGTCGATGGCAATGACATCCGCCCCGGAACGGGCAATGCCCGAGGCAATGGCCGCCACATTGTGCACCGCCGCGATTTTAACAATCACCGGCTTTTTATAATCTGTGGCTTCCTTTAAGGAGAAGATCAGCTGACGCAAATCCTCGATGGAGTAAATATCGTGATGGGGTGCCGGAGAAATGGCATCGGAGCCCTCGGGAATCATCCGGGTTTCCGACACCTTCTGGCCAATCTTATGGCCTGGCAGATGGCCGCCGATTCCCGGCTTCGCCCCCTGGCCCATCTTAATTTCGATGGCCGCCCCGGTCATGAGGTAATCCTCGTGGACCCCGAAGCGTCCGGAAGCCACTTGGACGATGGTATTGGGACCGTACTGGTAGAACTCCTTATTGAGGCCACCCTCCCCGGTATTGTAGCAGGTGCCCAGCTCCGTGGCCGCCCGGGCCAGGGATTTGTGGGCATTCTCACTGATGGAGCCATAGGACATGGCCGAGAACATAACGGGCAGCTCCAGTTCAATCTGGGGGGGCAGGTCTGATATTAAATTCCCCTGCTTGTCGAACTCCAGATGGCTGGGCTTTTTCCCCAAAAACACCCGGGTTTCCATGGGCTCCCGGAGGGGGTCGATGGAGGGGTTGGTCACCTGGCTGGCATTAATGAGCATCTTATCCCAGTACACCGGATAATCCCCGGGGTTCCCCATGCTGGAGAGCAGCACCCCGCCGCTTCCTGCCTGGCGATACACCTCTTCGATGGTCGACTGCTTCCAATTGTAATTGGGGCGGAAGGTATTATCCGTCTTCACGATTTTTAAAGCCCGGGTGGGGCAGAGGCTCACACAGCGCTGGCAGTCCACGCACTGGGTTTCGTCTGCACGCATCACATCCAGCTCTGCGTCATAGCTGTGGACCTCGTTAGCGCATTGGCGCTCGCACACCCGGCATTGAATACAGCGGGTGGGGTCCCTGTGGATTTCAAATTCTGGATAAATATAATTGATTCCCATTTTTACGCCTCCTTCCCATCCTCTTCAACCCGGACGATAATGGGTTCACCGCCCCGGGGGGCCCAAATCCCCTCAATATCCGGACACACCGCACGAATGGCGGATTCCTCGCTGGCAATATAGACAATATCGTCCTTTTCACCCGCCACCATGGACCGCAGCTTCAGGCGGTCGTTCAGGGCCATGAGCCCCTTGTTAAAACCACAGATAATGGAGAAAGGGCCGGTGATGAGCAGGCTGGCAAAGGTATTGCGCAGGATCTTCATCCGATCCGCCTGCTCCCGGGGCATCCCGTCGATTTCCTCCCAGAAGGGCGCCGCGATAATGGCCGCGATGTCCTCGTAATCAAAGCCCTCTTTCCGATTGAGGTAATCAATGATATAGGTGATGACCTCGGTATCGGTTAAGAGGGTACACTTATAATCGAACATCTCAATATAGCGCCGGTTGGCATCGTAGGAGGAAATCTCCCCATTGTGCACCACCGAGTAGTCTAACAGCGCAAAGGGATGGGCACCCCCCCACCAGCCCGGTGTATTGGTGGGATAACGGCCATGGGCCGTCCAGCAATAGCCATTGTATTCCTCCAGCTTGTAGAAATCCCCCACATCCTCGGGGAAGCCCACGGCTTTAAAGACCCCCATATTCTTCCCACTGGAGAAAATATAGGCCCCGTCGATGGCTGAATTAATGTAGAACACCGTATCCACAATGAATTTCTGCTCGTCAATTTCCCCCTTTTCCTCCTGGATCTTGGTGAAAATCGGGTTCACGAAATACCGCCAGATCAGGGGTTCGTCCGTAATATTTTTATTTTTACGCACCGGAATCCGGCTCAAATTGACAATATCAAAAAACCGTTCCAGATAGGCCTCGGTCTGTTGTCTGGCCTTAAAATCATCATAGAACACGTGGAATGCGTAGGAATCGGCGTATTCCGGGTAAATCCCATACCCCGCAAAGCCGCCCCCCAGCCCGTTGGACCGGTCGTGCATCACCGCAATGGAATCCACAATGGTCTTGCCGTTAATACAATTTCGTCCCTTACGGTCGATGATGCCCGATATGGCACAGCCCGAAGGAATTCGGATTTCGCCTTCTTTTCTTAACATGGTACTCTCCTTCAAAAAAATCGAACGCCCGATTCCATCGGACGCTCGATTTTACCCTGCACGAAACTAAATCCCTTAGCACCATTGCCCCAGGACCTGCATTTTCGTCATTGTATAACCTTCAATCATCCCACTGAATCGGACGCCATTGTCCTTCATGAAATACTGTATACACTTTTAATTTTCTCTATTAAAACACATTTTTTCCTTGAAATCAATACAATTCTTTTTGGCATTGTTTGCAGGTTTTTTGTTTGGCGGACAGGTGTGTTTTATTAAAGGACGAACATGGGCTATGTTCGGATTTTATTGGCTTGATTTACAGAGTGGATGCCGGTATAATGAAGACAAAGGAGGGCAGGACCATGAAGATAAAGGATATCCGCCAAGGGGTTACCGAGATTGCACCACTTTTTGCGGTCAAGCGTATTGATCTGTTTGGATCTTATGCCAGCGCATCGGACCAGAGCGAAAGTGATATTGACTTATTGGTTGAATTTGACACACCTGCCGTTTCATTGCTCACCCTGTCAAAGCTGCAAAGTGATTTGGAAGCACGGCTTAAGAAGGACGTGGATCTCATCCATGCCCCTCTACCGCCGGATGCTCTGATTCAAATTGGAAAGGTGATACCGCTGTATGAATCATCGGGACGAACAGATATTAATTAAGGTATTGAAGGAAATCGCTGTAGCGGAAATGATGATGGCTAGGAGCTCTTTTGAGGCGTTTGACCAAAATGAAATGAAAAAGCGTGCCATCTGTATGACTGTCATTAATATTGGAGAATTGGTAAAGTCACTGTCTGATGAGATTCGAAAGCAGTACAAGACCGTCCCCTGGAAAGCCATCGCTGGATTTCGGGATATTGCCGCACATAAATATCAAACACTGAGGATGGCCGATGTGTACTTCACGGTTATGAATGATTTTCCTGAGCTTAAACAAATGATTGAAGGCATCTTGAATAATGAAGCAGTCAGGATGTAAGTCTGCACTTTTTAAAAGCCATCAACTATTCTTTCCGTCGGTTGATGGCTTTGGAAGTTTCTCTGAAATCCTGAGATTGTATTTTCGGTTGTAGGATTTTTTGGGTCGGGGGTGCGGACAAAAAGCTAGACTGGGAGTGTGAAAGACTTTCTGTAAATACGAATTTCCTGTGCTTAGAATCAGAAAAAAAAGAAAAAACAAAGCAATATAGATATGCCTTAGATAGTTAATATATACGCCATAAATCGTAACTTGTCAAGAACAGGTGATAAAAACAACCTGTGCATTAAGGCGATATCGATGATTATTCTGGCAAGCGCCCCTCATACATCATGCTGAGCTCGCCATAAACCAGCCCCCAGTTCCGAAGGGGCAGGCGCCATTTTTTAGTCGCTTCAAAGGTCGCCAGGTAAAGGGCCTTTTGGAGCGCTGTATCGCTGGGAAAGACACTACGCTGGCGATTTAGCTTCCGATATGTTGCATTGAGGCTTTCTATGGCGTTGGTCGTATAAATGACTTTGCGGACATCGGGTGAAAATTTGAAG
>NZ_FNRK01000033.1 GCF_900107815.1 Eubacterium aggregans
AAAAACTCATTCTCTTCCTTAAGACGTCGAATCTCTTTGTTCTGTGCCTTAACGTGCTGGCGTAAGGTGATAAGCTCCTCGGTCAGTGACATGGCGCTTGTTGGCGTCTGTGAACCTGGCCCCAGGTCTAACTTACCGAGTCGGCAGGATCTCATCCAAGAATACAATGTATTCTTGGGAATGCCGAGTTCCTTAGCTGCCTTAGACTGACCAATTTCTTTTCCCAGCTTCACGGCCTGTATCTTATATTCTGGATCATATTGTCTATTCTTTGCCATTTTTTCGTCTCCTCCTGACTCTTTGATTAGCTTAAATCCTTGTGAATCAGTTGTCAACTAAAACTATACAATATCAATTCGTGTTCAGGACCGAAAAAACCATCCTACCCGTTGGGAAAGGATGGTTTGGTTATTATTCATCTGCTAAAACAGAACTAAGCCTGATGGGCTTTGGAGACTTCTGCTAATTGGACAAAAGCATCCATATCATTCATCGCCAAATCAGCCAGGATTTTACGGTCGATATCAACATTTGCCTGCTTTAAGCCAAACATGAACTTGCTGTAGCTCATACCCTGCATTCTAGCAGCCGCATTGATACGGGTAATCCATAAACGTCTGTAATTCCGTTTCTTTTCCTTACGTCCTCTGTAGGATGAACGCAGCGCACGCATGACGGCTTCGTTCGCGGGACGGTAGAGCTTGCTTTTGGCACCATAATAGCCTTTTGCAAGTTTCAGTATCTTTTTATGTTTCTTTTTGGCATTAACGCCTTTTTTAATTCTTGCCATTAAAATGTTCCTCCTTGCTCGCTATTATTTCAATAACATTTTCTTAACAACTTTAGCATTGCTAGGTACTAAGTAGCTTGCTTTTCTTAAATCCCTTTTTCGCTTAGGGCTCTTTTTATTCAGGATGTGGCTCTTAAATGCCTGTTTGCGTTTGACAACACCCGACTTCTTTACTTTAAAACGTTTTGCAGAACCACGGTGTGATTTCATCTTTGGCATGATTCTTCCTCCTCTCTGCACTTTTATTTTTGAGTTTTAGTTTTTATAATAAAGTATATTCAAGAATATACGATATAACGCTTACTTATCTTTCTTCTTCGGAGATAAAAAGATCGACATATTCCGGCCTTCCAGCTTAGGATTCTTTTCAACGGTACCATACTCATCTAACCGTTTCGCAAATTCCAGCAGCACGCCTTTTCCCTGTTCAGTATAGGCCATTTCACGCCCTCTGAATCGAATGGTTAATTTAACCCGATTCCCCTGTTCCAGGAATTTAATGGCATTCTTTGCCTTAACCTGAATGTCATGCTCCTCAACACGGACAGACATACGGATTTCTTTAATGACCACTGCTTTCTGATTTTTCTTTGCTTCTTTGAGACGTCGCATCTCTTCGTAGCGGAATTTACCATAGTCCAAAATCTTACAGACTGGTGGCTTGGCATTGGGTGACACTTTGACGAGATCAAGATTCTTTTCATCAGCGATACGCTGGGCTTCTTTTGACGACATGACCCCGAGCATATTCCCATCGGAATCGATGACCCGGATTTCCCGGTCACGGATGCGTTCGTTGATTTCGTGTTGAATGTCTTTAGCTATTGTAATACACCTCCCATTGGGTAAAATATAAAAGCAGATGGACATAGTCCACCTGCTCATTCAATCATTAAATGATATAACCTCAATGCCTGTGGCATTAGGTGAGAAGTGGACACTTCTACTTCGTTACTCAATTAGTTTACCTGTTCATGTCCGACTTGTCAAGGATTATTTTAAGGTTAATCCCTTGGACCCAATTCCTTCTTTAAGCTTTGCCTTGAAAGCTTCTAATGTTAACTGTTCCTGCTCTCCCGTATCCCGATTTCGAATGGTCAGAAGTTCACCTTCCATTTCCTTGTCGCCAATCACCAGCATATAGGGTACTTTTTGCATCTGGGCTTCCCGGATACGGTAGCCAATTTTTTCGTCACGGAAATCGATATCGACCCGAATATCATTTTCCTGGAGCTCTGCAGCGATTTTCCGTGCAAAGGCATCGTGCTTATCCGATACAGGGATCAGTTCAACTTGAACAGGTGCTAGCCACAACGGGAATTTCCCAGCAAAATGTTCAATCAGAATACCGAAGAAACGCTCGATGCTACCAAAGATGGTTCGGTGAATAATGACCGGGCGATGCTTTTCCCCATCACTTCCGACATAGGTTAAATCAAAGCGTTCTGGCATTTGGAAATCCAATTGAATGGTCCCACACTGCCAGGTTCGCCCAATACTGTCTTCCAGATGGAAATCAATTTTAGGACCGTAGAAAGCGCCGTCACCTGGATTAATCACATAGTTTATCCCTTTGGCTTCCAATGCCTCCCGGAGGGCTTCCGTGGCGGTTTCCCAATCTTCATCATTCCCCATGGAATCTTCTGGACGCGTGGATAGCTCGACCTTGTATTTAAAGCCAAAGATATTATAGACATCATCGGCTAATTCAATGACAGATGTCACTTCTTCTTTGATTTGGGACTGCATCATAAAGATATGGGCATCGTCTTGGGTAAAGGTTCGGACACGCATCAGTCCATGGAGGGCGCCGCTGAGTTCATGGCGGTGGACCTGGCCTAATTCCCCGGCCCGGATGGGCAATTCCCGGTAGCTATGCTGTGTGCTATTATAAACCAGCATCCCACCAGGACAGTTCATGGGCTTAATGGCAAACTCCTGGCCATCAATTTCAGTAAAGTACATATTTTCTTTATAGTGGTCCCAATGGCCGGAGCGCTTCCATAAATCTGCATTGAGCATAATAGGTGTCTTTATTTCAACATAGCCCCGGCGCCGGTGTTCCTGGCGCCAGTAGTTTTCCAGCTCGTTTCGTACCACCATTCCTTTGGGGTGGAAAAAGGGGAAACCCGGGCCTTCTTCGTGAAGGGAGAAAAGTCCCAATTCCTTACCAAGCTTCCGATGATCCCGTTTTTTTGCTTCTTCAAGACGTTCTAAATGCTCATCAAGCATTGATTTTTTAGGGAAAGCAACCCCATAAATCCGTTGAAGCATCTTATTGTTGGAATCGCCATGCCAATAGGCCCCTGCTAAACTGAGGATTTTAAATGCCTTAATCTGAGAAGCATTTAAAAGATGGGGCCCGGCACAGAGATCTGCCCACTCTCCTTGCCCATAGAATGAAATAACAGCATCCTCGGGCAAATTGTTAATTAATTCCGTTTTGTAGGTTTCCCCTTCCTTTTCCGCCCATTCCAAGGCTTCCTTTCGGGACATTTCATAATAGTTGATATCCGGGGCTTCCTTAACAATTTTCTTCATTTCAGACTCAATGGTTTTGAAATCCTCGGGGGTAAGGACGTGTTCCATATCAATATCGTAGTAAAAGCCATTATCAATGGCGGGTCCGATGGTTAGTTGGGCATCGGGCCAAATCCGTTTGATGGCCTGAGCCATTAAATGGGACGCGGAATGCCAAAAGGCATGCTTTCCGCCAGCATCTTCAAAGGTTAATAAATTCAGTTGACAATCTTCTGTAATGGGCCGACGCAAATCAATGACCTTGCCGTCGACCTCACCAGCCATAAGATTCCTTGCTAATCCTGGACTGATATCCTTGGCAATATCGTACACCGTTGTACCAGAAGCATATTCACGAATACTTCCATCTTTTAAAGTAATATTCATTGTGCTACTTTCTCCTTTTTATTATAATACAAAAAAATCCCTTTGTGACGTCATAATCACAAAGGGACGCAATTAACGTGGTTCCACCCTTTTTGGCATTTCTGCCCACTTCATTCCCGGGGTAACGGAGATCCTCCGGGCCAGTATTTCCCCTGGCCAACTCCTGGGCTGGTCATCATTAGTCCTTCTCCCAATACTTCCAGCAGATGTATTCGGTCTCTGTAAAAAAGATACTCATGAACGTCCCAATCATCATTTTAAATCATTATAGACAAAATGATGCAATTAATCAATTGTTTTTTGAAAGAAAAAGGCATAGAATATGAAATAAAGATTTTTTTGAGAGGAGTCGATTTATTGAACGTTGATTTTTCGTATATTATTGGACCGTTGATTGGTGGTATCATTGGGCTCATTACCAACGGCATTGCCATCCGCATGCTTTTTAGGCCCTTACATCCGATTAAATTTTTTAATCACACCTTACCTTTTACACCAGGGATCATCCCTAAGGAAAAGGCCCGTATTGCAAAATCCTGCGGGGATGTTGTGGGTGAGATTTTAATTAATGAAAGTGTCCTGTCTGAAAATCTGCTGTCTGTGGAAATGGATAATAAAATTTCCGGATTTTTAGATCATCTCGTTGATGATTATAAGGAGAGTACGCTCACTGTCCAGGACGTATTATGTAAGGCCTTTGATACTGATCGAACAGATGCTTATATTGAAAAGGCACAAACGGGTTTGATTGAACTTATTTATAAAAAAGCCTGCTCTTTGGATCTAGGCGCTTCTGTTGCCGAGGCCGCTATCGCTGAAGTCCAAAAAAACCCCCTGTACAGCACCTTTTCATTTCTCATCAGTGAAGACGCAGTTATTGGAATGAAAGAAAAAATCCGGGTCATGGTCGATGACATGGTTTTTGATCAAGGGAAGGATTTAATTTCGGAAGCGGTCGTCCGTGAGAGTGACGGACTGCTCCACGTTCGCTTAGTGGATCTCTATGAGGACTATGGGCATAAAATTCCAATCATTAAAAAAAGGATACTTGGCCTTTATCATACCATCGTTCAAAATTCTTTAGCGAAGATTCTGCAAGCTGTGGATCTCTCTAAATTAGTAGAAGATCGTATTAATGGCTTTGATGTTTTAGAACTGGAACATATTCTTTTGGGGATTATGAAAAAAGAGCTCAATGCCATTGTGTGGCTCGGAGGGCTTTTAGGCTTGATTATGGGATTCATTATGAATTTCTTTTAAAGGCAATGTTTCCAAACCATTGAAATTACGTTATAATAAAGGAAAGCTTTGGAAAGGAGATTTACATGGAAGAACAAAAGTTTGATGAAATGATTCGTGAGACTGAGGCAGAGAATGCTCAAAAGACACCACAGAAATACACTGACCCAGAAAAGAATAAAGGTGCGTGGAAGGCAAAAATCATCGCAGGGTTGATCTTTGCTGTTGCACTCTTTGGATTTGGCTTCTATTTTGGGGTCAAGTATGGCATCCAAATGTACC
The DNA here is from genome assembly GCF_900107815.1 of Eubacterium aggregans. GTDB lineage: Bacteria > Bacillota > Clostridia > Eubacteriales > Eubacteriaceae > Eubacterium_O > Eubacterium_O aggregans. The sequence continues at coordinate 5,219 of NZ_FNRK01000033.1, forward strand.
GTATGAGCTACCAGATTTCCCTCTTTTTAGCTTGGTTCCTCCCCTTGCTCATCATTCTTCTCATTATTGCCGCTGTGATTTATTTCAAGGTTCGCAAGAAATTAAAAAACGATTAAAGACAAAACCTCAATCATCCTTTCCCAAACATTCTGGGATGATTGAGGTTTTTCATTTTTTATAAGAAATTCAATGGATTCACAAAATCCCCATTTGAATTCATAAAACTTAAATGAAGATGGGCACCAAAAGAAGCCCCTGTATTTCCCACATAACCAATGACTTGTCCCTGGGTAACATACTCCCCTGCAGATACTGCAAGTTCATTTTGATGGGCATACAGCGTGGTATATCCATCATTATGAGCGATCATAACATAATTACCATATCCCTTGCTATACCGTGCTGAAATCACACGACCACTTGCCGCCGCGTAAATAGGCGAACCAAAAGCGGCGCCAATATCGATTCCCATATGATCGGTACTCGCCCCTTCTCCAGGGGATTCCCGGGGACCAAAGTAATCTGTGATGGTATAATAATCCGATGGCCATCGATACCCCGTCGTCGCGGCGCCACCGCCGGAACCACTGCCTCCGGTTCCGCCAGTATCTCCAGAGGTACTGCCACCGCCGGAAGAGCCGCCATCACTTCCTCCTTCTGATGGGCCAGGTGATGTATCGACCGAACCCGCTGTATCCCGTACAATAGCGGACAACTCTGCCTCTGCTGCTGCAATTTCAGCGTTTCTTGTGGCCAGCTCTTCCCTGGCGGATTCCAAAACGCCTCCATTTTGAGCCAACAATGTTTGTTGTTGAGCCTTGATATTTTCCTGTCCGACTAAAAGCGCCTGCTGTTCACTTTTGGCTAATTCCACAGCGGCACGCTGGGATACCAACTCTTTATTTTTTGTGTCTATGGTAGATAATGTATTTTTGACTTGATTCACCGATTTTTGGTCTGCCGTCATGATTGAGGCAATCATATCAATCTTTGTCAGGAAATCCGTCATCCCCGTTGAGGAAAAAAGAATTTCCAGGTAAGATTCATTACCATACATATACATGACCCGCAGGCGCTCCTCTAGTCCAAGCTGCTGTTGTCCTAAGGTTACATTCAAAGTATCTAATTCACCCTGCGTCGACTGCATGCTTTGGTTGAGGGTATCAATTTGGCCGTTGAGTGTGTCCATTTGGGTCTGTAAACTTGAAATGGCAGAATTTGATTTTTCTAATTCAGAGTTGATTCCCTCTATTGTGGTTTGGGTCATATCAATTTGATATTGAGCTGCGGCGGCCTTATTCTGGGCCTCTTTCTTTTGTTGTTCTAACTCTGCCTGTGAAGCTGCAAGGACTCCTGGCGCCAGAATAGAAAAAGAAAGAATCAGCATGACTAAGAGACTAAATTTTTTCATCATACACCTTTTTTTATTATGCTATTATCAATCATTCATTCTTTCCTAAAAATACCAATTTCCACCGATATTAACAGAGCCACTGGTTTGATAGCTTCTGAAACTCATATATGGATGGCTTCTGACACCACCTTCCATACAATCCCGTACGGCCTGTCTTACTTCAGGGATTTCTGCTCCGAGATATTGTGTGTAATAACCATCCAAGTAAGAAGCAAACTGTCCTGGTGCCGTTAAAACGCCTAAAGCCGTTGAACCACCCCAGGCCCCGGAATCCACCCGGTTCATTACACAGCTGATAACCGCCAAGGATCCCTCATAGGAGGTACCGCCTTCATGGGCAACAATGGCACAGATTGTATCAAAATCCGATGCACTTGCACTCTGAGTACCATTTCCAGCTGTAACTGATGAGCTACCACCTGCGGCTGAAGTCACATTTTTACTATTCTCATAGGTTGCCTGTGCTTCTGTATTGGACGCTAAAAGCTGCTCCTTTTGCAGTGACAGATTGTCAAGTATTGCTTGATTGCTTTGCTGTGACTGAGATGCCATAATCAACATGGCATGCTTTGTATTGAGAAGCTGCGTTTTTTCCTCTATTTGGGCACGAAGGGCCTTTAAATTGTCCATAACCTGGCGATCTGCCTTTAAAATAGAGGCAACCATATCTGCCCGGGTAAAGAAGTCCGTTAAATCTTCAGATGTGAAAAGCACTTCCAAATAACTATCGCCACCAAACATATACATGACACGCATCCGTTCTTCCAACTCTGCCCTGGATTGATCCATAATGGCGTTCATCGTATCAATCTCTGATTGCGTGGTACTGATTTCATCGGTCAGTGTGATAACCTGTGAATTGAGAGCTTCTTGCTGTCCCTGAAGTGTGGCGATGGAAGTATCGGCCTTTTTTAACTCAGCAACGATACCGTCGATGGTACTCTGACCCATGTCTAACTGTGTGGTTATCTCCCCTTCTGCACACACAGGATGGCATACTGCTAAGAAACAGAGTATCATCATGATTATAAATTGTGATTTTCTTTTCATAGGCAACCCTTTCAAAAAACCCATTAAGGGTCGTTGTTCATAGACAACGGCCCTTGATTCTTTATTGTTTTTCTAAACTGCTGTGTGGCCTCCAGCGAAAAATTACCATGGCGGCAATTAGTGATGAAATCATATGTAACATCTTCTTCCCTCCACTATGTTATTTTACTTTTTTAGAAATACCAGTTTCCACAAATATTAACAGAGCCACTGGTTTGATAGCTTCTAAAGCTTGTGTAAGAGTGACTGCGGACTCCGTTTTCCATACAGTCCTTAACGGCCTGTCTTACCTCGGGAATATCCGCCCCTAAATATTGTCTGTAATACCCATCAAGATATGAAGCAAATTGTCCTGGTGCGGTGAGTACGCTTACGGCATCACTCCCACCCCAGGCACCAGAGTCGACGCGATTCATTACACAGCTGATCACACCCATAGCACCTTCATAGGAAGTGCCACCTTCGTGGGCAACTATGGCACAAATCAAATCAAAATCAGAGGGATTAATGGATTCAGTGGCATTACCACCGCTATTTCCGCTATCGCCAGTGTTATCCTCTGGCGTTTCTGTTGGCGTCTCCGTATCAGGGGTTGGGGTTGGTTCTGGCTCGCTCGGTTTACTTTCCTCAACAACTGCCTTTTTAGTTCCGACTTCAATCACTTCGTTGACGGGATTTGTTGTTTCATCAGAAATCGTTTCCCGAGAAACTTCAACACCATCCTCATAGGTGACACGGACAACCAATTTATGGGAACCATTGACACCCTTAGTGAGGATATTATTAACCCCTTCATCTAAATCGGCATTTTCTTTTGTTTCCGTACTGAATGGAAGACTTGTTTCCGTGATGACATCTTCACTGGTTGTTGTTACCTTAGTACCAATTTGTACGACTTGGTTTATAGGTTCCTTTGTGACCTCGCTTGAGATATTCACCCGTTCCATTTCATTGCCATCTTTATAAGTTACCCGATCTGTAATGGTGCTCACACCATTTTCTCCCAAGGTCGTTACTTCACTACTCCCCTTTGCCAAGTCAGCATTTTGGACCTCTTGGGTCGCAAAAGCAATACTTTCAGTTCGGGTTTCATCCTTCGTCGTCACGCGTGTAACTTTGATGTTTGAAACATCGGTGGTTAATGCAGCAGCTGTAGCGGGGGTTACCAAATCCGCTGTACCAAGGGCGATGTTATTCTCGTTTAAGACATCCCCCACTGTTCCCGAAGATGAGGTAAAGACAATTTTTTGCCCATCCACTTCAATACTCCCGCTAACCTTCTGCTTGATGTTGACCTCTGATACATTCCGTACCTTTGCATCTAAATCAACGCTATAGCTATACTGATTTTCATCAACAGTATATCCTTCTTCCGTCAGAAGGTCACGCACCGTCAATTGGGTCTTCCCTGTAACAGACTTAGTTTGAACGCTTCCATTGGCTCCAGAATTCGTGTCATAGCTGATATCCACACGTTTGTTCATGTTAGCAAAGCAGGTCATTCCGGTGAGTACAGCCAGAATCGCGATGACTATAAATGCGATGATCTTCTTTTTGTTCTTTGCGATAAATTCCATGAGTCTTCCTTTCTTAATCGTCCGTGTATACGAACAGTTAACTTGAGATGTCTAAATGGTAACAGGATTGTATCATTTCAGCAAGAAGGTCTTTTGGGAAATAACATTGGAAATAATCCTATAAAAAAAACGCTGTTTTACCAGCGTTTTTAGTGCGTAACGTTACTTTTGATTATGTTTCTTTACCTTTTTAATTCTAAAGTTTTCTTCTCGGTCCTTTTCTTCGATGCTCTCTTCAATATATTTAATCGTCGTTTTAAGCTTTGGGATCTGAATTTTATCCAGTGCATTGGCACTTTTTTGTGTTTTTTTGATTTCCACACTGAGTTTAAAGGCTGTTCCTTCAATTTCTGCCAACCGATAAGAAAGCTCTTTCACCTCATTAAACTTGGCTATTGCAACATCTAACGCTGGATTATTTTCATAAAATCCATAGGGCAGGTTGAGCGCTTCTTTAGCGGACTCTGGAATAACCAATTCCGGAATATCGACTCCCATAACACTACGGGTCCGTGTATCAAAGGGGGTTTCAGGAGGAATGGATAAGGCGAACTCATCAAGGTGATTCAATCCCATGCTTATGGTCACCTGCTGTAGCGCAATATAAGCCTCTTTAAACGTCTCCCCTATTTGAGTTTCAATTTCTTCAGACTGCTGTACCAACTTCATAATCTCTTGAATCAAGACAGTTCTTTTTTTATCTAAAAGATTATATCCTTTGGTTGAAAAAGAAAGACGTGCCTTGCTCTTGATCAAGTTGGCTTTTGTGGGTGTTATTTTTAAAGCCATAGGAATCGCCTCCCTATTTCGCTTCTAAAGAATACTTTTTCTTAGGCAGATATTTTTCAATCAGTTTTGGACTAAGGCGGTTGAGTTCTGTTTCTGGTAGAATGGTCAATAGCTTCCATCCCAGATCCAAACTTTCATAAATGGTCCGGTTTTCGTCAAATCCCTGGGTTAAGAATTCCGCTTCAAAAGCACGGCCAAACTCCATATATGTCTTGTCTGTGGCACTTAAATCATCTTCACCCATGATTTGGGATAAGTCCCGAACTTCTTGTACTCGGGAGTAGGCTGCAAATAATTGGTTAGCCAAATCCTGGTGATCCTCACGAGTATAGCCCTCACCAATACCATCCTTCATCAAACGGGACAAGGATGGTAAAATATCAATGGGTGGATAAATGCTACGCTGGAACAAATCACGGCTTAAAACAATCTGTCCTTCTGTAATAAAGCCCGTAAGGTCAGGAATAGGATGGGTGATATCGTCATTGGGCATGGTCAGAATCGGCAGGAAGGTAATACTCCCACTGCTGCTTTTAAGCATTCCGGCACGTTCATATAGGCTGGCTAAGTCAGAATACATATACCCAGGGTACCCTTTACGGCTTGGCACTTCTTCCCGAGCCGACGAAATCTCACGCAATGCTTCACAATATGCCGTGATATCACTCATAACCACCAAAATCTGCATATCCTTTTGGAAGGCCAGATATTCTGCTACTGTTAAAGCACATCGTGGCGCTGTGATACGCTCAGCCACAGGGTCATCCGCATAATTAACAAACATGACAACACGATCCATGACATTAGCTTCTTCAAAGGTTTTCCGGAAGAATTTTTCATCATCATGTTTCACCCCAATGGCCGCAAAAATAACCGCAAATTCTTCTTTGTAATCATCTGAAATTTTAGCTTGCCGAACGATTTGAGCCGCTAATTCATTGTGGCTTAAGCCATTCCCTGAGAAAATCGGAAGCTTCTGACCACGGATCAAGGTCATCAAAATATCGATGGAGCTAATCCCGGTTTGAATAAAATTACGAGGGTATTTCCGACTCATGGGGTTAATGGGAGCCCCATTAATATTGGCCTCTTCGTCCGAAAAAATATCAGCCCCATGGTCAATGGGTTCCCCAATCCCATTAAAGACACGCCCTAATAAATCAATGGAAAGGGGAATGTTGAAGGATTCACCGGTAAAACGGGTAATGGCATTTTCAGCAGCCAGGCCTGAGGTCGACTGGAAAACCTGAATGGTTGCCGTCTGGCCATCGATTTTAATGACCTTTCCCTTTTTCATCTCCCCGGTGGATCGATCCTGGATATTCACAACCTCACCGTAAAAAACATCGGTTACTTCTGATACTTCAATGAGTGGGCCGTTAATGTTATCAATGACTAAATATTCTCTTCTCATATTAACAGCCTCCTTTACGCTTCATATTTTTTGAATAGCTCATCATAAAATGTATCGATGTGCTGACGAATATCCTCAATGCCGGATAAATCCTCATTGGGTATATTGTATTTCATTTTAACAATCCGATCAAATATATCCTCATTATATAACACAGAGGTCGGAATTCCCTCTTTTAAACCGACTAATCCTTTTTCATACAGATAGTCGATAATTTTAAGCATTTGATACTGTTTTTCCAAAGGAACATAGGTATCTGTATCATCAAAGGCATTTTGCTGGAGGAATCCCAATCGAAGCAATCGGGAAATCTGAAGAATCCAACGCTGATCATCGGGGAGGGCATCTTCTCCGACAAGCATAACCATTTCCTGAAGCTTGTTTTCCTGGAAAAGAATATCCAGCATTTTATTCCGCAGGAGGATAGCATCTTCCGCCACATGATCTTCGTACCAGTCCGTTAAAAGCTTGACATAACCAGAATAGCTTTCCATCCAGTTGATAGCTGGATAATGTCTGGCGTAAGCTAAATTTTTATCCAAGGCTAAAAAAGTATTCACAAAACGCTTTGTGTTTTCTGTAACGGGTTCTGAGAAGTCCCCACCGGCTGGTGAAACAGCCCCAACGATACTGATAGAGCCCAATCGGCCTCCAATGGTATCAACGGAGCCTGCCCGTTCGTAGAATTCTGCGATACGAGAGCTCAAATAGGCAGGATATCCCTCCTCTGCCGGCATTTCTTCCAAGCGGCCAGATATTTCTCGAAGGGCCTCGGCCCAACGGGATGTTGAGTCGGCCATCATGGCGACATCGTACCCCATGTCTCTAAAATACTCTGCCATGGTAATCCCAGTGTAAATACTGGCTTCACGGGCGGCAACCGGCATGTTCGATGTATTGGCGATCATAACGGTCCGCTCCATAATGGATTGGCCTGATTTAGGGTCAATGAGTCCAGGGAAATCTTCAATAACCTCGGTCATTTCGTTCCCACGTTCCCCACAACCGATATAAATGATAATATCTGCATCGGACCATTTTGCCAATTGATGCTGGGTCATGGTCTTTCCGGTACCAAAGCCTCCCGGGATTGCTGCAGTACCACCCTTTGCGATGGGGAAAAAGAAATCGATGATACGTTGCCCGGTAATCAGGGGTTTTTCTGGTTCCCGTCGGAAGGCAGATGGACGAGGCTTACGAATAGGCCATTCCTGATACATCTTTAAGGGGTGCTTTTCACCTTCTGCATCCTTTATACTACAGATCGGCGTTTCTATATTATAACTGCCATCCACTACCATATCCACCACTTCACCCGAAAGGTTTGGAGGGATCATCAAGCGATGCTCAATCATCAGGGTTTCCTGGATGGTGGCAAAAATTTGACCCGGCTCCACCTGATCTCCCAGCTTGACGTTGAGGGTCACATCCCAGAGCTTGTCTTCATCAATGGACATCAAGCCAATGCCATCTGGAATAAATACAGGGGATAACTCCTGTATTTTTTCCAGCGGGCGCTGAATACCATCGAACATGTTTTTTAACATCCCAGGGCCGAGCTTAACGCTAAGGGGCAACCCTGTAGGATGGATTTCTTCCCCGGGCATGAGCCCTTCCGTTTCCTCGTATACCTGGATGGTTCCGATATCACCATCTAATACGATTACTTCACCGATTAACTTTTTATCGCCAACCATGACCATTTCACGCATGGAGAAGCTGGTCATATTATAGCCTGTGACAACAGGCCCATTTACCCCCTGGATAATTCCTTTGATTTCACTCATTATTCATCACCTGTTTATCCATGATTTCACTTAGCTTCATTCCGACATATTTGTTGTTATCACGGACTAAATTTGCCATTGAAAAATCACAATTAATACGATTATCCACATCCCGAACGATGATTCCACCAATGACTGATTTCGGTGTATCTTCAAAAGATAAATTATAGTCTGGTAAGCATTGCGTCGCCAAGACCTGAACAATTTTTCGATCCTCAGGGATACAAAAAAGGATGAGCTCTTTACGATTACCAAAGATACCTGGGACTTTTTTTAGACATTTTTCCAGATAAGCATTGTAAATCGGAGTACCGATATAATCCCGGGCTTCATTCCAAATAGTTTGTTTAAAATCCTCTAAAATGATGCTCCGCTGTTCGAGTAAGTTATTTTTAGACACGTTTTTTCCCTGAGCGATAATTTTGTTTTTGTCTCGAAAAATAACATGGTAATTTCGCTCCTCGATATTCCGTTTTTCATTTTTTAATCTTTCCTCAGCAGCCTCAATTGCTGCAGCTTTTTTCTCCTTTGCCGCATCAATGATTTCCTTCCCCGTTTCCCGTTGCTTTTTTAAAAGATATTGGGTAAAAACGCTGAGTTTCTGTTCAACTGATATCATAGGTTCCACTTCCTTTGGCTATATTATAACCCAACGGATTCTTTAATATATTGGGTTATAACCCCCTGCTGCCGCTCATATCCATAACGATCTGGAATGACAGTAATCAGGGGAAACAAATTTTTTCGTTTGCTCTCTAAAACAAGGTCTTCGATTTTAAGATAGGCCTTTTCAGTAAGATAGATAATGCCAATTTCAGGATTTTTAAGTGCACCTTTAAATGCTCTCTCAATATCCACGGTATCTCGCACATATATCCCCTGGATGCCAGCCAACTTCATCCCTAAAAAAGAATCCCGATTCTCACTGATAATGTAAGACTTCATTTTTTTAGAGACTACCAATAATCATGATAGAGATGATCAAGCCATAGATGGCAACCCCTTCAGCCAATCCAACGTAAATCAAGGTTTTCCCAAGGATTTTTTCATTTTCAGAGACAGCCCCTAAAGCGGCGGAACCAACAACACCAACGGCATACCCAGCCCCAACACAAGCGAGTCCTGTTGATAATGCTGCTCCCAGGTATCCTAAACCCGTCGCATTACTCGCATCTCCAGTTGCAGCTGCAACCGCTGTTGGTGCAAACATAATGAGAGCTGCCGCCATGGTTGGAATAAATCCACACAGATTGACACGGAGAAACTTTTTCAAACGCGGCTGATCTGAACTAGTATCTTTATAAATAAAGTAAATACCACCGGCAATTGTAGTGAGGACCAGTAAAGCTGCTAAAACTGTAATCATTGTTAAAACATTCATTTTTTACTCCTTTGAACTAAATGGTTTCATTTTGAATTTCTGTGTTTAGGGGAACAAATTCTTCCCCATCGCCAGTATAATATTTGCTGAATAACTCGTAAAACTGGAGACGCAGGCATTGAATAAAATCAATCAAACCTTCCAGAACGATAATAAGAATATTCCCAAGGATTAATACGACAATGCCGCCAAATCCGCCTCCAACCATTTCCGCCAGTGTTTCAAAAGCCATAAATAAACCAACATGGGTTAATGCAAAAGCACCAACACGGATAAAGCTTAGGGTATTACTCAGCATCCCAAGCAACATCTCAAATAATCCAAAGCCTGCTTCAACATAGTAGTCACCCGCAGTCGAGTCGTAAAGCTTCCGATGGCGAATCGTATTAGCAATGGGCTCCCGGAAAAGAACGAGCACTACAAGAACGGCCGCAACAACGTATAAGGGCAGCACTGAACCTGCTCCAATTGTGAGAGTCCCTAGTACACATACCAATAAGGTGATGTATAACACAAGACCAGCCACACCGCTGGGACCGAACCACCCTTCCTTAATGTCACCACTGCGGAGTTTGTTGATGATGGAATAGATATATCCGCAAAGGAGCATTGCAACACCGACGATGACGGCAGTAATCAAGATTGTATTAATTGAAGAAAACGGCCGAACCCAAAGCGTTGGCAGAAGCGTCTCATTTCCAAAGATACTGCCATAAATAAAACCAAAGATAATGGAGCTAATGGCCATTCTGGATAAGACATTTCCTAAATCCATTCCCTTTTTGCCTGCGATTATGCCGCCCAGCAACAGAACCAAGCCCTGTCCTACATCCCCGAACATAAATCCAAAACAAAATAAATACGTCACACTGAGAAAGGGGGTGGGATCTAACTCATTATAAGCTGGCACCCCGTACATTTTTACCAGTGCTTCAAAGGGCTTAAAAACCCAATTATTCTTCATCTTTGTAGGCGGTTTATTTGACTTATTCGCTTCACTAAACATCACAATCATGCCAGGATATTTTTTTGCAATTTCCTCTAATTTTGCCTTATCCTTTTTAGGAATCCATCCAGAAAAATAAAAATTATCCTCGGAAAAGGCCATATGCCGTTTCATGATATTGATATTAGCATATAGGGTCAGAACATTAAAAAGATTTTCCGCTTCCCGGCGATTATCATGACAATAATCCTGAATCTTAGACTCACATAATTCAATTTGCTTTTCAAGCTTAATGCGTTCAAGGCTTAGGTCCGTTAAAATATCGTTTGGAACCTTGGTATATTTTTGATCCAAGCCTTCAACCGCCTTAAAACCTAGTGCCTTCAGAATCCGACGTGTTTCAACTTCTAAATCCTTGGGTGAAATAATCAGGAAAACTTCTTCACTATCATTGTTTCCCACATGAAACACAATGGAGGTAACGGTATTATAAATACTTTTTAATCGAGCGGCATTATCCTTTGAAACAGAGCCTAAAACATAAGAGAAATATTCTAAGCCATCTAAATCAGCCATTGGGACATCTAAATCTTTGAGATAACTATAGGCGGTGATGCTTTTTTCAATTTCTGCAATCCGAGCTCGATTGGGTTCGAGAGCCATACATTCCGTGTTAATGAATGCTTCGTACTGCTTTTCCTGTTCCAGAACACTGCTTAGATTTAAATTCATGGACTTTAACTGTCCCATATTAAACTCAAGCTTATCATCATAAAGCGTGCTGAGTTTCTTAACCATGTCAACGAAAGGCTTTTCGTCCGCAACATCTTCGCCAGATTTCAGTCGGGCAAAACCGAGCAATTCATCAAGGTTCTCCTCACAAACTGGTAATGTAAAACGTCCTGCGTCAATCTCACTCATCGTATCAACAATTTGAATATCCTGATACAGGAACATATCTTTGGCAAAGGCATCGACGTCCGTAATCTTTCCGACAACGTTCATCATTAAAACATTTTCAATCGCCATAACTACTTCCTTCCACACCTAATCAAAGTAACGAATTAGGAATTTTTCTGTTTCTTCGATGCTCATGCGGTAACGCTTGCTTTCAATGATTGACGTGACATCTTCAATTTCAAATTCTGTCAATCGAATAAACGCAACCACCTTTCCAATACCTGAATCATTTTTATGGAATAGGTTTAAAAAGGCAAAATAGAGAAACCGCTCACGTCGGCGCTCCATATACAAATCGATGGTCTTTCGATGATTAAACAAGAATTTATATTCATCATAGCTTTCCATCATCTGGAGTAGGGTATCCATATCCTTTACCTCAGCCATCTTCTGAATCCCCTCCATTTTAATACGGAGTCCTCCACGAAGACTGTATGCCAGTAATTCTTCCCGTGATAAATTATAAAATTTCTTTCCACGATATAGCCAGATAAGGTTGAGCAGATCAATACCCTTTCTCATTGTGGTAATGAGCGCCTTATTTTCCCTCTGATCCAACCGATCCAAATACCATTTCAATTTGTCATAATAGTAACGTTCCAATGATTTCTCAATGGGGAATAAATCCTCGTCTATTGAAACTGTTTTATAAATTTCTAAGATTCGAAAATATTCTGTATGTACCAATACTTTTTTAAAACTTTCCCAATCACTCGCCTTCAATAAATGCTCAAAGTCGATATTGGTATACTCCTCTGAATAAACGAGCAAAGGTGCCAAACTCTCCAGATTTTCTCCCCTGGCCATCCCTCGAATCAAGATCCGCAATGCTTCGATATCTGCACGAATTAAAAAGGTTTTGATAAACCCTTTTTCCATTCCACTAAGATAATGAAGTATTTTTTCAATTTGCTGGATTTTCATTCGATTCAATGGGATTTCAACTGCCTGACGATGGACCTGCAGCGTATCGACATTCTTTAAAAAAGGAGCATAATACGTCTCGTTTTTTAAATAAGACAAAACACCCGCAACATCCGGCTCCCGAATTAATGCCTGATAATCGCTCTTTGTAAGCATCCGGGACTTCATCGCCATGACTTTAGTATCAACACAGGAATGTTTACTGTTAGCCATTAATCACCACTTCTTTTTCTAGATAACTAAATATCTAATCAACCTTCTGCAATAAGCTCTCTAAAACTTGCCTTGCATAATCCGCTTTCTCCAACTCGTACTGAGCCCTTGCCGATTCAAGATTATTCTTCATTTCTTGAATGGTCAGTTCTTTTTCTGTTTGGGCTTTTTCAATTTCTATTTGATAATTCCTCGCACTATCTTCCTTGGCTTTAGACAGGATTTCAGATTCGCGCTTTTTAAGATCAGCCTGGGTATCCACACTGATTTTTTCCGCCCGCGCAATCGCGCTTGCCTGAATTTCCACAGCCCGTTTATCCAAACTAACAATCTGACGAATTACACTATTCATCGACACATGCAGGACCTCCTTTTCTATTTAGAAATATTGTCTACATTATAGCACTTTGAAAAATCTTTGCAAAAGCTTTTTCAGGATACCAATGAGTGAAAAGGGATTCTTATAGAAATTACGGAAATTGTCGTAAATTTCTACCAAAAAATTCCTGTTTTCAAGTTTTTCTTAAAGAATTTTTACAGTATTTTGTTTCACATAGCGATAAAAACAGGAAAAGGTCCGCACAATGGGACCTTTTCCTGTTAAATGTTGCGTTTTGTATTAAAATAATCATTCTTTAAGCATCATTAAAGCGATTCGAACGCATTAATCACGATGCATCGAAAATTTTGTACGATCTACCGATTTCAGATTCTCTGTAATTTGTCTTTCTTGCGCTTTTTTTATCAGTAAATCTCGATCTTTCTTGCTTGCCATTGGATCCTTCATTCGACTTGGTCCGCCGACACAACCACCCTCACATGCCATACCTTCGATAAAATCATCCTTTAATCGACCGGCCTTTAGTAATGCTAATGCCTTTTTACATTCCCCCGCTCCGTTGGCCGCACAGACCGATAAGGATTCGTGCTCTGCACCAATTTCATCAAGATAAGCGAGAACTGAAGATGAGACACCACCCGCATTCCCATAACGCTTACCATAGACAGTTGAGGCCTGATAAGAATTTTCAGCAGGCTTTAATACCACTTCCTTTGCTCTGAAAATAGCCCTGATCTCACTGTAGGTTAAGACATAATCTGCATTATCAACAATTTTTTGATCGACAACCTCAGACTTTTTAGCAACGCAAGGGCCGATAAAAACAGTCATTGCGTCTGGATCCTGGGACTTGATCATTCGAGATATGGCGCACATGGGTGAGACCGTTGTGGACACATGCTGTGCTAATTCCGGATAATGACGATAAATCATATTAACGAATCCTGGGCAACAAGAGGTTGTTTTCTTCTCATTCTTTTCGAATGCTTCATACCACTCTAGGGCTTCGCTTTCGGTTGTTAAATCGCCACCCAACCCGACTTCAATCAAATCGCTAAATCCGACTTCTTTTGCCGCAATTCTAAAACTTTCCATAGTAATGTCTGCCCCAAATTGTCCCTCTGTAGCTGGGGCAAGCATCGCATATATTTTTTTCCCTGATTTTAATGCCTCAATAACATCCAGCATAAAGGTTTTTGTCCCAATGGCTCCAAAGGGACAGCTATGAATACAGGCACCGCACCGGATACAGCGTGCCTCATCAATGACTGAAACGCCATATTCATCGTAGGTAATGGCGTTGACCGGGCAACTGAATTTACAGGGGCGTTTTAGATAAGCAATAGCATTATATGGACAGGCCTTTGCACACTTACCACATTCTTTGCATTTTACAGGATCAATTTTCGAGCGGGTTTCCCCTTCCGTAATGGCATCGAATTTACAGGCATTGATACAGCCCTTCCCCAAACAATTCTGGCAATTATCCGTCACCACGTAACTAGATATAGGGCAATCCTCACAGGCTGAGCTGATGACCTGAATGACATTTCCATCGTCAACCCGTCCGACAGCTTTCCCCTCAGCAAGGCGAATACGTTGACGGATAATTTCTCTTTCTTTATAAACGCAGCACCGGAAATGCGGAATAGGTCCAGGTATCATTTTTTTAGGTAAATGCTCCCGTTCCTTATCTAAGGTTCCCTCAAAAGCGAGTCGTGCGACTTCATATAAAACATCATGTTTAATCTTTAAAATATTAGTATCTGCTGCCATATTATTCCTCCATGACTATCTCAGCAATCCACAGTCAGATTTCAACCGTATTTACTCTAATTGATAGATGGAAGATTGTCAAAGGGTTAACAAATATATATCTGATAATTTAGGGCAGTTTTCTACTTTCCCAATTTTTATGGCAAAATATTATCTTTTTGAAGCCATATCATTGGATTTATGGGCACACACATCAACAGCCTGTATAATGGCACTGCGAAATCCTGATGCTTCCAATGCCGCCACCGCATCAATGGTAGTTCCTGCGGGTGAGCATACCATATCTTTCAGCTCCCCGGGATGCTTGCCGGTTTCTAAAACCATTTTGGCCGATCCTACGACTGCCTGTGCTGCAAATTTATACGCCTGCTGTCTTGGCATCCCATGGGCTACGGCACCATCCGCCAAGGCTTCAATAAACATAAAAACGTATGCCGGTGATGAACCACTTACCGCAGTAACGGCGTCCATTAATGTTTCCGGAACAATTTCTGCTTGACCGAAGCTCTCGAAGATATCCTTAATTTCCAACACTTCATCCTTTGTTACCTGGGTATTTGGAGAAAGGGCGGCCATCCCTTCCCCGACCATGGCAGGTGTGTTTGGCATTACACGAATGAGCTTTACGGGGTGGCCAAATCGGGATTCATTCGTTGCAATTGTCTCTCCGGCACCAATGCTCACGATAATCGTTTCATCCTTGACAACATCTTTAATTTGATCAATAACCTCTGGATAAAACTGTGGCTTAATCGCAAGAAACAGAATATCGGCAACCTCGGCAACAGGGATATTATCCTGGGACGGCACAATACCACAGCGTGTTCGCATTTCACTCAGTGCTTTAGAATTCGGATCTGACACATAAATTTGTTCTGGACCATAAGAACCTTCCTGAATAATCCCAGTAATCATCGCCTGAGCCATATTTCCACAACCAATAAAACCAATTATATTATTCATCATCGTATCTCCTCGTTACTTTATTATTTTCATCTCATTTTACTCCATTTATGTTAGAATAACAAGACGGATAAAATCAGAAAAAAGCATTGACTTTTTTCTGTATTAAGATTAGGATATTAATATCCGCTATGGAGAAGTATCGAAGTGGTCATAACGAGCCGCACTCGAAATGCGGTTGTCCTCCGGGGCACGTGGGTTCGAATCCCACCTTCTCCGCCATTTTATATTGGGGGCATAGCTCAGTTGGGAGAGCGATACGTTCGCAACGTATAGGTCAGGGGTTCGAATCCCCTTGTCTCCACCAAAACCGCCGTGCAAAGCGGGTTCCAGCCTTTGGGACCTGCTTATTTTTTTACTTTTCCCGCATTTTCCCGCATCTGAGGTTATTTTCCTTCCAAAAGTAACCTTTCGTACATCGCATTCGTTATTTCCGCTGCGGCATCCTTTAGCTGAGGCATAATATGGACATAAGTATTGATGGTTATTTGTGGCGAACGATTGCCGAGGAGTTTAGAAATTATCAAGACATCTACATTCTCCTCAAAAAGGCGTGTTGCAAAAGTGTGTCTCAAATCATGGAATCGGTAATCCTCATTGATCCCGGCCTCTTTTAGAAGCTTCTTGAAAGCTCTTCTCTGATTCTGTGGATCTAAATGTGTTCCCAGAGGCGTGCAAAAAACTAACGTTTCCTCATCTTGAATTAGGCCAATACGATTTAGGACTTCTGCTTGTGTAATTTTATATCGTTTTAAAATGCAAACCAAGACCTCAGGTATTCGATTGATACGAATAGACCCATATGTTTTTGGATCATCTGTCATTCCCACGTAATGCCTTTTCCCTTCATCTGGATTGTTGGCATCCATGACATAACTATATGCTTTATCAATACTAATCTTTTGTAAGATAAAATCAATATCACTCCATGATAATGCAAATAATTCTCCCTGTCTTAAGCCAGTATCAATGGCAGTACGGTATAGAGCTTCTTCCATTCCGCCCACCTTGTCAAAGTATGTGACTAATTTTAAATGATCTTCAACAGTTAGTGGCATAATTTTTCGTTTAGGATTCTGCCTTTCTTCGGCGGTTAGCCGGGGTAGTTTCAGGAGAGAGGAAAAATCTCTTTCTAACGCTCCAGTTGCATAAGCATACCGGATACATGGTGAAATCATCTTATGAATATTTTTTACAATGTTTGCCGATTTGGTTTTATTTAAAAGCCATTTATAGTAAGCTTGAACCACTTGAACATCCAAATCATACATTTTAATATCTGCCAATGGCGAATTGAAGATATGGTTTTTACTATTATAATAGTAGCAATCAATTGTGCGAGGTTTTTTTCCGACATAATGGACATTTGTAAGCCATTGTTTAAAATAAAACCCAAATGTAGTCTTTGGAATTTCAACTTTATTAATCCGCATTCCTTCAATCCGGTCTATTTTTTCAATTAGTTTCTTCTTTGATTTTGAACTGATTTCCCTCCTTTTTCCAAAACTATCTTTATATTCATAGTAGAAGTACTTTTTCCCATCCTTAACACGATTTTTAATATTATATGACATTTGGTTCCCTTCCTATTTATATGCGAAAATAAATAGGGTTACAACCTATCTTGCAGAAATCATTCTAACACAGATATGAAATTAAAATCAGAATGATTTAATTCGATCTTCTAATTGTTTATCGATATAGCCTTGTAGTCGATTGGCGGCAATAAACCAACGAGCACCTATTTTTACCGCCGGAAAAGAACTGTCTTCGCGGCATAAGCGATAAACTAAATCTGTACATACGTGTAACATTTGAGATGCTTCATTAACGTTAATTAAATCTAATTTTTCCATTTGTCACCCCAGTTCAAAAATCAATAATTTAAAATGGTTGATGGTTTTAAAATAAAGTTCAAATTTGAACTTCCCTCAAATCCACGCAAAAACATCCAATTAAGATGCTTTTACCTAGATTTGAAATAAGAAGATTAGTTTATCACGTCATAATGGATGGACTCAAGTTGCTGCTAATTATTATGTCTAGCTATTGTCCCCCGAAGGTTCTTCCTCCCGCACCGTTGTCAGATGCCAGTACCCCGACTCTCCCCAGCCTAAAACTGGATCATTAATGTGGATATCGAGTGCTACAGTATTAAAGGTCATTGCGCTCCCATCACTACAACGGTTTACCCTCGGTACTCATTGGATCAATGGATGATCATACTCTATCAAGGTCGCTACTCCCCCCATCGGTCACCTTTTACGGCTCCTCAAGCAAGGGCGATTAATACTGCGTTTCCCATACGGACTCTATCTTGTTATGAAAGATCATATTTAAGAGGATAACAGGAATTGCACCTATTCAAGCCACTGGGATCCTCATATATAGATGCCATTTTCTATAATGGTGCGCTTGTCAAGACAAAAATCCGAAGGATTTATAATGAATAATAGGCAGGTGTGTTAGTAAGGTGTGGGAAGGCAAACAAATGAG
>NZ_FNRK01000034.1 GCF_900107815.1 Eubacterium aggregans
TGGTGATTCCTTATATTTTGGGCATTTTCTGAAAGTTGTTCATTGCATTACCAGTGAAACAAGGGGTTTGTGGATAAAACTACGAAAACTCAAGTTTGATCTGATATTGCATTTTTGATTCATTTCGTATATTCTATTAAGTTAGTGAGGTAAATTGAAATGAATATTAATTATGAACATTATAAAGTTTTCTACAATGTTGCCAAACAAGGCAGCATTACCATGGCCGCCCATAAGCTCTATATCTCCCAGCCTGCGGTCAGCAAATCCATTGCACAGCTGGAAAAAGAGCTGGGTTGTCCCTTATTTATTCGGCATTCTACGGGAATGACCCTTACCCCAGAGGGCGAATTACTTTACTCCCATATTGCCATCGCTTATGAGGAAATTGCCTTAGGAGAAAGCCAACTCCAAAGTTTACGTTTTCCCAAATCGGATATGCTGCGCATTGCGGCGGATGACTTGGCGATTCGATATCTTTTGGGGCCAAAACTCCATCATTTTATTCGAGAATTTCCAACACATCCCCTTACCCTTAAGCAAGGAACACCTGACCAAGTGACTGAAATGGTCCGCCAGGGAACCGTCGATTTGGGCTTTACTATTTTCCCCCAGGAGCATTTTCCAGATCTCGATACTTTACCCCTCGGCTCCTACAAAGGAGTTTTCATCGCCAGTCCAGAATATATTCATCCAGACTCAACAACTTTTGATCTTGCGGATTTGATTGAACATCCCATTATTTATTCTTATAATAACACCTCTGCTGCTCATTATCTCTATACGCTGATGGGTCAACAAAATATTGAGCCTTGCTCTTTGATGGAAGTCGGAACCACCGATCTTGTGGAGGACTATGTGCTGCATGGCTGTGGTATTGGAATAACCTTACACCACCTTGTCACCGCAAAACTGGAACAGAAGTCTCTGATCTCCCTGATGACCTCCTTTCAGCTCCCCCCCATTGAACGCGCCATTATTTTACGCAAACACGAAAAACGCACCTCTCTAATCACAAATTTTTTAAACACCTTCTTTTGTTAAATGTGTTTGTTAAATACCAATTAAAGTCTATCTTTCCTTTTCAAAAAGTTATATAATAAAGATATAAAATATTAGGAGGCTTCTCATGGAAAAAATCATTCAATCTCCCGGTATGTACATTCAAGGTGCTGGTGAAATTGCAAAGCTGCCCCAACGGGTCAAAAACTTTGGTGATGCTGCCCTAGTCGTTCTCAGCGGCACGATGATGCGTACCCGTAACGATGGGTTAAAAGCAGATTTTGAGACAGCTGGTGTCAAATACGTCTCTGAAAAATTTGGTGGCGAATGCTCTCAAACCGAAATTAATCGTCTGCGTAAACTGGTACAAGAAAACGATCTGAAGGTCGTGGTCGGTGTCGGCGGAGGAAAAACCCTGGATACTGCAAAAGCAGTTGCCCATTATGAAGGTCTCCCCGTAATCATTGCACCGTCTATCGCATCCACTGATGCTCCTTGCTCTGCCCTTTCTGTGATATACACCGATGATGGTGTCTTTGAATCCTATTTAGTTTTGCCAAAAAATCCAGAAATCGTCATTATGGATACGGATATTATCAAGGCCGCTCCTGCCCGTCTCTTTGTCGCAGGTATGGGGGATGCCCTGGCAACTTATTTCGAAGCTCAGGCAACCTATGATTCCAATTCTCTGGTAATGTCCGGTGGACATGTCACTAACTCCGCCCTTAAACTAGCCCGTCTATGTTACGATATCCTAATCGCTGATGGACTGAAAGCTAAACTTGCCTTGGAACGCGGTGTTTGCAGTGCGGCAGTAGAAAATGTTATTGAAGCCAATACCTACTTAAGTGGTGTTGGTTTTGAAAGTGGCGGACTGGCCGCAGCCCACGCCATTCACAATGGTCTGACCGTTTTACCGGAATGTCATGAAATGTACCATGGCGAAAAGGTTGCCTTTGGAACCTTAGCTCAGATGATCATGGAAAATCGCTCTGACGAAGACCTGGAAGAGGTTCTGGAATTCTGTGTGTCCCTCGGTCTGCCTGTGACCTTAAAGGAACTGGGCTGCACGGATGCCACCCCGGAAAAGATTATGGCTGTTGCCGAAGCTTCAACCGCTGAAGGTGAAACCATCTATAACATGCCTACCGAAGTAACCGCCGACAGCGTCTATGCCGCCATTATGGCTGCTGATGCTTTAGGGACTTGGTATCTCGGGGAAGAATAAGTAAGTCGTGTAGCTGGATATTCAAAAACCACCGCCCTCAAACGGGGCGGTGGTTTTTTTAATATCCAGTATTAGTTTTTAAAGAGGGTTTGCGGGGGTTTTGCTTTAACTGGGATGAAGTAGATATTCGTTCCGCTTCTGTTAGCTTTCAAAGTAGACATTCGTTCCGCTTCGCTTCACTCATTCACGGCTGTGCCGTGTAGAAATAGAACCGCTAAAGCCTTTTTAAAAGCAAGTTTTTAACAGGCTGCACCGGTTCTATTTCTATACTTTTGTTAGCTTCCGCGCAAAAAAAGGGCCGGCAACATCTCTGCTACCGGCTAAAATAAGGAAAAGAAATGAAAATGTTCGGGAAAAACCCCAAACGATTGACATCTATATGGTATACCCCTCTTGCTCAAAAAGCAAGGCTTTTGGTGCTGATTTTTTTATTTTAAGGAATTTTAAGATATCATGTGTCGGATTACGGCCTCATCCCCTGGACAGAAGGGGTAGTCGAGCATTTCCTCTGGCCGGACCCAGCGCATATCCTGGTGAACCTTCATGCTCGGTGTTCCACTGATAATTTTTGCTGTGATAAAGGTGAGGGATACCCTTTGATCGGGGTAGGTATAACTGGCATGATCGTATACCTCGCCACAGCAGATTTTGATGTCAAGCTCCTCCTGACATTCCCGGACTAGGCATTCTTTCACCGTTTCACCTGGCTCCATTTTCCCTCCTGGAAATTCCCAGAGATTTCCACAGCTTCCCCCTGGCCCCCGCCGGCAGATTAAAATATGTCCATCTCCATCCTGGATGATGGCTGCTGCGACGGATACGATATTGCCGGGTTTCCCGGATTTTTCTTTCACAATGGGGTCCAGACTGTGGCGAACCTTTTGACAAAAGGCAAGGGGGCTCTGACTCCGCCAATACCAATCGGCATTCACTTCGAAGGATAGGGTATCCATCCCCACGTCTTGAATCTTCGGGACAATCTGATGAAAGGGGATGTTCCCTTCCCCAGGAATCCAATGACGATCCAGGTGTCCATCATTATCCGATAGATGCATGGCCTTCATACGCTCTCCAAAGGTATTCAGCAGATGCCCGCGACCACAGTGAAGCATATAGTCATGGGAGGAGTCGTAGCACATGCCAAAATGCTCAGTCTGAATGTGGTCCAGCAGCCAGGTGAGCAGATACTGGCGGGATACATTTTCTACCGCAATATCCACCCCATATTTTTCGCCTGCCTCGGCCAAAGTGCTAAAGAAGCGGAGGCCGTTTTCCATCTTAAAGGGACCCAAATCCAAATCATTGGTATGGACAACTAGGGCAGGGACATTAAAACGCCTGCAATCTGCCACAAAGCCACAAAGCCGATCTAAGAGGGGCTTCGATTCCCTGGCATTCTTTTCCCATATCTCATTATAGCCCATAAAGGGGGCATGGAAGTTGGTAATCTCCAGACCCAGCGTCCTGACCATGTCAGGCATGGACTCCTTTGGGATACGGACTGGTTCAAATTCATCCTCCCAGGAAAGCATCACCTCATCGAATCCGGCTTCTTTAATGATGTCCAGGCGTTCCTGAAAGGGCTGAAAATATCCAAACCACGAAAAAATGCTATATCGCATGGTTTAGCTCCGGAATATGGATATCATAAGGGGGGTACACCACGCCCTTTTCGGTGATAATGGCGGTCACATTTTGATGGGGGGTCACATCGAAGGCTGGATTCTCCCGAGCCACTCCCTTTGGCGCAATGCGCTGTCCTTTAATGACGCTGATTTCCAGAGGGTCCCGATTTTCGATGACGATGTCCTCCCCACTCCACATATCAAAATCAATGGTGGAGGTGGGCGCAGCCACATACATGGGAATACCATGGGCCTTAGCCAGCACCGACACCGAGTAAGTTCCGATTTTATTGGCCACATCACCATTGCGGGCGATGCGGTCTGCTCCGACGATGACACAGTCGATTTTGCCCTGCTTCATCATCCAGCCTGCCATATTATCGGTAATCAAGGTGACGGGAATCCCATCCTTATGAAGCTCGTAGGCGGTGAGCCGGGCCCCCTGAAGGAGGGGACGCGTCTCATCAGCATAAACGGAAATGTTCTTTCCGTCTTCCCAGGCTGCCCGAATAACACCCAGGGCGGTTCCATAATCGGCGGTAGCTAGGGCACCTGCATTGCAATGGGTCAAAATGGTATCCCCTCGATGGATCAGCTTAGCACCATGGGCTCCCATGGCCCGGCACATAGCAATGTCTTCGGCACAAATGGCATCAGCCTCTGCCATAAGGGCTTTTGCCACCGCCTCTGGTGTTCCATCCCCACAATCCTTTAAGGCTGCGTCCATTCGATCGATGGCCCAAAAGAGATTGACTGCCGTAGGACGAGTGCCCCGGAGATAAGCCATGGCTCCATCCATTTCGGATAAAAATGCGTCCCTGGGTAGTGAGGCGAACTCTCTGGCCGCCAGGGCAACGGCGTATCCAGCGGTGACCCCAATAGCTGGGGCCCCACGAACGACCATGGTGACAATGGCCTCCCCCACCGCCCGATAATCGGTATAGCTTCGGATGACTTCCTCCGTTGGCAGAAGGGTTTGATCTATGAGCTTTAGCGCACCATCTTCAAAATAAACGGGTCGCATTTACTTCCTCCCGATTCGTTCAATCATACGGAAGATGAGGGCTTTCACCTTTTCATTGTTCTCCGCCAACACCTTGAGTACCTGCTCCTCGGTCACCGGAGGAATCCCAGGCTTATCCTTTAAACCCGCATCATAATCGGTAACCAGGGCCACATTGATCACTGGAATTGCCTTTTCCATGCAGAGATAAGCTTCGGGATACTGGGTCATATTGATAATATCCGCCCCAAAGCCGGCGTACATCCGGCTTTCTGCCCGGGTGGAGAACCGGGGGCCGTTCACCACCACAGTGGTTCCGCCGTCGTGGACGGTAATTCCCAGCTTTTGAGCCTCCTCAATGGCATAGCTCCGAAGCCTTTGATCGTAGGGGTCTGCGGCGCTGAGATGGACCACCTTGGGGCTTTGGAAAAAGGTATCCTTCCGCCCAGCGGTCATATTGATGTATTGATCCGTCACCACGAAATCCCCGGGTTTAAAGTCCTCCCGAAGGGAACCCACACAGCAGGGCGAGATCAATGCTTTGACCCCAAGCTGTGAAAAGACATCAATATTGGCCCGATAGTTGATTTCACTGGGGCTTAGGGTATGCCCTTTCCCATGGCGAGGCAAGAAAGCAACGGTCTTTCCCCCCACACTCACCAGGCTGACCGCATCCGAAGGCTTCCCGTAGGGTGTGTCAACATCGATGCGTCGGACGTCACCGCCCAACTCGTACAAACCAGACCCCCCAATGACTCCAATATCTGCCGAATAGTACATCACGCTTCCTCCTCTTTTACCACGTTGAATCCCAATGTTTCTTTAAAATGTGCCAGGGCCCAGGTGTGCCCCAAGGCGTTAAAACTGGCCACCCGATTGTCGTGTACCGTGACGGGGTAGCCTAAATTATAGGCACTGATGGCGGTGTGCAGCACACAAATATCCGTACACACCCCGGTAATTTCCAGGCTATCCACCCCATACTGGCGCAGCAACTGATCTAAGGGGGTTCCCTCAAAACAGGAATATCGAAACTTATCCAGCCAGAATATCTGCCGATCCACAAGCTCCCCATTAGCCTCTAAAAGGGCCCCGGTCCTGCCGTAGACCCGCCGTCCGGGGCTCCCCTTTATATTGTGTGGCGGAAAGAGTCGGGATTCCGGATGGGTATGATCCCCTTCCAGGTGGAGATCGTTGACCACAAAAACCAATCCGCCCTCTGCCAGGGTCTCTCCTACAGCCTGGGCGATGGCGCCATCGATGCCCTGGGCGGGTTTCCCAGCGGTCAAGCATCCATCTTCGGCCACAAAATCATAGGTATAATCAGTGATAATGAGCGCTTTCATTTAGTACGCCTTCTTCCAACCTCCCTTTTCAGGGGACTCGCTTTCTTCCTGCAAATCTGCCTTAAAGCCCAACCATTTGTATTTTGAATCATCCTCTTCCTCTGGAGTGATATCCTCTGGCTGAGGTGATGGCTCTGGATGAGCCGCTGGTGCAGGCACTGGTGCTTCTGGCTCTGCCGGGGCCACCACCTCCGGTGCGGGTGGCTCATCGGCTACCACGGCCTGGGCGATACTTAAGGCAGCCCCTAGGACATCCTTAACACTGGATGCATCTAAAAACTCAATGGGTTCCGGTTCCAGTTCCGGCTCCGGCCGTGGTACCACTGGTGCTTGTGCCGCTGGTACTGGCGATGCGTCCGGCAGATCATGGGCTGGCTGAGGCGATGCCGGGGCAGCTGGGACCGCTTCCTCCGGTTCAATGCTAATGCCCAGCTTCGCCGCTAAAAAGGCTTCGGCCTCGGCCTCGCTCATATCCGCCATTTGAGCACGAAGTGCCCGCTCGAATTCATCCCGAATTTGGGCTTTTTTATCCATCGCTCCAGAAGCTGCCCCTCCTGGGGCCTTCGTCTGTACTCCCTCACTTTGAAAATCCTTGAGAGCCTGCTCCACCTGGGCCTGCTCAGTTGTTGATGAAGTCCCTACAGATTCCTCTGGGGTATGCACATCGCCACCTTGCTCTGCAGCCTCCTGGGCGGCCTTTTCCTCTTCTGACAGGCTGAATTTTGGAATGGGCCGGGCGTACATCATCTCGTCTGCTTCATCGGCCGATCGCTTAAAGCCCAGCCATTTGAACTGGCTGTCGTCCTCCTCATCCGGAGCGACTAAGGGGCCATCGGTAGGATCAAATACCGGGTGGGACACCTCTCGTTGCGGATTGGGCGGCTCTGCCGATACGGCTTCCATTTCCGGTGCAGCCTCTGCTGGTGGATCGGGATATTCATCATCCCCCTCAGCCCAGGGACGATCCTTCACATAATCCCCGCTGTCTAAGGCTTCACTTTTAAACCCAATCCAGCTTTGCTTTTTTGCGTCCTCTGACTCGATTTCCTGCTGCATCAGCTCGTTGGCCTGATTATCCAGCCAGCTTTCCAGCCGCTTAGCTTTGGGTTTATCTTCCCCACCCAAGATGGTTTCCCCAGCTTTTAAATAGCTGCGCTTGGCATCGGGAAAGTGCCTTTTTATCACATCCAGGGGAATCTTATTGTTGGTCAACACCGCCATGACCGTGGAGAGTTTTTCCGGTAAATGCCCTTCTCTGGGCCATTGGAGCAGTAAGCCAATTTCAAATTTGCAAATGGCATCCACATCGAAGCCCAGGGATTCCAGGGAAAAACGCATTAATTCCGGATGTCGGCATTTTTGACCCTTGGGACGGGCACAGCCTTCTCCCGACAAATCACATATATGGCAGTTCCCTGGCATTAGGGTCAGGGTCCCTGGAATTTTTTCCTCCAACTCCAGCAGACTCTTCCAGGATTCTACCTTCATAACATTATTGACTTCCGTACAATAATCCCCACAGGCCTTGATGCCAATGATTTTCTGACGATCGCTTTTGGGAATGGTATATTCCCGGCCAATGAGGATCATATATTTAAACTCATTCAAAAAAATTGTTTCACTAAAGCCATATTCCGGGCAGGACCAGTACTGGCCATAATTTGGGCAGCGCTTGCAATACCCCCGGGTTTTTCTTAAGGTATGGTATTCGTCCAGCATCTTTTCCATGGGGACGGCACCGGAACTGAATTTATGGGTATACTCCATCATAACACCTCGACTCATCATTCATTGGTTGATTGCATACTAATATACTCTATATTTTACTCTATCTTTTCGGGGACATCAACTGAAGTTTTTGACCTGCACAGATAAGATTTCAGCATGGGTTTCCCTTTACCTTGCTTCATTTTTGTCCCAGCGGGACAAAAAATTCGAAATCACAAAAAATTACCATTCTATTTTCCTTTGATTCATATTATAATGAGGGCGAAGAAAAATTCAACCAATAATCGTTAAATTTTGAAGGGAGTTTTGTGAATGGAATATTCTCAGGAAGTAAAAAACATGTGCTGTGTCGCGAGTAATGCGAATCACGGTGCCGCCCCGATCCCGGAAGAGGGTCAGTGGGTTCAGTCGAAGGAAGTATCCGATATCTCAGGCCTTACCCATGGTACCTGCGGCTGTGCTCCACAGCAGGGAACCTGTAAGCTGACCTTGAATGTCAAGGAAGGCATCATCCAGGAAGCGCTGATTGAAACCATCGGCTGCTCCGGTATGACCCACTCAGCCGCTATGGCCGCTGAAATCCTGCCCGGTAAAACCATTTTAGAAGCTTTAAATACAGACTTAGTCTGTGATGCCATCAATGGTGCCATGCGTGAATTATTCCTGCAGATCGCCTATGGTCGTACCCAGACTGCCTTCTCCGAAAATGGCCTGCCTGTCGGTGCTGGTTTAGAAGACCTGGGTAAGGGCTTAAGAAGCCAAACCGGGACCACCTACGGAACCCTGGATAAAGGACCCCGTTACCTGGAAGTGGCAGAAGGCTATATCAAACAGCTGGCCCTCAATGATCATGACGAAATCGTCGGTTACTCCTTCGTCCATCTGGGCAAAATGATGGAAAACATCAAAAAGGGCGTTGATCCCAAGGAAGCCTACGAAGCCGCTTCTGGCCAATACGGACAATTCGATGGTGCTGCCAAGTACATCGATCCACGGGAACAATAGGAGGTTAAACGATGGCATTATTTGAAAGTTACGAAAGAAGAATCGATAAAATTAACACGGTCCTTGCCGAAAACGGCATCGCTTCCCTGGAAGAAGCTAAGCAGATTTGTGATGATCAGGGTGTCGATGTGGCTGAAATTGTCAAGAGCATCCAGCCCATCTGCTTCGAAAACGCTTGCTGGGCTTACACTTTGGGTGCCGCCCTAGCCTTCAAGAGAGGCGCTAAAAGTGCTGCAGAAGCGGCAGCCATCATCGGAGAGGGCTTACAGGCTTTCACCATCCCTGGCTCCGTTGCAGAACAACGTAAGGTTGGCTTAGGCCACGGTAACCTTGGGTCCATGCTGCTGTCCGAAGAAACTGAATGCTTTGCCTTCCTGGCAGGTCACGAATCCTTTGCTGCCGCTGAAGGGGCCATCGGGATCGCCCGTTCTGCCAACAAGGTCCGTCAGAAACCCCTTCGGGTTATCTTAAACGGGTTAGGCAAGGATGCTGCTTTAATTATCTCTCGGATTAATGGCTTTACCTATGTGAAAACAGACTATGACTACTACACCGGAGAATTAAAGGAAGTCAGCCGTACCGCTTATTCTGACGGTGAACGTGCTGCCGTGAACTGCTACGGTGCCAACGATGTGCGTGAAGGTGTGGCCATCATGCATAAGGAAGGGGTCAATGTCTCCATCACCGGGAACTCCACCAACCCCACCCGCTTCCAGCACCCCGTTGCCGGTACCTATAAGAAGGAATGTATCGATCAGGGCAAGAAGTACTTCTCAGTCGCTTCTGGCGGTGGTACAGGCCGTACCCTCCATCCCGATAACATGGCTGCCGGTCCAGCTTCCTACGGAATGACCGACACCATGGGCCGGATGCACTCCGATGCCCAATTTGCCGGTTCTTCCTCTGTGCCTGCCCATGTTGAAATGATGGGACTCATTGGCATGGGGAATAACCCCATGGTTGGGGCCACTGTTTCTGTCGCTGTTGCGGTTGAAGAAGCTGGTAAATAAATAAAAACTTAAAAATGGCTAGAAATAGCCATTTTTTTTATGCTGACAAAACAGAAAATAGCGGCATTAAAAAAAGGCCAGATTTCTCTGACCTTTTTTACAGTCTCGATTGACTATGCGCGGGAAACGTTCGTTGCCTGCAGGCCGCGTGGTCCCTTTTCGATATCGAAAGTAACAGCGTCCCCTTCGTTTAGGGTCTTAAAGCCACTCCCAGTGATTGCGGAAAAATGTACGAATACATCTTCGCCATCTTCTCTAGAAATAAAACCAAAACCCTTGTCACCATTAAACCATTTTACTGTACCATTATTCATTGTTGGTACCTCCTATAAAAAATTTATATCCTCAATCGTAAAATAAAAAACACATATTTTTGTAAAGCTTCTTTGCTTAGTTGGTTGACTTAAGCAAATAAAAAGATTTACAAAAATATGTGAAATCAATTGATACTCTCTTAAATACACTCTTATTATAGCCTGATTTTACGTCGTTGTCAAGCTTTTTATTTTTAAGAATTCTCCTAAAAATGCTCTCTTTCCTTCATTAAAAAAGCTCTGTACACCCCGGTACAAAGCTTTTTTAAAACAATAAAACTATCTATCGTCGTAAACGGATTTTATCCTTTATTCAAAGGTAACTAAATAATCTTCAATATATTTTGATGCTGTTGCGCCGTCAGCAGCAGCCGTAATAATCTGTCTAAGGGCCTTGGTTCGAACATCCCCTACAGCGTAAACACCAGGCAAATTGGTCTTTGTGGACTCATCCGCCACAATGTAACCCTGGGGATCCAAATCAATCTGACCGTTGACCAAATCCGTATTAGGGATGCGTCCCACGGCTACGAAAATACCATCACAGGGTAAATAACTCTTGATCCCAGTTTTAATATTTTCAATTTCTGCACCATTGACCACCTCACCATAATCAATATGGGAAATTTTAGAATCCCACAAAATTTTGATATTTTCTGCCCGTTCTAAGGGTCTCAAGTAGGTCTTGGTCGCCCGAAGGGAATCCCGACGATGGACGATGGTAACACTCTTACAAATTTTAGAGAGGAATAGTGCATCGGCGACAGCAGAGTTTCCCCCACCGACTACGAGTACATTGCGATCCTTATAAAACATCCCATCACAGGTAGCACAATAAGCAACCCCTCGTCCAATGAGGCCTTCTTCGCCCTCAACCCCCATTTGTCTGGGAGAGGCCCCAGTGGCAACAATGACGGTTTTGCTCTTAAAGGTCCCTTCGCTGCTGACCACCGTTTTAATGGATCCATTCAATTGGAGGAATCGGACTTCACCCAAAACAGTTTCAGCCCCGAAGCGTTCGGCAGATAATTTCATCTTCTCACCTAGATCAAAGCCATCTACGCCGTCTTCGAATCCAGGATAATTATCCACCTGACTCGTTGTTGCCATCTGTCCACCTGCCGAAAGCTTTTCAAGGACTAGGGTTGACATACAGGCTCTGGCACAATATAAAGCGGCGCTATATCCACCTGGTCCGCCACCAATAATGATGACATCATAAATTTTTTCTGCCATAACAACCTCCTAAATTCCCTGGGACGCAAGCCAAGCATCCACATCCGCTTTGGATTTCGGTGCCTCGGATAAGGGGCCGGGTTCGCCGTTCTTAAAGAGGATGAGGGTGGGGATCATCTTTACTCCGAATTGTTCCTTCAATTCCGGAGCATCATCCACATTGACCTTGACAACGGCGACCTTGCCCTCCATCTGCTTCGCCACAATATCAATGACGGGGCTCAAGCGGCGGCAATAGCCGCACCAGAGGGCCCAAAAATCTACCAAAACCGGACGGTCCGCTTCCAGGACGGCTTCCATAAAATTCGCGCCTGTCACATCTAAGATTTGCATAACAACCTCACTTTCATACTTCAATCATTTCGTTCTTCCATTGTTTGCCTTACCTTAATTATAAGCAATTCCGAGGATTTGTCAATAGATATGTAATTTATTCAAGTACATTTTAAGGTCCCTCTAACGCCAAAACGCCGAAGGGCTGATAATCTAATCCCTTCGGCATTTCTTGACATTTGCTATTCTATTTTTAATGTTTAATAAAGATAGGGCGTATCCCAGAGATTCAGCTTCTTTCCGATGCCTTCGGCCATCGCCCGATCATAGACTTCCTTCCCCCAAGCCACATCCTCGACGGGCATCCCGCCGATGGAATAGATGATAACTTGGTCATCATCCCTTCGTCCAGGCTTTTTACCATTGAGAATGGCCCCAAGATCCTCGATCCGGTCCTTCTTAAGCTTGCTGTCATGGACCATGTCCATAAATTTGCACCCTGGGATGTACACCGTGTTGTAGGTGGGATAGGGATATTCCTCTGCCCAGGCTTCGTAGAGGGCGATATTATCCACCACCAGCTTGGTGTCTTCCTTGGCGATGAAATCATCGTCAAAATCCGCGGCGCCGGGGACACAGAAGAGGGCGCCGGGCTTAATCCACTCGGTTTCCACATGGGGATAGGCGGAGGGGCCATCCCCCATGGCGGTGGAGGTGGCGAAGCTGAGGATGTCTGAATCCCTCACGCATTCCTCTAAGGTATCCACCACGATGATATTGGTAAACTGGGGGCATTTTTCCTTCACATAGGCGATACAGCGGTCGATGGCCGCCTGACCACGCCCCTTAATCTTGAGGGTGTCCAGGGTGGGGCGCAGCTTGGCGAAGGTCTCCACGGTGGTGGTGTTGATGACTCCTGGCCCCACGATTCCCAGGACCTTGGCGTCCTCCACAGCCAGATTCTTCACACCGACGCCTGGAATGGCGGAGGTCCGATAGGAGCTTAAGAGATTGGCCGACATCAGAGAAAGGGGTGCGCCGGTTTCCTTGTCGTTGAGCATGACCATGAGGATGGAGCGGGGCAGGGCCTTCTCCCGATTGTCCACATTGGAGCCGTACCATTTCATCCCGGCGATGTCAAACTTGCCGCCCACGTAGGCGGGCATGGCCATGAAACGGCGGTCCGGGCCGTCCTTGGGCATATTGGGGAAGTCGGATTCCTCGGGGAAGGTGACCATGCAGCCGTGGGAGTTGCCATTCTCGCCGCCCATGCGATAGTCCCCCTGATCCAGAATTTTCAGCAGCTCCTCCATGCAGTCGGTGCAGGCCACCACATCGTCGACGCCAGCCTTTAACATATCTTCTTCATTTAAATACAGAAAATCAACCTGTGGATAACTCATTGTCATTCTCCTTTTATCTTAAACGATCTTTGTACAGTATGTGTTATTTTGGTTCATATTCCAAAGCCGGACGCATCTTTCCGGTTTTGGGGTCGTTGTACACCGGGTATAGCTCGTTTTCCATGGCCATGACCTCCTCCACCGCATAGGGCTTGAAGAGGGGCTTTTTCATGACACCCTTGACCCAGCCCACGGCGAAAACCATGAGGACCGCCATGATAATGCCGCAGACGCCGTAGATACTCAGGCGAACCGCCGGATCACCGTCGATGTTCCAGATCATCCAGGCGATGCCGATGCTCCCCAGAATAGGCAGAATCGGTCCCCCGGGTACCTTAAAGGTCCGGGGCGCCTTAGGCAGACGCTTGCGCAGAATGAGAACATTGACGTGGGAAATAATGTAGGCTGCCATCCAGAACACCGTCCCGGTGAGGATGAGGAAGGACAGGGAGCCGGAGGTGGACAGCCCCGTGGCGTTGATGATCAGGATAATGCCGCCGAAGAGGAGAATCCCAATCCAGGGGGCGCCGTAGCGGTTGGACTTCATGAAGAAGGCCGGAAGCAGGCCGATTTTGGCCATCCCCTTGGCGATATAGGCCAGGGAGGAAATGACGGTATTGACACTGCTCACCACCGCCAGCACCGAGACCAGGGCCATCCAGTAGGTGCCCACAGGCCCCAGCAGCAGGGTGCCGTAGAGGACATGAGGGGCAGTGCTTTCCCCCAGCTCCGCCCAGGGCGTGTAGTTTTTAAAGCCGATGACCATGAGGATCTGCATCACCAGGATGAGCACCAGGCCGATGACCATGCCCAGGGGCACCTTCTTTCTGGGATTATCCACCTGGTTGGCGATGGGGATGACGTACTCACACCCAATGAAGAGGAAGAAGGCCAGCCCACACAGGGAGGTCACATCGAAGAAATTGGAGGAGAGCACAGCGGGCTGGACCACCGGAGTGCCCGGGGCCGCCTTGATGGTGCCCAGAAGCCCCATGATGGTCAGGGAGCCCACCAGACCGTAGGCCACCACGTTCTGGATCTTGGCGAACATGTCCACCCCCCCGCAGGTTGATGGCAATGAGGATGACCAGGAGAATCACGCAGTACAGACTGCCGGAGATCCCCGCATCGGGGAAAACGCTGTTGAGGGTATTGCCGAACATCGCCGTTTCTGCACTGGCGATCATGGTGTTGCACACCAGGTAGCCCCCCACCATGACGACGATGGTCACGAAGGGCCCCATGCAGGCCAGGGTGTACTGGGCCAGCCCACCGGTTAAGTTGGGCATCACGGCATTGAGCTCCGAAACGGACAGGGCGAACAGGATGTTAAGGATACAGGCGATGACCATGGACCAGATGAAGGTCACACCGATGGCCGAGGAGCCGATCCCCAGGGAGAGGAGGCAGCTGGTGGCCACGATGAGCCCCACACCAGTGGCGATCACACTGGGTAAACCGAGTTTCTTTTCTGTCATAATCCACCTTCTTTACGGAATACAGCCAGTCCTGGGACTGGGTCAGTGGGCCTGGGGGATCAGCGCATCGTAGCCCTCTTCCCCGGTGCGGACCCGGATGACGTTCTCCACATCGGAGACGAAGATCTTGCCATCGCCGATGTGGCCGGTGTACAGCTCCTCACTGACAAATTTGAGAAAGCCGGGGACATCTGCCTTGGGCAGAATGAGCATGACCATCTGCTTGGGCAGCAGGGTCGGCTCCGCCCGCTGTTCGGATTCATATTCTGGTGTCCCATACTGGACGCCGCAGCCCATGACCTGGAAAACGGTCATCCCGGTGATGCCATAACTGCCCATGGCCGACCGAAGGGTTTCGATTTTTGCATTGCTGGTGATGATTTCAACTCTTGAACATTCCATAAGGACCTCCTGATTAATCCATTTTAATTTTTATATGTCAACACCGCTGATTGGGTGTTAAACGCCATTGATGCGCTCCATGGGGGTACCGCCCCGCTGGATGAGCGCCTTCTTATAGGTCTGGGGGGACATCCCTGCAAACTTCCTGAAGGTCTTGAGCAGATGGGACTGGTCGAAGAACTCCAGATCCCCGGAAATATCCGACAGCCGCCGTTCGCTGCGCACCTCGGTGAGCACCTGCTGGAAGCGGATGATCTCCGAGAACTTCTTCGGCGACATCCCCACCCCCTGCTGGAACACCCGCCCCAGGTATCGGCTGGAGTAGCCCACCGCCTCGCTTAAATCCCCGATGGGCAGGGCCCCCCGATGCTCGGTGATGCACCGCACCGCCTGGCGGCAGATGGCCGTCTGGTTGCTGTCGATGTAGCGCTCCTGGTAACGGGGCATGTAGTAGGCCATGAAGGCCTTCACCCGGTTGATGAAGGTATCCTGGACCAGCAGGCGCTCCAGCAGCTCGTCGCCCATACCGCAGTCCCTCAGGCTTAAGCCGCCGTCGGTCAGCTCGGTCATGGGCAGCCCACCGGGCCACCAGGCCTGCCCCGGAAGGAGACGCACCCCGAAGATGACATCCCCCACCTGCAGATCATCGATGTACTCCCCGATGTCCGCCACCCGGGTGGGCGAGCCATAGAACAGGGCCTTGGCAGCCTGGGGCCGGCAGTTGATAAACAGATCAACGGAGCCGTCGGGGACCACCCTGGCCTTGTCCAACATGGTGTCATTCACCACGAAGGTGTAGCAATGGGAGATGCCGCACACCATGATTTCCATCCATTCATAGGTTTCGGCGTCCAGCACCAGCAGGGGCTGACGGGGCATCAGCAGATCGCTGCCGTTGAGGGCGTGATTGGGGGGGTGACTGTGTTCCATAGGGGGGAGTCCTTTCCGTATTGATTGAGGGGGGATGAAGTATCACTCGTTCCGGTGCTTCGCACCTGCACTCGTTCATGGCTGCGCCCTGTGAATCCACCACTGACAAGATTCTTATAAAAGCAAGCTTTTAACGAATCTTCTCAGTCGCGGCTTCATACTTCTGTTAGCTTACACGAAAAAAGACGCCCGAATTGGTGGGTTCCAATTCAGACGTCTTCGTCGTGTTTTTTATCTTGTATACATTATACGATACTGAAAGGACTTTGACTAGTAAAAAACGGTCCTGATTTACATTTTTTATGCACTGTGATCATTTTAAATCTTCGCCTGGAAGCGGTCGTAGGCGAAGGCCGCGGTGTCAATGGTGGTGGTTTCCTCCATGAGCATCTCCGCCAGGGTGTAGGCTGCGGCGGGGCCGATGCCAAAGCCATGGCCGGTGAAGGCGCAGGCCAGGTACAGGCCGGGGATTTCCGTCACGGGGCCCAGCACGGGGACGCCGTCGGCGCAGTGGTCGATCCAGCCCGCCCAGGTCCGCACGATTTTGGCCTGGGAGAGGGCGGGGAAATATTTCATAATCCCCCGGCAGGTGCAGGACCCGCCGATGCTGGTGGAGATGGGGGTGCCATCATCCTTGGCACAATCCTCCATCCCCGTGGAGCCGCCGAATACGAAGGAGCCGTGATGGCTCTGATGGCCGTAGAAGTCCGCCTCCGCCGTCCCCAGCATCTGCTCGAACATCAGGGGCTGAGCCTCGGTCACCAGGCACTCCATCTTCAGGGGGAGCATGGGGGTATCGATGCCCACCGACGCCGTGATGCGGCGGCTGTCGTAGCCCGAGGCCACCAGGACCTTGTCCCCCTCGTAGACCGCATCCGGGGTAATGACCTGGCGCAGGGCGCCCCCCACCGTGCGAAGGGCCGTCACCGGCGCCCCGGTGATGAAGGTGACACCCATGGCCCGGGCCCTGGTATAGTAGCCCAAGGTGGTGGTCAGGGGATTGGCATGACCATCCGTGGGGCACCAGCTGGCGCCGATGACCTCTTCCGAGAGATAGGGATTGATCTGGCGGACCTCCCCCCCATCGATCATGCGCACATCCAGCCCGCAGGCCACGGCCCGATCCGTCAGCCCCTGAAGAATCTTCAGATGGTCCTCGGTCTTGCCCAGGCGCAGGTTGCCCTTCTGAGTGTACTCCGTATCCACCCCCAGGGCCTCAGACAGCCCCGGCCAGAGGTTCTGGATGCCCCACATCACCATGGGCAGCTCCCGGGGATCCCGCCCGGACTGACGAACCCCGCCGCCATTGCGGGAGGAACCGCCGTTGCCAATATTAGCGCTACCCTCCAGGACGATGATATCCGTCAGGCCCTTCTTGGCCAGATAGTAGGCCGTGGCGCAACCGATAATGCCACCGCCGACGATGATGATTTCTGCTTTGGTTTTCACTTTGCCGCCTCCATTTCATTGCCTAATACCGCCATCTCCACGGGGCGCATGGGCGCCCGGCTGGTGCCCGGCTCCAGTAACGCCGGAGAGACGCCCATCTCCCGGGCCATGATACCCTTGACCAGCCGACCGCAAGTCTGCCCCTGGCAGAGGCCCATGCCGTTGCGCAGGTAGCGCCGCATTTCCGTCATGGTATAGATGCCATCATGGACCGCCCGGCGAATCTCACCCTTGGTGATTTCCTCACAGCGGCAGATCAACAGATCGTCATCCGCGCCAGGTACGAAGGGACCAATGTCCCGATTTCGATTTTGAGCCTCCATGCTAACCCTCCATTTCCACTTCGGTCACTGCCGCATCATCGCTCTTATAAAACCGTGCCGTGTCGACATAGGCCGAGGGCACAGCCATGGTCACCAGGGCCGTATGGTCGAAGGCCTTGGCCGTGCGCACCTTGACGATCTCGGCGGGGCACAGCACCCCACCATCCCGTCCCAGGGCCACGCCCACATCCCCTTCCGCAGGCAGCAGAGTGAACTCATAGGGCAGGGTAATGGCCGCCATCCCAGGGGCATAGCCCTCATCCACCAGGAAGATGGCCTGGCCGGAGCAGGAGGCCACACACATGCCGCAGCCCGTGCACTTAGCCTTTTCGTCCACCGCCGGCAGCGCCGTGATTCGCTCACCAATGGCGATACAATGCTTCACGCAGGCATCCTGACAGGGATTACAGGGAATATTCTGGGTGCATTCAATCACCGGATGGATCCCCGGCTGATGGGTCACCCCCGGGAATCGGTCCACCTCATCTATCGCGAGATAACCCCTGGTCAGCAGACTCTGGGAGATGGCGATGCCCTCCTCGGTGGTGGTAATGGCCTTCCCCCGACTCCCCGGGGCGAACATCCCCTGGCGCAGCTGGTCGAGATCGGATTCCAGCTGCACCATGGCGGCGTCCTTCTCACCCTCAGGACAGAAGCCCAGATAATCCGCGGCACAGATACCAGCCATCCGCCCTTCGATCATGGCGGAGCTGGCTTCCTCGATTCCCGAGACATCCCCGGCGGCGAATACCCCTGGGATAGAGGTCTGGCCCTCCTCGTCGATGAGGGGCACCTGACCGCCCCGGGCCGGATCGTCCACCGTGTCACAACCCGCCATTTTCAGGAGCTGGGACATGGGCGACAGCCCCACCGCGATGCAGACCGTATCCGCATCCAGATGTTTCTCGCTCCCCGGGATGGGGGCGAAGGAGGCATCCACCTCGGAGATGACCACACCGGTCACCTGGTCCTGACCCTCCACCCGGGTGATGGTATGGGAGAGATAGAAGGGCACCCCGGTCCGGGCCACCTTGGCCGCATGGACGCCGTAGCCCCCAATGCGGGGAGCGGCATCCACCAGGGCCACCACCTCACAGCCGGCCTGGAGAAGCTGGAAGCTGACCACCAGGCCCACGTTCCCGCTGCCCAGCATCAGCACCCGATTCCCCGGGCGGATGCCGTAGAGATTCATCATGGCCTGGGCCGCACCAGCCCCGATGACCCCCGGCAGGGTCCAGCCCTCAAAGGGCACCATGTTCTCCGCCGCCCCCGTGGCGACGATGATGGCATTGGCCTTGTAGTGGACCATGCCCTCCTGCTGACGTACCAGGATTTCCTTATCCAGGTACATGCCCGTCACGGTGGCGTCCAGATACACGGTGACGCCAGCCTCAGCGGCTTCCTTGAGCAATGCCTCACCGATGTCGATGCCCCGGATCTTGGCATGGTGCTCCTTGGAGCCGAAGAACTTATGGATTTGCTTAAAGAGCTGTCCGCCGGGGCGGCTGTTCTCGTCAAACACCGCAACGGATAGCCCTCGCTTCGCCCCTTCGATGGCGGCGGATAAGCCGGAGGGACCGGCCCCAATGACAATGAGATCATATCGCTTCATGCCAGACCTCCTGTCTCCTTGGCCACACAGCCATCCTGGGTGCGGACATCCATGCCCTCTGCCAGGGGCGTGACGCAGGTGCGGATATTGGGGACCCCATCCACTACCATGACGCAGTCGGTACAGCGCCCAATGGCACAGAAGATTCCCCGGGGCTCATGGCGCTTGGCGGTGTAGCGATGAATGACGACCCCCGCCGCCTTTAGAGCCATGGCGATGGGTTCGCCTTCGTAGCCCTCCATGGCCTTTCCATTAAAGGAGAAGGTCACCCGACGCCGGGCCTCCGGTTCTCCCAGGATGGGATGATTTGCAATTCGGTTCATGGCTTCCATCCTTTCCCTAATCCGCTAAGATGGCCATCAGCTCGATTTCGCAGAGCTGGGTCACTCGATTAAGGGCTGAGGTACCCACGAAGGTACACAGGGGCCGGACATCGTGAAAGAATTCGCTGTAGGCCTTGCTGACTTCCGCAGATGTGGTCATGTCGGTGAGATAAGCCTTGACGGATACCACATCGGCTGCGGTGGCGCCGGCCTGTTCCAGCAGCTTGACCTGCTTGTCAAAGATGTAGTGGGCCTGGGCGTAGGTGTCGCCTTCGCCGTAGACGGTGCCGTCGGGCTGTACCGAAGTGGTGCCCCCGACCATGATGAGCTGACCGACCTTGACCATTCGAGAATACCCGACCTTTTCTTCCAGCGGTGCTCCTGATGCATAGTTTGTTCGTTCCATTATGTGATCCTCCTCGATTTTAATTCAAAAAAATAGACCTCTGATGGAATTCATCAGACGTCTTTGTCAGCTTTACTATGGTCTTAGTTTATCGTAATGATTGGGCTGTGAATAGTAAATTTCGGACTTGTTTTTCATAATGTTGTAATGAAGAGCTGTTACTCATTCCGTTTAGCGTGCTGGAGCTTTAGTGATGGCGCTCAGACAGAAGAGTAGGTATTTATTCCATTTGTCTTGCGTGCGCTTTAGCGCTACCCCTCAGACAGAAGAGCTATTACTCATTCTGGAATTGTCAATAAAAGTTTAGTCCCATCGGCAAGGAGAATTATGCAGCAACAGTACAGTGGTAAAGTGCCCGCTTAGAGAGCGGCGGGAGACCATCGTTGGTGCTGTAAATCCGACGATGATTATAGTATTGGATATATCTAAAGATAATCGTCTTGACCATCTCCTGGGTCATCTTCATCGTATCAATACGATAAAGTTTTTCTTTCTTGAGCGTTGCGAAAAAGCTCTCCATCCGGGCGTTATCATAGCATCGACCAACACTGCTCATACTTTGGATTGCGCCCTTTGCAGCCAATGCGGTTCGGAAGGCTGTGCTTGTAAATTGC
>NZ_FNRK01000037.1 GCF_900107815.1 Eubacterium aggregans
GCAATCCAAAGTATGAGCAGTGTTGGTCGATGCTATGATAACGCCCGGATGGAGAGCTTTTTCGCAACGCTCAAGAAAGAAAAACTTTATCGTATTGATACGATGAAGATGACCCAGGAGATGGTCAAGACGATTATCTTTAGATATATCCAATACTATAATCATCGTCGGATTTACAGCACCAACGATGGTCTCCCGCCGCTCTCTAAGCGGGCACTTTACCACTGTACTGTTGCTGCATAATTCTCCTTGCCGATGGGACTAAACTTTTATTGACAATTCCAAAAAGCTACAGCCATATTCGCAAAAGAACGATAACAGAATACGTGTTCTTCATCCAAAATAACCTGGAGAATTATACGGTCAAACAGATGTGTAAAGCCTTGAAATTCGCAAGAAGCACTTATTACGAGGCTCTGGTTCATAGTCCTTCAAATAAAGAGCAGGAATATCAAAGATTCTCAGAAGAAGTAAAGGCGTGCTTTGAACAAAGCAAAAAGCTTTATGGTGCTATTAAGATTCACCGTAAACTGATTGAAAAAGGAATTCCATGCAGTATCAAGCGCGTACAACGCCATATGCAGCGCCAGGGGCTTCGTTCACTAGTCGTAAGGAAGTATAATTATAAAGTAAATCAGGGCAAAGTACCCGATACTAAAGAGAATATTCTAAATCGTGACTTTACAGCAGAAACCATTAACCAAAAGTGGGTGACTGATATTACCTATATTTATGTTCTCCGAGAAGGATGGACGTATCTTGCATCTGTTATGGATCTTCATAACCGCAAAATCATCGGTTACGCTTACGGTAAAAACATAACTGCTGATCTGGCCTTAAATGCAGTGAAAAATGCCTGCTTAAACGTAACAGATACAAAGGGTATCCTTCTCCACAGTGATCTGGGCAGCCAATATACCAGTGATTTGTTCGAAAAATATATGAACGAAAATGGGTTGGTTCATTCATTTAGTCGCAAAGGGAATCCTTATGATAATGCATGTATTGAATCTTTTCACTCAGTACTGAAGAAGGAAGAAATCTATCTGCATACGTACCAAGACTTTGAAGAATGCCGCAAGGCAATCTTTGAGTATATAGAATGCTGGTATAATCGTCAGAGGATTCACAGTGCACTGGGATATAAAACGCCGCAACAAGTGGAGGAGGAAGCGTTACAGTCAGCATAAAGAAGTTCAACTTTTTATGTCCAATCTATTGACATAGGTCCAGGACCATAATTCAGGCGATATAAAAAGGTTCTGTTAACTAAAGATGAAAAAATGAGATTTGAAATGCGAACCGGCATAGAAAAATGAAAGAATCAAGAGAGGAGGTTATCACATGAACGGCCATAAACCAATAAACGCCCGCAGGATTTCTGTTGCCGGATTTTCATTTCTCTTTGCCTATATTCTGTCGTTTCAGTTTGAGGGGCAGGTGCTGTACAGCCTGCTGGATTTGCGTGGAACAGACGCCGACCGTTACATACTGGCTGCAATTATCGCACATTTCGCGGGGCTTTTTACCTGCGGCCTGTTTGTCAAGTCACAGACGGCCGCCAAAAGCATGATGCTCGGCGGCATGGGCTTATGCTTAGCCGCCACTGTCCCCTTCTTTTTTCCTCTCCCCACTCTATGGATGGGCGGACTGATTGTCAGCGGATACTTTAGCGGCTGCGCGGTGGCGGCATGGGGATTTTTTCTCAGGGCCTTTACTCCCAAGAACGAGCGCATTAAATCCTGTGCCGACGTTCTGATTTATTCCAATTTGCTGATGATTGCAGTCAACGTGGTGACCATGAACAGGTCAACCTTTATCGGCCTTGGCCTCTCTGTGCTTTGTCTTGTAATCGGTATGGTTTTCATTTGGATGCTGCCGTTGGAGCAGGAGAATGAGCAGAACAAAACATTTAAAAATAAGACGCATGGCGGCATTAAAAACCAGCTAATATTGCTGTGTCTTTTTGTCTTTATCATTACAATTAATTCCGGACTGATGTATCAGGTCATCAACCTCGCTTTTGAGCATCTGACGGGGCTGGTGAGCTGGTATTGGGCCGTGCCTTATATCGTGGCGCTCGCCATTATGCGCAACCTGCCTATGAAAGCAAAGCGTTCCAGAATTTTGTATATCGGGATGGCAATGATTATGGGAGCGTTCATCAGCTTTATGTTGTTAGGGCGAAATACCTCCGACTATCTGACTGTGGATACGCTGATGCTCGGTGCCTGCGGTATTTTCGATCTGTTTTGGTGGAGCATCCTTGGAGAAATGCTGGATTATAGCGACAACCCGGCACAAACCTTTGGCATTGGGCTTTCCGCAAATGTATTCGGCGTGCTTTGCGGAGGCGTCTTGGGAATGACCGTAACATCCATTGGGCTTCCCAGTGCGGAGGTTGCGGTGATTGCCCTTACTGTGGTTTGCGTTACACTGGTTATGCTGCCGCCGATGAACTACCAGCTTGTTTTACTGCTAAAAAACCATGCCTACCTTGCTGCTTATGACAATATAAGTCAGTCACAGCAAACGGACATTGTTCGTCAAATTAAAACTCTTGACCCACTGACAGTCCGGGAGCAGGAGGTATTGCAGCTCATCCTTTCCGGCAAATCCAACCGTGAGATTGCCGGGGCTTTGTTTATCAGTGAGAGTACTGTAAAAACACATGTAAGGAACATTTTTTCAAAATATGATGTCGGTAGTCGGGCAGAACTCATCAGCACCCTGCTGAAAAATCAAAAGGTTGAATGATACATAAGATCATATAAATACAGGGTTTAACTAGCCTCTCATACTAAAGTATGAGAGGCTTTTTTCTGCAAATTCATCCTTTCGAATGATGCTTTTTGAGGCATCCTTCCCTAAAATTTATACTGGAGGGAGGTATGATGCAAATGAAATTAATCCGCAAACGACGCAATGAATATGTCTTATTGTTCACGGCCAGTATTAGTTTGGCGGTGTGGCTCGGCGCTACATTTATGTTAGAAGCGGTTTTCGCCTTTGGAGCGATCAGCCTTATCTCTCTCCTGTTATTGTTGAGGCAGAGTCGTCTGCTCTATGACGCAACACTCATTTGGGATAATCGCATCCTTGCGGTGCCATCTGCTCTCATCTCCATGCCGAGCCGCCAAATGAAAAAAGACACCGAGGAAACCGTAGTATCTACCTTTGGTATCCTCATCGGCAGTGATATTTACCGGTGGGGTCTCGACGGGGTACATGGCGTGCGCCTGAGCGCCGTTCAAATTGATAAAGAGCGGATGTACCTGACCTTTGGCGATAAGGATCAGACCATTCGGGTAGAGCTGCTGCACGGTATGCTTCACAAACAGACGGTTGTGGAGGCCGCACAAAAGCTGTGGCACGAAACAGGCGTGCAGGCAGAAATTAGTGATTGGTAATAAAAGGGAGGAATCTGACATGAAAAAGATAGTATCCATTTTACTCGTGGCGGTGCTGCTTTTAGGCAGTCTTGCCGGATGCGGTGGAGGCGGCGGCAAAAGCGACGCGGCGACACTTTCGCCGGAGGCTACCGGCGTTGCCCTGTCAAACGGCGTCAGCGTAGAGCTGGGCGATTATGTGCTGGACGGTGAAACGGAACTGACCGTAGCCAAGCAGCCCGTGGAAGAAAACAAGGACGAAGGGTACAAGATAGAAGCCTACGACTTTAAGCTGGGCGACATGACCGAGCTTTCCGATTTCATCACCTTACGTATCCCCTATGATACCGCATACTGCGAGGATGGGCAGGACCCGGCAAAATGCGTGGGGGCAAAGTACAAAAACGAAACCACCGGC
Source organism: Eubacterium aggregans (assembly GCF_900107815.1). Lineage (GTDB taxonomy): Bacteria > Bacillota > Clostridia > Eubacteriales > Eubacteriaceae > Eubacterium_O > Eubacterium_O aggregans. The sequence goes on from NZ_FNRK01000037.1 coordinate 3,808, forward strand.
GAGTGGGAGGATGTGCTGTTCGAGGTGAACGCAGCCACGAAGGAACTGGTCATCTACACCGACCATCTATCCACCTTTGGCGCATTCCATGTCAGAAACGAAGGCCAACGCAGCGCCAAAATCATCAACATTTATGCAGACGTTACCGGCATTGACCAGCAAGAAGCCATGGAAACGCTCCGCGAATACGTGGCGGGCGGCGGCGCGGACGGAGAGGAAGCAGCGGGCCTCGCGGCGCGCCTTCTCACCGGCTATAACGGGTTTTTGGGCGGCGCAACCGGAGCAGCCGGTGAAGCGGGCTTTGCCACTGACCTCACAGGTACGATCCTGAACATGGCATCCCTCGGCAGCCCGACCTTTGACACCGCGCTGGCTGATTCAGCCTACAAAAAGATGAACAAGCTGGGCAAGGTGGCGGCGGCGGTGAAGATCGGCGCGGTGATGCTGAGCACGGAAAAAACCGACGCCGACACCCTCGGCTTGTACAAGGACACGGCAATGCTAGCGCTCTCCTCTGCCGAATCCGCCGCGTGGGGACTTGCCGCCAGCGGCCTGTTCATCTTCGACTACACCATCAGCAGTCTGTTTGAGCAGGGCATGGCGATGAAGATGGATAAAATAGACGAGGTCTATGTCTATTTCAACGACCAATTCTCCGGCACACTGGATGGAGGGAACGGCTGGAAGGCCCGCAGCCTGAAAGATTGGCGACAGGTGCTGATCGATATCACCGAGGCCAACCCCAACGAAGCCGATGCCAAGGCCGCCATTGAAGCGGAGATAGACCGCTATGCCCGCTATTTCTGGACGCTGGGCGATATGGAAAAGGCCGCCGTCGTTACGGATATTAAGGATAAGAGCAACAAAGGCTCCGTCACTGTTCCCGACCCGACCCAAGCGGAAATCGAAACCTTAGTGGGCGCTTACAAGGCGCAGCTTTATGAACGCCTCTACCCGGTAACGCAGTCCGTCAGCGTGTATATGCAGCGCAAGGCCGAGGCTGCGTATCTGACCGCGTTGAACGAGGTCAAAGCGTTCTTTAACCAAACAATCACCTTCAACATTGTGGAAGATGTCCCCGATGGCGAGAAGTCGCAGTATGACGGCTACGCCCTGCGCTTCGCCCCGCTTTCCGAAAACGCGGTGAAGGAGAGCTGGAGCGGTACGATGAAGGGCGCAGGTGGGGCCTCCACCAAGTTTACCCTGCTTGGCTATGTGCAGGCTGGTTGTCCCAAGGAACTGCAACTGTTCAAACCCGGCGACGACCCCGAAAGCGACGAGCCGGAGCTGACGCTGGGCTTTAAGCTCTCCGCGCCAGTGACGGAGGTGAAACTTGGCGGACTGCCGTTGGAGGAGCTTTTGGGTACTTATTCTGCGACATTTACATTTGAAGATGAGAGCGATACCTATAACTTTACCTTCATGTATTATGAAGGGCAATTGGTATTTAAGCCAGAAAGTGATGATTTTGGCACCGCTTTTTTGCTTGTACCGGGGCCGTATGAATATAACCCGTCCACCGCTACGGCGACTTGTGAAGCAGCAAATGATGTTTGGTCTTTGTCTGCCCATGTTAGCTTTATTTCCGATGGAGGCACGGTTCGTTTTTCAAGCGACAATACTTTGGAAGATATTGAAGAAGGGAGAACAGTAACAACCTACGGCAAGGGAACCAAAATTGATTAGGCAAGACTTGCCCTGTCCGAAATAAAGCGAATCAAGGAGGGCTGATGAAATGAAGAAAGGCTTGATAGTCGCTCTTATTGCGGCCAATGTAATTATGCTGGTCGTCGGCGTTTTCACTATACCGCCCAACCTGCTGTCAGTAGACGCAAAAGGGACTCCTGCGCCGGGGACTGAGCAAACAGTGCCTATCACACCATCGCCGGAGGAACAAACCCCGCCCGCGACCACGGAAAGCGGAGGTGTTCCATCGCCGGAGGAAACAGGCGCGAGCTTATCCACCGAGAAACGCCCTGATTTGGAGGACTTTCTCTGGTATACGGAGGACGTGGCTTACGACGGAGTTCCCTCCGACGCAAATATCATCGACAATATTGACCCGCTGACCGGGGGCTGGAAAGCAATAATCATTTACGACCCCAATGACGAATACGACGCAGGCGCTATGGAGTTTCTCAACATCGCCCTTGCGGGTACGGCGGAGAGCCTGAGCCTCACCCTCGACTGGTATCAGATTTTTTGGGCCAATGAGGGCGAGAGATTCGATGAAACAGATATGGAGGACGGCGTATTCAGCGGCAAGTGGGAAAACGGCGGTCTGTGGGCGTCCGGCGCGGGAACAATACGCCTGACGCAGTTTTATGAGAAAAACGGAAAACAATACGCCATCGGCACGATGGATACGCCTGACGGAATACCGGCGCTTGTGGCGCTGGTGCGGCCATAAGGAGGTGCGGACGTGGGAAATTATTGTACGAATTGCGGCAAGGAGCTTCATACCGGCGCTTGCTTCTGCGCCAAATGCGGCGCAGCGGTGCTTGACGCGCCCGCGAAGCCTGTTCCCGTAGCACAGCCGAAACCTGTGCCGCAGTCACGGCCAACAGCCGAGGCACAGCCTCAAAAACGCACCCCGCCCGCTGCGACGCCAAAACGAAAGAGCGCCGCTGCACCGAAAAGAAACGATGGGCGAAATACGCTTTGCATCGTGCTTTCCGTCCTGCTCGTCATACAGCTTGCGGCGGTGGCTCTCTACGGCTGGCCGGGTTTTATGGTGAAGGGACGCGATGGCTCCGATCCGGCGGCGGAGACATCCGACGTCTTTGAGAACAGTGTACCCGCCGGGCTGTCCAACATCCAGCTGACGCGGGAGGACTATGCGGTCGAGCCATGGATCGTAAATGTGGGGCCTAACCAAACCGTGGCGCAAGCGGAGGGTATCGGCGTGGACTTCGGCGAGTTCAATCTTCTGGAGGACGGGGCATTGGAAATACGGGATATGGGCGTGAAAGCAGACGGCGAGAACGGCTACAGCGCCCGCTGCTATGACCTCTCGCTGGGGGACGCGACCGAGTTCCCCACGTATGTGACGGTCACCCTTCCCTACGAGCCGACCGCTGATTCGGCCGGCGGGCCGTTCGTGCAGTATTATAACAACGGCGCGTGGGAGATGATGTATTCGGTCCGCGATGAATCGGCGGGAACGGTTACATTTTACACGGACCACTTCTCCACCTTCGGCTTGTTTGAGCACACCGGTGGCTACAACTCTGGTCCGCTTTCAAAGGTGAAAATCGACCCGAACAAGCTGGACTTGCTCATCAACAACTGCGAGAGCGATTCGGCGGCGTATTTTGCGATGATGCGAAGCGGCTCGCCCGAGGACAGCGGACTCATCAAAGCGGCGCTCGACGCGTTTGGAGCGACCAGCAACATCCTCTCGGGTGCGGATTACTCGGTAAGCTTTACCGAGAAGGCGCTTGAGAAGGGCAGTGCGTTCACGAATGAGTTCTCAAATGCCCTCGGAAAGGTGGGTGCGGGGCTCACTGCCCTCAAGGTCGGTATGTCGTGGTATCGGACAGGCGAGGTGACCCAAGCGTTTACGGAAAACAAATACGACATCATAGAGCTGGGGCTGGGCTCTGCGGGCACGGCGCTGGGCGCAGCGCCACTGACCGTTGCCGCAAGCGGCGTGTGGCTTATGGGCATGGCGGACCAGACAATAACCGATATATACAACCAAGGCTATGACAGCCCCGCCGAACACGCCTATCAGGAATTTACATGGGAATATGTCGCCTACTCCAACACTCTCGGGGGTCTTTGCTGTCGGAAGCCTACCAAAATGCCCGCGCGAGCGCTGCTTGACGAGGAGATGTCGGACGCGGTAATCGTCAACGACGCGAAAATCTGGGCAAGGCTCATTGAGCGCGAGTATAAAAAATACCGCAGCGACCCGCAAAAAATGTACGCCGCGATAGACAAGATGCTCGACGACTACGCGAACACCTTTTGGCGGCTTAAAGCCAACGTGCGCAAGATGATAGCCGAGGATATCCACCGAGCGGACGCATGGAGCGAGCCGACAGCGCAAGAACGTGCGAAATTGACCGAAGAGCTCAAGGCCGTTCTGCGCTACCGCCTGCGAAAGCTGTTCGCGTGCGTCTTTGAGCGCTGCATCCTCGACGCAAAGCAGCAGCTCCTTCGGGATATACTGGCGCTCGAAAAGCAGATGAACGCGGTGACGACCGTCAAGGTCTGCGGGAGAGATGAAAAGGGAAACGAGATTCCGCTGTCCGAAACGGAATACAGGGGCTATACCGCCGCATTCGCTCCCTCCGCCACCGAGCGCCCGACAATATGGATTTGGCTGCCGGGCAGCGCCGAGGACTCTGTATTTCAGTGTACGTTGTATAACTACCTATCCCTCGGCGCACCTACCTGCGTTAAGTTCTACAAAACGTGGGAGGATCAGGTCGCAGATAATACTGCCTTCGCCCTGCCGCTTACATATGCGCCCGGTGAAGTAAAGCTGTTCGTCGACACCGAGCTTTCCATAGACGAGCTCGTGGGAACTTATGAAGGAACCGTTTCCTCAGAGGAAGGGTCGCTTTCTCACACATTCACAGTTCGTAAAAACGGAGACGGGATTATGATCGATGATACGATGGACACAGTGAAGTTGCAATACGATCCTGCAACGGGCATTGCCAGAGGGTCAATGTCAACATCATATGGCGAATATAAGCTTCGTTATACCTACAGGTTCACCTTTGCAAGGAATAACGGAACCATTTTTATGACTGGCACATCCAGTGCATACCTAGATGATGAATATCAATCGACTGCAAATTTCAACTGTTACAAAGTAAGCTGATGGGCAATGATGGGATAATAATATGAAAGCAACGGAAACTTATATAACTAAAAAAAGACCCATGAACAGTAAACCGAAACGGATTCTTCTGCGGATTTCATCCCTGCTGATGCTGCTTGCCGCCCTGCCCATGCTGCTGTGGTGCTTGAATCTCATTGACAATGCGGCGCTGGATTATACCTATGCCGGAGCTGGCTGCTTCGCTGCCGGAATCGCGTACAGCTTTTCAATGGTGACGGCCATCGCGGGCCTGGCTTTTGCGATAAAACCCTACCGGCACCGCTGGTGCCGGACGCTCGGTCTTATCCAACTGGCGGCGGGAGTGCTGCTGATCGTCCCGCTTCTCTCCTATGCCGTGCTCATATTGCCGCCACTTTTTCTGCTAACCCTCCTGTATCTGTTCGGCGTAGGCTGGCGTGAAAGGTGTGACTTCGAACAACAATGAAAGGAGCGTCCCGATGGCAAAGAAGAAAACGAATAAAAACATCCCCCTGCCCATCCTTATCCTGATTTACACTGTCCTGCTGTTTGCCATGTATTCAAGTCTCTCTACGCTGGCACTGGCGATATGGGGCGACAGCGTTATGGGCACGGTGGACAGCTACGAATCTAGACTGGATGACACGAATGCGGAGCCAAATCGCTCACGAACCGTTTCCAAGGGATATTGGTTTATAGCAAATGGCAAGGAATACCGGGGTTATGTGATCTATAGCAGCGACGAGGCATGGCCGAGCTTAGATGAGGGCGAAACACGCTCCGAGCGCATACGATACCTTGACCTTTTCCCCTACGTCAACAAGCCCGCCATGCTGAGCGAATTTGATGAGATGGGTGAATTCGCGATTATTTACCACATTCTCGCCCCTATCGGTTCTCTGCTTTTGCTGCTGCTTGTCATACGCACAGCCAGACGAGGGAAAAAGAAGAAACCAGCGGCGAGGAAGCCCGCTGCATTTCAAATTATCGAGCAAAGGAGTGATACGGATATGTTTTGTCCCAACTGTGGAAACAAGATTACGAAGGGTATGGCTTTCTGTTCAGGCTGCGGCACGAAAATACAAACAAACGCCCCCGGCGTGTGTACGGCCTGCGGCGCAACGCTTCCGGAGGGAGCCGAATTTTGTATTGGCTGCGGAAAGGCGGTGAATTCGGCAACGTCGGAGCCGATGGAACCACACCATGTAGCAACTCCCTCGCCCCCACAGAGCGGCGCGGGGCTGGTCGGCTTTTCCGACAGGTATAACTGCCCTGAGATACTGGCGGCCGCACAGAAAAACAAAAAATTCTCCATTGGATGTATGTGGATATTGGTGTCCGTGCCGCTCATCGGCTTTCCTGTCGCCGGTCTGCTGATGGACGATTTCCCCTTTGGAGAATCCATTATCATCGGCATGGGTATTGCTCTTGTCATGCTGGTCTTTAATCTGCTGGCGTTGAGAAGAACCAAGCAACCAATGTGGGAGGGTGTGGTCGTCAATAAGTACAGCAAGGAGAAAAGCGAGCATAGGGGCGGCGAAGATGATAATTACAGAACCTATACGGAATATACCACGATCATTAACACCGATGCGGGCAAGAAAAAAACCATCGTGGAAAAGGACAGCGGGCGGCATATGTACGACTATCTCTCGGTTGGCGACAGGGTGCGGTTTCATCCCAAATTCGGTACATACGAGAAGTACGATAAATCCAAAGACCGCATCATCTATTGCAATGTCTGCTCCATGATGAACCCCATACAAAATGACCGCTGCAAGCGGTGTAATAACCTATTATTTAAATAAGGAGGATTTTATAATGGAGAGATTTGACACGCTGCTGGAGGCTGCGGAGTTTTCGGCAACACGCTGCACAAGCTGGAGCTTTGCCACTTCCAATGATAGATACAATGTAAAAGGCTTGCTGGTGCTTGCCGAAACAAGCGATAGTGAAGACCCCATCGATGAGGACAGCTTTTATGTGGTATCGCCTGCCGGAGCTATCGGCTTATGTAACGACGGCGAGGACATTGACTGGCTGTTTCTGTCTGACGCTGCGCCGAATGAGGATCTGCCGCTGACATACCAAGCTGAGCCGCAGATAAAGTTCTGCTCGAAATGTGGCTCCGGCGTTGTTCTCGGTGCTCGATTTTGCGGTCAGTGTGGAACAGCGCTATGAAAATAAAAGGCTAATTTGGATGTGGCTTTAGTTTTCCGTAATCAGTTTGCGTTGCTTTTTGAAATTGAATACTTCCGCGACTATTACTTGTTCATGAATGATTCAATGAGTACAAATATCTCAAAGGTAGTCATTGACTGAAGTATATGGACGGTGTGTAACATACATCGGTAACCTCTAAAACGGGGGGGTGTGCAAAAGCGGTGCAAATTTTAACGATTTGATTTGAGCGGTGCATTTTATCAATAGTTAGTGCCTTTGCCAAATCAAATACCATCTATTGATAAAAGGAATTTTGTCAGCAGGTGGTTTTTTGTTTGCCCGAAAGTGCTTGATTTACGCTGCTTTCGGGCTTCGTGCTTTTTGCCTTGTAGCAATAGTTGGTGTTTTAGAGTAGCCGTTTTCGGAGGATACTTGACACGAACTTGTGGCTGCCAAGTGCTTATTTTTAACGATTAGACCTCTGGGGTGTGCATCTTTTAACGATTTGCCTTGTAATCGTTAAAAGATACTGTTACTACAAAAAAACAGCCCGCCGATTGGCGAGCCGTGCGAAAGTTGTTTATTTCTTTTTGTGGTCAACGACCGAACTTACTTTAACACCAAGGACATTTGAAATGGCCGCTGCTCTGCGGTCTAATAAGTCACCAAGTGCATCACTATTTTCTTCGCTAAGTTTGCCCTTGTGAACTTCTACGAAATCTTTTACAGCCTTATCAGCATCGTATAAGTCACTATTGTCGGTGTAAATGGTAGGTTGCTTTTTCATAAGATTTCTCCTTCTAAGTATTTTATTATTCGCTAAGTTCCTGAACATCATCACCGTCAGTGTACCAAGCATAATTCTTCTCACCGCATTTCTTGCATATTATGTATGCAGTATGCGAGTCTGATGTGTTTTCATCAACATACTCAGAGCCGATTAGAGGTTCACTGCAGTTTTTACAAGTACCAACATTTTCTAATTTTATAGATTGAAACACTTCTTCTTTTGATTTTCGCTTTTTGCTTATTTGCTTGTATAGGAAGTATACACCTGTTCCAATTGCAGCAACTGCTGAAACGACAACTATTGCAATCATTGCACCATTTCCGTTCACTTCGATTTTAGGTGATCTTGTTAGAATCTTGTTTGCGCTTTGGGGAAGTGCAGCATTTGATGAAAGGATCTTAGTGTTATCGGATACTGTTCTGACCGAAAGATTAGAGGCCTCTGTTACGTTTGAATTTGGTGTCCAATCATAATGATAGCCGCCTGTATAGCTGCTGCTAACATATTGATTTCCGAAAAAAGGGTGTCCCACATTTCCTGCCATTTAAGTACCTCTCATTTTATTTGAATAGCTTTTTAGACCAATTGGCCGATGTTCCAATTATCGTTCCAATAATCGGAACTACAAATGGAAGTGTTTTTATAAGCACATCGAAAACTGTATCAAGTTTATCTGTTGATGTACCACCTGCCGCTGTTGCTGCTACCGTTCCAACAACATCCTGAACCTTTGAATAATCGGCCTCATCCAGTTCATCATCGCAATCTAATAGAAGCGCTACAACCTTCGGGAGAACTTCATTTTCCTTATTGTTTGAAATCTCATAATCGAGGACTGAACGGATTGCAATATATTGAGTAAAGTTCATTGGCGTTTTCTTGTTTTCAAGGTTGCTGATGGTTTGCTTGGTAACACCAATTTTGTCCCCTAACACTTCTGCCGTCCACCCGGCAATCTTCCTGATGGGCGACAGGTTATTCTGTAGTCTTTCAATTTGGATTTCTCGTTCTTTTATTTTATTAGACACAATAAATGCACCTCCATAATTGAGATTGATATTGTATAGTTTTAGTTGACAACTGATTCACAAGGATTTAAGCTAATCAAAGAGTCAGGAGGAGACGAAAAAATGGCAAAGAATAGACAATATGATCTGGAATTGTCAATAAAAGTTTAGTCCCATCGGCAAGGAGAATTATGCAGCAACAGTACAGTGGTAAAGTGCCCGCTTAGAGAGCGGCGGGAGACCATCGTTGGTGCTGTAAATCCGACGATGATTATAGTATTGGATATATCTAAAGATAATCGTCTTGACCATCTCCTGGGTCATCTTCATCGTATCAATACGATAAAGTTTTTCTTTCTTGAGCGTTGCGAAAAAGCTCTCCATCCGGGCGTTATCATAGCATCGACCAACACTGCTCATACTTTGGATTGCGCCCTTTGCAGCCAATGCGGTTCGGAAGGCTGTGCTTGTAAATTGCGACCCACGATCC
>NZ_FNRK01000064.1 GCF_900107815.1 Eubacterium aggregans
AATAGTTGCATGCTGTAGACCCGAAACCGTGTGATCTATCCATGAGCAGGTTGAAGCCTGGGTAAAACCAGGTGGAGGACCGAACCAGTGTCTGTTGAAAAAGGCTTGGATGACTTGTGGATAGGGGTGAAATTCCAATCGAACACGGAGATAGCTGGTTCTCCCCGAAATAGCTTTAGGGCTAGCGTTTTGCGAAGACTACCGGAGGTAGAGCACTGAATTGGGTAGGGGGCTAAAAGTCTACCGAACCATATCAAACTCCGAATGCCGGCTAGTCATGCAAGGCAGTCAGACTGTGTGAGATAAGTCTCATAGTCGAAAGGGAAACAGCCCAGACCATCCGCTAAGGTCCCCAAGTACTGATTAAGTGGGAAAGGATGTGTCACTGCACAAACAACCAGGATGTTGGCTTAGAAGCAGCCATACATTTAAAGAGTGCGTAATAGCTCACTGGTCGAGTGGTGGTGCGCCGAAAATGAACGGGGCTCAAATCAGGCACCGAAGCGATGGATTATGGTAACTACCATAGTGGTAGGGGAGCAATCCCTGTGGAGCGAAGCTGCATTGTAAGGTGTGGTGGACTGCAGGGAAGAGAGAATGTTGGCATGAGTAGCGAAAGTGAAGTGAGAATCTTCACCATCGAAAGCCCAAGGTTTCCTGAGGAAGGCTCGTCCGCTCAGGGTAAGTCGGGGCCTAAGCCGAGGCCGGAAGGCGTAGGCGATGGACAACTGGTTGAAATTCCAGTACTAGCGTGATGCGCTATAAGAGAAGGAGTGACACAGAAGGGCAAGCGAACCCGGGCGATGGTAGACCCGGGCCAAGCAGTGAGGCTGATCGAGGAGGCAAATCCCCTTGGTCATAAGGCTGGGCTGTGATGGGGAACGAAAAACAAGTAGGGAAGTCGCCGCACTCACACTGTCAAGAAAAGCTTCTATCAAGTATCATGCTACCCGTACCGTAAACCGACACAGGTAGGCGAGGAGAGAATCCTAAGATGAGCGGGAGAAGTGTTGTTAAGGAACTCGGCAAAATGACTCCGTAACTTCGGGAGAAGGAGTGCCTCG
>NZ_FNRK01000061.1 GCF_900107815.1 Eubacterium aggregans
CACTTTTCGGTAACCCGAACATCGACCTTTTTACCGATAAATTCATATGGAACAGAGTACTTGCAATTCCCGGCAGTTATGAGATAATCGGGTTGGATGGTGGCAGTTGACCAGACAGCCGTTTCATACGGGGCAGCAGGTAAAGGCATGAGGAAGGATTTTTCTTCTTCTTCAAATGCGGAGAACCGGCTGCCTTTCTTTTTCTGGAATGGTTTCTTATTGAATTCCGTCAGCTTTTCCTGAATGGCAGCATTGAGCTCGATAAAGGAAAAGAACTGACGATTGCGGAGGGCCGCAATAATCCATGTCGAAATCACACCGACTGTTCCTTCAGCATTTGGTTTATCCTTGGGTGAGTAAGGTCGGGCCGGAATAATGGCGGTGCCATAATATTCCGCCATTTCATAGTAAGAACGGTTTAAAATCAACTCCGTGCGGGTATTCTTAATGACCCCGGTTTTCAGATTGTCCGGCACAACAATCCGGGTTACACCGTTAAAGTAACGGTAGGCATGAACATGTGCTTCAATCCAGTGGGGGGATTTCATATCCGGAAAGGCTTCGGCGTAGCTGTAAAGGCTGCACGGCAGACAGGCAACAAAAACATAGGCCGTCACCGGTTCGCCCATTGCTTCATCAATGACCGTAAGCGTTTTTCCCGCCCAGTCCACTTCGGTGAGTTCACCGGGCTTGCGTTTAATGCGCAGCGTCGCTTTCTTGGATGCGGCATAAGCATGATACTTGTCGTTAAACTGAGAATGCTGATAAGGAATGACCTGCTCATTTCGGCACTGCTCGCAGTACTCCGCCCAAAGCAGAGAAAGCGTGACACTGGGTTTTGCCAGTTCATTGTGAATGGTTTCAAAGTCAGGAAGTTTCCTGCCATTGGTACAGGCACGATCCAGATAGAGAATGGCCTGCAGATCCGGATTGGTCAGTTCATCCGGAATCGGCCATTTAAGGTCTTTATCCTGTGTCAGCTGCCAGACTTCGGCAACCGTGTTACGTGAGCTCCCCGTGCTGGTAGCAACACGTGTATTACTGTAATCCTGACTTTTCAGCCGGATTATTTCTCGATAATTCACCATAATTATCGACCTCCATCATTGTATTTACACAATTGCTCGTGTATAAAACAATTATAACGCAACTGCACTGGCTCCGGAAAAGGGTGCTGTGAAATATTGGAAACACCTGCTCTGGATTATCGGAAATGGCGCACAATTACATTGGAATACTCA
>NZ_FNRK01000017.1 GCF_900107815.1 Eubacterium aggregans
CAATACACCAGTAACTGCTATCGCAAAGCACTCAAAAAATTTCACGTCAGGCAGAGCATGAACAGGGCTGGTGGTCGTTGCCACGATAACGCCAGATGTGAAAGTATGTGGGCACGGATGAAATCCGAACTGTTGTATGACCGCTATGATACCGAAAAAATGACCATCGAAGAATTGAAGGTCTTAATCTGGAGATATTTCATGAGCTACTGGAATAACAGAAGAATCTGCTCATCGATTGGTGGAGTGCCACCTATAATAAAGAGGCAGCAATATTACCAGTCCTTACAGGATGTTGCATAAGGTCGCTGAATCCTTGAGGGAAATCTGTCAACTATTATTGACAATATCAAAATAGAAGACTTGGGAACGGCAAAGGCTTATGGGTTGGATGTGTTAATCAAAGTTATGGGAGAGGCTTTGCCGGAGGAACTAATGAATACGCTCCAAAATGTTCAGATTGCGAGTTTAGAAGAAAAAAAGCGTCATGCACAGGCGGCGGTAGCAACAGCATCGCTTGCAGCGGCAGGTGAAGGAGCTGCACCTATTCCGTTCTCCGACTGTGCATTATTAATACCTACGCAGCTTGGAATGATTGCGACCATAACAGTGATATTTGGATTTGATGTTAACAAAAGTATCATCACGACTTTGTTATCATCAACTATTGGCGCAGGTGGAGCAACCCTTCTGGGGAAAACAGTAGTGACAAATTTATTGAAGTTTATACCGGGAGTTGGTACCGTTGCAGGTGGTGCAATTTCCGCAGGGACAGCAGGCGTAATTACTGCGGCACTTGGCGAAGCATACATAGGCATAATGGAACTTGTATTTAAAGGTGATATGAGTATTAATGATATTGGTACTAAAAAGGGGAAAGAAAAGATGACTACACTTTTCAAGCAGGAACTAAAAAGAAATAGATAGCTAGTTGTGCCCATAAGAGTGTCCGTGTTCAAATGCACCCAATCGTTACAGCCGTGTTCATTTGAACACGGCATCGTTAAATTATGCACCCACTAAAGCATTGGCGGGTGCATCGTTAAAAGGTTATTCGTTACATTGTATCATTTTTGGAACGGCAACAGATGGTGGTTATCGATCAGGGGAGCTTCTAGCACTAACCTGGAATGATGTGGATTTTATCGGTTAGAGGATCGTATTCAATAAGAGTTTTTCATATACGAAAGATGAATACACTGGGCTATATGATGGTCATACTGTAGCCACTAAGAATTATCAAATTAGGCAAAATAAAATGTCTCAATCACTAAAAGAATATTATTGTAGCATCGACATGAGCAGAAGATGATATTTTCAGATTATGGGTGTGTATAAAATGGAGGTACATTAGTCTTTGTACGTCAATTGCAACACATTTAGATGCAAATAATATTAACAAAGTGGTTAAAAAAATTTATGAAAAAATGGGCATAAATTGGCAGGGAAATTCGATGAATAAGTGCTTCCACGATCTCCAGTATACATATGCAACAAGACAGTTTGAACAAGGGGGAGATGTATTGACCGTCAGCAAACTGTTGGGGCATCGAAATGTGAATACCACGATAGATACGTATGTTCATATTTTAGATGATTTAAAAGATGCTGTGGCAGATGCGACTGATGATTTTTATCGAAGTATTGATGCAGATGATAGAAACACCATTGGCAAAAATATGGCAGGATTACGATTAGTTAAATAAAAAAACAGACCGGAGTCTGTTAAAGTCTTTAATATGGCGTGCCAAGAGGGATTCGAACCCCCGACCTTTCGGTTCGTAGCCGAACGCTCTATCCAGCTGAGCTATTGGCACGCATTTTGTGAGGCGTGATTGCCTTACCTGATATATTATAACAGGGAAAAATATTATTGCAAGCTTTTTTTGGGAAAAGGTCAAAAAATTTGCAATTAATTTTCAGGCCGTTGTTTTTTAGAAGGCGGGATTACCTCTGGTCCACGGGGGATGGGCCTGCGGGTTTGGGTGGGCCGGGAGGAACGGTTAGCTTGGCGCATGGCTTCAGAGGCTGTGCGCGGGGACTGGGTGGCATCCATCTTTGGGGTTGCTGCTGCCTTAGCGGTACGGGATTTTTGGGGTGAGGCAGTGGGTTTGGGGCCGGACTTAGGGGTAGACGGCACAGGGCTTGGCGTCTTTTGCCGGGGGTGCAGCGGTTTCGGCTGGCGCTTTTGGACCGACGCAGGCCTCTTGGATGGAGGGACCTTCTTTTTGGTGTGTTTATCCGTGGTCAATAGCCGTTTAATGGGGGCCCGCCAAAGCATATCGATATGAATCAGGACCATAAAGGCAATGAGCAGGCCACTGGCCAGTCCGAAAAGAAGGGCCGTACCGGTATTGGGGGTCTGATAAATTAAATACACCCGGGAAAAGCCGAACCATATCCCCAAAAGCATGAGAAGCACGCCCTCAAAAAGAGAACAGCGAATGAGTTCATATTGCTTAAAGGCCAGGACCCCCACCAGAATGAGGGCAAAGCCCCCCAAAAGGAAAAAAGCCCAGCAATGGCGCAGGAAGGTTGCCACAAAAGATGGCATTCCCAAATAATTGACGAATCCAAGGCAGACGAAGGCGATGAGCACATCGCCAAGTAAGAAACAAAGCCCTGTCATCAATCCGTTTCTTGACAAAGTATTCCGTGATTCCAAAATTTTCACCTCTTCTAATCTCTGTTGACCAACTTTTCCAATGCCATTAGTATAATATAAAAAAGGTCAAAGGACAATGAAAACCGACATGGTCCAGGAGAAGGGTTTATGATAAAATAAAATAAATGATCATTGAGGAGAAAAAAATGATGTTATCAGATAGCCACGCCCATCTGGATGATGCGCGTTTTGAACATGAGGTGGAATCCATTATCGGGAATGCCCGGGAAGCGGGGGTGGGTTTTATCCTGAATCCAGGATGTAATGTTCCCACCAGCCAGCTGGCGGTGGCCCTGAGCCAGGAATACCCCGAGGTTTATGCCGGAGTGGGCTTTCATCCATCAGATTGTTCTGACTTTGTAGAGAGTATCCACATCCCCATGTTAAGGGACTGGTGTGCCCTGGAAAAGACCCTGGCCATCGGTGAGATTGGATTGGATTATTATTATGACGATGGGGCTCCCCGGGAGGTGCAGAAGAAGGTGTTTGAAGCCCAGATCGATTTGGCCAACACCCTGGCCATGCCCATTATCGTCCATGACCGGGATGCCCACGGGGATACCCTGGATATGGTGAGAAGCTGCCTTCAGCCAGAGGCCGGCGGGGTATTCCACAGCTACAGCGGCAGCGTGGAGATGGCCAGACAGCTTTTAGACATGGGCCTGTACCTTTCCATCGGGGGCCCCCTAACCTTTAAAAACAGCCGGAAGACGCCGGATGTGGTGGCTTACGCCCCCCTGGACCGTCTTCTCATTGAGACGGACAGCCCCTACCTGACCCCGGAGCCCTTGAGAGGAAAGCGCAACGAGCCGGCCTATGTGGCCTATGTGGCTAAGAAGGTGGCGGAGATCAAGGGGATTTCCGTAGACGCAGTGGCAGAGCAGACCAGTCAGAATTGCAGGGCATTATTTAAGTTTTAAGAGACATAATAGAATTGAGGGAAAAAGAAATCGTGGAAGAACAAATCTGTCATAATCGATTCACCGAGGGGCTGAAGGACGGCATCCCCATCGGGTTAGGATATCTCTCCGTCTCCATTACCTTTGGGTTAATGGCCGTCACGGACGGTCTGCCGGTTTGGTCGGCGGTGCTCATCTCCATGACGAACCTGACCTCTGCGGGGCAGTTTGCGGGTCTGGCCCTCATGGTGGGCCAGGGGAGCCTTTTTGAAATGGCCCTGACCCAGCTGATTATCAACCTACGCTACGCCCTGATGTCCCTATCCTGGTCCCAGAAGCTGGATAAGAAGGTGACTCTCCTCCAGCGATGCCTAATCGCCTTTGGCAACACCGATGAGATTTTTGCGGTGAGCAGTGGCCAGCCGGGGACCCTGGGGGCCCGGTATATGTTTGGGTTAATGGTGATGCCCTATATCGGCTGGGCCCTGGGGACCCTCATCGGTGCGGTGGCCAGTACCCTGCTGCCGGCGTTTATCCGCAGCGCTATGGGGATTGCCATTTATGGGATGTTTTTAGCCATCATCATTCCTCCGGCTACAGAAGACAGTGCCATTCGGACGGTGCTCCTGGTGGCCATTGCCCTAAGCTGTGCCTTTGCCTTTGTCCCGATGCTTAACCAGGTGGGCAGCGGCTTCGTCATCATTATCTGTGCGGTGGCGGCATCGGCAGTGGGGGCACTCCTCCACCCTGTGGATGAGGGGTGTCCGGCAGAAGAAGGGGAGGCCGTGTGATGGATACAGGGTTGATTTTAGCCTATATCGCCGTGATGGCCGGGGTGACCTACGCCATCCGGGTACTGCCCCTGGTGCTTTTTCGTAAAGAGATCAAAAGTACCTTTGTGCGTTCATTTTTATATTATATTCCCTATGCTGTGCTGGGTGCCATGACCTTCCCGGCCGTTTTTTACTCCACAGGCAGTGTGGCTTCGGCCACCGTGGGCCTTGTTGTGGCGGTATTTTTAGCCATAAAGGGCAAGGGGCTGGTGACGGTGGCCGTACTGGCCTGTGTGGCAGTGCTGGCCGCCGAGGCACTCATGGGATTCATTGCATAAGAAAGGAGTTCATCATGACAACAGAAAAGAAAAGCTTCGGACTTCCGGGCTATGAGGATATGGAGCTGTCCACTCAGATTATCATGCGGGAGGCCATAGAGGCTGGGATCGCCGTGACGGTTTTAGATCGGGGGGAGAACCTCATCGAGCTTCGAAAGGATGGCCGCCGGGAATTTGTCCAGCAGGCCACTAAAACCAGTAAGGATAACTACATCACCCCCCTTTTGATGGAGAATAAGGCGGTGAGCAAGGATCTCATGGCCCAGGCGGGGATTCCGGTGCCCGCGGGTATCGAAATCCAAAGGGATGAGCCCCTGGGGGGATGCCTGCCCCAATGGGTGGGAAAAACCCTGGTGGTCAAGCCGAAATCCACTAATTTTGGCTTAGGGATTACCGTTATCGATCATCCGGCGGAGATGGGCGAACTGGAGGCAGCGGTCCGCCTGGCCTTTACCTTCGATAGCGTCATTCTCTTAGAGGATTTTGTCCCGGGAAAGGAATTCCGCTTCCTGGTGCTGGAGGGGGAAACCCTGGCGGTCCTCCATCGCCGGGCAGCCAACGTGGTAGGCAATGGCATCTCCACCATCCGTGAGCTGGTGGACAGTAAGAACAAGGACCCCCGGCGGGGGGACGATCACGAAAAACCCCTGAATAAGATTATTCTCGATGAGGCGGCCCTGGGGTTCTTAAAGGCCCAGGGAATGACCCCAGACTCTGTGCCCACGGAAAACGAGCGGGTGACCCTTCGGGGGAATTCCAATATCTCCACCGGTGGGGATTCCATCGATTATACGGATGTCATGCCCCAGGTCTTTAAGGACTTGGCGGTACGGGCCGCTGCGGTCTTCGATGCCTTTATCTGTGGGGTGGATTTAATCATTGCCGATTACCAGGACCCGGAATCCCCCCATGCCATCATTGAGGTGAATTACAACCCCCACATCGCCATGCAGTGCTATCCCTACCGGGGACCAGAGCGCCGATTGGGCAAAGCCGTGTTAGACAAGCTGTTTAATTGATAGAAAACACGCATGGTTTCCATAGAAAGCATTGATTAGACATCAGTAAAAAAATCCTGTAGAATGACCTCAGAGCATACGCCTGGGGTTATTTTTACGCGTTATACTATTGGGGACGTTGACCCTGGAATGTTAAAAAAATAACAAATCGGGCAAATAGAGAGGATAGAAGAAGCATGATGAAGACAGAGATTGGTGTGGAGTTACCCTATATTCCCTGTGGGCCCTTTAAAATCAGGATTCCGGGAATCCATTATCGTTTGGAGTTTGTGGAGCTTTTTCAGGGGCTGATCATCGGGACGACGGCCCTTAGCGCTGTGCCCTATATGACGGAATACCTGGGGCTGCCCTACGAATTGGCCTGGAGCTGTGTCATTATTGAAACCGCCCTATATTTGCTCCACGCCCTGTTGGGGGACCCGGTGATTCCCGGGTGGATTACCCCGACCCTGCCCTTAACCCTGGCTTTTTTAACCCAGTACGAAATGGGGCCCCAGCGCATCCAGGCCCTCATTGCCCTACAGATTACCCTGGGGGTAATCTTCATCTTTATGGGGGTTACCCGGCTGGCGGACGCCTTTGTGCGGCGGGTCCCAACCTCCATCAAAGGGGGAATTCTTTTGGCCACCCCCTTTACGGTGATGACTAGCCAGCTGGGGGATGGGGGTCAGCTGATGCTGTACCCCATTGCGGTGCTGGCAGGCTTTACCCTTCTGGCGGTCATCAGCTTTTCCGATACCTACCGGGAGAAGCGGAAGGACAGCAAGGTGTTGGACGTTATTGCCCGCTACGGGAATCTCTTTCCCTATTTGGTGGCCATGGGCGTTGGGGTAGCCGTGGGTGAGCTGGCCATGCCAACCCTGGAAATCGGGACGGTGATTAAGATTCCGGATATCCAGGGGATACTGAACACCGTCAGCATCTTTCATGTGGGGATCCCACCCCTATCCATGTGGCTTTCGGCCCTGCCCCTGGCACTGGTGGCCTACGTTATTTCCTTTGGGGATTTTGTCACCACCGAATCCCTGGTGGATGAAGCCAAATCCCTCCGTGGGGATGAGATCGTGGATTTTAATTCCAGCCGGTCCAACCTGATCCTGGGCCTTCGCAATATCATTCTGGGGATTATCGCCCCCTTCCCGCCGTTGTCCGGGCCATTATGGGCGGGAATGACGGTTTCCGTGGCCATTCGCTACGGCGAGGGTAAGGCGGCCATGAAATCCCTCATCGGTGGCATGAGCTCTTTCCGTATCGGAACCTTTATCAGCGTGATCCTCATACCGGTGGTAGCCTTTATGCGGCCAGTATTCCCGGTGGGGGCATCCCTCACCTTGCTGTTCCAGGCCTTTGTCTGTGCCCGGATCGGAATGGATTATTGTCACTCCAACCTGGACAAGAGCATCGCGGGGATCATGGCGGCGGTTCTGGCCCTAAAGGGCTCCACCTGGGGTCTGGTGGTAGGGATTCTCCTCAACCTGATCCTGTCCAATTGGCAGCCCTTTAAACGGGGAGAGAAGGAATAGAATAGCCCCTTACAAGGACGGTTTAGAGCTGCCATACCGAAGAACATAAAAGACAATCCCAACCATGGCAACCATCCACTCCGTTGCTGGAAAGGCACACCATACCCCGGTCATTCCAGCAACCCGTGATAGAATGAAGGCCATGGGGATAATCAGGATGAACCCCCGCAAAAGTGAGATGATATGGGCTGGGCGGGGGTATTCCGTGGAGGTGAAGTACACGGAAAGGATGATATTGAAGCCCACAAAGGGACAGGCGATAAAGTACAGCCTTAATCCATGGATGGCAATGGCCTGCAATAAGGGGTTGTGCTCATTGTTAAAGACCGCTGCGATGGCGGGCGCACCGAAAAACACCGCCGTATAAATAATTCCAGATAAAATCACCATGGTAGTCAGGGCATATTTTAAAATGCTCCTGACATTTTTTGTATTTTTTGCCCCGAAATGACTGCTGAGGATGGGTTGGATGCCCTGGGCAATCCCTGTGTAGATGGCAATGACCACCAGGGAGAGATTGGCAATAACCCCGTAGGCAGCCACCCCGGTGTTTCCCTGGAGGGAAAGGATGATGGTGTTCAGCACGATGATGACGATACCCGAGGACAGCTCCGTAATCAGGGAAGGGGCCCCACTTGAAAGGATACCACCCAGGGTGATGCCATTCCATTGGCATTTTGCAAAGTGGAAATGATTTCTTTTTTTGATGAAATGGGGCGATAAAATAACCATGCTGATGATCGGGGCAAGGCCCGTTGCAAACACCGCGCCGAAAATACCCATGTGAAATGGAAAAATAAACACATAATCTAAAAGGATATTGGACAGGCTGCCGCCAATCATGGCGGCCATGGCAAGCTGGGGGGCCCCATCGTTACGGACAAAGCATAAAAGCACGTTGTTCATTAAAAAGGCCGGGGAAAAGAGTAAAATCACCTGGGTATAGGTTTTGGTCATGGCAAAGACACCCTCATTGGCCCCGAAGAGGGTCACAATCTGGGCGGAAAAGAATAGACCGATGAACACAAAGAAAACAGAAAACAGGATGGCAAGATATATCCCATGGGTAAAGATCCGATTGGTGGTATCTTGATCTCCCTGATTTTTTTTGATGGCGTATTTCGTTCCGCCGCCGATGCCGATCATCAGCCCACACCCGTGGATAAAGCTGTAAATGGGAATGGCCAGATTCAGGGCGGCCAGCCCGTTGGTTCCCAGTCCCTTTGATACAAAGAAGGTATCGGCCAGGATATAGCAGGATAGTCCGATCATTCCCAAAACATTTAAAGATGAATATTTTACAAAATCCCGAAAGCAATGTGATTTCACCATGGTAACCTCCAAAAAAAGAATAGGCCTGTGTTGTACAACACAGGCCTACTGTACAATAAAAACCCCGGCGGGTATTTTTTATACTATCATATGAAATTTAAGAAGTCAAATCGTCCCGTAAAAATAGAATAGCACTCAAAGGGATACACCAGCTTCCATTGGCTGCGGATGGCGGTGAGGATTGCGATGTGATTCAAGTTCAAGGTATTTATCTGAAATTTATAAAAAATATCTATGAATCCATGGGTTTTTAATCATTGGATTTCACCGGGAACCCCACCGTATAATAAACCTAACAATGAGGAGGTGTGAAGTATGAAATCAGATTATCCCAATCTATTTAAGCCGATAGCCATCGGGAACATGGTCATGCGCAACCGCACGGCGATGATGCCCATGGGGACGAACTACGGAGAACAAAATGGGGAGATGAGCTTTCTCCATATCAACTATTATAAACAGCGGGCCGCCGGGGGAACCGGACTGATCATCGTGGAGAACGCCAATGTGGACTACCCTCTGGGCTCCAATGGCACTACCCAGATCCGCATTGACCACGACAATTATATTCCCAGATATTTTAAACTTTGTGAAGAGCTCCATAGCCAGGGGGCCTGTGTGGCCATCCAGCTCAACCATGCCGGGGCCTCGGCCCAATCCGCCCGGACCCAGATGCAGCCCGTTTCGGCTTCGGCGGTGCCATCAAAAGCCGGGGGAGAGATCCCCACACCCTTGACGGCAGAGGGAATTAAGGGGATTGTGAAAAAGTATGCCGAGGCCGCTGGCCGGGCCAAGGCCGCGGGCTTCGATGCCGTGGAAATCCACGCCGGGCATTCCTATTTGCTCAGCCAGTTTTTATCGCCGACCACTAATGCCCGTACCGATATTTACGGTGGAAGCCCCGAAAACCGGGCCCGTTTCACCACTGAGGTCTGTCAAGCCGTCCGGGAAGCGGTGGGACCAGGATTCCCTGTTTTTGTCCGTCTCAGCGCCGATGAATTGGTGGAAGGAGGCAATACCTTAGAGGATACCCTGGATTATATTCAGTACTTCGATCCCTGGGTGGATGCCTACGACGTGTCCTGTGGTTTAAATGGCTCCATTCAATTCCAAATCGATGCCAATTATTTAGAGGATGGCTGGCGCGCCTACATGGCCAAGGCCGTGAAGGATCGGTATCAAAAACCCTGTATCACCATGGGGAATATCCGAAATCCTAAGGTAGCCGAGGAAATTCTGGCCCGGGGAGATGCGGATATCATCGGTATGGGCCGGGGTCTGATTGCCGATCCCCAGTGGGTTAATAAGGTGGCCCGGGGACAGGAGAATCTTATCCGAAAATGTATCTCCTGTAATGTGGGCTGTGCCGGCAACCGCATCGGCATTAATCGCCCCATTCGCTGTACGGTGAATCCCTGTGTCAACGAAACCGAGGACTATAAGCAGCACCCCGTGGAAAAGCAGTGTAATGTGGTGGTCATCGGCGGGGGAACGGCAGGGTTAGAGGCGGCTTGTACCGCTGCGGAGGTGGGCTGTACCACCTTCCTTATGGAGAAAGAAGAAAACCTGGGGGGACTGTCCACCATCATTTCTCAAATTCCAGCGAAAAAGCGCTTGGCGGATTTTCCCCATTACCTTATCAATCGGGCGGCTCAGCTGAGTAATCTGTACATCATGACAGGCCAGGCCGTCACCACCGAGAGCATCCGCCAATTCAAGCCGGATATCATTGTCAATGCCACGGGCTCCAACCCGCTGCTGCCCCCCATCGAGGGATTGTACACCCATGTGGATACTCCGGGGAGCCGGGTACAGTCCATTACGGGAATGATCAATCGCCTGGAGGAGTATCCCGGGGATTTGTCGGATAAAAAGGTGGTGGTTATCGGCGGCGGGGCCGTGGGTTTGGATGTGGTGGAATTCATGGCACCCCGGGGCGCCCGGGTAGCCATTGTAGAAATGCTGTCGGAAATCGGAAAAGATCTGGACCCCGTTTCCCGGAGCGATACCAATGCGTTGATGGAAAAATACACCGTTGAAAAGTTGACCGGCACCAAGCTGGTTGAAGTCAAAGCCGATGCCTTCGTCCTGGAAAAGGACGGAGAGCGCTGGGAGCAGCCCTTTGATTATGGCTTTATCTGCCTGGGCATGCGGGCCAATACCCCCCTGCTGAAGGCCCTCAACGAGGACTTCGATGGCGATGATGTGGAGGTGGTGAATATTGGGGACAGCCTCCGGGCCCGCCGGATTATCGACGGGGTCCAGGAGGGGCGCAATATTTTAAGCATTTTGGAATCCCAGGGATTTATGAAGGCCTAGACCAGATCGGGAAGGCCGCCTGCGGTGATATACTCCTTTAAATCCGCCACCACTGGGGGCATATAGCGGTATTTCATAAAGGCCAGATAGAAGTTACGCTCCCAACTGGGGGCGGTAATCTGAAGGGCCTTCACATCCATAAATTTTAAAATGGGCATATTGGGGACCACAGCAATGCCAAAATTCTGGGCTACCAATCCGGCGATGACCTGGTCCTCCTCAACTTCAAAGACGACCTTGGGCTCACCCTTTATTTTCTCAAAGAGTCCATCCACCACCTGACGCAGGCCGCTGGTTCGGGTAAAAAAGATATGGGGGTAGATCAGGGTGTCTACCAGGTTGACGGATTCCTGCTCCGCCAGGGGGTGGTCCTTGTGGACGATGAGGACCAGCTCCTGAGTGGCCACGGGGGTGAAAGTCACCTTATCCTGGAAGCGCTCGTCGTAGGAGCACAGGACAATATCCAGCCGACGCTTGACCAGGTCCGTTAAAAGATCAAAGGTGATACCCGTGTGGAGACTGAACTGGATATCTTTTTCAATATTCTGGTTCAGGAATCCTCGGATGATCTGGGGGACCATCTCGGTTCCCAGGGTTCGCAGGAAGCCTAGCTCAATGGTGCCGGAGCCGGAGCCCGCCATCTGCATGGTGGTAATGGCGCCATCCAGGACGGCCAGAGCCCGTTCCACATCTTGAAGGAAGATATGGCCGAAGCGAGTGAGGACCACGTTGCGGCCCTCCTTTTCAAAAAGCTTCACCCCCAGCTCATCTTCCATGGCGGCAATGGCGTGGCTTAAGCTGGGCTGGGTGATCATCAGCTCCTCCGCCGCCCGGGTATAGTGCTCATACCGGGCCAGGGTGGTAAAATAGCGCAGATGGTATAGGTTCATTGTGGACTCCCATTCATTCTTTATTAGAACTAATGATAGCATAATTGATGAATAAAATCTATGAATTATACTGCTTTAATGTGTTCAAGTGTTGACAAGCAGAGGGACAATGGATAAAATGAAAATCAGACGGAAAAGCAGTTGCTGCAGTGCAGAAAGGACGATGTATAATGGAACGACGAATTGATGGACACACCCGGCTTTTAGGCCTCATTGGCTCCCCTGTGGGCCATTCCGGTTCACCGGCGATGTACAATTATAGCTTTGAAAAATGTGGGATTAATTACGCCTATCTGGCCTTCGATATCCCCAAGGAAAGGGTGAAAGCGGCCATCGATGCCATGCACACCTTAAATATGCGGGGGGCTAATGTCACCATGCCGGATAAAACCGAGGTAGTGCAGTATATGGATGCCCTGTCTCCGGCGGCCCGGATCGTCGGTGCCGTCAATACCATCGTTAATGAGGATGGAAAGCTGACCGGCCATATTACCGATGGAGAAGGCTTTGTCCGGAACCTTAAAGAACACGGGGTGGACATTGCCGGTAAAAAAATCGTGGTGATTGGAGCGGGTGGAGCGGCCACAGCCATCCAGGTTCAATGTGCCCTGGACGGTGCCCGGGAAATCGCCATCTTCAATATTAAGGATGATTTCTTTACCCGTGCCCAGGAAACCGCCAAGAAGATTGAGCATGAAAAGCCGGCATGTGTGGTGACCGTCAATGATTTAGAGGATGGCGCCAAGCTGGCAGCGGAAATTGCATCAGCGGACATTCTGGCCAATGCCACCCTGTCCGGGATGGCACCCCATACCGATACCACGGCCATTACCGACACCTCGGTGTTTAGGAAGGACCTGGTGGTGGCGGATGCGGTGTACAATCCCAAGGAAACCCGAATGATGCGGGAAGCCAAGGATGCCGGAGTGGAAACCATCATCGGCGGTACCGGGATGCTCCTCTGGCAGGGGGCCGCAGCCTTTACCTTGTACACCGGAGAAGAAATGCCGGCGGATGAGGTGGATGCGCTGTTCTTTAAGTAGAAGGAGTGAGGGATTTTCAGGAATTTGAGCGGCCATTCGGCCGCTCTTTGCGTATGATAAATTATCTGAGAAAGGTGGAAATGGAAAATGAACCAACTGGAAGAAATCAGAGCGCAGATGGGGGCCTGTGATGACCGGATCATTGCGGCCCTGGAGGAACGAATGGGGTGTATTGAAGAAATCATCGCCTTTAAACGGGAAAATGGGGTGCCCATCTTCCAGCCGGAGCAGGAGGCCCGTCAGCGGGGGGATTGGGATGCCAAGCTGGCGGACAATGCCTACCGTGGGGAAATTGAACATATTTTTGAAGCCATGGTGAAGAGCAGTAAGCGCATTCAGAGTAAAACCCTGGTCCAGGGAAATATCATGCTCATCGGATTCATGGGTGTGGGTAAAAGCACCGTATCCACCTATCTGTGCGAAATGTTGGCCATGGATCGGGTGGAAATGGATGCGGAAATCGCCGCCAAGGAAGGGATGTCCATCCCTGAAATTTTCGCAACCCATGGAGAAGCCTACTTTAGGAATTGTGAAAGTAATCTCCTCATCGAGCTTCAGAAAAAAAGCCAGCAGGTGGTCTCCTGTGGGGGCGGCGTGGTTCTGCGGCCGGAGAATGTAGCGGTCATGCGCCAAAGCGGCACTGTCGTCCTCCTTACCGCAAGCCCCGAGTCCATCTACGAGCGAGTGAAGGACAGCACGGATCGGCCGCTCTTAAACGGCAATATGAACATACCCTATATTGAAAAGCTCATGGAGGAGCGTCGACCCCGGTACGAGGCGGCAGCTGATGTGGTGGTCAATACCGATGACACCGACATCCAGAGCATCTGTGAGAAGATTATCGCCGCACCCTGGAAAAAATAATTCGGCACCATTTAAAAAAGCCATTTCCCGTCAGAAAATCTGACCTCGGAATGGCTTTTTTAATGATAAATTATTTTTCTTTAAGAACACTGTCCCCAAAGATTTTTTTGTACTGGATGACCAGATACCCCATCATCCCGATGGCGACGACAGCAGCCACCAGAAGGAGGGCCATCATGGTGTAGATGGCGGCCTGCTCGCCGATGCTGCCCGTCATGTAGGAGACGATGAAGGGGAGAAAGCAGCTGGCTAAGCCCATCCAGGTGTAGTAAATCCCGGTGTTCCGGCCTTTGGGGCCAGGGCAGAGCTCCTGACGGACACCCAGGCCTGTTTGGAGGGCACCCCCGGCGGCGAAGAAGCCCAGAAGGGCAATGGCGACGTACACCACCGCCACCTGATTCACCAGGAGAACGATGGCTAGGGCCACAGCGGTGAAGATGGAATCCACCAGGACCACCTTTAAGGGGTTCCAGCGCAGCTTACCCATCATCACTGCCCAAAAGACTACGGCAATAATAGAGCCGGCGGTGTAGATGGAGGTCAGCCCGGCAGCCTGCATCTCATTCAGGCCACAATTGCTAATGCCGAAGGCCTTGGTGTACTGCTGGGCCCCGTACATGATAAACATACAGACGAAGCCGTAGAACATAGTAAAAAAGTTCACCAGCTTGTTGGGTGGGGTGAGCATCCGATCTTTGGCTGCCTGGATTTCAGCAGTGGCGGCATTGGTGGTCTCACCCGTGGCGGTGGTGGTGGTCTGCTTCATCATATCGTCGTATTCGAAGGTTGAAAGCAGGGAAACCACCACACAGATCACCGAGAAAATCAGGGGAATCCACACGTTAATCTGCCAATTGCCGGCGTTAGTGTTAGCCACGCAGAGCAGGGGATAGATAATCCCGGAGACGGACACAAAGGCCTTGATGCCGATGAGGGCCGAACCCGAGTACTGGGGCTTAACCGCCTCCTGGGCAGCCGGGTAAAGGGCTGCATCCCAGAAGCCTGAGGTGGCCACTCCGGCGATGAAGCAGCAGACACAGGCCAGGGTGAAACTGGTGGTAAAGAGCAGCCCGGCAAAGCAGGCGATGTAGAGGATGGAGCCGATGACGGCCATCTTCTTACGTCCCACCTTATCGGAAATCTCCCCGCCAATCCATACGCTGAGCATCTTGCCGAAGCCCGTGGCGGTAATGGCCAGGGAGACGGCGGCCGCACCGGCCACCGCATCCGTGTAGCCCCATTGGGTGAAGAACTGGGTTTTATTCTGGCTGAGGATGATGGCCTGCATCCCATGGGTGAAGTAGCACAGGTACACCGTCACCAGGGACAGCAAATATTTTTTTGCTTTCATGGCGCCGCCCTATGCCTGCTCGACCTGGAATGCCTGGAACTCGGCCAGGGGCAATTCTTTTCCAACAAAGAGCTCGTAATTGACCACCCCTTGCTGTTCCAGCATCCCCACACCGCCGACTACCTGACAGCCCGCTTCCTTCGCTTCTAAAATCATCCGGGTTTCTTTGGGATTGTACACCGTATCGGTGACCACCAGGTCCTTGCGGAAAAGGCTTTTGTCCACCAGGGTAACATCTTCGTAGGGCTTCATCCCCATGATGGTGGCGTTGATGAGAATATCGGCTTCGGCGATGGCCGCCGCCAGCTTGGCTGCGTTATCCAGATCATCTACGGTGACCGTACAGTCCGGGCAATGCTTGGCCAGCTTGGCCACTGTTTCTTCGGCCCGGGGATAAAATTCATCCATCTTATTGAAAATGGCGATTTCTTTAGCACCATCCAAGGCACATTGGACCTGGATGGCCGTGGCGGCACCGCCGGCACCCAGGATAACAATTTTCTTATCCGTAACGGTTACCCCGTTTAACTCCAGGTTTTTCACAAATCCCACCCCATCGGTGATATGCCCGGTGAGGATGCCATTCTCGTTAACAAAGACATTACAGGCCCCGATGATTTGGGCAGCGGGGGACAGCTTGTCCACCAGCTGGGCCGCGATGTTTTTGCAGGGCATGGTGAAATTCCCGCCCCGCATGTTCAGAAGCCGAATGGCCTTAAAGGCTTCCTCCATGCCATCCACATCCACATCAAAGGCCAGGTAAGCGTAATCCAGATCGTCATGCTGAAAGCTGAAATTATACATGGCCGGAGAACCGGAGTGTCCCACCGGGGTACCGAATAATGCCATTAAACCAGTATGTCCAGAAATTCTTTTTTCCATTATCGTTTCTCCACTTTTCTTTGTTTTCCTAAATTTCCAGGGCCGTATCGTAGGCTTCACGGGTCGCATCCAGAGCTCGTCTGGCCCGGGTGGCATCTCCGATGGTGTAATGGGGAATTCCGGCAGCTTCCAAATCTGCGCTTAAGGGATCATAGTTCCGATAACCCATGGACAGCACCACCGAATCGTAGCCCCTTAAGGTGTGGCGGCTGCCATCCGGAGAGTCATAATCCACTCCGTCGGTGTAGAAGGCTACTACCTTGGCGCTAGTTACCTGACCGATGCGGTAGTTTCTAAAATCCTCCATTAAATACACCCGGTGTTCGTTGATGACGTCCGCACCACAGGTATCCCGGAATTCCACAACGGTGACATCGTGACCCCGTTCCCCCAGGAAGGCGGCGGTTTCACAGCCCACCATGCCTCCGCCGACGACCAGGACTTTTTTGCCAGCGGCCACGGTACCGGCCAGAACATCCCCACCGTGGAGGATTTCCGGGGCATCGATACCGGGGATGGGCAGCATCAGGGTGGTGGCCCCGGTGGCGACAATTACCGCATCCGGGTTTTCCGCCTTTATCTCATCCATGGTTAAGGGGGTGTTTAATAGGATTTGGACCCCGGTCTTTTGGCATTTGACGATGGCACTGCGGACCATGTTGGTCAGATCCCCCTTTCCCGGAGGGAAGGCGGCAAGGCGCATATTGCCCCCCAGGGTATCGCTGGCTTCGTACAGGGTCACGCTGTGGCCTCGCTGGGCACAGAGAAAAGCGGCGTACAGTCCGCCCACACCGCCCCCGGCCACCAGGACCCGTTTGGCGGTGGATGCCGGGGAGATATTTTGGGATTCGTAGCCCAGGGCCGGGTTGGTCAGGCAGCAGATGGGTTCACCCTTAAACATATTGGCCACACAGCCCTGGAGACAGGCGATACAGGGGGTCAGATCGCTAAGCTTTCCAGCCAAGGCCTTGTTTGGCAGCTCGGGGTCGGCCAGGCTCTGACGCCCGAAGGCCACCAGGTCTGCCCGGCCCTCCCGGACCATGAGCTCGGCGTACTGGGGCTCGGTGTAGCGCCCCACGGTGATAATGGGAATGGACACGGCCCGCTTAATTTCGGCAGCCTGCTCGGCATTAAAGCCGGCGTGGGTTTGGGTGGGAGCCCACATGAATTCATCCTTTAAATGGACCGCCCGGGAAACGTGGAGGCCCTGGACCCCCATGGCTTCCAGTTCGGCGGCAATGGTGGCGGCATCGTGGACATCAATACCCCCAGGCATATCATCCGCCCCGTTGATCCGGGCGATGATGGCCACCTTATCCCCCACCGCTTTTTTTACGGCGTCGACAATGAGTCGGGGGAAGCGCATGCGGTTTTCAAAGCTGCCCCCGAATTCATCCACCCGTTTATTGGTCCGGGGAGAGATGAAGGAGCTGACCAGATAGCCGTGGGCCATATGGATTTCCACGGCATCGGCACCGGCAGCCATGGCCCGCTTAGCGGCTTCGCCATAGCCCTGGGCCAGCTCGTACACCCGGGCGGTGGGCACGGCCACGGGAATATCCTTACCGCATTTGTTGGCAATGGCCGAGGCCGCTTCAATGGGAGCCCCGGCATTTTTGGCATTGCCATCAGGACCGGCGTTTTGCAGCTGGATGGAGACTTTAGCACCATGGGCATGGCAGGCATCGATGACGGCCTTAAAGCTGGGGACAAAGGCATCGTCGTAGAGGCAGGGCTTTCTGGGGCCGCCCTTGGCTCCGGGGTGGACCACGGTGGCCTCCAGGGTAATAAGGCCGAAGCCGCCTGCAGCCCGGGCACTGTAGTAGGCCACGGACTGTTCACTCATAGTGCCATCGGTGTTGGCAAAGTTATTCCCCATGGGGGGAACAACGAAGCGGTTCTTCACCACCATATTCCCAATGGTAATGGGGGTGGACATCTTTTCGAATTTCATCATAAAACTCCCCTCAAAATTTCTTAATCTGCCAGCATTTCAGGCCAGGCTTCCTTTAAAACGGCCACAGCATTGTCATAGGTATGCTTGGCGGCGGCTTCCACACCGGTGGCTAAGATGGCATCGGAGATGACTTCGACCCCAACGGCCTTGGGATTAACGCCGGCTTCCCGAAGCATCCGGCAGAATCCGGCGGTGTCCTTGGCGCCGGTACCCGGTGCCAGGCGGTCGTGCATGGATTCATCCCGGAGGATGGAGGCGGCGTAGGGGCGTTCGTAGGCGTCGTTGATCTGGACGGAGACGACTTTCTTGGCCATTTCCTCGGTGAGGATGTCGTAGGGCTGATCTGCCCGGACCCAGTGCCAGGTATCCAGAATGAGCATGGCGTTGTCGCAGTCGGCGCCTTTGACCACTTCCCAGCCCTTTTTCAGGTCTGGAATACCGCTGTAGGGCATGGGCTCGACTCCGATGATATACTGGCCAGCCCGGGCGCACAGTTCTTTGAGTTTCTGAGCGGTGTGTTCCACGGGATAGTCTTCCATGAGCCCACAGTTGATTTGGGCCACCCCAAAGAGCTCACACATATGGAAGCAGAGCTGTTCCTTGTATTTCTGTTCGTAGGAGCGGTGATCCTCTGCCCACTGGACAATGTATTCCACCTCGGTGACGGCAATATCATATTTTTCTAAAATAGCGAGGATATCGGCATCGAAAAGCCCTTCGTTCAGGGCATCGATATAAGTTTCTGCCCGAAGGCCGATGCCTTCGTAGCCAGCTTTTTTAGCAGCAGCCACCCGTTCTTCAAAGGTACATTGGTCCCCCAGGGTCCAAGAGCTAACAGTAATAGGATGTAATTTTGACATGGTTTCTCTCCTTGGTGTTTTGATAGCTTCATTATAGACCCTGGAGTGTTGTGATACAAATTGATAATAATGACGAAAACCATAGATAAAATGAATGGATTAGAAATAAAAAAACTGCCCGGGAAAGGGCAGTGGGGGGCAGTAGGGATAGTTCTCTATAAGGGCGGCGTGCTGGACATATGCTTTCACTTTGTCTGCTTGCGGATTCGGACGGGGTGTGTTACCGAAACCGCTGCGCGCTTTCGAATATATGCCCGTTCGTCCCGATGCAGACTTACGTGAAAGATATGTCCAGCACGCCTTTGGTTGTGGATACCGCCGCGGAAAGCATCCGTTCTATCACTTGTTCCAGAAAATTTAGATTGTTCAGGATTGCATTGGCAGTTACTATTTTATCGCGTTCGGCCAAGCAAATTCAGGCTGTCCGTGGATGGTATACCAGTCATTGCGACCTTGAGACGAACAGGCGCAGCCTGTACGTCGAGCGGGAGCAGGACTGTTATACCATCTGCGAACCGCTGCCCCATTGCCACAAACCTCAGCGGACGAACTTCACCCCACCACTCTACTGCGCCTCTAAAAACCTCAAACAGTCCTCTGGCTTCAGGGGTTTGCTGAAAAAGTATCCCTGGATTAAATCGCAGCCGCATTGGCTGATGTAGTCTAATTGTTCCTGGGTTTCCACCCCTTCGGCCACCACATGGCGGTCCAGGGCCAGGAAGCCATGGACCAGATGTCGGATGAAATGCTCCTTCACCGGGTTGCCCATCACCGTCCAGACCAATCCCTTATCCAGCTTAATGGCATCAAAGGGAAGGCTGAGCAGGGCCTCGGCCTGGGTAAAACGCTGGGCCCCCACGGACCAGATGGGCTGGTAGAGAATCTGGAACCCATCCTTGGCCAGGGCATCCTCCAGGGCGTTTTTAACAGCGGCCCGTCGGTTTTCAGCCGCCCGGAGATGGGGCTCGTAGCGGCAATAGACCATCTCTGGATTCTTCTTACATTCGGCAAGGGCATACTCCGTGCTTCGGATAGCCGTTTCCAGAGAACCCTCGGCATAGGCAATATCGGCGATGGCGATGGAAGCGGACAAACGACATTCCACATTATGGGTATGCCAGGTGTGCTCCAACCGTTCGTGGATGGTGTGAATCAGAGCCTCTGTCCGGGGAAGATCCTTTTCGGCGAGGATAAAGGTGAACCGGTCACCGCTGGTTCGATAAATCGAGATATCATCGAGGACGGATTTTAGAAAAAGGGAAACCTGGCGCAGTAATGCATCCCCGACAGCCTGTCCGAAATGGGCATTGATATTCTTGAAATCATTGAGGGAAACCACCACCGCACAGGCCGGCTTATCGGCCTGGATCACCATCGTCGCCGCCTTTAAAAAAACATTGCGGTTTAATAACCCGGTCAAGGGGTCCACCGAAAGGCGGGTGCTCTGGAGGTAGAGGTATAAAATCAAGGCAGAGATAACCGAGGCACTTCCCGTTAAAATAATCGTGGGGAAGAACTTTTGCAGAAAGATAAAGATGAAAGCGATGAGTGGAAAGACAAGGAGTATTGCAGTTACCCGCCGCTCCACACGGTGATGCATCAGAAGGGTAAGGAACAGGCAACCCAAACAGTAAACATAAAAAATCAAATAGGTGATTAAGATGGCCGATCCTTGGGTATAACCGGTAGCGGGTTGGATCGTATAAATAAGGTTGTGCCAGGGGTTGGTCAGGACCATGGCAAGATAAAGCAGATAGGGAAAACAGCAAAAAAGCCAGATTGGATGGATGCCTCTGGCATTTTGGCTATATCGGAGTACAGCAGCCGTATAATAAAAATAAACAACAGAAATAAGTGGGGTCATGGCAAAATACAAAGTGGTGGTTCCGGTAACCAGCCATAGTGGCAGAGTATCGTAGGAATAAAGCATATAGGTGGAGGCCAAGGTGCAGAGGATAGAAAAAAGAATAACACAAAGGCTAATATTAAAGATTCGGTCCCGAATCGAAAAAGCATAGCTGCTTCGGATTGAGTATAGACTGATGACAATAATGATAGCTAGGGATAACCATTCCCCCACAAGATTCCACACCATAGACTAATCACTCCTTTTCTTAATAAAACATTAATTTATATTAAGTATATCATGATTTTCATCAAAAAAGAATAAAAAATCAAAGAGATCAGCACAATAGAGCTTCAAATTCCTTCACGGGTAAGGGCCTTGAAAAATAAAAACCCTGGATCTCATCGGCATCAATGGCAATAAGAAAATCCAGCTGGGCCTTAGTCTCTACCCCTTCCACGATGACTAAAAGCCCCAGGTTTTTAGTCATTTGGACAATGGATTTGAGAATCGGCTCACTCCGGGGGTTATCCTCTAAATCCCGGATAAAGCGCATATCGATTTTCAGGACATCCACCGGGAGATCTTTGAGGATGTTGAGGGAGGAATACCCGCTGCCAAAATCATCCATTAAAATAGTAAACCCTGAATTTTTAAGCTGACGCATAGTCCGAATCAGGGATTGGGGATTTTCCATATAGGCCGTCTCCGTCACCTCAATTTGGAGGAGCTCCGGGGAGATATTAAAGGAGGTGGTTAAATCCTTGAAAACCTGGCAGATATCGTCATTGTACAGGTTCATCCGGGACATATTAACGGAGACAGGGTAGAGGGCTTTTCCGGTCTGCTGCCATTCCTGTAGCTTTCGACAGGTCTCCGTCCAGACAAATCGATCCAACTTAACAATAAAGCCGCTTTTTTCAAAGGAAGGAACAAAGGCCCCAGGGGAGATAATTCCCTTTTCAGGATGGATCCATCGGACCAGGGCCTCTGATCCTGTAATTTGGCCGCTCTTTGCCTGATATTTTGGTTGAAAATACACACAAAATTGCCCAGAGGCCAAGGCGTGCTCCATCTCATTTAAAATCCATTGCTCCTGGAGAAGGCTATCCCGTTGGGCGTCGTCATAAAAGGCTAAATGGGACAGCTCACTGCCGCGCACCTTTTCAGCAGCCATGTTCGCCCGGTCACACATCAGATGTACTGGAGTATCCCGGTCCTGGATAAAGTACAGGCCACAGCGGCTGGTAATATTGAAATTCAAAGGATAGTGCTTTAAAAAATCCCGAAGATGCTGGCGGAAATCGGGGAGTTTTTTCTCTTCCCAAAGGCAGCAGATGGCAAAGTTATCCGAATCCAGACGGGAGGTGATAAAGGGCTGTCCCGGGGCGTTGCCCTCGATGAACCGTCCAAGCTTTTGGAGGAGAACATCCCCCGCTGCAATACCGTAAAGATCGTTGATGATTTTAAACCGTTCGATATCAAGGGTAATAATACAGAAAAGTTGGTCAGGATGCTGGTGGATGAGTTCAGCCGTTTTTGCATAGAAGGTCTCTTTATTGTAAAGACCGGTTAAGGCATCACACTCAGCCCGATGGCGTAAATTTTCAGATTCTTCCTGGAGAAGGCGTGTTTGTTGGGTCCGCTGTTTAAAGAGGTAAAAAAAGAAGGCCGCCAAAGCAATGGAAAACAAAATAAAAAACCAGGCACTCCGATATTTATAAAGGGTATCGGTGAAGGAATAATCATAAGAATGGGCAATGGTATTGGCAATGATAATCTCCTCAGATTCTGCGGTACTAAAGCTATTGATGGACTTGTTGAGCACTGAAATCAGAGTAGCATCCGCATCGTTTCGGCTGATTATGGCAGGCTCTTCATTGTAGGATAAAGCCGTATTAACCGACAAGCCATCATAGTGTGGATTCTGAAGGATATAATCCGCCATGTAATTGTTCATCAAAGTAATATCGGCTTTACCACTTTTAACCGCATCCATGGCATCCCCGGGATTATCACAATACAGAATCTTATAATTGGGACGATGGGTGGCGAGGTAAATTTCCAGGGATTGATAGGATCTTAGAATGGCAGCTGTCAAATCATCGTTACAATCCACCGTCTCTCCAGTACGCCCCACAGAAACCGAGTTAATATTCAGATAACTATCCGTTAAGATATACGCGGGATTTTGTAAATACTTTTCGGTGCGGTTAGCGCCGACAATCAAATCGCATTTTTTAGAATCCAAAGCTTCAATTGGCCGCTCGCCAATGGCTAAAGGAAGGTATTCAAAGAGAAGGCCACTTTTTTTCTGGATGGCATTGGCAAAATCAATATTAATTCCACTAAAGAGCCCATTGGCATATTGGGACATAGGAGCATAGTTGGGAATAACTCCGATTTTTAAAACCGGAGCCGTTTGGATATACTCGGCTTCCTCCCGGGTAAAGGAGGGTGTGGTCGAGTTTGATAAGGCTTTGTAGTATTTTTTGTAGAGATTCGATTCAAAATAGGGCTTTTCACTTTGGATGGTGGCCATAGCGGCATTAAGGGGATCTAAGATGGCCTGGTTATTCTTTTGGGTCATAAAGTAGAAAGGATCAGAGCCAAACTGTCCCACCAGCTTTAGCTCCTGATGAAAGGAAAGACTACCGGTTACCAGTAAATCAACGGCGCCGTCATTCAGGGCCTCCATCATTTCAGCATCACTGGGATAATAAACCGGAATGAAGCCAAAGCCATGGGCTGCGGCGTAATCGAAGAAAGTACTATTCTGGTAGCTGTCGCTCAGCAGGCCAACCCGTTTGCCCGCCATGGCAGGGTAGTCATCGTAATAAATATCGGAACGATTTGCAGCGGTGTAAAGGAGGGTTGATTCTTTCCCAATAGGGGTATTGGAAAAATCAAAGGTGGCTGCCCGGTCCTCGGAATATTGGGCCGAAGCAATTAAATCGATGTCTCCGGATTGGAGTCGGGCCAGCAAATTGGGCCAGGTATCAAAGACATAGTCGTATTTCCATCCGGTTTTCTTTGAAATTTCGTTGAGGTAATCCACACCATAGCCGGAGTAGCTCCCGTCGATTTCTGTTTCGATAAAGTTGGCATAATCGATATATCCAACACGGAGGGTTTGTGGCGCTGCCTTTACAGTCCTTTGATTGGTTATGCAGATAAAGTCAGAAAATAAAAGCATCAAAATCAGAAGCAAAAAAATAATGACTTTATGGAAAAATTGGGTAGACATTCCCCTCACCCCTCATCCTTTTTTCAAATTATATCATTTTTTGGAAAAAAAAGAAATACTTGGCATTTATTCTTTAAAAAAATAACGCACCCTTACGGTGCGTTTAGAATCTACTCATCCTTCCAATAAAGCCAATGCAGCTTTTCAGGATCGGGTTTTTCCGTGTTAGCAAAATATACCGCACAGCGGTACTTATAAAGTCGATTGCGATCTAAGCAGCGGCCTCGGGTGAGGCATTCCTTTTCATAAATCGACTCTGGATTGACACCGTGCAGGGATTTCAACGTTTTAAATCCCAGACGGATCAAAGATCCTTCAACTTCCTCACCGATTTCAGGAATCTTGTGCAAATCACTCTTCATCCGACTCATGCGCTGTCGGAGTGTCGTCATTGTGCCCATTTTAAATCTTTCATTCCTCCGTACTTCATATATTGATATCCACAAATACTAACACCTTTATCAACAAAAAGCTACTACTATTTACATTAAAGTTAAAAAACTTTTTTATTGTAGATTGGCACCACAATTTCCGCAGAAATTTGTTCCTGGAGGATTGGTGTGACCGCACTTGTGACAGTCCTGTGGACCCAGGGGAGTCCCGCATTCACTGCAAAATTTATTTTCCCCGGGATTCTTGTGTCCACAGGCGCTGCAGGTAGTGGTTTCGCACAGATCCTTAAAGCTTTGGCCGTTTTCACCCTTGGCGGCATCGATGATGGCCTGGGCTTCTGCCATCTGGGATAAAAGCTCCCGGAGCTGCACGGCGGTTTCCCCATAGGCGGTATCGCCGTCCCGGGCCAGGGCCATTTTCCCGATTTCGGCGTAGAGGGCTTCGGTTTTTTTCTTCAGCTCCACCACCGTCCCCCGGGCGGTTAAAAACTTCATGGTCGGGTCATCCTTGGGGAGTAGGTTTGACAGGCCTTTCATTAAATTATCTAATCCATCACTAAATAAATCACTCATGGTCGTAACCTCCTGTTTCTTTTTTCTATTATACACCCTTAGGATGATCATCGCATTAAATTTATGGAGCAGTTGTATCCGTGGTAGCTGGAAAATACACTGTCCCGGTGGCGGTGGCCGTGAGCTGGTCCCAGGCGTAGTAGGTGGTGGTAATGGAAAAGCCGCAAATGAGCAGGCATAGGCCAAGAATGGCTAATAAAATGAGTGTGTTTAAACGGAATCGACGCATGGGAGTGCCTCTCTTTCTTGTATTTTTTGAACAGCCGGGGTGATGATAACCCGGTAATTGACAATTTGGCCGGCCTTTTCAAAGGGCCAGTGCCATTTGAGTTTGCCCTTGGCGGGGATGGGGGGCATGGGCTGGCGGAGGTGGTGGTAATCCGCCTGGGATTGTTTTTTATACCATACCCGCACTTCCATCATGGCACCGGTGAGGGCCTGGGCATTGGGGTTGATGAGGACGCCCTGGAGTTCGCCCCCCTGGAGGTGGATATCGTCCAGACGCAGGGGCTTGGGCAGGGACAGATCCCCTTGCTCGAAGTGCTCAGCGGCGTCCAGACGTCGCCACACCAGGGTGTTGACCACCCAGATAATACCGAGGATGCCCAGCTCCATGATGCCAAAGGGGCTTTTCCAGAAGAGGATGAAGCGGCCGACCCAGGGGATGATGAGGACGACGGTGCCGATGACGTCGGTGGGGATGGTGCTGTAGTCGTCGTAGCGGTCGGAGATTTCGGACTGGGTCCGGACCCAGAGGCCGTCCGGGGTGGACTGGAGTTCTCGATAGTAATGGGTGAAGATTTCACCCTCCCGGAGGTCATCGACCTTAAAGGTGATGATGTCCCCGGGTGCCAGGGTGTGGAAGGTGTCCAGGGTGATGGTGCGGTCGATGACCAGGGTGCCGGGGGGGAGGGTGTCCTTCATGCTGTCGGTGAGGATGATATAGGGGCGGTAGCCAATCCAGGTGGCCAGGCGGTCGGGGATGGTGACGGCCAGGAGGGTGTAGAGGGCCACCAGGAGGATGAGGACCGAGGTGATGCCAGTTTTTAGTTTTTGGAAGCGTTGGGTTTGGGTAATGGTCATAGGTATACCTCCAAAAGGAAAATCAAAGAATGATTGTATTGCAACTCAAATAAAAAGATTAAGTAGCTCCAATCGAGTGAGTGGTTAACCGAGTAAGTACAGTGGCGGGACCATCGCGGTTGACTTTGCGAAATGCGATAGCATGAAGCAAAGGCATAGGGGGCTATTTTATGAGCGTAAGCGAATAGCCCCCGGTACCCGATGGTTCGCAATTTAAGCGGTTTTTTTTCCGCAGGAAAAATAAGAAAAACCGCTTTAATTGTGTTCCGATTAAAAGGCCCGAAAGTTCACGGCAAAGCCGTGACGAAGGGCATACTTGCGGGCAATTGATGAGAACTTACAGTTAAAAGAGTCTCAAGTGCCGCTAGCTTTCAGTAAAGGGCGTGTAGCGTGACCTTGCTGGGCGGCAACGTAACTACGGTGGCAAGCGTCGGCGGTTCGCCATTGGTATCGCAGTCCTGCTCCCGCTCGACGGACAGGCTGTGCCTGTTCGTCTCGAGGTCGCAATGACTGGGATACCATTGGCGGACAGCCTTGGGTTGTGGTGATGCCGCCGCAGTTGTAGTTTGAAAAAAGCCATCCGGAGATGGCTTTTTTCAAACAGATTAATTTTTACATTTATTTGAGTGCGGATAGGGTACCCAAGACAGATACCTGAATATTATTGCCTAACACGTGAGCTTTTGCTTCATTAGTAAAACTAATGGTTACAGTATAATTGCCAGAACCAGCATATGTTGTATCTCCAGATGAAGATAAATCACTACCAATATTATCCTTTTTTATTGTAATTGTGTAATCAGTAGTTGATATAAAGGATGTCCAATCACCGGTGTCTCCAGTGCGATATTGAACAGTTGGTGTAAAACTAAGAGTAGCTGTTTTATTAGTGGGCCAGTTTGTGACATTAAATTGTACGGTACCAACGACATCGGTAGTTGTTGTGGTGTCTAAGGTTGTGTTATGTGTGGAAGATAAAGTTGCTGCATCGGTAGCAACTAGTTCTACAGCCTGTCTCATTGCAAGTGGGGTTGTCGTATCTGCATTATCACTCAATTTATCCCAAGCCGCAAAACTCCCCGCCACGGTCACCACCACAGCCACTGCAGTCACAATCCCTAATATGGCTTTACTCGATAAAAATTTTGTACCCTTCATGATTTTTCCTCCTAATTTAGAATCGTTTTTAAGTTGATTCTAGTATAGCAAGGTCTGGGGGAAAAGGCGAATACCGGGGGTGGGGGGCGACGTGATGCTTTTTGGGTATCAGGGGAGCTGCTGGTAGTAGTTCAGGACGGCGGCTCGGAGGACTTTGGCCTCGGGGGGGATGGTGTGTTGGTTGTGGTTGTGGTGGACGCTGGATAGGGTGAGCTGACCTTGGCTGCCGCGGATGGGGCGGGTTTGGATGCCGGCTTTTTCAAATTCCTGGGCTTGGAGGGTGTGGCCAATAAGGATGTTGCCGGGGGTGCGGAGGAAGCGGACGATGGTGTGGTATTGGCTGATGGTGAGGGTTTGGTTGAATCGGGGGAAGCTGTATTGTTCAATGAGGTGCCCCCAGGAGAGGTAGCCGAAGTAATCGGGGGGCGTGCGGACAAGGCGGTAGCCGCTGAGGCGTTGGGGGTCAATGGTGGTTTCGTGGAAGAGGGGGTCTTCTGGGGAGAAATGGACGGCGATGGCAAAACGCAGATTTTTCTGAATGGGGGTGCTGGCATCGGTGTGGAGCTTTGATAAGGTATCGGCCTGGTCCACGATGGATCGGGCGTAGTAGTAGACATCCTGACCGGCAGGGGTGAGAATCATGCTCTGGGGGTGCGCTCGAAGAGCTCGGTACCCAGCTCGGCTTCCAGACTGTGGATGGCCCGGGACAGATTAGGCTGGGAGTTGAAGAGGAGGGCGGCGGCTTTCCAGATGTTTTGGGTATCGGCAACGGTGACGAAGTAGCGGAGGGTGGAGAGTTTCATGGGCGAATTCTTTCGTTTTTTTTTGATTATATCAGAAATGAGGGGGATGTATCTATAAAATCCCGTTGATTTCCAGAAAGATTGGGTGTTTTGAAATTGTATAAAAGATAAAAACGTGATAGTATTAATAAAGATATCCTATACATCAAATGAGAAAGGATGGGTGTGATGAAATCGAGAGTGGAGAAAGTGATGGTTTCTGTCCTGGCTGCTGTACTATGCTTTGTGTTTTGTATATCAGCGGTGGGCGCAGAGGAGGTGCAGCCTGGGAAAGGGGATGATCTCCAGGGCGGTAATGTGAGTGTGGTCTAGCTGACGGAGGTCGCCGGACTGGTCCTGAAGAACACCAGCTACGCCGATGTGTTTAAAAAGATATCGGACCCCATTAACGTGTATGCGGGGATCATGGGGGATTTCCAGAAGGAAAAATTCAATGAGGAGCTGATGCTTAAGATTGATGCCATCCAGGGGTCTCTGGTGGACATTGAAAACCAGATTGCCTCAGAGGATCGGGAGTTACAAAGTGCCATCAAAGCCCTTGAAGGGAAGGTGGATATGCAGAGCTATTCCCAGATGATGTCGGAGGTCAAGACCATCGATAACCAAGTCAACCTTCTGTATACAGATTACAAAGAAATTCTTGATAGCGCAGATGAGTCCACACCGGAACAGAACAAGGAGCATGCCCAAAAGTGGGCGAATCGGGAAGAGGGGGCTGATCTGGATGGCAAGATCAGCCGAATCAATGCCCTCATGAGCGATGATCAGGGGACGGATACCTTGCTGGCAGCCGGGGAGCGGGTACTCCGAAACGGCTATCCCTTTGAGCATCAGATCCACGACCCTGTGTACGCCATGTACCAGTACACGGTGGGGGTACGCCAGCGGCTGTTGTTTTTAGACAGTGAGTATTACCATTATCAATCGGCCCTAAAGAATGATCCACTCTATAACAAACAGTACCTCACCCGGTACAATGCGGTGGCCACGGCCATTAATGCCGAGGTGGAGCACAGCCAGATTACGGAACTGGCGGACCCGGAGGGGGTTAAGCAGAGCCTGGCACTGCATAATCCGGACCGGGGGAGCGGGAAGACGGTTGAGGGCTATGGGGTTATTTTAAATGCCAATAAAAAGGAATACTTCATTGCCCAGGGGGCGGATACCTTAAGCA
Source organism: Eubacterium aggregans (assembly GCF_900107815.1). Classification (GTDB taxonomy): domain Bacteria; phylum Bacillota; class Clostridia; order Eubacteriales; family Eubacteriaceae; genus Eubacterium_O; species Eubacterium_O aggregans. The sequence continues at coordinate 28,992 of NZ_FNRK01000017.1, forward strand.
CCCTGTTTACCTGTACCCACCGGAAAACGGATGGGCGATATCCCTATGAGGATACCTTTATTCATAGTGCGGATTATCCGGCGGAGGATACCACCGGACAGTTTAAGCTCATCGATTCCCAGGGGGATTTGCGCCCTTTGGCAGAGGCCGCCTGGAACCAGGATGGGGGGGGTACGGTTTTTAGATTGGCTGGTGACGAGTGGAGGCCTAACGGAGCTGGGGAATTGTAAAGCCCTGCTGACCTCGGATTATGTGGAAAATCTGCCGGGGCCGCTGCTCTATACCAATACCACCACCCGGGATGGCCACCAGAACCTTTTCAATGCCAATGCCATAACCTATAACGACCTGGATAAGAGTGTCATCACCCAGGGGTATATTGCCAATTCTCTCAGAGTTTCGGCAGGCTATCACTTTGGTGGGGAAGCCGCAGAGACCCCCTGGTACTCTGCACCACTTTTAATCATCCTGGAAAATGGCGGGGATGGCCCGGTGAAGGATAATACCTTTGTGCCAAGGGGGATTGAGGATTTTCCGGGGACGGACCCGGTACTGGGCTTGTCCTTTGGGCATACCCTCACCGTGGATCTGTCCCAAATGACCCAGACGGATTTCCAGGGGAAAACCCTGCATCTCGAGGGGAAGGTTGTTTTAGATGGCGGGGAGGTACCCCGGTCCTTTACGGGGCTGTCCCTGGAAATGGGGACGGGGGCAGAGGTGACCCTGAAGAATGTGGATATTACCGGCCGGGATAATACCCCGGTGTTAAAGGCGACAGGGGGAACATCCACCCTGTCCATCACAGGGCGTGTGACCCTCACTGGCGGCGGGGGAACCCAAGATCGTCCGGGGATTCTAGTGAATGGCAATGATACGCTGACTATTCAAAGCGGTACTGCCGACGGCAGTCCGGGGCAGCTGACGGTAAAAGCCGCAGGGGGTGCCCCGGGAATTGATAACGGTTATAGCAATTTAAAGATTACCGGAGTGACCTTATCTGCTGCGGGCAGTGGGGACTACGCCGGTATTCAGCCGGGGCACCACCTGGAAATGGAGGACTCGGCGGTTACTGCCCAGGCAGGGAGTGCCAAAGCGGCGGATATTGGTGATAATTATTTTACAAAAGAACGCAGCAGACAGGCCAATCATCAGATTTCAAACTGTACCCTGACCCTGGGATACAACCAAATTAGTGGGAATATTCAGATGATGCCGGACTGCCAGTATACCAAGGGGGTGCCCTATTACATTACCTTTACCCATGGCAATGTCAGTGAGGATTGGGATGATGGTTCAGAATATGTGAGTCCACTAACCCTTACCATTACCGGAAGCGGCGGGGAACGCAGCCTGGAGGCCGATTGTAGCATTGCCTCAGTAACGGATCCAGAGGTCATGGTTCTGGAGGATGGAGACCTGTCCGCAGTGAACCTGGGGAGTCTTGAAACCCTGGAAATCGAGACCTTTACGGATGGCTATGGTCCCTATCCCCAGACCCTGCGGGTAGCCATGGGATCACCCTATGGTGCGGGGGAGGAACTCTGCCGGTTCGATTGTTATCGGGAGCTGTCGGCCAGTGAAGTGGAGGACAATACCTTCCATATCGATGATCGGGTGTCCCGTTTATCCCTCCGAGGCTTCACACCCCAGGTTTTGAGTCAGATGCGGGTTGCTTTGACGGGCGGTGGAACTGGTGCCCGTTTAGGGGGCGACATCCCTTGGATGGGTCTGTCCGAGTGTTATCAGAATGAACGGGGGGATTATTACCTGAATCTTGGCAATGATTTGGAGGCTGCAGAAATCCTTTGGCTCAGACGCCAGGATGGGGATAAAAGTAATGCGGCTAAATTGACATTTTATTATGTGATACCCTTAAAAAAATCCATCGGCGATGTTCCCCAAACCGAGGGCAGTCGGCAGATGGTCCAGTGGCTTCCCCTGAAGGGGGTGAACTATCCCATCTTCCTAAAAGCGGAACCGGTGAACAGCTTCGGGGTAACCCTGGCCCTGCAGAATCAGCGGGTTTTGGCTGATGATCTGCTGTTGGAGGTGGAGGGAACAGAGGGAACCCAGCGCATTGCCTTGAAGAAGTTTTTGCCCGAGGGGACCTGGCTGAGTGCCACCCCTACCCAGTTTAATGTGCTCTTTGACCAGGGCATGGGGAATTTAAAACGGGCTCGGCTGATCCAAGGGGATGGCACGGCAAAGAATGTGTCCTTGTCCATAGCCCAGTGGGATTTTTATGTCAACCAAACCGGACATTCGTCCGATTATCCTACCACCTTTTCCCTGGGGCCCTGTGTGATGCATCCCGATGAGTGGTATACCTTTAAAGCATTTAATCTGGGGGGAGTGGAGGAAAAACCGAAGCCTGAGGTACCGGCCACCCCAGGGGGGAGTAACCCCCTGGATACTGGCTCAAAGTTAGAGGCCCAAAACCCGGGAACAGGCTGGATGCCGGCCCCAAAAGGGACAGCGGAAATCTATGGTGCGGTTCTGGCAGTCCTTGGTACGGTGGTGCTCTTTGGCTGGTGGTTCTCTAAAAAGAAAAGCTGCCGGCGTTAAGAAAGAATCACGTCGAAACATACAAAAAGCGCCTGGGGGAGACCAGGCGCTTTTTGCAAAAAATTAGGAATGAAAAGAAAAAGGGGAGATATACATCTCTTGGATTATGATAAGGGATAAACCTTTAGTCTGCCTTTACCAGACAGGGGCTTCAGCATTCCTACAGATTTTGAAGAGGGCTATCGGATGATGTTGCTAAGGGTCCCAATCCCGTCGATTTCGGCTTTGACCACATCCCCGTGTTTCAGGAATACCGGTGGGTCCTGGGCGACGCCTACCCCGGCGGGGGTACCCGTTAAAATGATATCCCCGGGGTAGAGGGTTACCCCTTGGGAAAGGTTACTGACAATATAGGGAATATCGAAGATCATCTTGCTGGTGTTGGATTCCTGGCGCAGTTCGCCATTGACAAAGCACCGGATCCCTAAATCCAGGGGCAGGGGCATGGCGTTTTTATGGATGATGGCCGGACCCATGGGGCAGAAGGTGTCCAAGGATTTCCCTTTGTACCATTGGGAGTGCTTCCGCTGAAGGTCCCGGGCGGTGATATCGTTGGCGATGGTGTAACCAAAGATGTAGTCTTCCGCATCTGCCCTGGAGATGTCGGCCCCTTTTTTCCCGATGATGACGGCCAGCTCGGCCTCGTAGTCCACCTGTTTGGTCATATTGGCGTGGGACAGGATGGGCATATCCGGTCCGATAACCGAGGAGGAAAGTTTGGAGAAATAGATGGGGGCGGAGGGGGCGCCGGAAAGCCCGGGGACATTTTTAATCTCCGCGGCATGCTCGGCGTAATTCTTCCCCAGGCAGAAGATATTGCGAGGTGGTTTGGGGATGGGGGCCAGGAGGCGTATTTTATCCCGGCGGATACCCATGTCTGGATTCTGGAGCATGGCCGCTTCAATTTCTGCAATGAGGTCATCATCGGCCAGGGTGATGAAGTCAATCATTTTTTCGGGAAGCTTCAGCCCCATGACCTTGCCGATGGTGGTGACGGGGACCACGCGTTTTTTGTCCGAAGTCAGGATGCCGGCTTCTGAAAAAGATGCGTATTGGTAAGTAACGTAATACATGGCATATCCTCCGATTCTGCTTTTTATATTATTATACCGTGAATGTGCAGGGATTACCAGTGAAAACAATGTCAGGCTTTAATGCTTTTTATTTGACATTTTCATGGATTTGGCGTATCATTTTCACAAGAAAAACACAATGGGGTTAGTGGGGCCCACGGGTCCCTTTTGAAATGAAGGAGGATAGAATGCTCAAAGGTAGACATTTGATCGAACCAGGAGATTTTACAATTGAAGAACTAGAGTCTATTTTTGGACTGGCTGATAAGATCATTGCAAATCAGGAGGAATATATTGATTGCTGCAAGGGAAAATTATTAGCCAGTCTTTTTTACGAACCGTCCACCCGGACCCGGTTCAGTTTTGAATCCGCCATGCTGCGTTTAGGCGGGAAGATCATCGGATTTGATAACCCGGCCAATTCATCGGTTTCCAAGGGAGAAACCATTGCGGATACCATCCGTACGGTATCCTGTTATGCCGATATCGGGGTCATTCGCCATCCCCGGGAGGGCACGGCTAAGCTGGTGTCCAAGGCGGTGCCGGAGATGCCCATCATCAATGCTGGGGACGGGGGGCACGAACACCCCACCCAGACCCTGACGGATCTTCTGACCATCCGTCACGAAAAGGGAACCTGTGATGGCCATGTGGTCGGGGTTTGTGGGGACCTGCTCTTCGGGCGGACCATCCATTCCCTGGTCAAGACACTGGCCCGGTATAAAGATGTGAAATTCGTCTTTATCTCCCCCAAGGAGTTAAAGATGCCCGAGTATTTCCTCTCCATGCTGGAACCCGGCAGCTATGTGGAAACGGACAATCTGGATGCCGTCATTGGGGATCTGGATATTCTGTATATGTCCCGGGTCCAGCGGGAGCGCTTTGTCAATGAGGAAGAATACCTGCGGTTAAAGGATGTGTACATCCTGGATAAAAAGAAGATGCGCCACGCCAGGTCAGACATGATTGTCATGCACCCCCTGCCCCGGGTCAATGAAATTGCGGTGGACGTGGATGCGGATCCCCGGGCCGTGTATTTCAAACAGGCAAAATACGGAATGTACGTGCGCATGGCACTGATTTCAAAACTACTGGGGGTGGCATAAATGATTAATGTATCGGAGCTGAAGGAAGGTATCGTCATCGACCATATCGAGGCGGGCCATGGGTTTAAAATCTATCAGGAGCTGCATCTGGACCAACTGGAATACCCGGTGGTGCTGCTGAACAACATCCCCAGTCATAAGATGGGGAAGAAGGATATGTTAAAAATCGAGACGGACCTGGATTTGGATATGGATGTCCTGGGTCTCATCGATCCCAATGTCACCGTGAATATCGTGCGTAATGGGGAGCTGGTGGAAAAAATCAGCCTGACCCTTCCCAAAGAGGTGGATGGGATTATGACCTGTAAAAATCCCCGGTGCATCACCCAATATGAAAATGTCGGAAAAATCCGCTTTTATTTGGAAAATGAGGAAGAACGGATCTACCGTTGCGAATACTGCGACGCCTATACCACGTTCATCGAAAAGGAGTAAGCCATGAGAACGCTCATTAGCAATGTAACCATCGTCGATGCTGAAGGCATCCGGGTGGGCAAGGTTATGATTGAGGATGACAAGATCAAGAAGGTCTACAAGGAAAACGGCCGGGTTCAGGCGACCCATGATGTGGAAATCGACGGCAGGGGGAAGGTCCTCATGCCAGGCTTTATCGATATGCACAGCCATCTCCGGGACCCGGGGCTTACCCAGAAGGAAGATTTTAACACGGGGCTGGCTGCTGCCGTAAAAGGCGGCTTTACCACGGTAGTGGCCATGGCCAATACCCGCCCGGTGATAGATAATGCCGCCCTGATGGCCGAGACTCTGGAACGGGCAGCGGCGGTGGGCCTGGCGGATGTCATCCAGGTGGCAGCCGTCACTGAAGGCTTTGGCACGGAAAAGACCGTGAATTTCAAGGCCCTCCGGGAGCTGACGCTCATCTTCTCCAACGATGGCTACAATGTGGACGACGGGGCCATTATGAAAAAGGCGTTAAACGCCTCTAAAAAGTACGACTTTATCCTGGCCACCCACTGTGAACCGGAAACGGAAACCGTACAGCGGGATATCGAGCTTCTCCGGGCCACCAGGGGCGCCCATCTCCACGTGTGCCACATCAGCAAGAAGGCCACTCTGGATGCCATTATGGCCGCCAAGGCCGATGGGCTGGACATCACCTGTGAGGTTACCCCTCACCATCTCTATGCCTCGGCTTTGGAATACCGGGTTCACCCGCCCTTTAGAAGCTGGGGGGATCGCCGGGCCCTCATTGAAGGGGCTATGAATGGGGAGATTGATTGTTGCGGCACGGACCATGCCCCCCACACCGATGCTGATAAGATTGCCGGAGCACCGGGAATCAATAATTTTGAAACAGCCTTTGCCATGTACCACACCGTCTTTAAGGGGGCGGGCATTCCCATCACCCGCCTGAGCGAGATGATGAGTGCGGCACCGGCGGCCCGGTTGGGTTTGAAGGCTGGCTTGGTCAAGGATAAATACCCGGCGGATTTGGTGCTGGTGGACTTAGAGGACAGCTGGAAGGTGGATCCCAAGGCCTTCGTCTCCAAGAGCCACAACACGCCCTTTGTGGGGGAACGGCTGACGGGTCGGGTACTACTTACATTCAAAGGAGGAAAAATCGTCTATGATCATGGACCGATTATATAAGGCGGCGCTAGACAGCCCCGTCTGTGTGGGGCTGGACACCACCCCCGCTTTTTTACCGGGATATCTGGTGGAAAAGGACTGGAGCACCGGGGAAAAGATTGCAGAGTTCAATAAGCGCATTGTGGATGCCACCGCTGATTTAGCGGGGTGCTACAAGATGCAGGTGGCCTGCTACGAAGCCCTGGGACTGGACGGCATGAAGGCCTACGCCGAAACCGTGAAATACGTCCGGGGTAATGGAAAAATTGCCATCGGGGACTGCAAGCGGGGGGATATCAGCTCCACCGCCACCCAGTACGCCAAGGGGCATTTTGAAGGGGATTTCGAGGTGGATATCCTCACGGTGAACGCCTATATGGGCGAAGATGCCATTTCCCCCTACTATCCCTACCTCAAGGATAAGGAAAAGGGACTTTTCGTGTTGCTCCACACCTCCAACCCCAGCTCCCGGGATTTCCAGGAGCGGGTGCTGGATGACGACAAAAAGCTGTACGAAGCCGTGGGGGACCGCATTACCGCCTGGGGAAAGGACTTCATCGCAGAATCCGGCTACTCGGCCATTGGCGCAGTGGTAGGCCTGACCTTCCCCGAGGAATTTGAAGCCCTCCAGGATCAGTGTCCCTCCACCTTTTTCCTGGTGCCCGGCTACGGTGCCCAGGGTGGGACGGGTAAGGACATTGCCAATATCTTCAAGAAATCCCGGTGCGCCGTCATTAATTCCTCCCGGGGAATCATTGGGGGCCACCAAGGAAAAACCGAGGGACCAGATTTCGTGGATTACATTCGGGAAAAGACGGCCCTGATGAAGGAGGATATCCTACAATGGCTGTAATCATAACCAACCGCAGCTTAGCGGACGGGATTTATATGATGGAGGTGGCCTGGGAAGGTGTGGTTTCACCGGGTCAATTCTTCATGGTGCGGGCCTGGGAAACCGACCCGCTCCTGAGCCGCCCCATTTCCGTCCACGATTATCAGGACGGAGTGGTGACCTTTCTGTACCAGGTGGTGGGCAAGGGCACGGCCATCCTCTCGGGGATGGAGCCTAAAAATACCATTCAGCTGGAAGGCCCCTACGGCAACGGCTTTCCTGCGGTGGATACGCCTCTGGTGGCTGTGGGGGGCGGCATCGGCATTGCCCCCCTATACTACGCCTGCCGAAAGTTCAAGGAAGACAACCCCAAGAAGAAGCTCCGGGTTTACCTGGGCTTTTCCAATGAAGCTTATCGGGTAGAGGCCTTTGACGCCATCGCCGATGAAGTGGTGGTGGATGTGGGGGGCATCATCGTGGGCCAGGTGGATGTCAAACGGGGTGAGACCTTTATCACGTGTGGTCCCCGGGTGATGATGGATGCCCTGTGTCAGGTGGTCCCGGAAAAGAACCCGGTGTACGTTTCCTTGGAAGCCCGGATGGCCTGCGGCATGGGGGCTTGTTTGGGATGCAGCATTAAAACCGCCGAAGGAAACAAGAAGGTGTGTAAAGATGGTCCAGTCTTCCCCAGGGAGGTGCTTGAAGGATGAGCGAACGATTAAAAACCACCTTTGCGGGCGTAACCTTTAAAAACCCGGTGCTCACCGCATCGGGAACCTTTAACTTCGGCCGGGAGTTTGAAGCCTATTACGATTTGGCCCAGCTGGGGGGACTGTGCTCCAAGGGCCTGACCCTGGAGCCCCGGGAGGGCAATACCGGCATCCGAATTTGGGAGACCCCCTCGGGGATCATCAACAGCATCGGTCTGGAAAATCCCGGGGTGGATACTTTTATTGAAAAGGAATGGCCCCATCTCTCAGGGATTGGCACCGTCACTGTGGTAAATGTAGGAGGCAAGGATGAGGACTCCTATCTGGAAGCCATCCGCCGACTCAATGCCATTCCCGTCCAGCTCATCGAGCTGAACATCTCCTGCCCCAATGTGAAGGCCGGGGGCATGGCCTACGGCATCCGTCCGGAGATGGCGGCGGACATCACCGAGAAGGTGGTCAAAGCCTCAGACCATCCCATCATGGTCAAGCTCTCCCCCAACGTGGCGGACATCGCCGAGATCGCCGTGGCCTGTGAAGGGGCCGGCGCCTGCGGCATCTCCCTGATCAATACCATCCAGGCCATGGCCGTGGACATCAAGCGCAAGGAGATTGTCTTTGACAATACCTACGCCGGCCTTTCCGGACCGGCAGTGAAACCCGTGGCCCTGCGCATGACCCACCAGGTGGTCCGTGCCGTAGATATTCCCGTTATGGCCATGGGGGGCATCAGCTCCTGGGAGGACGCCTTAGAATTTATCATGGTGGGCGCCGCCTGTGTCCAGGTGGGCACCATGAACTTCGTGGACCCCAGAGCCGCCGTGGAGATTATCGATGGGCTGGAAGCTTATTGTGAAGCGGAAGGATTAGATAATATCGATGCGGTTCGGGGGATTTTGAAATAGCGTTAAAAATAGAATCAGCGTCAATGAAGGGGCAGTATCCCATAAATGGGGGACTGCCTTTTTACTATTGATGCCGTTTCAACCATCATTGGTGCAGGATGTATTGATTTTGCAAAGGGTTGTAATATAATGGCAAAAACAATAGAAAGCGAAGGTGGTTGAGGATGAAGAAGCAAAGATGTTTGCGGGGAATCGTTGCGGGGATATTGTCCCTGTCGCTGCTTCTGGGGAATACGGCGGTATTCGCTGAGGAGTGGGCGTTTTCGGACCGGATTGCGGCGCTTCGGGAGATGGACAGCGTCTGGGTGGACTATGCCCGGACCCAAATCGACCGAGATCTCAATGCGCCAGAGGCTTATACGGAGGCCAATTCGGCGCTGCCAGAGAAGTATGATTTGCGTTCAGAGGGGCTGTCCACCGCTGTGAAGGATCAATCCCCCCTGAGCGATTGCTATGCCTTTGGGGCTATTGGATCGGTGGAGTCCAATTATTTGAAGCAGACGGGCAACACGTCCTCCTTCTCGGAAAAGCACTTGGCCTATTTCGCACAGCATAGCCGCCCGGATAACCTGGATCAGGCAGGGGAGGGAATAGTGAGCTTAAAGGACGATGGTACGGTAGATGAGACGGGTGCCGGACTGGAGTGGGGCATGCCGACCCTATCCATCGGGCAGTTGTCCAATGGCGAAGGGGTGGTGAGCACTAGGCTGGTGCCCCATACGGCCGATGATGGCACCATGGAGAGCACTAAGCTGTGGACGGTGTCCGAGGATTACCGCAATCTCAGCGAGGCCCGGGTAACTCAGGCAGAAATCCTTTCGACTCCGGCGAATTACAGCTCTGGAAGCTATCAATATGATGCCCAGGCAACCCAGAATATTAAGAAGCATTTAGTGGATAACGGTGCCCTCTGTATCAGTATGGGGGTGTACGATGCAAAAAGCGCTGAGGATGCCAAAAGTGTTTGGAATGAGGCAACAGGTGCCTATTATAGTAAGCCGGAGACGCGGTCTAATCATGCGGTGACCCTCATCGGTTGGGACGATACCTTTTCCAAAACTAATTTTAGCGTGGGCAACCAACCGGCAGGTGACGGGGCATGGCTCATTAAAAATAGCTGGGGGGATACACCGAGTAGCAGTGGCATGAATTTTCTCAATGCTGTTCCCAATTCAGAGGGCGGCAAGGACTGCGGCTATTTTTGGATGTCCTATTATGAAGGATCGATCATGACACCCGTCAGCTATCAGGTTGATGTCGGGGCCGATGATTACGACAATCTGGTACAGTACGATTATTTGAATATCCGAAGTGTTTATTCCACGATAGGGGAAATCATCAAAACCATTCTGACGACAAAGGGGATAACTGCGGATAAATCTGTGGCCAATGTCTTTACCGCCCAGGGCTATGAGATATTATCAGCGGTATCCTTCATCGCGCCAGCCCCTGGGTGTGATGTGGACATTCAGATTTATCGCAATGGCAGCCCGGGGGAAATAGCAGAACGAACACCCGATGTCACCCTCAATGCCGAAGCCGTTGAGAGCGTTGGCTTCCACACCTTAGATTTAGGGGAGAAGGCCATCAATCTGCGCCCCAATGAAGCGTATACCATTGTTCAAACCATAACGTCTAAAAATGAAAGCTATCTGCCCGTTGAATTAGGGAATGAACCGGAGAAAGATACAACCCGCGGGATAACGGGGTCCAAAGCAGTGTGTAATCCAGGGGAAAGCTATGTGAAGACCTCTGAGGGCTGGACCGACTTATCCCAAATTGGCGAGGTGACCCTTAAAGAGGAATCCAAAGAGACGACCTTCACGGTGGGCAATGCCATGATCAAGGCCTATACCAATAATCGGGAAGCCACCGCTGTGGAGCTTGTCATGGCCCAAATCGATGCACTTGGGGAGATTATAAGCCTGGATCAGGAGCCCCAGGTGGTGGCTGCCCGCACGGCCTACGACGCCCTGACCCAAAGCGAAAAGGACCAGGTGGAGAACATCGCCGTATTAGAGGCGGCTGAGGCTAAAATAGCGGCCTTAAAGGCCGCCCAGCCCCAGCCCCAGACAACGGCCCAGACGGTGGCCGCCAAGGGAAATGCCACCACCGGCGTCACCGGTGTGGGTACTGGCCTTTGGGTGGGTGCAGGCTTGTTGGCCATCATGCTCATCATCGGTGGCTGCTATGCGAAAAAGCGGATGATGTAGCAGTCGACTGCTATTGAATTAACGCCTGTGTTATGATAAAGGATATGGAATCCCTGGTGATGGAGGTGAAACGCAGATGGATCTAGCAGCATTGACCCAGGCGCTCATGGAGGCCCATGGCCAGCGCGAGCTTGAGTGGGTGATGTCCTATATGGATGAGGATGTGGTGTGGATTGGCGCCCTGCGGGGGCAGTATGTCTATGGAAAGGCGGCCATGCGCCGGATTTTATCCCAGGAGCAGGATGTCCCCATACAATCGGAGGCCATCGTCTACGAAGTGGTGTACGAAACGGAGACCCTGGCCATCGTAACCGGTCAGCTGGGGGCCTATACCGAGCCAGAATCCGGGTATCTGCTCAAGCAGAACCAGCGCCTGAGCTTTGTATACGAACGGAAAATGGATGGATGGAAGATCATTCACCTCCACGTGTCCAACGAATGGGATGTTTTGAAGGAGAATGAGTGCTTTCCCTATACCTGTGGGCGGGAAACCTACCTGTACATGCAAAAACAGATCGAGGATTTCAGAAAGCGCTCCGATAAGCTGCTGGTCCACATTGGGAAGAGGTCTTGCTTTTTAAAAACAGAGAGCATTCTCTTTATTGAAGCCAACCGCCACCATTGCATCGTCCGTCAGGTGGCGGATCGGGTGGAAATCGATGAATCCATCACCGAGCTTTCCGTGGGCCTGCCCAAGCACTTTCTCCGCGTCCATCGCAGCTTTATCATCAATCTGTATTACATCGAACGCGTGGACTATGGCCGGGCCTCCCTGGGCCATGGCATCGAGGTCCCCATCCCCAAGCAGCGGTACCGGGAGATTAAGGAGACGGTGATCGCCCGTCTTGGGGAGATTGGACTGGCATTGGATGGGCAGGTGGTGGATTCTTGATCCCAATGATAAAATTATACTGGTGAATACCAAAGCCTCCCCTTTGAATTAACAGAAAACCATGCTAGAGTGACAGTAAATTGACATAGGAGGATTAAGGGAATGACCCCAAAAAGTAATTGCCCTCATCAGCGAGGACTTTGAAAATCTGGAATGATGGTACCCGGTGCACCGCTTCCCCGTGGTGCTTAATATGGTCCGCGCCATCTACGAAGCCGGCAAGCCCGTGGGCGGAATATACCACGTTGGTTGGGTCCTGATCTCAGTGGGAATCCTAGAAGGGAAGACCGCGGTCATCCCCTTTTTGCTTGCCAAAATCATTCTGCCAAGGGCAAAAAAATCAGCGTAACGTAGCGGGTGGAATCGAGGTGGAGGGCCGGACCCTCAAGGTAGAGATGGCGGCAGGTGCCGGCCAGGGGGATATCCGCCTCCTGGGCGTAGCGCACCAGGCGCTCCCGCTGTTCGGCGAAGCCCTCGTAGGGGCCGTGGTGGTACACCCCCAGGCCCTTAAGTGCCGGGAGGGTGTGAATCTTATCGCCGACGCTGTCCCGGGCTACCGGGACGCAGTAGGTGATCTGGTCCAGATCATCCAGGGGATACTCCACAAAGTAATTGGGCTCGAAGGGATTGGATTGATGCTGGTGCAGACCCTCATATAAAACACGCCGTAAATCCTCAAAGCGGGTAGGCAGGCTGTGGGATCGGCAGGTTTCACAGTACACCTTCTGGGCTTTAAAGGTCAGGGTGAGGATCTGGTTATTGCTCTGACTCTCCGTTCGGGCTCGAATCCGCTCAATTTGGTAGTTCAGCTCCGCCTGGAGCTCCTCCAATCGGCCGAGGATGACGTTCAGATCCGACTCGTTGTAATAATATTTGATGATTTCGTCCAGGGACAGTCCCAGATTTTGGAGGAGCCGAATGGCGCCCATACGGGAGAGGGTGTCCATGGTGTAGTAGCGGTGGCCGTTGCGGCCGTCAACCTCGGATTTGACATCGGGCGTAATCAGCCCCTTTTCCTCGTAGTTTAAAATAATCCGCCGGGTAATCCCCATGGCCTTGGCCGCCTCGCCGATGGTGAAGAGGTAGCCGTCCTTCTTTCCCGTATAACTTTCCATTTCTTTTATTTTTCTCCTTTTTGTGCTTGTATCGTACATCGATGTACGTTGTATAATAAGTATAACATAATCCATGTGGGATTGAATTTCAAAAGATAAAAAGTTGGGAGGAAGAATAATGGGAAGTTCAGCAAGAAGATGGCAGCTGGTGGCGTTGTTAATCGCCTTGGTATTTTTAATCCAGCCCATGGCGAGTGTTCTCGCTTAGAATGGGGCGGTGGATTCTGCCGCAGAAGCTGCAGCCACGACCACCGCTACTGAAGCAGTGATCCCCCAGGAAACGGCCGCATCGGTCGAAGATACTCCGGCGGCCCTGGCCGATGACGAATTGGTCACTGCGGATTTTACCAGTTTTTTGAAAAGTACGGCAAAGAAGACCGTCAAAAGTCTGGTGAAAAAGGGATTGGTGAAATACAATGAAGCGACCAATGACGATAAGCTCAGCCATTTCCTCATCCATGTCCTGGGCGGGACCACCAGCTTTGAAAAAAGCGATGCAGCGCTGGCCCTGGAAGCCCTAACCGCCCAGCTGACCCAGATTCAGTCCTCCATCGACCACATGAATGATGAGATGGCGCGGCTCTTCAACGAGCAGAATCAGACCCAGCTCAAGGAGGCCTATTACGAGGACCTCGCTGGGATTGATCAAGTCTATAATGATATCCATTTAAAATGGGAGGCCTATACGAAACGGATGCAGACGGCCATGGACTGTGTGGCGGTGGATGATGCGGGCTGCTTCCGTCAGAATGCCGACGGCACCTATGTGATGAAGGGGGACACCCCCGTGGAGCAGGCCAGCAATCAGACCGCTTACAATAGCGCGATAAACAGCGCAACCGCCTATCTCAATGATACCGTTGATATGAAGAAAATCGCCGGGCAGATGGCTACAATTCAGGGTTACGCCATTCAGACCTCGGCCAATCCCTCGGTCTTTGGCCGCTTTAACAGCTATGCCCAGGCCTGCTATCCCTTCACCTATCAGGTGGTGGGCCCGGCCAACGACCTCTATCAGTACATTGCCATCATCCAGTATGAGGCCTATCAGCTCTACGCCGAAGCGGCCAACGCCTACGTCCTGACCCATCCCAATGAGGCCGATGTTGCGAAAAATTACAACAGCTATGTGGGGGATCAGTATGATGTGGCGGTGAACACCATCAACGCCGCTGCAGATGAGGTGGATCTCATCAATCGCCTGGAGGCCGAGGGCTTTGATACCTCGGCCCTCACCGAGGATGGGGATACGGATATCGACACCCTCATCTATGAACGGACCTACGATGAGGATAATAACCTCATTGCAACCAAGGACCTGCTCTTGGAATCCCTCCGTCGGGAAATGCCCATTGGGGATTACTATGTGGGGGAGGGGGATGCCCATAGTATCCCCTGCTATGAGGTCACCACCACCAGCACCAATCTCACCCTGATGATCGCCAGCGAGGCGGTAAAGGTGGGGGATTATATGAAGGATGTGGATGGAGTGACTAAACTGTCCATCCCCATGGTCACTGCTAATGATCGTTATCAGGTGCTCCCGGGGTACGATACCCTCAGTGGCCTTTTCTCCAATGCGACGGCCTCCAAAAGCGGCGGACTGGATGTCTATGGCTGGCTGGCGGAGGTGGGGGGACTCACCGATCTGGCCACCATCCAGGCCAATCTGATGCTCACCCAGCAGGATTCGAAAAAAGAGGATGACTACTATGTGTATACTGGGATGGAGTGCAATAACTACGACTCCGCCGGGGCACAGTATGGTCTCAAAAGCATTTCCCTGGAGGATGATGGAAAAAAAACGGTGAAGCTAACCGGGGGAGAGGTGAAGGCCAAGGATATTAAGCTGGCCCTCATCTAGGTGAATATCACCCACCGCCTGGTGGGCAACACCGACACCATCACCGCCTTTGACGGGGATTTTGACGATAGCGGTGACTACTACCTGCGGGAGGGCCAAACCCTGGACCTCTCCAATATGAAGGGGGATGTGGGGGACTTAGGGGTGACCAGCGGCCATGTGGGCCATGTCACCATCCACGTCTATGGGGATCATGTCACCATCGTGGGGGATCCCAATCGAGTGTATAAAAACCTGTCCTTGGATTTGGAGGGCTGCGATCTGAGCATTGTGGGGGGGTTCCAAACCACCACTGAAAAGCACTCCAGCACGGTATCCTATGGGGAAAACACCATCCATTTAGAGGACGGTGCCATCCTGAGTCATGACGATACCAATGAAGATTATTTTGGACATCACCAAAAGGATACGATTCCGGCACCGAAGATGTATCCTGGTATTCAGCTGGCGACGGGAACGACCCTGACGGTGAGTTCTGATGATCACAGCGGCCGCCTTGTGGTGGATGGCTCCATTCCCGCCGCTGGCATCCGGGTACCCGAGGGGGCGGCCCTGAATCTGCAGGGGCTGGCCTCGGTAACGGTCACAGGCCATACTGCCCTCAAAAAGGGATCGGACACTAGCCATACCGTGGGGTATAATACCGATACCTATCGTTTTGCCTTTGCCCCGGCCATCGGAGTTGAAAATACGGACTACGTCTATTATGTAAGTGGACCTTGGCATGGCTCGGATAGTCACCGGACCAACTGGGAAGATAGCGACATTGGAGAGGTGGCAGTGGGCACCATCAATATTGCCGACTGTCCCAGTGTCGAGGTATCGGTCAATCAGGATGGGATATACACTGGATATGCCAACTATGAGGGGGATGCCATTGGGTATGGCTTTACCCAGGGGACCATTCGCCCCGAGTCTGGTGTCAGCCGATTCTTCTCTGGGTATAATGGCACCTAGGACCAGCCCAATGGCAATATCACAAACAGCCATATCAAAACCGATGGGAACATGGGCAGCAATCTCGTGATTGATACCGTCACCACCTTTGAAACCGGCAGCGGTGAGGCCCTGACCCCCTATGTGCTCAAGTTGACCAGCACAGGTGAGGGCAATGCCGAGACCGATGAAACCATTTATGCCGATATCGTGGCCAAGGACGGCACCAAGGAAACCGTCACCTTCGGTAGCATTGGCTCCAAAACTACCGGCTATAAATTCTTCAAATCCAGCATCGCCAATATCGACCTCGATCACCTGGTGCTGTATATGAATAACAATGCGGATAAGAGCAAAATCAAATCTGTCAGCCTGATTCGGGGAGGAACCTCCAATCTCAATGGGGCCTACACCATTCCCGTTTATGCCGAAATCTCCCAGAGCAATCCGTGGACCGGGTCACTTGACAGCACCGTGGCAGCAGTGGATTTAAAGACCTCCACCCAGGATAATTCCGGCACCGATTCCGGCATCGCCATGGGGGTAGTGAATACCAGCGGACAGAGCCTGGGCACCACACCCATTCGCTTCGACACCGACCGCAATCATCTGGAAAGCGGCGATACCGACACCGCCTATTTCTCGGCAAGCGGACTGACGGCGGATGCCATCGCCGGATTTACCCTCAAAAGCGACACCGGCGGGGATAACTCCGGCTGGAGTCTTGAAAGTATGTCGAACCTCAAACTGCTGGCCGCCGTCAGGGATGGGCTGTCCGAATCCGTCACCGACATCGCACCCGGCAGCTTACAAACGAACCAATGGATCATTCAGCGGGATTATGCTTATACCTTTATGCTAAGCACCGCCCAGACCCGGCAATACCAGATGGACTTTAAGACCTCGACCAAAAAGGATGCCGGGACGGATTCCGATATTCAGATTTGTCTGTACAACGCTGCCGGGGAAAGCTCCGGTTGGATCCAGCAATGGCACTACAACAATCCCAGTGGGCGGGATCTCAATGAAAAGGGTGACGTCAATTCCCTGAACTTCGCCACAGACAAGGATCTGGGGGAAATTACCCACATCGAGATACAAACCGACGACAGCGGCAGCCACTCCGACTGGTACCCGGAGTACGTCCATGTCACCCCACTGTGGAACGGCGCCGCCGCCGGGGAAACCGCCGTGTTTAACATCAATAAATGGATTGAGGAATCTGGCTTCACCTATACCTTCTACTCAGAAAAATATCTGGCAGGGAACAGTCAGGATACCATCGCCCAGCTGACCAATGCCTGCAATATTAATCTCTTTGAGCACCTTCGGGAGGATATCATTGACCGCTTGATGGCAGCCACGACCACGGATCTGCACATTCGCCTGAAAAACCACGACAGTATCTCTAAAGAACTGCTGCAAAAACTCAAGGACAATGGCAAAAACCTGCTGGTGGAATATTATGACGATGCCGAGGAGTATCGCTATGGCTGGCTCTTTAGAGCCGAGGATATGACGGACATCACCGGGGATATTAACATGGCCATTACCGAGGTCACCCCGGATGCCACGGCTTTGGGTCAAATCGGCGGGGATCGTCAAGTCGTCCAGCTGCACTTTGCCCAGTCCGGCGATTTAGGCTTGACGGCGGGCATTCGCTACCGGCTGCCTTCCGGTATAGGCGCAGAGGGACAGGGCTACACCATTTATCATCAGAATGATAACGGCCGCCTCTCCGAGATAACCACCGGGATGCTCAGCGATACCGGCTGTGTGGCCTTTAGCATCACCGGCGGCTCGGATTATCTCGTGGCACTGGATGCTGCCCAACCCGGAGCGCCTGCGGTGACCAAGCCTGCAGCGGCAGCACCGGGAACGGGGATTGCCTCGACTTCTACTGCAATGATTGCTGCCGCCATCATTGGCCTGGCGGTTCTGATCTTGGGGGCTGCGGTGCTGGTGAAACGCCGTCGGTAGACTGATTTCGCCAGCATTCACAGAGAACCCCTTGTATTTATTAAAAAATATGCTATAGTGACAGTAAATGAATACAGGAGGATAAAAGCTAATGACTAAAAAAATCATCGCCCTTATCAGTGAGGATTTTGAAGATTTAGAATTATGGTATCCGGTGCACCGCCTTCGGGAAGAGGGCTGTGTGGTGGATGTCGTCGGTGAGGAAGCCGGCCACACCTATCATGGAAAATACGGGGTGCCCTGCGTGTCGGATTATACCTTTGAGGCGGTGAACCCCGAGGAGTACGACGGCATTTTGGTGCCGGGCGGCTGGGCACCGGATAAGCTGCGCCGCTTCCCGGTGGTGCTCGATATGGTTCGGGCTATTTACGAAGCGGGTAAGCCCGTGGGAGAAATCTGCCATGCGGGCTGGGTCCTGATTTCCGCTGGAATCCTAGAGGGCAAGACCGTCACCAGTACCCCGGGGATCATGGATGATATGAAGAATGCCGGAGCTACCTGGGTGGACGAGCCCTCGGTGGTGGACGGCAATATTATCTCCGCCAGACGTCCACCGGATTTACCGGATTATATGAAGGATTTTATTAGAGTGCTCTTTGCATAAAATGGAAAACCCTGGCTGTGCCGGGGTTTTTTTGGTAAAACGTTAAAAACGTTTTGTTTATGAAGGATTTGCTGATATAATAAATTCAATACAGATAGGAATGATATCGAAAAACAGGAGGATGTCAGATTGAAAAGATGGAGATTGGGAGTATATTTGCTTGCCATCGTGGCACTGCTTTGCCTTATCTGCCCAAGTGCAGCTTTGGCAGATACAGAAGATGGGGGAGCCCGGGTTATTGTCTGTTTAAAGGGGGATGGGGTAAGCACCCAGAGCCGCAGCGGGGATGATTTGGTCTGGGAACCACTAATGGATGTGACCACAGTGGATACATTGGCATTGGAGGGAGCCACTGCCAAGGAAAAGGATTTGTCGGTGCAAACCTACGGTCTGTCCGGAGAATCCAAAACCCTGATGTTAGTTACATCGGATAGTTTGAGTAACGACGCTCTGATTACCCAGTTGGAAGCCCGGGAGGATGTCCTTTTCGCAGAGGCGGACTAATACACCACTCTGGATGAGGATTTTGGGGGAAGTCTGGTGGCAGGGGATGTGGCTGGTTTCAGTTCGACAGGCACCTCCAATTATTCCAAATATCAGTGGCAGTTAAAGAATACCGGCCTTATGGCCAATGGGAATAAAGGCTACGATGTAGGAAACACGAGCAACCTCAAAGGAAACACCACAACACCAGCCATTGTAGCTGTGATGGATACCGGTGTCGATTATAACAATCCCAGCTTAGCCGGCCAAATGTATCATTTTACTGCTGATCAGCAAAAAGCCCTGGGCTGTGATGAATACGGTTATTGTGCAGCGGGGTATAAAGGGAATGATGTGCGGGATATCAGTGGTCACGGGACCCATTGTGCCGGCATCATCGGCGCCGATGGCACCAATGGGGTTTCCGGGGTGGTGTCCAATAAGGGGGTATCCATCATCGCCATTAAAGCCATGGAGGACGATACCGGTTCGATCTGGCTAAGCTCTGAAATCAGGGGATGGAATTGGTTGGTTAAGGCGAAGGCATCAGGGGTGGATGTCAAAGCTGTCAATGTATCCCTGGGGGGAACCTTGGGAAGCAAGGCCGAGAATATCGCCGTAGACGCCGCAGATCAAGTCGGGATTACCACTATTTTTGCCTCCGGAAACAGCAGCATGGATATGGACGTCAACGAGGGAGATACCACCATGACCAGCCAGGGATCCACCCTGAATGTCAATTCGATGGAAGCCAGCGGAAAGGCATCCCCCTTTAGTAATTATGGACTGACATCCACAGAGCTGTACGCTCCGGGTTCCAGCATCCTATCCACGGTGGCTTCGGAAGCCGCTACCTTTAACGCCTTTTGTGCGGCTTCGGATACCCTCAGTGGTGCAAAGACCCGGGCAGTGGTGTACGAAGGGTTTGAGTCAGATAACGCTTCGGATGCATCAGATCCCCATATCAATGGCGGACTGACGTTCTATTATTACGATGAGACCCAGACCAATCATTTAGGGGATGCCGTCACTATTGGCAAGAACTACTTCTACGGAGAACAGGGTTTAGACATTCCGGCAAATGACAAACAAAGTGCTACGATTATCTCTGATCAAGTGGATTTGTCCAATGCGGCGGCGCTGGTGGAAGCACTTCAAAATAATGCACAATTGTATCGGGGCTTTTCCATGTGGTCTGAAAGGGGCCGGGTGGATATTCAGTGTGACTTTAAGTTAAGGGATGGCAGCTTTTCCAATACCACAGCTGAAAATATGGGAACCTTCCAGTGGCGAAATTCTGGAAACAGCGGGGGAAGCCTGGCTGCGGGACAGAAATATTCCGATCTCCAAAAGTTACCGGAGAATGTGGACTTTGAAAACTTCCAGATGAAAATCACCCTGACCTTTAATGATACCAGCACCATTCTCCACCTGGATAGCATTGGGGTGGGGACGGATTTGGATCCCTATACCGTTTATGGGGGAACCTCCATGGCTGCACCGGCCACCACCGGGGCTTTTGCGTTGTTAGCTTCCCATCATCCGGATGAAGCATCCTCTAAGATTGCCGCTCGACTGGTTGGGGGTGTGGAAAAACAGGATACCTTTGCGGACACCTGCATCAGTGGGGGCCGGCTGAATATTGATAAAGCCAATCGTAATCCAGACCCCGTCATCCAAAAGGCAACGGCGGATGGACAGATGGTCAAGTTAGAAGGATGGTTCCTGGGGAATCCAAATGGTGCTACCATCACCATTGGCGGGCAGGAAGCAAAGATATTAACTTGGATTAGTGATTCTAATGGTAAAATCGACATGGCCGAGATTGTGGTGCCCCAGTGTATGACAGGAAAGCAGATGGTCGTGCTCACCAATGGTGATGGTCAAAGTGGCCGCTATGTCGTGATGCTTTCTACCGATGGCAGTTTCACGGATTTAGCCGTCCCCTCGGGGAACGGTTATGGGTCGCCGGAGAAGGTGGGATTGGCCACTGCCGATGGTGAGGTTTATCTCCTGGCATCCAACACCTCTGATGATACCACCGTGCTGTGGCGCTATGATTCGGCAGCTAATAACTGGATTGATCTGGGAAAAACGAGTATGAATCCCAAGGTATCCAATGGATGGTATTGTCAGATAACTGGACACCAGGGTAAACTCTACGCTACCAGCATCTCGGCTTCCGGGACAGGGGATTTATGGGAATACACCCCTGGGACGCAGGTGTGGCGACAAATTAAGACCACGCAAACCCTTAACCAAAAATCTACGCCAGTTAGCTACAATGGTCAGTTGCTCTTGATCGGGGGGCAGACATCCTCCAATCAATATTCGGATGCTATTTTGGAAGTCAATCCTGATACCGGCGCGGTCTCAACAGCGGGAACCTTACCTGAGGGGGTTGCGCTGGCTAAGACGGCGGTGTCCGGCGAAAAACTTGCCCTCATCGGCGGCGATACGGCATCGGGGTCGAAGGTGGGTCTCTACCTGACGGATTTAAAGAACACCGAAAAAATTGACCTCCCCACCTACGACGAGGGGCAGCAAATGGATTTAGCCATTGGCGGCACCGCTGAGGGCTTTATTATCTCCGGATTGGTGTCTACTGCAGATGGCTGGCAGGATACTTGGAGTTATAACGTGGAGACGAAGACGTGGAGTCCTGCTGGTGCGACCCTCAGTACCGCAAAAACCTTTGGCCTGGCTGGCCTTACTGTTGGGGACGGTTTTTACGTCTGGGGGAAAAGCAATCTCATCAGCGGCATGACCTTTTTCCGGAAAACCACCGTCTCTGCTCCAGTCAACCCCGTTGATCCTGTGGACCCGGTAGATCCTGGGACACCGGGCACCCCGTCTACAGAGACACTGACGGCGGCGAATACGAATACCGGCATTACCAGTCCCTCCAATATGGGAATGATTGTTGCAGCATTATGCTTGGTCGCTGCCGGGGTGATTATTACAGTAGTGGTTATTCGAAAAAGGAAATAAGAAAAGGGAAGAGGTGCTTCGGTGCCTCTTTTCTTTTTGATAAAATTAAAAGTTTATATTGACCGATATACCGGTGTATTGTATAATGAAGCCACAAAATATTGAAGCCGTTTTAATTGCGCTTCCAAAAGAAAAAGGAGAATCCAAATGAGTAAAATCGGATTGATTGGTCTTGGCATCATGGGAAAGCCCATGGCTAAAAACCTATTAGCCGGCGGCGTGGAACTGATGGTATGCGATCTTGACGAAACAGCGGTTGCCGAATTGGTGGAAGCCGGAGCCGTTCAAGGAAGCTACCAGGAAATCGGGGAGCAATGTGAGGTTGTGCTCCTGATTCTGCCCAATGGGGATATCTCCAAGGATGTTCTCTTTGGGGAGGACGGTGTGGCTGGCGGATTGACCGCGGGCAAGGTGGTCTGCGACATGAGCTCTGTCACGCCGGTGGAATCCAAGGAATGCTACGATGGATTGGCTAAAATCGGTGTCGGTTTCGTGGATGCACCGGTTTCCGGTGGAGAACCTGGGGCCATTAACGGGACTCTGGCCTTTATGGCCGGCGGGGATCAAAAAGACTTTGATGCCCTCATGCCCTACTACAACATCATGGGGTCCTCGGCGATTTTAATTGGGGATAGCGGCAGTGGATCGGTGACCAAGCTGGCCAACCAGATTATTGTGAATAACACCATCGCCATTGTATCCGAAGCCTTCGTCCTGGCGACTAAAGCCGGTGCCGATCCGGTGAAGGTTTTCGAAGCCATCCGGGGTGGGTTAGCCGGAAGTGCCGTGCTGGATGCGAAGATTCCCCTGATTGTGGAACGGAACTTCGTGCCCGGAGGAAAGATTTCCATCAACCATAAGGACATTAAGAATGTGGTGAACACCGCCCATGCCTTGGACGTCCCCATTCCCTACTCGGCCCAATTGTATGAAATCCTCCAGACCCTGAAGGTCCACGGCCATATGAATGATGATCACGGCGGCATTGTTCAGTACTTTGAAGCATTGGCCGATGTGCAAGTGAAAAAAGTGGAAGACTAGGAGCTAAATATGGCAATCAGTGCAGAAATTTTAAAAAGCTACCCCAAAATCGACGAGGCCGAAGTAGATGTCCTTCTGCTGAAAGAAATCGCGGCCAACCATCAGAAAATCGTCGTCCTGGACGATGACCCCACCGGGGTGCAAACCGTCCATGATATTTCGGTATACACCACCTGGGATGCGGAGAGCATCCGTCAGGGTTTTGAAGAAGAAAACAATCTCTTCTACATCATGACCAATTCCCGGGGCTTTACCGCCGAACAGACCGAAGCCGCCCACAAAGAAATCGCCGATGTTGTGGCTGAGGTGGCCAAGGAAACCGGAAAGGGCTACCTCTTCATCAGTCGGAGCGACTCCACCCTCCGGGGACACTATCCTCTGGAAACGGTGATTCTCAGGGAAGCCTACGAAGCCCACACCGGCAAGACCATCGACGGGGAAATCCTCTGTCCCTTCTTTAAAGAAGGGGGACGCTTCACTATCGACGATATCCATTATGTCAAGTATGGGGATGAACTGGTTCCCGCAGCGGAAACGGAATTCGCCAAGGACAAGACTTTCGGCTATACCAAATCCGATGTGAAGGAATACGTTGAAGAGAAAACCCAGGGCGCTTTTAAAGCCTCTGATGTCACCGGCATCGCCCTCGCCGATATCCGGGCCATGGATTACGATAAAATCGAAGCCCAGCTCATGGCTGTTAAGGACTTTAATAAAATCATCGTCAATGCTGTGGATTACGTAGATGTGAAAGTATTCTGTGTGGCCCTGTACCGGGCCATGGCCAAGGGCAAGATCTTTATGTTCCGCACCGCCGCCGCCATCGTCAAGGTCATGGGCGGGGTAACGGATCAGCCCCTTCTCACCCGGGAACAGATGGTCGTGAAGGAAACCGACAACGGGGGCATCATCGTCGTAGGCTCCCACACCGAAAAAACCAGCCAACAGGTGGACGCCTTAAAGAAAAATCCCAATATCGTCTTCGTCGAGCTGGACGCTACCTTAGTGGCCGATGAAGCCGCCTTTGCCCAGGAAGTTAACCGCTGCCTGGAACTTGAAGAAGCCGCCATTCGAGCTGGGAAAACAGTGTGTGTGTACACCACCCGGAAGCTTATCACCGCCGATACCGGGGATAAAGAAGACGACCTGCGGCTATCCGTCCGGATTTCCGATGCCGTCCAATCTTTAGTGGGCCGCCTGAGCGTG
>NZ_FNRK01000007.1 GCF_900107815.1 Eubacterium aggregans
TCAACACTGTTGACCTTTTTAGAGTCTTCGTGAAGTTGATCTACAATATCAGTCAGAAGACAACTACCAGAAGCTAACATGCCATAGGTCATGTCCGCAGTAAACTTTTTGTCCGGTTTGGAAAGCTTACGGGATATTTTGTTTGAAAAAGATAAAATTTCACGTTTCAAAGTGTAGGTTTTTGTAGTAGAATTAAGCATGAGGAATCCCTTTCTTTATTGTTTAGTGTAGATTTTGTTTCGCAACTTAATTCTACTACAAAAGGACTGGTGATTCCTTATATTTTGGGCATTTTCTGAAAGTTGTTCATTGCATTACCAGTGAAACAAGGGGTTTGTGGATAAAACTACGAAAACTCAAGCGTACCCTCCCTTGACATTTTCTAAAGTTTAAATTATAATCTTTATAAGTAACTATGGTCTAAAAGCACGGGAAGGAGATCCACATGAAGGTAAGTGAGGAGCAAGTTAAAAAACGCATTCGGGATGCTGGTTTACGGGCTACCCCCCAGCGCATCCATCTGCTCCGTATTTTGATGGAAACACCGACCCATCCATCCGCAGAAATGTTGATGACGATGTCCAATGAATCTGGGTTTGAACTGTCCATTGGAACGGTGTACAACACCCTGGAGTGTTTTGAGAATAAGGGGCTGGTTATTCGGGTTCACGATGCCAGCGAGGTTATGCGCTACGATGCAAAAACAGACTTCCATGTCCATTTAGTGGACCGGGAGCACAATGTCATCATGGACTTTTTTGATGACGAGTTGGAAGGGATCATTAAGGGCCACCTCAAAGGAAAAGTTCCGGCAGAATTTTCTGCTAAACATATTGACATTTCGCTTTATGCTTGAGATAGTGTTAAAGCAAAAGAAGCTTCCTCCACAGAGTATCCTCTTGGAGAAAGCTTCTTTTTTTTTGTGGTGTTAGAGGGATTTTTGTAAATCCAGATAGCATTCATAGCCCTGGGCACCGGTGGCACCGTGGTGGACCACCTGGCGGATAGCTTTAATCATAGCCTGGGGATGATCGGCCTGGAAGACATTCCGGCCCATATCTACCCCGTGGGCACCGCGTTTAATGGCCTGGTAGGCCATTTCCAGGGCGTCAGCTTCTGGAATCTTCTTTCCACCGGCAATGACCAGGGGAACGGGACAGGCGGCAGCCACTTCTTCAAAATCTTCGCAATAATATACCTTGACGATTTGACAGCCAAATTCAGCCAGCATCCGGGTAGCCAGGGAAAAATATTTTTTATTTCGTTCCATCTGCTTGCCAACAGCCACAACCCCAAGGGTGGGGATGCCATAGCGGTTACCCGCATCGATGGTCCGAACGATGTTATGAATGCTCTGGCACTCACCGGTATCTCCGATGAAGGTCTGGATGGCCATACAGGTGGCATTCATTCGGATGGCATCTTCAATGTCCACGCCGATGACCTCATGGCTCATGTCATCTCCTACGGAAACCACTGAGCTTCCGGCAGAGCAGCGCAGGGCGATGGCTTTTTTACAATCTGCTGGGATGCAGGTACGCAGGGCACCCCGGGTCCCCATTAGGACATCAGCATCAGCCATGAGTGGCGGAATGGCCAAGTCCAGACGCTCCAGGCCCTGGGTGGGTCCCATGATATAGCCGTGGTCAAAGGCCAGCATGATGGTGTTCCCACTTTGGGGATCGAAGATCTGGGACAACCGGGATTTCATTCCCCAGTCGACATTTTCCATGCCTTTAACGTGGAAGGACGCATTCGCCTGGGGGCGGTCAAATCCAAAATCTTTAGCTTTTTTATTACCAATATTATCTGCCATATGTATTTTCCTCCATGAATAAAGGGCGGTGTTGGCCGCCCTTGTTTTTTTAAATCCGTGTGTTACTGGACAACCTTATAGGGGGTGTTGCAGGGGGCGTTCCAGTATTTCAGTTCCTGCTCGTCGCAGCGGGCCATAAACATTTGGAAGCCTGCAGTTTCCTGGACGGTGAGGATTTCACCGACCCAGCTGGCCACAACGTTGATTCCCTTGTCTGCCAGGTGCTTATAGGTTTTACGGAACACGATGAGCTGTTCCATGAGGGTGGTGGCACCAGAACCATTGATAAAGACTAAAACATCTTCTCCGGCTTTTAAGTCGAGATCGGCAATGAGGGCATCGGCCATGATCACAGCAGTTTCATCGGCGGTTTTCATGGTTTGACGGCCACCGCCGCCTTCACCGTGCTGTCCCATACCGACTTCCATTTCATCATCCCCCAGGGAGGAAATGACTTCCCCATTGGCTGGGTGTGTCGCCCCTCTGGCAGCCACGGCAATGGTGGCCATATTATCGGCGAATTTTTGGGCGATAGCAGCAACCTCGTCCAGGGATTTACCCTGGGCAGCGGCGGCAGCGGCAATCTTATAAACGGCAATACAGCCTACTAAGCCCCGGCGATCGTCGGAATTGGAGCGGGGTGCATTGGAGATATCCTCCTGGGTCACCACCTTGGCCACGTTGAGGCCCAATTTTTCTACTTCTTTCATGGTCTTTTTGCCGGTGAGCATATCCCCGGCGTGGTTCAGGACCACGAAGAGGACGCCGTGGCCCTTGTCGGCCATTTTGATGGCTTCAATACAGGCCTTGTAGCCCGGAGCGGCAAAGACATCGCCAACCACGGAGATATCCACCATCCCTTCACCAACAAAGCCTTCGATGGCGGGTTCGTGGCCAGAGCCGCCAAGGGTGACGATGGTGACACGGTCAGCATCGGCCAGCTTTTTGCTGACGACTAAATTGTTCCCCGTAACTTCCACTAAATCGGGATTGGACAGAGCCAAGCCTTCCAGTAATTCAGCAGTAATGTTTTCCGGTTGATTCAAGAATTTTTTCATAACCATAATATTTCCCTCCCAGTTTGCAATCCGATTTGAATCCGATTCGATTAGTTTTTGAATTCCATTAATTCCAGACAGGTACCATTGACATCGACAAAGGCGATATCCAGGGTATCATCCACGGTCATGCGGCCATTTAAAATGGTGGCCCCTTCGTCCTCAACAAACTTGTCAATATTGGGAACCTTGTAAGCCACATGGGTTTTGTTCACCACATCGGGGTGAAGGGGCGTGCCCTCTTCAAACCGTAAATACTCGAACTTTAAAGGATTGTTGTCCGGACCGGAGATATAAACCTTTAAGCCCTCGGCATAATCCTCGGGGAGCACCGTTTCCTTTACAGGGACTCCAACATGCATGATTTCGTACATCATCGTACCTCCTTAAGCACCTTATATTTGATAGCCTTTGGCTAATCCTTCAAAAAACAGAGCAAATGTCACAGATCCGGGATCGATGTGTCCTAAGGCCCGTACCCCAATATAACGCCCCCGGCCGAATTTAGCGAGCATATCGGCAGTGGCATCAGAACCGGCTTTGGCAGCAGCTGCCGCGGATTCCAGCACTTGGGCAGAAATCGTATCACAGGAGCGGATGATCTGGATAGCCGGGTAGATGGCATCCATCATGGTCTTTCCACCGACCTCTGCACCGGACATATCGTAGAATTCATCGTAGCCACCCAAGAGGATTGTTTTGATAAAAGAATCCGTATCCTCTGTGTTATCAGCAGCTTCGGCCATGCCACAAAAATAGGACCCGACAAGGGGGGCTGCAGAGCCGCCGCTGACATCTTCCAGGACACCATTGAGGGACTCCAGGCTTTCCTTCACATCCGTTTTTTCATCCCAGAGATTGACCTGGGAGTGGATGGTTTTGGCAATTTTTTCCATGGTGGTGCCATGGTCTCCGTCGCCCAGGTCACAGTCTAACTTGGTGAGCTCTGGAATGTGATTGAGGATGGTCTGTGCTGAGGTGAGCAGCATGTTCTTAATTTTAATGGGATCGACAGACATATGTATACCTCCATAGGTCGTTTTCTTGCCCTCAGTATATCAGCGAAAATAACATTGGTCAAATTATAAAAGCCAATAGAATAGAATTAAACGTAAAAATGCTGATGTTTCGTATAATATATAACATATGACAGAATAATGATGAGACAATCCTTATTATTTAAATTGACATATGTTAAGTAAATGCTATAATAAATTTTAATTCTAACTTTTGTCAGGAATAGTGGATAGGCATGGAGGACCCCAAATGAAAGAAAAAGAGTTAATCCGATTAATTAAAGCTTCCCAGCTTTATTATGAACAGAATATGACCCAGGCTGAAATTGCCAGGGAAATGGAGATTTCCAGACCATCGGTGAGTAATCTTCTAGCCCGGGCCAGAAAGGAGGGATTGGTCACCATTACGGTAAAGCCCTTTGAAAGCACTACCTTTGGAAAGGCCCAGGTCCTTAGGGATTATTTCGATTTAAAAAGCTGCCAGGTGGTTGCCGTCGGAAGCACTAAGAAGGAAACGGAGCAGAATATCTCCAATCAGGTGGTGGATACCCTTTTGAGTGTTTTACCCCGAACCCGGGTTTTGGGGGTGGGCTGGGGCTATAATATGGGTCAGGTTGTCGGGGCACTTTGTCAGCGGGAGATCAAGGAGAAACTATCCGCAACGTTGTGTCCTATGATTGGTACAGCAACCATTCCCCATAAGGGTTATCACCCCAATGAGCTGTGTACCGATGTATCACAAAAACTGGGTATTCCGGCGGAATTTCTAATCTCACCCGCCTTTCCCACCACGAGACAAGAATACCGATTATTCATTAATACAGAAAATTATGCCAATATTTATACCCTGTGGAAACGCATGGATACCTGTATGGTCACCCTGGGAGGATATCCCTGTGTGCCAGATCACGCCACCGCCTCCCGTTTTGGACGGCGGCTGGTGTCTGAACGGGCGGTGGGCAATATGCTGTCCTTCTTTTTTGATATCCATGGCAATGCCATCCGGGGAGAAGATGATTGTGCGATTCAAATTCCTTTAAAACAACTGGGACGCATTCGAAATTTCATTGGTGTTGCCCCCGCTGGAGGCAGTGCCTCCGCTGTCATTGGGTGTCTGAATACCCATGTGGTTAAGCATTTAGTCATTGATGAAGGGATTGCAGGTGAGGTGGTGAAGTACTTGTATGACACTGAAAAATTGGGAAAGTTTGATGAGGGTGGGGCAATCCTTTAAGGCTTTTCTTTAGGATATTGATTTTTTGTAAATAATAAGCTATAATTGTTACAAGTTCGAAACAAATAGGGAAAGACGAAAACGAAGGAAGGCGGTGGATCCGTATTAAAGTCAGAAAGAGTGACTCAGACCAGAAGGTCTGTGGTTTGTTGGAAAAAAGAGAATGGGTACTCATTGTTGGTGCCGTTTTAGTGCTGTTAATTGGATTGTTTTCCACTTTTGGAATGGGTTATCAGATCAGCATGGATGGTCGAATCATCGGCTATACTAAGGATACCCAAGCATTTACAGACAGTGTGACCCGCATTGATGATATTATGAAGGCGGCATATGGTGTTGACACCGCCAAGGTTTCCGATGAATTTAAAATCCAGCATGTTCCAGTGTTTGATAAAGTGGAAAGCAGCGTGTCAGACTTTACCAGGGAACTCATTGCAAAGGATCATGATGTGAGTGTTTCCGGTGTTGCCATGTCCATTGATGGGAAAGCAGCGGGCAATTTTGTTTCAGAAAAACAGGCCCAGGAAGCCCTGGAGGCAGCGGTTAAGACCAGCGCTGCTGTAGGTGAAAATGACCGGATTGTCGGTTATCAGATACACTCAAACATTACTTATCAGGATAAAACCTTCGACGTGACCGAAGTCAGGCCCACAAAGGAATGGGGCACGCTTTTGGCAGCTGGACAGTCAGCGTCAGAAGCCGCCACTGTCCAAACCGTGGCCTCCGCGGGAACTGGCCAACAGGTCAATCGTGGCGCCATGACAGCACTGGATAACGTGGTCGAAGCTGAATCCGTGCAGCCTGAGGGAGAAGAAACGCCTGTACTGAAGATGGATGTCACAAAGCAGTCGGTGATTAAAGAAGCCATTCCCTACGATGTTGTACGACAGGAGGATTCAAGTCTTTATGTCGGGCAGATCCAAATCCGTCAGCCGGGCCAGGCTGGGGTTCGGGAGCATGTGGTGGAATCCCAGTATGTTGACGGCGTTGTCACTACCCAAACCCAATTGTCTGAGACCGTGACAAAGGAACCCGTTGCCCAGATCATCGCAGTGGGAAATAATACCTATCCTACCATGGGGGCAAAAAAGGGTGACTTCATTCTGCCAGCGGCAGGAGATGTTACCTCAACGGATAAAAGCGGCAGCCACGCAGGTTACAAAGCCATTGATATTGCCGCCGCCCAGGGAACCCCCATTTACGCACCGAAGGATGGAACCGTGACCATGGCTCAGGAATACGGCAGTTATGGTTTAACCGTCCAGGTTGAGGCGGATGACGGGACCGTTTTCCTCATGGCTCATAACTCCGAGTTTAAATGCAGTGCAGGTGATCGGGTGAGTAAAGGCCAGGTTATAGCCCTTATGGGCAGCACTGGGAATTCAACCGGGCCCCATTGTCATTTTGAAATCCGAATTGGGGGAACCCAACAATGTATGACGGATTATTTTGATTTGGGCCTGGGGGATATTGTATAAAAAGAAGGAAAGAACGCTAAAGTGGCCTTGGCCCAAGGCGTTCTTTTTCGTAAAAAGACTAACAAAATTGTGACACTTATGTTACAATGAAAAAGAATCACTGAAAAGTAGAGGATCGGAAAACAATGAAAAATATTTATGATGAAGCACATAACTTGGCACAGGCCATCAAAGAATCACCCGAAGGACAACGTTTCCGGGAAGCACAAGACCGTTTAAAAGCTAGCCCAGACAGCGAACGGATGGCAAAGGACTTTTTCGCCAAGCAGATGATGGTACAGACCCGACAGATGATGGGCCAGGAATTATCCCAGGAAGAAATTGCTGATTTTAACATTCAGGCAACGGCGGTTATGGGGAATCCCGATGTAGCCCAATATATTCAGGCACAAATGGCTTTTATCACCATTTATCAGGACGTTCTCAAAATCGTTAACGATGCCGCTGGAATCGATATGGATTTCTTCGGAAATGCCGGTGCCTAGAGGACGACGCTCATGGAGAATGAAAAAAAAAGGAATACGAAGAAATCATCCATACCCAGTGCAAATCGAAAGCGCGAGTTAGGAACCCGGGCAAAGAGTACCACTGGGACAAGGCCTAAAGTACCGATAACGACAGAACCACCGGCCGCTGCATCTAGAAAACCTCAGACGGGGGCAGGCGGTGGAAACCGACGCTCGGTCCAGACTAGAAAACCAGGGAACTCACCAGTAAAGCGGATGATTATCGGGCTGGTTGCTCTGGTTCTTTTTGCCGCCCTTCTCATTGGAGGATGGATGGTTTTTTACAATATGAATTTACAGCCGGTGGGGACAAACACTGAAAATGTGGTGGTCGATATCCCCGATGGTTCAACCATTGATGAAATTGCCCAGATCTTACATGATAAGAATCTCATACGGAATACCCTTGTTTTTGAGAGCTATGCCGGCCGGCACAGCCGTGGGTCCAAGCAGATTCAGGCGGCCAACTACGAATTCAACCAGGCCATGTCGGTCCCCCAGATTTTTAATAAGATGCTCAATGGTGAGGCTTACACCGGAGCTGTGGCCATCACCCTGCCAGAGGGACGGAATATTAAGGAAATGGCTGAAATTCTGGAAAAAAACCATGTATGTGCGGCTGCAGATTTTATTGCAGAAACCAAGAAAGTTACCGAGTATAAAGCGAAGTATCCCATATTAGGAAGTATTCCTGATGGGAAGGATCGAACATTAGAAGGTTATCTCTTTGCAGATACCTATAATTGGGGAACAGGAACGGAGCCATCGGTTATTGTCACCAATATGTTGGATCGTTTTGTGGATGTTTATAATGCCTCCATGGAACAGCGAACCCAGGAAATGGGCAAGACGGTGGATGAAATCGTCATTATGGGGTCCATTGTTGAACTGGAAACCAAGCTGGCAGAGGATAAGGCTAATTGTGCCAGCGTATTCTACAATCGGATTGCGGCGGGAATGCCCCTTCAATCGGATATTACAGTAGACTATGCCCTGGGAACGAAAAACGCAGTGCTGACAGAAGCACAAACCCAGGTGGATTCTCCCTATAACACCTATAAAAACCTGGGATTACCCGTGGGTCCAATATGCTCACCCAGCAAATCCTCTTTGGAAGCAGCTCTTTATCCGGCGACGACAACCTATCTCTTCTTTGTTGCAGATATGGACAGTGGGAAGCTGTATTTTAACGAAACTTTGGAAGGGCACAATGCTGATGTCCAGAAATATATGGGAGACTAGACAATCCAGATGATTACAAAAACAAAACCAGAATTGCTGGCACCAGCGGGTAATTTTGAAAAGCTGCGCTATGCCTTACATTATGGTGCGGATGCCGTCTATTGTGCTGGAAAGAAGTTTGGCTTGCGGGCCAGGGCAGATAATTTTACGTCCGAAGAGCTGGAAAAAGCAGTGGCCTTTGTCCATGCCCGGGGAAAGCGCCTTTACGTTACTCTGAATATGATTCCCCACGATGCTGATTTAGTGGCGTTGCCGGAATATGTCCGCTTTTTAGAATCCATTGGTGTGGATGCTGTCTTAGTGGCAGACCCCGGGGTTTTTAATGTTGTCCGGCATCATGCCCCGAATTTGAAGATTACGGTGAGTACCCAGGCCAATAACACCAATTCAGAGACGGTTTCGTTTTGGCATGCTTTGGGGGCAAGCCGCATTGTGTTGGCCAGGGAGCTATCCGGAGGAGAAATCCAGAATATGGTGAGCCAGGCCCCTGAGGGCATGGAGATTGAAACCTTTGTCCACGGAGCCATGTGCATTTCATACTCCGGGCGTTGCCTTTTAAGCCATTATCTTACGGGGCGAAACTCCAACCAAGGGGACTGCGCCCAACCCTGCCGATGGAATTACCAGCTGGTGGAAGCCACCCGCCCGGGAGAAGCCTTCACCCTTGAGGATGGGGAGGATGGTGCTTTCCTTTTCAATTCAAAGGATTTATGCCTGGCCCGGGAAATTCCCCAGCTCATGGCAATGGGTGTGGCCAGCTTTAAAATCGAAGGGCGGATGAAAAGCCCTTATTATGTGGCCACTGTCATTTCGATTTATCGCCGCATCATCGATGCCTGCTGGGCTAATCCAGAATTTGTGGTGCCCGATGCCTGGATCCGGGAATTGTCCAAGGTCAGCCACCGGAATTACACCACGGCCTTCTATTATGGAAAGACCTCTGGAGAAGATCAAAATTACGGAACAAGCAGCTACACAAGACATTACGATTTTATCGGGGTGGTGCTGGATTACGATGATGATACGGGCATGGCCACCATCGAACAGCGCAATAAGATGACGGTGGGGGATACCGTTGAATTGATCTCTCCCGTTGGTGATGCCCTTTATCACAGCCAGAGGGCGGAAATCATTATGGATGCTGAGGGTAATCCCCTGGAGTCCACCCCCCATCCCAAGATGATTTACCAAATGAAAATGGATCGCCCTGTGGCACCCATGGATTTAATACGGAAAGAAAAATAACAATTATAAAAATAACCACTGTATTTGTCATGAATGCAGTGGTTATTTTAATGTTCTCTTGCTACAATATAATCAATAACAGTCATATTAAAGCTTAAAAACGACTGAATATGGCTATAAATGACTAAAAATGATTGACTTTGACTAAAAATGGTGATATTCTAGCAACAAGAAAGGAGTAATGGATGCTGACAGAGGAGAGACAAGGAATTATACTTGAGGTTTTAAATGAACGTGGTGCCATTACAGTGGGGGAATTAACGGATATTTTAGAAACTTCGGAATCCACCATTCGCAGGGATTTGACCACCCTGGGCGAGCAGGGACTGCTTAAAAAGGTTCATGGTGGTGCGACGGCCCTGGAAAGCAGTGCCTATTCAGCGTCTGAGAAGGATGTGCGTTTTAAACAAAGCCAGTACGGTGACGAAAAACACGCGATTGGCAGAAGGGCAGCGGATATTATAAAGCCCGAGGATTTTGTGTATATCGATGCCGGGACGACCACAGAAGCCCTGGTAGAGGCAATTACAGAAACCCAGGCGATTTATGTGACCAATGGGCTTGTCCATGCGGAAAAGCTTCTTAGAAAGGGGTGCTCAGTTTATGTGCCCGGAGGGCGGCTTCGCCCGGAAACAGAAGCCATCGTTGGGGCAGAGGCTCTGGAGGCCATTGGGAAATACCATTTTACCATTGGTTTTTTCGGAACCAACGGTATTGATATTCGGGCGGGATATACCACACCGGATGTTGGCGAAGCCCGGATTAAACAGGAGGCCTTTGGTCGATGCCGATGTGCGTATGTATTGGCGGACGCATCCAAATTTAATCAAATTACACCGGTGACCTTTGGACAATTGGAAGGGGCCCGGATTATTACCAACGCTATACCGGATCTTCGGTATCAGCAGGTAACGGAAATAGTTGAGGTGAAATAAATTGATTTATACCGTAACCTTTAATCCATCCCTGGATTATATTGCTTCGGTGGACGGTTTTAAGCCAGGCATTATAAACCGGACGACATCGGAGCTTCTTTTCCCAGGGGGGAAGGGCATTAATGTGTCCATCGTACTGAATAACCTTGGCATTGAAAGTACAGCACTGGGATTTATTGCCGGATTTACAGGGAAAGAGATTGCTGAAAGACTGACGGTTCATGGCTGCCATTCTGATTTTATAACCATAGCCGAGGGAATGTCCCGAATTAATGTTAAGCTGCGTTCCGATGAGGAAACAGAGATTAACGGGATGGGACCAGCGATCAGTCAGACAGATATTGAGCGGCTCTATGGAAAACTCCATGAACTAAATGCTGGGGATTTTCTAGTGTTAGCTGGAAGCATTCCGGCCAGTATGCCCGCGGATGTGTATGAGAAGATTATGGCCCGCCTTGAAGGACGCGGTGTTCATATTGTGGTGGATGCGACAAAGGATTTGCTTTTAAACGTCTTACCCTATCACCCCTTCCTGATCAAACCCAATAATCATGAGCTTGGGGAGATGTTTGGCGTCGTCTTAAAAAGTGAGGCTGATATTATTACCTATGGGAAAAAGCTCCAGGAAATGGGCGCACGCCACGTGCTGGTGTCCATGGCCGGTGATGGCGCTATTCTCCTTTCTGAGGATGGTGGGGTTTATAAAAGCCCGGCACCTAAAGGCGTGTTAAAGAATTCAGTGGGTGCTGGAGATTCCATGGTTGCTGGCTTCCTTACTGGTTATTTACAAACCGGCAATACGGAAACAGCATTTAAAATGGGCCTGGCCACAGGCAGCGCCAGTGCATTTTCAGATGAACTGGCCACGAAGGCAGACGTAATGGCATTATTCAATTCAATTTAATCTTTTAACGCAGGGGGAAAACATGCGGATTTCAGATTTATTAAAAAAAGAAGGTATCGATTTAAATGGTCCCTCCGCTTCTAAGGCGAAAACCATCGATATCCTGGTTGATTTGATGGCGGCTACGGGGAATTTAAAGGATAAAGAAGTCTATAAAAAGGCGGTTCTGGATCGAGAAGCCCAGGGAACTACTGGGGTTGGTGAAGGCATTGCCATTCCTCATGGGAAATCACCGGCGGTTGAGCGGGCAGGGCTCGCAGCCATGGTGTGCAAAAATGGGACGGATTACGATGCCATGGATGGGCAGCCCGTCTATTTGATTTTTATGATTGCGGTGCCGGATAACTCCGATGATACACACCTGGAGCTCCTCAGCCGTTTGTCCATGATGCTCATGGATGAGGATTTTAGGAAGACACTGATTAACGCATCCAGCAAGGATGAATTCCTAAAGCTGATTGACACTAAGGAACGTGAAAAGTTTGCAGAGGATGAACGGGAGGCTACGGCAAGTGTGGATGCCGAAGCGGTAGCAGAAATTGACGCTGGGGGAGCATCTCCCAAAAGCGGGCCCTATGATATCGTCGCAGTAACGGCCTGTCCTACGGGAATCGCCCATACTTATATGGCAGCTGAAGCCCTGGAGGAAAAAGCCAAGAAAATGGGGATTCGCATCAAGGTCGAAACCAATGGCAGCGGGGGTGTGAAGAACGCACTGACTCCTGAGGACATTGCAGGGGCTAAGGGTGTTATCGTCGCAGCCGATAAAAAGGTGGCCATGGCTCGGTTTGCTGGTAAGCCAGTCCTCCAGACCAAGGTTTCTGACGGCATTAACAAAACCCAGGACCTCATTGAGAAGGCCATGGCAGGGGATCTTCCCATCTTTCAGGCCACCGGAGAGGATTCAGAGGAAATGGGCAGTGACGGTAAGGAAAGCATCGGCCGTCGTATTTATAAGGACCTGATGAATGGGGTTTCCCATATGCTGCCCTTTGTTATCGGCGGCGGGATCCTCATTGCCCTGGCCTTTCTCTTCGATGATTATTCCATCGATCCCTCCAACTTTGGGATGAACACCCCCTTTGCGGCCTTCCTCAAAACGGTAGGTGGGGCGGCCTTCGGCTTTATGCTGCCGGTACTGGCGGGCTTCATCGCCATGAGTATTGCGGACCGTCCGGGCCTGGCTGTCGGCTTTGTAGGTGGATACCTTGCCAGTGAAGGCTATATCCTAACTACGGTGAATGGCAGCCTCACCATTGCCACTGGAGGAACCTCTGGTTTCCTTGGGGCACTGTTGGCTGGTTTTATCGCCGGGTATTTGGTTTTAGGCCTGAAGAAGCTCTTTGATAAGCTGCCGGAAACCCTGGAAGGCATTAAGCCGACGCTGCTATATCCCTTCTTTGGATTGCTGCTCATCGGGGCTATTATGGTCTTTGTGGTCAATCCTCCAGTGGCCTGGCTGAATACCGCAATGACCAATGGTCTGAATAGCATGGGCGAAAGTTCCAAAGTCATTTTAGGCATCGTCCTTGGCGGGATGATGGCCATCGATATGGGTGGTCCTTTCAACAAAGCGGCCTACGTCTTTGGGACGGCTTCCCTGGCCAGTGGGCAGTACGATATCATGGCGGCTGTTATGGTCGGCGGGATGGTCCCACCCCTTGCCATTGCCTTATGCAGCACCTTCTTTAAAAATCGATTCACCAAAAAAGAACGGCAATCGGCATTAACCTGTTATGTGATGGGCCTATCCTTTATTACAGAGGGAGCAATTCCCTTTGCTGCCGCAGATCCGGCAAGGGTGATTCCATCCTGTATTGCCGGTTCAGCCGTTGCTGGTGGTCTGTCCATGTTCTTTGGATGTACCCTGATGGCTCCCCATGGTGGGATCTTCGTATTCCCTGTGGTGGGGAATCCGTTGTTCTATGTGGTCTCACTGGCGGTGGGCGCATTAGTAGGGATGATTCTTCTTGCAATTTTAAAGAAACCTTTACCTGTGGATAAAGTTGATGATTGATTACAATTAAATTTTCATTGAATTTCAATGAATCAATGATAAAATGTAAACAGAAAATAAATTATCCGAAGGAGCGCATTGATGAGAGAATTTACGTATACCATTACGGATCACGCTGGTATCCACGCAAGACCTGCAGGTCTTTTGGTTAAACAGGCACAGCCTTACGCATCTGAAGTCACCATCTGCAAAGAAGACAGACAAGCCAACGCAAAGAGCATGCTCAGCATTATGGGGCTTGGTGCTAAGAATGGTGAAGTTGTTACCGTTAGAGCAGAAGGTGCCGATGAAGACAGCGTTGTCGCTGAACTGGAAGCTTTCTTCAAAGAAAATCTCTAAGACAAACATCTGAGACGGACACCTTAGACGTATCATAATCGCTGATTGCGATGGGCCGGAACCTTTCCATCTGGAAGGTGTTCCGGCCTTTCTTATTGCCAGCCCTTTGGGTCTGTTTTTTTTGAGACATCCATGATACAATAATTAATATTGTAAAAAATGATGGAGAATGACAATGAGTGAATTAACCTTTGGACGAAATAATGAATGGACCCTTCAGAACGATTACGTCGCAACCTGTGTGACCAATGCACGGGTGTTTTCTGAAGGCGAATTATACATCCCGGATGGGCTGCAGGATTTTTTTGGTGCAGACGCCCGGGAGAAACGCATCGTTTTTCTATTTGAAGGCCGGGAGTACCCCTCTTACTTGGAATCAGAAGGGGGAGATGGCAGCTACAAATTGAGCTGGAGTAAAGCCCTCAACAGCAAATTTATCGGGCTTTTTCCGGACTATGCTAATTTCTTTGAAAATGTCAATGAATATAATGCAGGCGAAACGCCAATTGTCTATTTTGAAAAAATGGAGGAAACGGAGTTTCTTTTAAAGCTCATTCTTCCGTCGGATGTCGCCCTGACCTTAAAGCAGTCCCTCTTTGATTTTCTGGGACCAGGTAAATCCGTGGCGGCCTTTGCCGATTCCTACGAGATGGTGTTCTTAAGATACTATATGGAGCAGGTGGATAATCGGTGGCGCTCGGATGTGTTCATGGTTTCGGCCCAGGTACAAAAGTTTTACATGGCCCGGATTAACGCCGGAAAGGACCAGGATCAAAATGCCGAGGCCGTTATTGAGAATATTGCCACGGCAGGCCTGGATGATGTACTCTCCTTTTTGATGGAACATCCCTACATGACCTACGCCGAAAAGGGATTAATGGCGATGGAAACCGTGGATGAGCACTTCTATTTTACCGTAGAAAGTGCGTTGATCGATGAATTAAGCACCGATGACCGCCGCCTCATTATCGAGATGCTGGATCAGAAAATTGAATACTATTTTGAACGTTTGGATGGACCAGGTCTCCAGGAGAATCTGACAACTCTGATGAATGAGTACGCCAGCTTCTTTACCAAGGACTTCCGGTATTCCTTTAAAGATGTTTTAACAGAAGCCATTCCTGCCTGTCTGGGAGGACTTCGGATTCTGCCGGGGAAGCGCTACAAGACTGTCGGATTTGCCGGGGATGAGGAATGGGCTTTGGTGCCCTGGGTCAGCATCCTCGATAAGGAAGTGACCCGTTTTCCAGGGACTGGGGTTTATATTTCCTATTTACTCAATAAGGATACCCAAAAGCTTTATCTGGCCCTTTGCCAGGGATACAAGGAAATCGAAACCCAGGTGCGTAAAAACGGCCTGGAAAATGATGCCACGGTTCGAGTAGCGGTTGAGGGGGCCCTGGAGCCACTGGTTGATGAAATCAAGACCATCGTCCGTCCAGGCAGTTTCGCATCGGATAATTCTGAGGTCGATTTACCCGACGATGCCCATCGGGCCAGTGTTATTTTCTTCCGGGAATACCAGTACACGGTACCTGGAAATGCCATTTTGGAAGAGGACCTCAAAGAAATGCTGGCCGTCTATAATGAGTATTATGAGCGCGTCATCCTCAAGGTACCCTACGAAATAGAGGAAGTCGATGAGGAAACCGAAGGTGTTGAAGCCGAGTCCGAAGCGGATGAAATTCTGGATAACACAGAGGACGATGAGACGGAGGATGAAGCTTGGAGCGAAGAGGAAGAAGGGGTGGAAACCGAGGATGACGAGGATGAAATAGAGGGTGATTCAGTCCTTGAGGCAGGAGACTCGGATGGGGATGAGGACGCTAAAGCAGCCCTGGATATGGCCATGACCATGGCCGAATCCTTGACCGAGGAGTCACCAGAAACCAAGACCGGAGATCAAAAAACAAAGAAAAAACACCCAGGGAAAAAAGTGACAGCTGGGGGAGACGGTGGGGCGTCTCTGAATGCCGCAACCCTGAAGGCACTCCAGCAGATCATTGCATCCACGCAGAAAGAAACCGTTCCTTCCCTCAACAAGCGGGATCGAACGGAAAAAAGGAGTGAGGAGGTTGTGGCTAAGGCTGCGGACTTACCCGGGACGCTTCGACGAATGACCGAGTATATTGTCTCCGGGGGCTTCTCCTGTGAGGTGGATTTAGTCCAAAACCTTTATTTAAGCCTCAAGTCAACGCCCTTCGTCCTTCTAACCGGTGGTTCTGGGGTTGGCAAGAGTCAGTTTGTCCGCCTGTTTGCTGAGGCCATGGGGGCCAATACGGATAACGAACGGTATCTTCAGATTCCGGTTCGGTCGGATTGGAAGGACTCCCGGGAGCTGCTGGGCTACTTGGATGCCAATGGGCATTATATACCGGGATCCATGGTGGACTTTATCGCCGATGCTGTGGATAATCCAGAGCTGCCCTTCTTCCTGTGTCTGGATGAAATGGGAGTCGCCCCACTAGAAGGGTATTTTGGGGAAATACTATCTATCCTGGAAACCCGTCGGGAAAGGGAAAATCGCATCATCACCGATTCCCTTCTGGGCAATGCCCTATTCGGTCGGGATGAAGAAGCCCGGAAATATTATGGGGATTTGTACCTGCCGGGCAATCTGATGTTGGTGGGTACGGTGACTAATGCAGAAGCACGCAGTGGTCTGAGCCGTAAAGTGTTAGACCGGGCAGGGCAAATCGAGATCCGTCCGGTAGGGCTAAAGCTTCAAACCCTTCCTGCTGCCGCACCCCAGGCCATGCCTTTAGGATCGGACTTTCTAAGAAGTGAGGTGCTGGTGCTGGAACGCTGCACCCATCATCGGGAAATGGTTCAGGAGGTGGTTACTCTGTTGGAGGCCATCAATGGCATCTTGGCTGGGGCCGATGCTGGAATCGGCTATCGCATTCGAGACCAAATCTGCTTCTATCTACTGTACAATGCGGAATATGGCCTGATGACCCAGGAAAATGCCTTGGATCACGCACTACTGCAAAATATCCTGCCCCGTATTATGGGTGGAGGGGCAGCCGTGGAATCAGTGATGACGGACCTATTTAAAATCTGTGCAGGGACCCGGGCGGAAAATGCGGTCCGTAATTATCCCGGTGGGGGGCTCTTCCCTAAGAGTGCGGAAAAGTTAAGTCAAATGGTGATGGGCTTCGATCGGGATGGCATTGCAAGCTTTTGGAAGTAACAACTTGCAAAAACCTTAAATT
Source organism: Eubacterium aggregans (assembly GCF_900107815.1). GTDB lineage: Bacteria > Bacillota > Clostridia > Eubacteriales > Eubacteriaceae > Eubacterium_O > Eubacterium_O aggregans. Next base: position 17,006 of record NZ_FNRK01000007.1, read on the forward strand.
TTCACCAAACGATCACTTTTTTAACAAAAGGCTTTCACTTTTAAGGGTTATTATATACACTTAATAGTGCAATTATTCTATAAAGACGAAGGAGAATTTTATGGAACGACAAAAAATCAACTGGATACCAGTTGTACTGTATGTTTTTGCAATCATCTTTGGGCTATACGCTATTTATGCGTTAGTGAACACCTCCCAATACATCGGGCAGATGCTGGCCTCTGGTTATATTACCATGGCGGATAGCTTCACAGATATTATTGCATATTTCGTGACCAATGTGGCTGTATATGTGTTTTACACATTGGTACTGGGGACCTTTGGGTATGTGGTCGATGTCCTCCAACGTGGTGTGAAGGTTAAGTCTGAAACACCAGCAAGTGAAAAGGCTCATACACCCGAAGTTAAAGACGCGTCAGATGCAGTGGCTGAAACTGAAGTCCTCGCAGTTGATGAAGAAGCGGACACAGCGGAAGCTGTTATTGAAGAAATTGTGGAAGTCACAGAAGCTGAAGAAGAATCAGAAAAAAATAACTAAGGATTTCCAGCTATCATGAAAATGCGTAAACGGCCTGTACATCAGGCCGTTTTTTATATCTTTAATAAAGAGAGGTGTCATCCAGAGAAAGCAGGGTCTTTTTTCGGATAATATAGTAAAGAATGCCGACGAGATCGGCCAGGAACCAGCCGATGGGGACAGACCACCAGATGCCGCTTACGCCCAGGGCTGGCAAAGCAGAAAGCCCGTAGGCCAGCACAACCCGAGACCCCAGAGAGATAATGGTCAGCGCCACGGACATCCCAGGTTTTCCAAGGGCCCGGTACAGGCCGTAGAGAAGGAATAGCGTACTGATTCCGCAGTAAAAGGCACTTTCAATATGGAGATATCGAACGCCCTCCAGGATAATTTCAGCTTCTCCTGGGGGGACAAAAAGTGTCATGAGTGGGGAAGCAAACACCCACACCACAATGGATACCCCAATGCTAAAGATCAGCGAAACGAAAACTGCCGCTTTGAGCCCTGCTTGAATGCGGTCTTTCTTTTTAGCACCGTAATTTTGGGCAATAAAGGTGGAGAAGGCATTGCCAAAATCCTGAACGGGCATATAGGCGAAGGCATCGATTTTAACCGCAGCCGCAAAGGCCGCCATGATGGTGGGGCCAAAGCTGTTGACCAGCCCCTGTACCGCCAGGATGCCCAGATTCATAATGGACTGTTGGATGCAGGTTAAGATGGAAAAGTTAGCTATTTCCCGGACACATCTCCAGCGTATGGGGCAGCCCCTTTTAAGAATCCGAAGAGCCGGGCATCGAATTAGTGCGTACACCGTAATCCCAATACCTGAGACATATTGGGCAATCACCGTTGCCTCTGCCGCCCCGGATACACCCCATCCAAGCCCCAGAACAAACCACAGGTCTAAGACGATGTTCAGTGTGGCAGAGATGGCCAGAAAAATAAGGGGTACGACAGAATTACCCATGGCCCTAAGGAATGAAGCAAAATAATTGTAGAGGAAGGTTGCGGTAATGCCATAGAAAATGATGATAAGATATTGGCGCAAAAGGCCCCAGACTTCCCCAGGCACTCGAAGGAGCGTGGGGATAAAATCCAGGGAGAAAAAGGCCAGGCCGTTAAGGAGGAGCGTCATACCGGCGATCATGACAAAGGAAACAAAGATGCTTTCACCCAGTCCTTTTTCATCGCCCTGGCCAAACTTAATGGAAAACAACGCCCCGCTGCCCATACAAAGCCCCAATAGGATCGAAGTTAAAAAAGTCATCAATGTAAAAGCAGAGCCCACGGCAGCCAGGGCATTTCTCCCTAGGAATTGTCCAACAATGAGGGTATCGGCAATGTTATAGCATTGCTGCAGCAGGTTTCCCACAATCATGGGAACGGCAAAAAGCAGCATGGAGCGCATGACAGGTCCTTGGGTCAAATCTTTATTCATCGTCTCACATCCCGGTAGAAAGTTTATTGCTTCCATTTTACTATCATTATAGCAGTAAAGATCTCTAAATGGAAGTGGCCCCTTTCTGGGAGTAAGCATAAATGGCAATGACCTGAATGGCCCAGATCATGGCCAGAAGAAGAACGGGGAAGACCCCAGTGCCAAAGTAGAGATTACCTACCAGGGCTAGCAAAATGAGGCCGATAATAACATTCTGGACCAAACGGTATGTTTTATAGGCCGCCTGGTAAAGGGTGAATTTTTCACCTTCATCCGAGGTCGCCAGCCAAATTTTTTGGAAAGAAAAATCCAGGGGATTCCCCCGCTTTTCAGGATTGATTTTTTTAAGCAGATTAATGGGCAGGACCTGCATTACCGTGGCGAGAAGAGTAACCAGGATAAAAAAGCCAATACCAGCTAGGGCGGCGTAATTTTCATGAACTTCCAGGATGGCCAGAAAGACAAAAGCAGCAATCAGGGAGAGACTGGCAAATACCACGGACCGATTAATCATTCCATCAGCACGGGCCAGTTGCCCTTCGTCCTCGGGGGATAAATCTGCCTCAGGGTTGATTCCCTGGATGCACTTACGGGCCTGCCAGTACTGAATAAAAGAGACTAAAAGCAGTCCCCCGCAGACCAGGATAAACAAGGGGAGCTGCAGGGGAATGAGGGTTTCCCCCAGGGCCGCACCATCCTGGTTCATATAATCACTGATGCGGAAGCTGAAAAATCCCAGCAGTCCCCCGCAAAAGCCTGCGGCAATGAGAACACCGAAAAATTTAGAATAGACATGCTTACTTTCTTGAACTTTCATCTTACTTAGACCTCCTTGTCCTCTTCATATTGGAAAATCGCTTCCACAGGCACTTGGAACACCTTGGCAATTTTAAGGGCCAGTGTTACCGATGGGGAATAATCCCCCCGTTCAATTAAGCTGATCGTTTGTCGGGACACCCCTACCAGCTTTCCAAGGGTCTGCTGGTTGAGTTGATCCCGAGCCCGATACATTTTGAGTTGGTTGAGTAAGGGCATAAAATTCCTCCTTAAATTCGACAATAAAACAAGTCAGCACGACAAATATACTTGTCATTATTAGGATACTGCTGACAAGGATATTTGTCAAGGTGTTTTATGAAATCATTAAGACAATGAATCGGTCAAAATAAAAACAGGAACCGAAGGTGCATGGATAACACCTTCGGTTCCTGTTTTTGATGGAAAGAAAATTATCAACATTCCAGAGCGTTTTCTAAGTACTCAAGTCCGGTCACCATAAGTTCCCGGAGGCGACGCTGGTTCCCGGTGAGCTCCAAATACCCCACCAAGGCCTCTAGCCCCGTGGCATAGCGATAGTCCATTTTATCCGCATTTTTGGGCGGTGTACTCCGGGTATTACGGCCCCTGCGGACAATGGATTGCTCCTCATCGGTCAGCTGATCCATCAGGGTGTGGACCATCCTGGCCTGGGCATCGGCCTTGACATAGCGAATGGATGCCTTGGTTAGATGGTTGACATTGGCCATGCCCTGGGCCACCAGATATTTCCGGATATAGTCTGAAAAAACACCATCCCCAATGTAGGCCAGGGTCAGTGGGTTCATGGCCCTGGCCTCTGCCTTGGTGTAGGTACGGTCTAAAAAATCCGCGATTACGCTTTTTTCCATTTGACCCCTTCGCGTGTATCCTCTAATACGATACCCCGGGCTAACAAATCATCCCGGATTTGGTCCGCCATGGCGAAGTCTTTATTTTTACGGGCTTGCTGCCGTTTTTCAATGAGGGCTTCCACTTCAGTGCTGAGGTCCTCTGTTTTTTCCTTAACAGCAATCCCGATAACTCCGGTGAGCTCCTTAAAGAGGGTGAGGGCGGCGGCGATACATTCCTTTGAAGATGCATCATTTAAGGTGGAATTAATTTCCCGAACCAGTTCGAAGATGGCGGCGATGCCGTCTGCTGTATTCAGGTCATCCTCCATGGCGGTGACAAAGCTGTTCTTATACTGGGAGAGGGTATCCATCCATTCTCTTTCTGCTGAAGTGGCATCCTCTGCCTTGGCATGATCCAAAAGATATTCCATTTGATACTTGGCGTTATATAGTCTGTCCAGGGCGTTTTTGGCTTGCTCTAATAATTCGTCAGAGAAATTGACAGGGCTTCTGTAATGGGCCATGAGCATAAACATCCGGACGACTTCCAAATCGAAGTGCTTGGCAATATCCCGAACGGTAAAAAAGTTCCCCTTGGATTTGGACATCTTTTCGTTGTTAATATTGATATAGCCATTGTGGACCCAGTAGTTGGAGAATTTGCACCCGCAGGAGCCCTCAGACTGGGCGATTTCGTTTTCGTGATGGGGGAAGATCAGGTCCTGGCCACCACCGTGGATATCAATACGCTCCCCTAAATGCTTGCGGCTCATGGCAGAGCATTCAATATGCCAGCCCGGCCGGCCGTTACCCCATGGGCTATCCCAGAAGGGTTCCCCTGGCTTGGCCTTTTTCCACAGGGCGAAGTCTAAAGGACTGCGTTTTTCGTCGCTTACTTCAATGCGGGCACCGCTTTTTAAATCGTCGATGTTTTGGTGAGAAAGCTTGCCGTAATCATGGAAATGCTCCACCTGATAATATACGTTGCCGTCCACATTATAGGCCAGACCGTTCTTTTCCAGGTCGGAGATCATCTGGATGATCTCAGGCATATGGTCAGACACCCGGGGATGGACATCCGCCCGCTCAATCCCCAGGGCATCGGCATCTTTAAAATATTCGGCAATGTATTTATCGGCGACTTCCTTGGCAGTGATGCCTTCTTCAAGGCTGCGATTAATGATTTTATCATCGACATCGGTGAAATTCTGGACGAATTTGACGTCATAGCCGATGTACTTTAAAAACCGCCGTAATACATCGAAGACGATGAAGGGGCGGGCGTTGCCGATGTGGAAATAGTTGTAGACCGTGGGTCCGCAGGAATACATGCGGACTTTGCTCTCCGTCAGGGGGACAAAGGTTTCTTTTTGCTGGGTTAAGGTATTATATAATTTCATTTGATTGTTTTCCTCCATAAAAGCTGATTGTATTATAACATACCTGCTTTTTTTTTTCGACTGGGAAACATAGGTATTTTACTTTAGTTCGGTGCGTGGTATAATGATTTTTAATCAATTAAAAGAGGTAAATCATGGATACGAAATTAAAAGATCTGGCCACGGCGATCATGGCCATCGAGGACGAGCAGGAGTGCTTAAGCCTTTTAGAGGATATGTGCACCATTAAAGAAGTCGATGATATGGCCAACCGGTTCCATATCGCTTTGCTGCTTTATGCGGGCAAGACCTTTATCGATGTTGAAAATACGACCGGTGCCAGCTCCGCGACCATCAGCCGCGTGAATCGGTGCCTGAAGCATGGCACGGGCTACCGCACCATCATTGAACGAATGACAGGGGAGGCGTATAAGAAATGAGGACCTTTCGAAAGTCCCACAAATTAGATAATGTGTGTTATGACATCCGGGGTCCGGTGGTCCAGGAGGCCAGCCGGATGCAACGGGAGGGTGTAGATATCATTATGCTCAATACGGGGAACCCCCCTACCTTTGATGTCAATGCGCCGGATGAGGTCATCCACGATGTCCGCAGCAATCTGCGCAATGCCGAGGGCTATTGCGATTCCAAGGGGATATTTTCCGCCCGTAAGGCCATTGTCCAATACTATCAGACAAAGGGGCTTATGGACGTGACGGTGGATGACGTGTATATTGGCAACGGAACCAGCGAACTGGTGCAGTTCTGCACCCAGGCCCTGATGGACGATGGAGACGAGCTGCTCATCCCCATGCCGGATTATCCGCTGTGGACGGCAGCCGCTACCTTAGCTGGCGGAAAACCGGTTCATTATCTTTGCGACGAATCCTCGGACTGGTATCCGGATTTAGAGGATATTCGCAGTAAGATTAACAGCAACACCAAGGGGATTGTCATCATCAACCCCAACAATCCCACGGGGGCCGTCTACCCCAAGGAAATTTTAGAGGAAATTGCAAAAATTGCGGTGGAGAATGATTTGATTATCTTTGCCGATGAAATCTACGATCAGATTATTTATGATGAGGTCCCCTTTTACCCCATGGCGAAGATTACGGATGAAACCCTGGTGGTGACCCTCAATGGGCTGTCCAAATCCCATCGAGTTCCGGGGTTTCGCGTGGGATGGATGGTGCTTTCCGGGAACCGGGAGTGTGCCCGGGACTATATCGAGGGGATCGATATTTTAACGACCATGCGTCTGTGTGCCAATGTCCCGGCCCAGCATGCCATCCAGACCTCCCTTGGCGGTTATCAAAGCATCGATGATTTGGTGGCCCCGGGTGGCCGTCTCCACCAGCAGCGGGATATTGTCTACAAGCGGCTCAATGAGATCCCTGGCATTTCCTGTGCCAAGCCAAATGGTGCGCTGTACGCCTTCCCTAAAATTGATGTGGCACGTTTTAACATCACGGATGATACCCAGTTTGCCCTGGACCTTTTGAAGCGGGAAAAGGTGCTTTTGGTTCAGGGAACGGGATTTAATTGGAAAGAGCCGGATCATTTTCGGGTGGTCTTCCTGCCCGCACCCATGCGGCTCAGTGAGACCATGGATCGTTTAGAGCGGTTTATGGCGAATTATATCCAGGCGTGACTAAGATGAAAAAGCGACTGATGCGGGACAAGGAAGCGGGTATTTTTTCTGGCCTGTGCCAGGGACTGGGAGAACGGTTTGAGCTAAGCCCGTGGATATTTCGGGCATTGTTTGTCATTCCGGCTTTACCCTTTGTGCTGACCTGGGTATCCACTGTGGCCAGTATTGCGGTGTACATCATCCTGTCGATCCTGATTAAGGATAAGCACAAAATTACAAGCCATAACGTATCAGTGGAGTATGAAATAGTAGAGGACGAAGAAGGAAAGGAAGAAGACGATGCAGATGATTGTAACCAGTGATGGCCCTGAAACCACCGAAATCGTCGGAAGGGCTATGGGCGGCCTCTTGGCAAAATGCCCGGCGACCCTTCTTTTAATTGGAGATTTAGGGGCGGGTAAAACCACCCTCACAAAAGCCATTGTGGCAGGGATGGGATTGTCGGATTTGGTGGTGAGCCCGACCTATACCCTGGTGAATACCTATGGGACGGAGGCACAAAAAGCCTACCATTTTGACTTATACCGCCTGGAGGACTTTGACGAGCTGCTGGAAATCGGCTTTGACGAGTTTGTGACAGAAGGGGTGCCAGTGATTATTGAATGGCCCCAGATTTTAGGGGATTATACCTTTGATCGCTCGGCCACTGTTACCCTGGAATATACCGATCACGCCGATGAACGACGGATCACCATCGAAACAACCGATGAACAATTGGCGAAGGGACTTGAGTGTATTGGATGAAAAGCAAATAAAAAAAGCCTTTACCAGCGTTGTCATCCCCGCGGCCGGACAGGGTAGTCGGATGAATGCTCCCATTAACAAGCAATATCTTACCCTTCGGGGAAAGCCGATTCTATCCTATACCCTGGAAGTTTTTGAAAATTGTCCCCTCATTGATGAAATTATTTTGGTGATTAATAAGGATGAATTTAAAATCTGTAAGCACCAGGTTTTAGGGCCCGGCAAGTTTAAAAAGGTTCGGATCACCCAGGGGGGAGCAACCCGCCAGCAGTCGGTTTACGAGGGATTAAAGGCTGTTAATTCGGCCTGCGATATCGTCATGATCCACGACGGTGCCCGTCCTCTTATTGGTGAAGAAATCTTAGTGCGCTGTATTTACGAAACCCTCCAGAGCCAGGCGACCATTGTGGCCGTTCCGGCTAAAAATACCATTAAGGTGGTTAAAAAGGCCGGTATCGTAGAATATACCCCGAACCGGGACTTTTTATACGAGGTACAAACCCCCCAAACCTTTTCCTATCCACTGATTATGGATGCCCATGAACGGGCCATTGAGGATGAGGTGGAGGGGACGGACGATGCCTCCCTGGTGGAACGTTTATGTGTCCCGGTCAAGATTGTTCGGGGGCATTATAATAATATTAAAATCACAACACCTGAGGACCTCATCATCGCAGAATCCATCATTGCGGTGAGTCGATAGAGTCTGGTGCGAGAGAGGCATATCCTCTCTTTCTTTTTAAGTAAAAAAGGGATATAATAACGTATAATAGGTTAATGTGAAATACAATCAAGGGGAGGAAAATCACCCATGGTATTAAACGAAGAATTATTAGGTAATCTTTATTATCGGATGAATCAAGCCCGGGACTTTGAGGAAAAAGTCGCATGGATGCTTTCCCATGGACTCATCCATGGAACCAGCCATATGGCCATGGGGCAGGAGGCATCGGCTGTGGCATCCTGTATGGCATTGTCCGAAGGGGATTTGGTGAGCCTGACCCATCGGGGGCATGCCCAGGCCATTGGCTTTGGCTTAGATGTTTCCCGGATGATGGCCGAAATCATGGGGAAGGCAGACGGTTACTGTAAGGGGAAGGGGGGCTCGATGCATATTGCCGACCTGCACTCTGGTAATATTGGGGCTAATGGTGTCGTGGCCGGAGGCTACCCCCTGTCCTGTGGAGCGGCCCTCACCCAGAAGCTTAAGAAAACGGGGAAGGTTGTCCTGTGCTTTGGTGGGGATGGCTCCACCAACGAGGGGAATTTTCACGAAGCCTTGAATTTAGCCTCCGTCTGGAAGCTGCCCGTTGTTTTCTTCATTGAAAATAATTTTTACGGCTTGTCCACACCCATTGAGATGCATATGAATATTGAAAATATTGCCGATCGGGCCGTTGCCTATGGTATTCCAGGGATGACCATTGATGGCAATGATGCCATTGAAGTTTATGAAGCCACGAAGAAGGCCCTGGAATACGCCCGCTCTGGGGAAGGGCCCTTCCTGATCGAATCAAAAACCTATCGCTACAACGGCCATTCCAAAAGCGATCCCCAGGTGTACCGAAGCAAGGAAGAGGTGGATGAATGGCGGGCCTATGACCCCATTTCGAATATGCGCACCTATTTATTGGAATCCGGCACCATTGAGGAGTCCGTACTCGATCAGCTGGAAGAAAAGGCCCAGGCAAGTATTGATGCGGCCTTAGAATTCGCTAAAGCTAGCCCAGAACCAGAAATACTCACCGTTTTGGATGATGTGTACGCATAGAGGAGGATGAGCAATGGAAATCAAAGAAATGAGCTACCGGGAAGCCTTGCGCCTGGCCATGTCCGAGGAAATGCGCCAGGACGAGGATGTTATTTTTCTGGGAGAAGATATTGGCGTCTACGGCGGCACCTTCCATGTATCCACCGGGATGCTGGATGAGTTTGGCGAAGATCGTGTGTTAGATACTCCTATTTCAGAGTCCACCATCGTGGGGTGTGCGGCAGGGGCCGCTTTAACGGGGATGCGCCCCATCTGTGAAATGATGTTCATGGATTTTATTGCCTTTGGGATGGACTCCCTGGCTAATCAGGCGGCTAAGCTGCGCTATATGTTTGGTGGTGAAGCCCAGGTACCCATGGTCCTTCGTCTGCCATCAGGGTCAGGCACCGGGGCAGCAGCCCAGCATTCCCAGTCCTTGGAAGCCTGGCTTTGCCATGTACCGGGTTTGAAGGTCGTGACACCATCGACTCCGGCCCAGGCCAAGGGCCTTTTAAAAGCGGCCATCAGGGATAATAACCCGGTATGCTTTGTTGAGCATAAAATGCTTTATGGCATGAAGGGTCCCGTACCAGTGGATGAGGATTATGCCATTGCTCTGGGAAAGAGCTTTGTGGAACGTAAGGGCAGCGATGTCACCGTGGTATCCTGGGGGCGTTGCCTGGTGGATGTCATCGAAGTAGCTGGTGCCCTGGAAGAAGAAAGCATCGATATCGAAGTGATTAACCCTATGACCTTATATCCCATGGACATGGAGCCGATCTATGACTCCGTTAAAAAAACAGGGCGGTTGCTGGTGGTTCATGAGGCCGCCAAAACCGGTGGCGTTGGGGGCGAGATTGTCTCTAAGGTCGTTGAAAGTGACTGCTTTGATTATATGCAGGCTCCTGTTATCCGTTTGGGGGGACTGGATGTGCCCATTCCTCATAGTGAAGGATTGGAACGCGCTGTCCTGCCCCAAAAGGAGGATATTGTAGATGCCGTCTATCGCCTGATGGGCATAGATGCCTGATGGAGGGGTGCCATGGAACGAGATGATCGTCGGATATCCCGAGAAGAGCGAAGCCGGCTGCGTAGCATTGGTGAAGGGCACCCGGCAGAGCGTGTCATGGCCACGGGGGAACCCGTACGAGCGACGCCAGTGGCGAGACGGTATGCAGTGGAAAAGGGCGTGGATTTAGCGGATGTCGCAGCGACCATGCCCGGTCGGCGCATTCAACCCGAGGATATCGACCGTTACTTAGAGCAGCGTCAGATTTTTGCCAAGCAAAAGGCATACCGCAGTCGCATCGTCCCTGATGATGCGGGTTTTTTGCCCGATGAACAGAAAGTCTTCAAGGCAGTGGAAGAGGAGATGGAAAAGGAAGAAATCATCGCCAAGGCCGAGGCCCGGGAGGCGAAGCTCCTTCAGTCCACAGAGCCCATTCCAGAACCTGAAAAAAAAGATGGGGAAGAGGCCTCAAAGGAAAACGAGGCCGACGACAGTGTAGAAGCTGTGGAAGTGGCCGCACCCTTGGCGGTTCCGGTCATTAAGGCGTCTCCCCTGGCCGAGGCCATGGCAGCGGCTGAAGGCATCGACCTCACCCTCATTGAAAAGGGAACGGGGCCGGACGGCTGTATTATTAAGGCGGATATTACCGCTTATTTAAATGGGCTTAAGCCCCAATACCCCGATGCCCACCTCGTTATTTTTGAACCGCCGGCACTTCCTGCGGTCATTCCGGTTGAACCAGAATTGGCCCAGGAGGAGGTATCGGAGGAAGTCGTCCTCCTGCCAGAGACCGGATCGGAGCTGGAACCGGAGGCGGAGCCAGAAGCAGTCGCTTCTGACACGGATCGTCCCGAGGGACAGCTTAATCCCCCCAGAGTTTTAACCCTGACCATGGAAATTGATCTCACAGAACTGAAGGAAACGCGGAAACGTATTACCAAACGGGTAGAGGTCCAAACGGGATGCCGCTGTACCTATACCGATTTTATCCTCATGGCGGTTGCAAAGGCACTGAAGCTGCATCCCCAATTAAACGGGCGATTCGAAGGCGAGGCCTTTGTCTCTAAAAACCAAGTGCATCTAGGGATTGGCATAAGCAATGGGGATGGATTAGCTTTTCCTGTCATTGCCAATGTCCAGAATCAAAGCTTTGGCGAGGTCGTAAAGATTCGAAATGGTTTTCTTGGGGACATTAAAGAACAGGGAAAGCTCCCTGAGCAAAAAGAAGCCAGCACCTTTGATTTAGTTAATCTCGGTGTTTATGGGCTATTAAACGCCACGCTGCCCTTGGCAGAAGGCCTTGGAGCAATGCTCTGCATCGGAGATGTGGTCGAGCGTTATCGTTATGATCAGGGGGTGGGCTCCAACCGTCCAGTGGTTCGGGCAACCTTGCTGTTAGACAGCCGGATTGCTGGCATTGGGACGGCAGCTGGCTTTTTACGGGATATGAAAAAGGAGCTTGAACATCCGACGGCAATATCATTTTAGATTGAGGTAAGAATGGAAAACGAAGTACAACAGGAAATAAGGTCCTATGATGTGGTGGTCATCGGCGGTGGCGTCGGTGGCTATACCGCGGCCGTTCGGGCGGCCAATGCCGGTTTAAAAACGGCATTGATTGAGCGTATTCAACTGGGGGGAGCCGGGGTCAACCAGGGCTGCATCCCCATCCAGTATTTATATAAAAATGTCCAGTTTATCAAAGAATGTGCCCAGGCCAAAAAGCGAGGGCTGATTATTAAAGGTATTGAGCTGGATCTGCCCCGTATGATGCGGGATAAAAATCAGAAAATCAGAAAATACATTGCAGGGATGAAGGAACGCCTCGAGGATCGGGGCGTCGATATTTTTATGGGAACGGCCACAGTCAATGCCGATAAAACCGTAGAAATCGCCATGGGGAACGGAATCGAAGGTCGGATAAAGGCGGAAAGCATCATTTTGGCCACCGGCTCCACCGGTCGTATCCCCAAGCAGTATCAATCCATGCCGGAGGTCCTCACCGATGAGAATGCCCACGATCTTGTGGAAATTCCACCGGAATTGGTGATCATCGGTAGTGGTGGAAGGGCCTGTGAATATGCCACCTTGTTCAGCATGCTGGGGTCCAAGGTCGTTCTTTTTGTTGGAGAAGACCATCTGTTGTCCTCAGAGGTGGATGGTGCCATCCAGGAGGCAGTAGAACAAAACCTACTTGCCATGCAGGTGGATATCCATTACAACGTCACCGTTTCGGATGTCTTTGAGGATTCCTTGGGGGATATCCATCTGGATGTTAAATTAGGCAGTCGGGATAAAATGATTATTTGTTCCGATATTTTAGTCGTAAAGGAGCGGTGCCCCAATTTACTGGGACTATCCGGTCTAGACCTTAAGGTGAAAAATGATGGTGTCATTGCAGATTTTAGTGGGATTACTTCTGTACCCGGGGTGTATGCCATTGGTGATTTGGTGTCTGGAATGGCATCAGCCAGCGCTGCCGTGGCCATGGCAATCCAGGTGGTGGATACCATCACCGGGAAACAGCGGACACTAAAAAACCAGTGGATTCCAAAAGCCATCCACCTTCTTCCGGAAATCGCCGTGGTTGGAATGAGTGAGGCGGAAGCCCGGCAAAACGGTTATCCCGTTAAGGTTGATCGCATTAATCTGGCCACAAATCTTAAGCTCTATCTGGACGACGCGACCACCGGCTTTGTCAAAATTATTTCCGATGTAGACAGTGGCGAGCTGCTGGGGGTCTGTATTTATGGCGAGGGGGCGGCAGAGCTGATCTCCCAGGCCCAGGCCATCCATGCCATGGGGGGCGGGATCGAGGACTTAAAACGGTCCCTTCACGCCTATCCGGCAGCATCCGCGGTATTATCTGAAGCAACGTTGGCATTTTTGAAATGAATCTGTTACAATAACCCTATAAAACTTGAAGGAGTACCAATGTCAGAGCAAGAAAAAATTATAATTATTGACTTTGGAGCACAATATAATCAGCTCATTGCCCGCCGTGTTCGGGAAGAGCGGGTGTATTCTGAAGTCGTCCCCTACGATGTATCCATCGAACGGATTAAAGAGATGGCACCCAAGGGCATCATCTTTACCGGTGGTCCCTCCAGCGTTCACCAGGACGGTGCCCCCCGCTGTAATCCGGAGATCTATACACTGGGTATCCCGGTTTTAGGCATCTGCTACGGCGCCCAGCTAATGGCAGAGCAAAACGGTGGGAAAACCGATTCCGCTGAAATCCGGGAATACGGAAAAAAGGCCCTGAACATCAAGACGGATAGTCAGTTGCTGGAATCCGTCCGGGATGGTTCCGTCTGCTGGATGAGCCATACTAATTATATCGACCAAATTCCAGAGGGCTTTACCATAACCGCCACCACAGAAACCTGTCCGGTAGCCGCCATGGAAAATCCGGAAGCCGGGTTATACGCTGTACAATACCACCCGGAAGTCGAGCATACGGAGTGTGGCAGAGAGGTGCTGCATAACTTCATTTACAATATCTGTCGGTGTGAAGGCACCTGGACCATGGCTAACTTTGTGGAGGAACAGATTGCCGCTATTCGGGAACGGGTGGGGGATAAGAAGGTGCTGTGCGCGTTAAGCGGCGGCGTTGATTCCTCTGTTGCTTCAACCCTGGTCTTTCGGGCCATCGGCGATCAGCTGACCTGTATCTTTGTGGATCATGGCCTGCTGCGAAAGGACGAAGGGGATCAGGTCGAGGCCATTTTTAAGGATCGCTTTAAGATGAATTTCATCCGTGCCAACTGCCAGGATCGTTTCCTATCCAAGCTGGCCGGAGTAACGGACCCGGAACGCAAGCGGAAGATTATCGGAGAGGAGTTCATCCGGGTCTTCGAGGAAGAATCCGGTAAACTGAAGGGGATGGAATACCTGCTCCAGGGGACCATTTACCCCGATGTCATCGAAAGTGGTACTAAGGATGCAGCGGTCATTAAAAGCCATCATAATGTCGGCGGTCTTCCTGAGGATGTGGATTTTGAGCTCATCGAGCCCCTGCGCAACCTCTTTAAAGATGAAGTCCGTGCCTTAGGTGAAGAGCTGGGATTAGACCATGATTTGGTTTGGCGTCAACCCTTTCCTGGGCCAGGACTGGCCATCCGTGTTATGGGTGAAGTCACAGGTGAAAAGCTGGACATCCTTCGGGAAGCTGACTATGTCTTCCGGGATGAAATTGCCAAAGCCGGATTGGACCAGGAAATCTGGCAGTACTTTGCCGTCCTTCCCGGCAACCGCAGCGTTGGGGTCATGGGGGATGAACGGACCTATGATTACACCATCGGCCTGCGTGCGGTGACCTCTGTGGATGGCATGACCTCCGACTGGGCCCGGATTCCCTTCGATGTGCTGGAATCCATCTCCACCCGCATCGTCAATGAGGTGCCCCACGTCAACCGGATTGTTTATGATATTACGAGTAAGCCACCATCTACGATTGAGTGGGAGTAGTTGTAGGAGAGCTAGAAATCCTCTTATACCAAGGGTTTCTGGCTCTTCTTATCTTTTTACTGCACTTTTATTGCACTTTTTTCATTTCTTTGTTTCGCAAGTAGTCTACAGTAAATTGATTCTTTGGTGAAGTATCATAATTTTGTTTTGCTTCTTTAAAGGAAATGGCTCCATTTAATTTGTTAGCTACCTCGAAATTACTGTTAGGATAAAGATGTCCATACGTTCCTAAAGTCGTCTCAATATCTTCGTGTCCTAGACGATCTTTAATGATAAGTGGATTTTCTCCCATACTGATTAACAAGGAAGCATGAGAATGCCGTAACCCATGGATTCTGATTCGATGGATACCAGCCAGCTTAGCATAGCGTTCAATAGCATATGATAGTGTATGTTTTTGGGTAGGAATACCGTTATAGCTCATTACAAAGTCTGTCTGAATTAGATTTTGTTGTACTTCCTTCCATTCGGATAAATAAGTTAATGTGCATTTATCTAATACAATATGACGAACGCTCGCCTTTGTTTTTGGTTCAACAAATCTATAATTCGATTGATTCTTGTAATAGAGTGTTTTGTTGATGGTTAGTACTCCTGAGTCAAAATCAATATCTTCCCATTGAATGGCAGTAGCTTCACCAATTCGCATTCCAGTCATAAATAAAAACCACAGAGAGATAAATAAAAAGTGTTGATAGTAATCTTCTTTGTAAATTAGAGAGATTACTTTTTCAAATTCTTCTTTTGTCCAAAATTCAATTTTAGACTTTTGCTTTTTCACATTGCCAATAATCTTAGATGGATTTGTGGTGGTTATCCCAAGGACAATTGCTCGATCCATAGCAACTGAAAATAGTCCTTGAACAGCTCTTACATAAGAAGACTTACACTTCTTTGATAATTTTAGTTGCCAATTTTGCACATCAATAGGCTCAATATCGGAAACAGCCATTTTATCAAAATAAGAGAAATGCTTCTTAATAGTTGGTAAGCGATTTTCATATGTTCTGAGCTTTACCTGTGTCTTATACCATGGAAGGAAAATTTCAAAGATATAATGTTTAAACGTCATTTTATCCTTATTCTCACTTAATTCTTCTGGTTTCATCAATAGCAGTTTCGAATATTCTTCTCTTGCTTCTTTTTTAGTAGTGAATCCACTACGATATTTTTGAATTTTTTTCCCTTTAGAATCATAACCTAGATTTGCACGAAAATAATAGGTTCCATTCTTTGCTTTTTTTATTGGGTCTTTAACCATAGTTTTTACTCCTTACTGTGCAAAAACTACTCAGACCTGTTTTCATTTGAAAACCGAATTCCTAGAATTTCTTCAACAGCTTCACGAGGGACTCTATCTAGCTTTCGAGATTGATAGTAGATATGCCCTTTTGTAATCATCAATTCTTTTGCTTTTTTTATGATGTCTGCTGAAAAAGAAGTTCCATATCCTAGCTCAACTAAATCCTTTTTTGTGACCGTTATCATTATTACTCCTTTCCCAATTATAGGCTAGGAAAACTCCAATATTCACCTATAATTATATCAAATAGTTTTATAATAATACACTGACAAGAGAAGAATATCTTAGCAATCGAACAGCTCTAGCAAAGCTCACAGGAATTTCACTTCTGCATGGTTCTCATGTAGCCGTACCCATTGCCTGTGACGCTTCTAACGCTCGGACTATGGCTATACGGGAGTATCATTATCACGATAAGAAAGTCATGGCAGCAATCCTGCTAAAGATTACTTTCGAATTACTAACATGAATCGCTCACTAATTTTGTAGGTCATGGCGTGTTAGTTCATCAGCTCTTTTCTTACCGAAACGTATTCGATTGCCTTTATTTGGTTGTCAAAGAACGTTTGGCTTGTTAGCCTATCAAAACCTACTGAACACACAATATGCTTTGATGGAATAACAAACCTCCCAAATCGGGAAGCGTGGATACGATTCGACACGCTTCCACGAAAAAATGGGACTATTTAATTTCGAACGATAAAATCTTAGAGATGAGTTTCGTTTCCATTCTGCCACGTAGGGTTTCATCAATAACCATATGAGAATTTCCATATTCGTCTGTCATGCGACGTAATGAACGTTTTGAGGTATACCCTCGATAATGTTTAACAATCTGATTAATTGCTTCCACGTCGCCATCTGTCGCCTTTACAATGAGGGGGAAGGGAACCCTTGGATAAGCTGTTTTCATTCTTTACACTCCTTCATGAATTCTTTAATCATCGCTAGTCCACTTATTCGATGACGATAAACAGTCGAACGATTCAAATTTAGTAACTCCGCAATCTCCACATCACTCATATCCATAAAGTAATGAAGTAAAATAATGTTCCGTTTTTTCTCTGAAAGATGACGCAGGGCTTCACTTAATAAATCACTTTCAACATTGATTCTTAATCCAAATAATTTAAATAGTTGGAAATCAGTGACGTACGTATCAACAGTAGAAAAAGAGTTGACAAGGTAGTTATCTATATCAGAAAACGAGACTTCTTTTGCTGATAGTCTGTCTAGATGTTTGAAGTAATCTTTTCGTTCATCTTCAATAACTTGTTTGCAGATATAGTCAAACTGATTTTCTATGGTTTCTTGAAAAGAAGATGGTTTCATGCTTTTCACCCCCTTTCTGTCGTGAAAGGGAGTGGCATGTGCTTCTTTATCTCCCTTCATACTAAGCCCCGACACGAAAGGGGGATTTGTTGCATAAATGAAGAGAAATCCTAAAAGATATTTATTAAGTGACCAAAAAAGCACATAAACAGATTGTTTTCTCTGTTCATATGCTTTGATTTTTCTATCTATGTAATCTGCAAAACCACATTGATGGTCATATCTATCCAGTACAGGTGGATAAGTTTTTTTGATAAGAACTTAATTAAGAGAACTAGATGACAGATTATCTTTCTCATGGCGACTTTTCCCTCCATTAAGTCGCCAATTTTATCTACTTTCTAGGAGTATGACTAAATTTTATAAAGTTGTATAGGTAAATAAAATCAGCGACCTTTCTATTTGAAATTGGATTCATCGCATTAATAAATTCCACAGTGTTCTATAGGAACTCATAAACTATATAACATGTTTTTCTATACCTGTTTATGGTTATATAGGAACAGTAAAATGTATAGAGGTGATTTAGTATGCGTAAAAAAGAAGATAAATACGATTTTAGAGCCGTTGGTTTAGCGATTAAAGAGGCTCGAATGAAACGGGGTCTCACTCGTGAACAAGTGGGAACAATGATTGAAATTGACCCACGTTATTTAACAAATATAGAAAACAAAGGACAACACCCAAGTACACAAGTGCTGTATGATCTTGTATCATTACTCCATGTATCTATTGATGAATTTTTCTTACCTACAGATAATTTGATTAAAAGCACTCGAAGGTTACAGGTAGAAAAATACATGGATAGCTTTACAGACAAAGAACTATCCTTAATGGAAGCACTAGCAAAAGGTATCAATGAAGCAAGAAATATTGAAGGCTAGTCAGTAAAATTCAGATAAACAAAAAGAGCCGATAAGATGAGAGTTTCATTTCTCAAATTATCGGCTCTGCGTCTTGGCGTCTGGCTCTTTGATTGTTATTATATTCATTTTTTGAACATTAATTAAAGTTTCGTTCTTACATTTGGGGCAGTATAAAGGGAAATTTTTAAGTATAGTATCCACTCGTATTCGTAGTCTTGTTTTATTTCCACAAATAGGACACAATATCCACTTGTAGTTTATAATAACAATCTCCTCCTTTCCACTTTAATTCAAATCTATATTAAAGAATATTTCATCTTATTTAATAAGAAACCATATTTATATAACAACATAAAACGCACTAAGTTATTTTATTGAACATATATCTTACTTTATCTATCCGACTATTTAGACGACGGGTCTGGCAAACAGGTTCGCCAGTGGTAACCTGATATCCTTTTAGCTCTGCTAAACAAACACTAAGCCCATTTGTAAAAAAAGTTAAATCATTGCGATAATCTTGAATACATCGAGCAGGAATTTCTCCAATAATAATGACCTCATTATTTTTCAGTTGAGTATTTACGATATTTGCACAATATTTGGGAGCATCGTTATATGCCCGTGAAAGATATTCCTGTGGTGCATAAACTTTAAAACTAAGATATGGCTCTAACAATTCTGTTCCAGCTTTTCTAAAGGCTTGCTCCAGTACAATAGGAGTAAGCATCCGAAAATCTGCTGGAGTACTAACAGGGCTATAGTATAAACCGTACTTAAAACAGATTTTACAATCCGTCACATTCCAACCATATAATCCTTGTTCGCAACCATAGCGTATCCCTTCCATAACTGCATTTTGAAATGATTGATTTAAGTATCCAAGAGAAACCGAGCTCTCATACTGCATTCCACTTCCCAACGGAAGCGGTGATACAGATAAACCAATGGAAGCCCAGAAAGGATTTGGCGGCACTTCGATGTGAATGGTATATTCTGCATTTTTTAACGGTCTCTCCATATAAATGACTGTAGGCTCTTTTAGTTCTATCTCCACATGATACTTTTCTTGCAACAGTGCACTAATCACTTCCATTTGTACTTTCCCTAAGAAAGAAAGTATAATTTCATGTGTCGTAGAATCCACGTAATATCGTAGAAGCGGATCACTATCTGAGATTTCCAAAAGGGCATCAAGCAACATTTCTCTCTGTTCAGGTTTACTCGGTTCAACAGTTGTTTGTAGTAGAGGGTGCGGATTTTCAATCTTTTTTCTCTGTGGCAATAGTTTTGTATCTCCAAGAACACTATTTAACTTCAAAAACTCATTTTGCAAAATAACAATTTCTCCAGAATAAGCTCTATCAATCTTACATAATTCACCATTTATTGAAGTATACATTTCTGTAACTTTTATTTTTTCTTTTTCTGATACTCTAACCGAATCTCGTAAATGTAGTACTCCACTATAAAGGCGTATATATGCAAGACGTTGTCTTTTTTTTGTATATTCAATTTTGAAAACATTTCCGCAAAGTTCAGACGGACCTCGATGTGTTGATGAATAAAATTTATTAGTAATAACTTCTATAAGGTTATCAATCCCTATATTACTTTTTGCACTTCCATGATAAAGAGGGAACAGAGAACAATTCTGAAATCTTATGCTTTCCTCTTGTTCGAGTTCCAATGCTTCTAATGATTTACCGGACATATATTTCTCTAAAAGGTCATCGTTTCCCTCTATTACCGTATCCCATTGTTCAGATTCGGTAAAGTTCGTCACACACATATTAGGATACAGTTCTACCTTCTGTTTGATTACAATTTCGGCAGAAAGTTTCTCTTTAATATCCTGATAAACCGTTGATAAATCAATTCCATTTTGGTCAATCTTATTGATAAAAAAGATTGTGGGAATCCCCATTTTCCTAAGTGCATGAAATAATATACGAGTTTGTGCTTGTACGCCATCTTTTGCAGAAATCAGTAGAATTGCCCCATCTAAAACTGATAATGAACGATATACTTCTGCTAAGAAATCCATATGTCCTGGCGTGTCTATGATGTTCACCTTCGTATTTTCCCACTGAAAAGAGGTTATTCCTGTCTGAATTGTAATTCCTCTCTGACGTTCTAAAAGCGTATTATCCGTCCTCGTTGTACCTTTGTCCACGCTTCCTAATTCTGTAATCGCTCCACTGTTATATAATAAGCTTTCTGTTAAGGTAGTTTTTCCTGCATCAACATGAGCTAAAACTCCAATATTAATAATTTTCATGTGATTTTCCTCCATTCAAAAACCCAAAAGGGCATAAAAATCCCAGTGATAAATACTTTTATCACTGGGATTTTTATGCATAACCATAGGTATACAAAGCATACAGATATTCTCTGGATACTTTAGAATCACATGATAAAGGTATTCTTAAACTGGGTACAAAAAACTAAGCCCTCCTAAAAAAGGACATCTAATTATTTGTTCCCGCTATCAAATTGACAGTTTATTTAAGAATACCTTGCCGCATATTTATTAACTCCTTTTAAATAGTCACTTAAATAATAGCACGTAAGAGCATATTTGTAAAGGAATCTCCAATTTTTTATCAAAAAGAGTACATGATTACAAAGTATCTGTAATCATGTACCAATATTTGTTATTTTACAATCTTCCAATTATCTTGTTTTTCTAATATCAACTCAAATTGCGAGATTTGGGTTGCCTTTGTTTCTTGATCTAAATATTTCACAGCGACATTCACGATTACTTGGTTATCTTTTCTGGTAAAGATAGGATTCACCAATTCCTCGAAAACATATTCCTTGTTAATCATAGGTAACACATGATTACTTACATAGTAAGTCAATTCTTTTTCTGTGGCGGTAGGATAGAGCTGGAAGAACGTTTCTAAAAAGCTAGTGATTTCGTCCATCGTTTCTGTATCTACTGTATGGTCACTTTCTAGCTGTTTGGGTTGGTAGTCCGATTTTTGAGGTTTCTTACTCATTGTCGGATTTTTGATAATAACCATATTATCTGATTCATCTATATGGACAACCACATGAAAGCTAGACGATATAGTTTCCTTGTCTTTGTCTTCGGTAATAACTTGTTCAACAGAAAACAGTACCTCAAAGGTGTTCTCATTCACTTGAGAAACCTGCCACACCTGTATATCGTTCACACTAGAACTAGTAGGAATATCCTTACGAATCATTTCTTCATTTAATACCTGCAATTCTTCCGTCAAATAATGGGTCAATTTTTCATTTCGTTTATCAATGGCTTCTTGGGATTGTTGCCACGAAAAGTAGTCTTTCGCAAAGGATTTCACAAAACTTTCTACTTGGTTGGTATCGACAATCTGCTGTTTAATGATTTCTGTTTCACGGACAGTATGAGTGTCAATGGCAGTAAAATTTTTATAGATTCCAAATCCGACACTACCAATCAATAAAACCCATAAAACAAAGGTTAATTTCTTATGCGTGCCAACTTTAATCATCGGAACTTTTCTTTGCTTGCTCGGTTTTTTAGATTTCTTTGGTTTCTCCTTCTTTTCTTTTCGCTCGATTTTTATAATCATTTGATTCATTCCTTTCTTAGTTATGAATAACACGTCTAGCCCCAATCAGATGGTCTTGCCAATAACGACTGCTTAAGTCGCCATAACCGATTGGGTCGCCTGCATGATAAAAGCGATTTCCCTCTAAATATATCGCCACATGAGTCACATATGTGCCTGCATTATAGGTTGAATGAAAGAAGATAAGGTCGCCTGCTTGGGCTTCTTCCATAGAGATTTCTTGCGTAGCGTCATACTGATCTTGGGCGACACGAGGGAGAGAAATGCCAGCTTTGTCATACACCCATTGTATTAAGCCACTACAATCAAAAGAGGTGGTAGGCGACGCCCCTCCAAAGACATAGGGAAACCCTTCGTATTTCAAGGCTTCGTCCATAATGACTTGCACGGTTTCATCATCAAATTCTGTTGGGGAAGTGTCGGTTAGGTATTGTGAAACCAACTGAACATAAAACTGATTTCCATAGTTATATCGCCAACCACCATTCACAGGTATGGCTATGGGATTGGGATAGTCTGCTTTTTGACCACCCGACTTCTCTTTAGAAAACTGTTCGGCTAATTCATAGGTATATTTTTTCCCATGACTCCTCACATAATTTAAAAAGCCACCGCCATAATTATAAGATTGGATAACAGAATCTATATCCACTCCTTGTTGTTCTGCACTGGTTAATAATTCACTGAAATATTTAACCCCTTGTTTGATGGACTCTTCGGTACTCAAACTGTTGGGCGGTAAACCCAAAGATTCGGAACTTTGCATAACATCTTCTGCTGTACCGCCCGATTCCACTTGCATAATGGCTGGAATTGTCAATAAAAGTTTAGTCCCATCGGCAAGGAGAATTATGCAGCAACAGTACAGTGGTAAAGTGCCCGCTTGGAGAGCGGTGGGAGACCACCGTTGGTGCTGTAAATCCGACGATGATTATAGTATTGGATATATCTAAAGATAACCGTCTTAACCATGTCCTGGGTCATCTTCATCGTATCGATACGATAAAGTTTTTCTTTCTTGAGCGTTGCGAAAAAGCTCTCCATCCGGGCGTTATCATAGCATCGACCAACACTGCTCATACTTTGGATCGCGCCCTTTGCAGCCAATGCGGTGCGGAAGGTTGTGCTTGTAAATTGCGACCCACGATCCGAGTGAAGGATCATGCCTGAAGCACTATAAGTATAGCAAGCGTTTTTAAAGGCTCTGGTACAGAGTGAAGCCCGCATATTGTCATCCATATGATAACCAACGATCGTTCCATCATAGCAATCCAGAATCGCTGCAAGATAAAGCTTCCCATCAAAACATGGAACCTCGGTAATATCAGTCAGCCATTTTGTGTCGGGGGCCTCGGCTGTAAAATTCTGCTTGATCAGATTTTCAGATTTCTGTGCTTCTCCATCGGCCTTCGTAATCCCGTTGGGGTGTGATTTTCGACGAATGATCAGGTTGTTCTCACGACAGATTCGGTAAACCATTCGAAGGCTTCCCTTATAATTGTTATAAATACGAAGATAGTCATAAATTCGACGGACACCGTAGTTACTGTTCTCTGGGTCTTCCTTTAAGCAGTCATAGATTTGCGCCAGAAGAAGGGTGGTCTTAGATGGGGTATACGGTTTTCTCAAATGCTTATAATAACCGGCTTCTGTAACGCCAAGTACCTGACACAGTGCTTTAACACTGAAGGTCCCACGCTTAAGCGTAATATAGCTCATCCGCTCCCGTTTACTTACTTCTTCTGGCGCTTGACGAAAAAACCGAGGGCATCCTGCAGGATTTCGATTTCTTCTTCGCGTTCCCGGAGCTCGCGTCTTAGCTGCTTGTTTTCATCAGCTAAGGCGACCGTACCACCTTTTTTCTGGATTAAGGCATCAACTTCGCTTTGATGATGCTTCGCCTTGCTAATCCAGGTATACATTGTATCAAGATTGATGTTGAGGCGTTCAGATGCTGGCCGTGCGCCAATTTCTTGGGATAGCTTGACGGCCTCTGCTCTGAATTCGGGTGTGTATTTTTTTGCCATTGGGGTGTACAGTCCTCTCTGTTTTCTTTATTTTATCATTTCCTTGCATTTTTGACTGTACTTTTATGATAACACTCCAGTCTGGTATCAAAGGCATGAAGCAACTCTTCAAAAATCGGGTGAAACTGCATAACCCCTACACGACCATAGATGTCTGAAACTAAACATTGTCCATTTTCTAATTCACGTAAGCGTTTCTGATTGTTTTCATCTTCCTTGTCCACACCAAAAAATTCTAAGGTCTTTTTGATTTCCACTAGGTCAGTGGAACGAAAGGCAAATTTCAAGCCAATATTATTCTTCATCTTTTCATCTAGTAAATCGTCCGCGTTTTGAGTAACGAAATAGACCCCTGCATTCATGGCACGTCCTGCTCGAACCAATCGCATAGATAGAGCTTTTCCTTGTGCCACTTGTAAAAAACTCCAAGCCTCATCAAGGTCAACAATTTTAAAAATGGAACGGTCAGAGTGGATAAAGTCTAAAGCAAAGGTACTAATGACAATCAGCATTGCCACACTTAATAATTCCATGGTAGTGTATTCTTCAAAAGAGCTATTGGAATCGGGTAAGACCAAATCTGCCACTTGAATAATATTGAGTTGTTTTTCCAAGCTAATGGATTGGGTGACACTGCCATCACTGAATAACAGATGGGCAAAATCATAATCGACAAAGCTTTCGATATGGTCAGCAATACTATTGCTGATGGGCGTATCTTCTTTTCGCAATTCATCAATCACCAATAACAACCCTCGTTGTTTGCTTTGAGTTACACTCCGAATAGCTTTACGCAGGACAGGAAACTTCTCGCTATCTCGGCTGGAAATACCTGTTAAGAACGTGAGAATATCAATGGCAAGGCTTTCTGAATCTTTCGGGAGTTTTAAAATCACATAAGGGTCAAGTAACCCTTTATTGTCGTTCTCACTCGTGAGATTAACAATATTGATTTCATGGGCAATATCAGGTAAGGTTTCTTTCCATTCACCACGTTCAGCTTTTGGGTCAACAATGGTTGCCTGTCCGCCAAAGAGTACTGAATAATAGACCAGCATATTGTTAGAGAATGATTTTCCGCCACCTAATGAACCAATAAAAGCGGACGCTAATGCATTTGTTACAGAGCCTTTAATTCCTTGACTTGCAAGGCTAGGTTGGAGATAAATATTTCTGCCTGTATCGAGATTGTAACCGACGTAAATACCAGAATTTTCACCAATCATTTGTGTAGCACCGAAACCAAGACCAGCCAAAAAATCCGACGTGACATATTGAATATAGTCATTGATATATCGCTTGCTTGAGGGAATAAATTCATTATGCAAGCCTAGCATATCGCCAAAAGGTCGTACTAATTTGATAGACAGATCATCATAAAAATCTTTTACTTCATCACAACGTTGTTTCAGCTCGTCCAAATTCTTTGCCGATACCCGTACCACATAGCTTAGTTTGTACATAGATTCTTTGGTTTGGTCTAAATTACTTTCTAATTCATCGACAGATTCTAAAGCGTCCACCACATTAGTACTGGTTTCGTTGTCGCTTTCCCATGCGTGGCTATCTAAATCTTTCAGTTCTTTCTTTTTATTGCGAACGGTAGATAAGGCTTTTTTATTGGCGACAATTTCAACATTCATACTGGTATCAACGGGGAAAGTAAACTGCTGTTGCTGGTAATAAAAAATTTCACTATTAGGGAAATCCAATTCACCAACAATACTATTAATTGTAAAATACGCCACATAAGTAGTGGTATCTTCCTGTTCAATCCGTAAATAGCGTTGATTTTCTTCGATTAAACAGCGAGTGGGTTTGAGAATATCGTATTTCTTTACCAACACTTTTTTATCTTCGTATCGTTTCGGTAAATGGTAGTCGTAGTCATCAAAAGGGACACCTGTTTGCCCGTAAAGATGTTCAATAATATAACCAAAATCATCTTTCTCCAATTTACGAATCTGAAAGCGTCTGGATAATTTACTTTCTAACAACTGTTCCATCTTAGAAAAGCGTTCGATTTCCGCCATAGGCATAGAAACAAAATCGCCCATTAATTTGTGATTCACACCATGAAAGAATTCCGCAAATGCTTTTTGAATTTCTTTCCCAACATTTTTTACGGATACTTCCTGTTCATTGAGGTAGAGTTTAAAACCAATAAAAAAGCGATAGTCTACTTGATTGTCACCAATCATAGAAATTAACGCTTCGGTCTGTTCATCTATTTTTTCGTAAGCTATCTCTTTTAATCGTCCAGTGATTTCTTTTTTCGATTGTTCCTGTGTGGCTCGAATACTTGATTCGGTTGCTAGTTGCAGAGCATGAATCTTGCCATCACGATTTTGGGCAATCAATTGACAGAAATTATCATGAACTTGAATTTTTTCATCGGAACTTAAAAAACTGTAATTATAGGGAATTAATTCATAATAAGCGAATACTTCGCCATCATGATTAAATACGAGATTATCTTCCATATATTTAATCGGATATGCCATCTAGTTGTTCACTCCTTACAATCGTAATCGATTCATTCATTGTTTCTTTTTTTAATCGTATTTGTTTGCCAGCGTAGGTTACTTTAGGGCGTAGAGCATAGGTAATGATAGACTTTAGAAATCCATAGGGTTTCTTTCCGTCAAAGGTCTTTTGGCACATGAACCCAGTGAGAACAATGGGAATCCCTAAGTATTTGAGTAGTGCTCCGTCAATCAGAGAAAGTGGTGGTAAACTGCCAAAGAGTATGACGACAAACAAAGAAACGATAAACCATGTCATTTGCGTAAAGGTAATTGGGAAAGGGAGTTGTAAATCATTAATCGCATAAATCACTTTTTCTACTGACCAAATACTGGTGTAACTTCTTATTTTTTTCATGTCTTCACGTCCTTTCCGTAAAAATAGAAAAAGAACAATCAAAATAGGTGATTGCTCTTTCAATGCTTTAACTATTCAATTTTATTTTTTGTCCATTTTGCAATAATACCTTCATCAGTTTCTTCATCATCTGGATTCATTGAATATCTGAAACTTAAATTGGTATCTGACCCTAATCGTTCATATAAGCTGGGTCTATACAATCTCGTTTTATTGTCATTAAAAGGACTTCGTTTTCCCAGCTCACCATTTCCCTTTAAAGGATTTCTTCTAACTGAAAAACAATATTTTTTTCTGGGATCTTCTGAATCACTTTGACTTAATGAGAAACACATGGCTTCTTTTTGGTCTTCATTTTTCTTCTCACTAACTTCTGTCGGAATAAATCGAGCAAGAGTTTGGCTAAATTGAAATAAAACATCTCCCAAGTTACTACTGTATTCGATACCAAAATATTCTCTTATTGTTTTCGTGTCTGTATATAATTTTACCGAATTAGCATAGACAGCTAGCATATCTGAAAAATCGTTTTCCTTTAAAAATTCTAGTTTTAACAGAGCATATTCTGGAACTTTTTCCTCTTTTTCAAATAGCTTAACAAGTACAATATAATTTTGCTGTTTGTAACGAAAGTAAAAGGAATCTATCACCCAGCCTTTATCTTTCATGTCTAGTTTTAATAGTTTAAGATTTTCAAATACATTTACCATAATTTATACCTCTCCGTGCTATTTATTAATTTAATTATAACACGGATTGTTAAACTTACTGACAATATTCAAATACCCCATGAGAGGTAACTAGGTAATTACCCTCTATTTCCATATCACGTCCCAAAGATTGGTAGTCAATATAATTTTGTAAATTGGAAGGGACTTCACCAAGCTGTCCTGTTTCTTCCACGTAATAACGGGCGACATCTTCCATCGAATCACAATCACTATAACAATGAATATCCTCTTTGTTTTCCAGTAATTCTTCCAAGCTACTAAACCACATGCCTTGAATTTCTTTGAGTTCATTATAAATAGGTGTACCTTCGATTTCTTGAATGGCTTCACATAGACGGTTGATTTCACTAATCGGCGTGTATTCGTCCACATCAAAAGGAAGCTCAAAATCATGTATTGCATATTCTTCGTAGTCCTCATTTAAACCGATTCTTTCTGCCATTTCTTCCTCATCAATTGGTGGAGTAAACCATGCTCCGACTAATTCACCTTCATTATACCGTCCTAAATTTGCCACATAGACTTTCATTTCCAATTCTTATCACATCCTTTTTATAAAAATAGTCATAAAAAAAGTAGCAATCAGTTAATGACGCTACTTATCAAGGTATCCGCTAATATAATCTGTAACTGTACTTGAAATACCTATTATTAGTTTTGCTTCTCTCTTTCCAATAATATTTGTATTAGGGTGTGCAAGTGAATGCCTATTTCTTGCTTCATTAAGAGAGCTAATCATTCCATTTGATGACCTTATCGTTGTCTTCACTATATCAGCAAGTTCAGTAGGTTGAATTTCTTTTTCAATTAATTGTTGTATCCTACTATATAATTTAGATAGATTTTCGTCTCTAGGAACTGTAATTTCATATTTTTTTAGTATTTCAATTAAATATCCATGAAAAGCAGTGTGAACTCTGTCAAAGGCACGTTGATATTCACCATTACTCATAAAAGACTCAGCGTCTTCAATAGCTTGTGAAACCACATCACTAATTTTCAACTGACTAAAGTTAATTACTTCGTAATTCTCTGGAAGTGGTACTAAAATAGTATCCACTAATACATTATCACCTTGTTTATCATATATGGAGCTTGCTGTCTGGGTAATCAAATCTTTATGACTTTCAAAAAAGTCTAAATCATCAAAAGGAACTCTTATTTTAAGATATGTGCAAAGCGTATTCCAGCCCTTTTTATATCCTTTATAATAAGTAAAATCGTCAGTCTCATCTAAAGTTACCTCTGATATTTTCATTTTAGAAACAATCTCGTTACCTCCTTCATAATAATTTGAAGAGCTCTTTCTTTCTAATGTTTTAATTAAAAGAGATTTAAATTGATCATTTGTAAACATATTCATAAATCCTTTCATAACAAAATATATACTTCCTATTTTATCATGAAAAATATCTGTTAAGCACCAATGATTCGGTTAAATAAGTTTAATAACACATCTTTCACGCCAGCTGCATTGAACACAAGTCCGACGGCGATTAGAGCAATAATCAAGAAGCCAATGAGTTTTGAAAATTCTCGTTTAAAACCTAAAAACAGTCCAATGACAACAATCGCTAACAATACCAATGACTGTGCATTATCCAAGAACCAGTTGTACAAATTCTGCCCAAAATTCATGTGATTGTCCTCCTTTCCTTAAGATATTTTTCTCGATAATAGATATAGCTTTTTACACGCCTTAATAATTGAAAAGGGGTTAAATGCTCTCCATAGACGGTTACTCGATTGGTATAATTATTATAAAATCTCACCTTGTAAAAATCATAGGTATAGATGGTATCACCAGCTTGCCGTTTTCCCTCAATAATGAGAGACGTATATTTCCCTGTATTTTGTATATACGCTTGAAACTCAATGCCACACTGAAACCCTAACTTCTTTAATTCTTTTGTTAAAAGGCTCATGTAATCAAATCCTCCATGGCTAGATGTTGTTGTTCAATTAATTTCTCATGTTTTTCTGTCAGTTTGGCTTCCTGAATCATGGTGGAGATAATGGTTGTACCGTTGAGAACATCTAAAATGCTTGCGATTTTTAATGTAGGGGCGACTTGATGATGTAACCAGTTCAATGTTCGTTCAAAAGAATAAGGCTCTGGCTGTGTGGTTAGGCGTAATGCTCCACGATTTTTACCGATAAACCATTCCCAACGTTCATTAGTTTTCCAATCACTCCGACGTTTAGTGTCGTCTTTATCTGCAAAGCGGATATAGCGATTGATAATTTCAAAGGCTGTTTTTTCCGCCTGTTGATGTGCCAATAAATCTTTCATGGCTTGGGTGGCTCGGTCATTTTTTAACCGAATTTCAAACCGATTCTTTACTTCTGCGTCTTCTAAGGGAACATCATTTTTCACGTATTGCTCATAATCTTTCTCATATATACAGAAATAGACTTCACTTTTTAATGAGCCAATATAAAGTGTGTTTCCCATGTATGGTTTTTCATCACGGTGAACCAATTCACCACTGCGATAATTTTTAAAGCTTCGAAAGACGGAAATGCATTCTTCCTGTTTACATTTCTTTGCCAAATCTGGAATATTCAAAATCCCTGTTTTATCGTTGATAGCTAAATCCAAGCGTTTGAAAATACCTTTATGTTCCATGCAATCTTGAAAGAAATCATACCAGCTCCGATGTTGAGCCAATAGAAAGTTTTCAAATTGCCGACAGCCTTTTCCTTTCAGTTCTAATAAAACACCTTTACTTACATCATGAGAGACTAGGACAACAATATCACCGAAACGATAGTGTTCGGGATAAGAATAATAGCCAAAGTCTTCGTGTAGCATATAATCCATATTCAAACGTAAAACCTCACCGATAATTTGAGCCACATCATTGGTAGGGAATCGAATCCGTACATAGTCGAATAACATCTCCAATGGGTTATCGGGATTGAAGCGTTCCAAAGCGTTCAGTAAATCTTCTTTCACCTGTTGAGTAGGGACTGCCTTGCCTGTTTCAATATCCGATAGGTAAGGTCTGGTAATATGAGAAGCAACCGCCAGTTTATTTTGAGAAACGCCATAAGCCAGTCGCTTTTCTTTCAATTCCTTAATCCAAATTTTTTCGTTTTCCATTCGCAAACCTCCAATCTAAAAAAGATGTAAACTATGACCCTTGAGTTTACACCTTTCATATTTTCCGCAATCCTTTGTACCATCAACATTGGTTGATGAGAATTGCCTGTTTTCAGTTGTATTTGTGCCCCCCTGTTAGATAGAGGGGGCTAAAGGATTGGCGTGGCTAACGCCACACCAATCAAAGCAAGTCTGAACCTGTACCTTTCACTTCGTGCGGTACAGGCTCAGATTGCTTTTTTTGAATGACTTTTCCTATTTCTCCTAAGAAATCGTACCTTTTTGGTACAAGGGGTGTATAAAACTCACTAATCACACTTTTTCCTGTATCCACGTAACCTCTTCCCTTGATGGGTTTTAAGAAAAATTGTTTTTGTGTATCGCTTCCGAACATCATACCAAAGCCCATTTCAGACATACGACCCAAAGCCACACGGAAGTTAAAGTTGTCCCGAATCCCATCACTAAAATATTTTGCGTCTGGACGTTGACAGGCAAGAATTAAAAAGAAGCCTGCTTGTCGTCCTAACATTACAATTTGTTTGAGTTTATGAATAACGGTGGTACTTTCACGACCTAGCATATCCATCATTGCCACATATTCATCAAAAATAAGAAAATTGGCAGACAAACCAAGATAAGCATAATTTTCTCCTGTTTTATAGTTAGGGTGTTGTTTCATGGTTTCACTGCGATCAATCATATCTTCGTAAAATTGATTGATACATGCCAACATATCTTCTTTACGGTAATAGACATTATTCATGACCGCCCCTAAGTCTGCCAAATCAGCATTTTTAGGGTCAAGAATATAAAGCTTTGCATTTGTATGCAGGAGAGATTCAATCAATGTGAGAATAAAATAGGATTTTCCACTACCAGTGCCCCCAGCAATTAACATGTGAGGGAGAGAATCGAACTCCCAATAGACCGATTCCATCAATTTGACACGTCCATCTTGAGCTACCACGTCTTCAATGCCAATTCGATTGCCAATAGTATCATAAAGTAGGACATACTCTACATAAGAATCTTTCAACGTTTTTTCCACTAATTCACAATACAATCCTGTTTCTAGTTTGTTTTCTAGGTGCAAAAGCTGATCTTGATATTTCCCTAAGGTGATTTCTACATGAATATGGATTAGTCCATCTTTCATTCGATAATATATTTTAGGAAAATGGCGGATTCGTTGTTTGGTTTTCTTGCTGGGTAAATCTTTAAAGAATCCCTCTGATTGAGTTTCTTCGGCTTCATACCAATGATTTTCTAAAATCATACGAGCTAACTTTTGACGGTGCTCTAACTGTTTTATAGAATCTATACGATAGTGATAATAAAGCCAGCTGATAAGTCCGCATACAAAAAGAGCAGTGAGAATACTGCTCCAAAAGTATGGCGTATGAAGTTGATAGAAAAATGTATCTAACTGAACTGCTTGCCAGTTCACCGATTGTAACGCTCTCCAATGAAAAGGGAGTAGGACGACTAGAAAAACTACCAGCAATGAAATTAGTACAAAATGATAGACCAAGTGCTTATCGTTGGCTTTGATTCGCTCTCCTCTGTCATGAAGCAATGGCATAAAAATCCTCCTTTCCACCTATCAAAATAATTGTGTATTGTAGATACGAGCCTGTTTATCAAAAGTTGGTTGAGAAATGGCTTCATATTTCTGATAAGCGATTCGCTTTTCAAAGCGTAAATTTTTTTCTTTCGGATAATAATGACGTCGATAGAGAGTGTGTCCTAACAGTTTTTTCGCTTCTTTTGTCAACGGATAGAGATAGCGAAACATGCGTCCATTGATTTTCTCAATCCCTTTGTATTCGCAAAATGCCTGGGAAAGCCAATGCTTTTTCTCTACCTGTTCAAAGCGAGCATTTTCCTCTAATAAAAGGCGAGCACTTCGAGGGTGTATCTTTTCCCATGACTGCTTATCACGATAGACACTTGTCTTGAAATACCCGCAGTAAAAGAAGTTGGACGCTTGATAGACATAGCCACATTTTCCCTCAATTCCATCTGCCAGTGTATATAAAAAATGACAGTCCGTATGTTCTTTCAACCACTTAATTAGAGCTGAAAGAGCTTGACTGCCAAAATAATTGGTTTGATTCATTTCTGGAAGAAAACACATCTTTCCAATTTCTAAATAATCTGTGGTTTGAAGGGAACTGTCGGGAAAGAGTTTGCGTATGGTTTGTAGGGGTTGCGTACCCCAGCCTAATTCCACAACGCCTAATAATTTTTCTTCTGAAAAAATCCCTAGAAAGTATTTACACAATCTAGGGAGTATCTTTGAATAATGGTATTGCCGAATAAAAGAAATGGCTTCATCTTTCGGAATTTCTTTCAAAATCAATGGTGTGTTTGTCATAAGCAACACCTATTTTTCACTTTCGGACGCTTCTTTTTTATATTTCTGATGAGGTTTTGTCTGTCCTTTTAATACAAGATCGTCTGCTTTCACGTACCAATCAACGTCTGCCCCTCGAAAAGTAGCCGTCGCTACGGTATCTGCCACAGGATTGATTAATTCCACTTCTGCGTTGTAGTCAAATTCTTTCAAAGGAACAGAAGCGGGGATACTGACTTGTATCATGCGTCCTTGTCCTTTTGATTTTAAGTCATAGGTACGTTCTTTAATTTCTTCGGAAACCGTACCATCTTCATTCTGGATACGAACCTCACGACGCAAGGCGGAAAATTTCAATGTGCCAAATGTCTGGTCTTTTTCAATCACAATACCTTCTGCTAATCTCATATTTTTTCACCTTTCCTTTCTTATGCTTTCACCATATCGTCTGCGTGCATAATGTAATTGGTAAATCCTCGATTGCCAATTTTATAACCTTCTGCGGTAATATGTGGGTTGATGAGTTTGACTTTTTCGTCGGATTCAAAATGTTTCTCGCCAGCTTCGGAGGGAAGAATGACAACAATATCATCTGCTCGTTGAATCGTTGAGTATAAATTGTAACTACGAGAGAGAATGGTTGGTCTGCCATTTATTCGACGTTGTTCAATGTTCCCTTCACCAGCATATTCTAATTGTCCAAATGTTTTTTCCATATTGGGAATGACATATTTAAGTTCCATATTTTTACCTATCCTTTCTGTTTTTATGTTTGAATGAATCTTATTTGTGTGATGGTTTTAAAGGGGGGAGAGCGACCTTTTGATTCTTGATTTTTTATTTTCATAAGTTCACTTCCTTTCAAAATTGGGTAAAAAAATAGACGCTCCGTACTGAGCGTCCGATTCCTACTATATTTAAAACAACGACTACCTAGGTATTTTAAATATTATAATCAAATTCTATTTTATCTAATAATTGAGTGGGATAAAGCAAGTCTCCTTTACTCGTAAAATAACCCACCTCTGAGAAAAGAAATAAATTATTTTTTGCTCTTGAACAAATTACGTATAGTAGTTTTCTCGCTGAACTAATTCCTTTATCAGAAACATTAAAAATTTCATTCCAATGAGGAATTTTCCCGTTTAGAAGATTAATAGCGATAACAGTATCATACTCATTTCCTTTAACTTTATGTGCTGTAGTAAGTGTGATACCATCTCGAGATTTAAACATCTTCTTAAAACTAGATACACTACTAGATAATGAATTATTTTTTATCCGATCTTCTACTTCGTTAATAAAAAATAGATAGTGCTTAAAAATAGACGGGTAATTTTTCTCGTCAATATTAAGATTAACAAATATATGTTTGGTAACAAATTTGTATAAATCAACACCGTTGTCGTCTCCACTATACATTCTTTTCACACTGTTTATTAGCTGTAATAAATCTAAGTCAATAAAATAATCTTTAACTTCTATTCCAAATTCATTTTTTAATATAATTAAAATATCGTTTGCAATTAGCTTTCTTCTTCGAACCTTTTCACCTGATTCAGTAAAGTACAAAATTGCTAACTTGAAAAATAAACTATGATTATTTACCTTAATTGGTGATATATTTATAGCATCAAAATTGCAATACGGTAATTCTTTCTTTAAATACTCACCCAGTGAAAACAGAGGATAGTGTTGAGGAGCAAGTACACAAATATCTTTTTCATGAATGCCGCTTTCAATCTTTTCCTTTATTATATTTTTTATTATGTTGGGTAAATCCTCCTTAGTAACTTTGCAATCATAACTTATAAAACCACGGTCGTTTTTATTATTCCCTCTGCTTTCAATCTCGTAAGGACAACTCTGAAAATTAGAGTAGAAGTCTACTAATCTCTGATTAGACCTGTAACAGCCATGTAGCGTCTTTGATTGAAAAGTGTGACTAGTTAGCATTTCTAGTTCTTCAACTGATTTAGCTATACCATCTAATGATCCATAAATTGCTTGGTCAATATCTCCAACAAACATTGACTGAATTTGAGGGTTGTTTTGAAGTAATTTAGCTATTACATTGTATTGTAATTCTCTAGTATCTTGAAATTCATCCACATAAATCGCCCTTATATTACTAGCAATATTACGTGCAACGTTACTGTTTACAGTTAAAATTTTATACGCTACTAGTAAAATCATATCAAAATCAATTTCTTTATTTTTTTCCAACATAGTGTGATACATTTCAGAAACTTGAGTATACTGAACTTCATTAATTTTAAAATCATGAGAAAGTGACAAATCAATTTTGTTCAGTTCATACGTTTTGAGATTTAAATTCAGCATATTATTAATTTGGCTGACGTAAGCTCTTTGAGTATAATCATCAATAATTGTAAATCCTTTTGATACTCTTGAGAGATTCATTTTAAAAGGATAAATAATAAATTCAAGACAAAACTGATGTATTGTCCCCACCCAAATATTAATATCATCATCTATACTAAGTAAACTTAGGCGTTCCTTAATTTCTTCAGCAGCTCTATTAGTGTATGTGATAGCAATTATTCTTTTTAGTGATCCATCGTGTTTAATTGCTTGGTAAGCAATTTTCCTTGTAAGTACCCTTGTTTTCCCACTCCCAGGACATGCATTTACATAAAGGTTATCTTCACTTTCCACAACATCTTTTTGTTCTAAATTTAAATCATTTACGATTTTTTCGAAGATATTTGTCATTTTGAAACCTCAGCATAAAGTATTTTTGTGTAATTTTCTATCTGATTGATTAGATACACAACATCCTCATCTTTACCAAAGTACTCTAATAAAGAAATTATTGCTATATTCAAATCAGCTGTATCACTTGTTTTTAAACTAGCTGATAAAGCTGACAATTCTGTAGTTTCCTCGTACAAGTCGATTGTATGGAGTAGAATTTTTTTATAAATTGAGAGATCTACTATTTCCTGACATGCAAAAGCAATAGCATTAAGAATATACTTAGGAATTTTGATTAAAAAGTCAATTTTTTCACCTAACTCAATTGCAAACCACCCCTTACCAACATGATTGGCTAGTTTTAACATCGCTAAATTTCTTTCTAAATATTGTTCACTTTGTATTTCTTCTTTATAAGCAGTTATTGTTTTTTTATCTTTGAATGCGTCATCTATAATTGGACTGACATAAGTTAGAATATTTTCTTTATTCACATCTAAAAACTCAATTTCAAATGTTGTATTAGCATAAAAACAATTAACCCAATTGTTTTCATTAAAAAGGGAGGATAATTTTTCTTTTCTTGCTTGACCTTTCTCTTGTGCAGTGCTTTTATACAATCGATGTTCTGATGGGATTGCCTGTTCATCTAAATCAGTTACAATAGCACACTTTCTCTGTATTCTATCATCGTCAAACAAGCTAGCGATATATTCAAACGAAGTACTACCAACATTAATCAAACCTATTCCAAGTTCGTCTAAGTTTATACCAAATAATTTTTTTACTATTTGAGGAATAAGTATTTCTTCAGCATCTCCTTCAACTAAGATAACACCTTTAGAAAAAAGCAATCCATTTCTTTTAACATCTAAATATCTCTCTACTGCGTTTATTAGATTTAGATTGTTCTTTTTTAACTTTTCTTTAGCAAATGAGTTCAGATTATTTGCTGGATTCATAACGATAGATTTGCCATTAAACGATTTTAATACATTCATCCGAGATATTTCAGACACTTCAGCTAAATGTACAGAATGTGTGGTCATGAGAATCTGAGTATAGTTTTTTTGAAGATTTAATCCTTCGAACAGAGTTTTTTGAATATGATGATGAATATGAGCTTCTGGTTCTTCAATCAACATAATATTAAGTAGTTCTCTTGAACGACACGCTTCAAATTCGACTATTTTCAAAGCTAAATAAATCATATTTAGATGTCCTAACCCTAGTAAGTCTAAGTCGATATTTTGTTCTGGCTTCATTGAAAGAAATTTTGCTAAAGAACCCATATCATCTGACATAGTTGAGGAAAGAAGAAGATTAGGAGAATACACTGAACCAATTATGCTATTTAGTTGCCGATTAATATTTTCGCCAATTTTCCTAATTTCAGGAACACTGGTAATAGTCTCATTTAATTGCTGTATAATTGTTTTTAATGACTCAACATTATCTGATGATATTTTTGATTCAATTGTTTCCATGATTCTTTTGACTGGGTTTCGATTGTTTTTCATTTCTCTAAGAACATCTCGAAGAGCGTCAACATAAACAACCGAAATATGCTTGAAAATATCTGACATGTCAATTCTTGAGCCCAACAGAGCTTCATCGTCTTCTTCAGGATTACTAGCTATATTGTCATTGAGTCTTCCTACCAATTTATCATAATTTTCATTGATACAGAAATTTAGATTTGATTTAGATGTGTAGTAAAATTCATAGTCGGATAGACGAATAGAATTTCTAAATTCGTTAAATTGATGAGAGTCTAATTCAGTGGAAATATCAAATAATTGCTTTCTAATAGCTTTGTTAGGTCTAATAAATAGAGAAATACTACCTACACCTTTATCTGCATTTGAAATCAATTCTTCTAAGATTGTTTGACTTTCAGAATTTAAAGAAATGGAAGCACAAATCTCATTGTCAAATTCTTCTTCGCTGATTCCTTCAAATGTCGCAGAGATAATAATCCAATGCCCTTGCCACCCATTTTGAATTCCATGAAAAAAATCTGATTCTTTCAGTGTTTTACTACTATAGTAATAACTATCATCTAATAAGATTCTCAATGCAGTAAGAGCATTGGTTTTCCCTGAATCATTCTCACCTATAATAGTATTTGTCTCATTATCGAATCGAAAGATTTCGGATTCATAATTTCTAAAATTTCGAATTTGAAGAGTAGATATAAACATAAGCAGATCTCCTAACTATTTAATTAATATGATTATATAGTAAGTTTATCATAAATTATGTTAGTAAAAGTTCTCATTATAAGGGAGCGTCAATAATTTTGTGTAAATGATTCTTCCCTACTGCAGATTGTTTCTAATTCTCAATCAGTTGGCTTAGCATTTGTTCAAGTTCGCCTTCGGCCTGTTGAAAGCCTTTATGACTGCGACCTAGGAATTTTTGGTTGTAAGTATCAAAAGACGAGACTAAGAAACGTTCCATCGACTCTTCGTTTTGGAACTGTTCCTTGCGGTGGCTGTATTTCTTGATTTGCTTATTAAAGGATTCAATCAAGTTCGTAGAATAAATACTCTTGCGTATGGCCAAGGGGAAATCATAGAAAGTGAGCAAGTGATCGTTCGAAAGAATCGATTCAACCACTTTTGGATAGCTGGTTTTCCATTTTTCCGCAAAAGCACCACGTGCTTCCAACGCCACCTCTTTAGATGAGGCTTGATACACCATTTTAAAATCATCACAGACTTCCTTACGATCATCGACACGCACTTTGTGACTGATATTACGGGAAACGTGTACACAACAATGTTGAAAACGAGCTTTGGGATAGAACCGACTAATCGCTCCTACCATCCCCTTTAAGCCATCCGTGATGAACAGGAGGACATTTTTCAAACCGCGCTCTTGAAGGTCCAATAAAATTTCCTCCCAAATCGTGATGGATTCAGTCGGTGCAATCGCATAGCTCAATACTTCCTTTGATCCGTCCGGGCGAATGCCAACTGCGATATGAATAGCTTCCTTGGCGACGGTTTTCCGCTTTAACGGAATATACGTTGCGTCCATATAAATAGCAGCATAACGGTCATGAAGCTCCCGCCCATTAAACGCCGTTACCTCTTCTGTAAATGATTTTGTTATATTGGACATGGTTTGGGGCGTGTAGTAATGCCCATACATTTTCTCAATCAAGTCTGCGATTTCCGACATGGTAATACCTTTTCGGAAGAGGTGAATGACGGTCTCCTCTAACGTGTCATTCGTCCGTCTATAAGCAGGAACAGTCTGTTGCTTGAACTCACCATTGCGGTCGCGCGGA
This sequence comes from Eubacterium aggregans, assembly GCF_900107815.1. GTDB lineage: Bacteria > Bacillota > Clostridia > Eubacteriales > Eubacteriaceae > Eubacterium_O > Eubacterium_O aggregans. The sequence continues at coordinate 55,826 of NZ_FNRK01000007.1, forward strand.
ATCTGGAGATGAAGTTCCCCATACTCGGTCTTGACCGTACGGTCATAGGAGCCGTTACGAGAATTACCCGTGTTAAAACCAATGCGATCATACTTTTCGTAATCTAGGAAAGCCGTTAACTCCGTTTTGAGAAGCGTATTGACTGCTTTCTCCAAATGGACACGGAATAATTCATTCAAATCGCCTTTGTTCGCTAGAGTCTTTAGAATTTCTGTAGTAAAATCGTTCATAGGGAAGTCCTCTCTTCTGTGAATGTGTTGTGGTAACTCTATTCTACAGAAGGGACTTCCTTTTTTCTATTTACACAAAATATTTTACACTCTCCATTATAACAATTGGGTTAAAAAGAAAATAGATAGTATTCTACCTCATATTTATTTGAAAGTAATATATAAAAGACGTCCAAATTCGAACGCCTCTCGTTAACCAAATATTGGATTCAGAATCTAGTTTTCATATATAAACAGAGTATGATTAGGTGCAAAAATTGCACTTTTATTGCACTTTTATTTTTATTTATAGTGTTTTACTGTTCTGTATATTGTTTTAACTCCCTTGATAGTATCGCATTCTGTTTTATACACTTTACGTTGAAAACAGAGTGGGAATAAATAAAAGAAACCCGTAATTCCTTTGTAACAGGGGGGATTTGCGGGTTGTTTTTAATTCAAGGATAATAGGGAATTAAGAAACTGTGGGATGAAAGATAAAAAAACCACAAGATTATCCACAAAAAGCAAGATAGTACCAGAATGAACAAAATAAAACCTGTTCTAAATCACCGTTATGCATTATAACTAGGGTATAGCAATAAGAATTGTAAACGGATTAGGATAGCTGGAGGAATCCGATGAATGATTATAACCATGCACGTAATCAAGAAAATCGCAAGAAGCTATTACAACTAGTGGACAAGGATTTTTTAAAGCAAATTCTCGATGCTTTTTCAGCCGCCACAGGGTTAACGGCGAATATTGTCGATGTGGAGGGAAAGTCTATTTTCTCGGCGGAGGATTCACAGAAGAATTGTGATTTTTGCAAAATTATTCGGCGGGCGGAGCGGGAAAAGGGAGTCGATCGGTGCCAGGGTGCCTATGCCCGTGCGGGAAAACAGGCGGCTATTTTCAACGAGCCCTATATCTTTCGTTGTCCGGCGGGCCTTATTGAGTGGGCGGCGCCGATCATCATCGATGAGGAGAACCTGGGGACCATCATCTGCGGCCAAATTCTCATGTGGGACCCCGAGGCCTTCTTTTGGATTGAGCTGGAGGAGATGAACACCGGTGTTGTCGACGATTTGGCGCCGCTGTTTGAGGCGGCAAAGGAATTACAGGTGATCTCTGGGGATAAGGTCCAGCACGCGGCTTTTTTGTTATACATTATTGCCAATTTTATTGTGCGCTCAGCCTTTGAGCAGCGAAACCAGCAGAAGGAGCTTAAAATCCAGCACTCCCTATTGAATCAGGAAATCCAGACTCGTAAGGAGCTGGAAAAGCAGCTGAACAGCCAAAGCCTGAATTTTTATATGGAGAAGGAAAATGCCCTCATTGGGAAGATTAACATTGGGGATTATGAAGAATGCCTGAAGCTGTACAAGGTGATGCTGTCGGATATTTTTTCGGAGCACACTGGTGATTTGGGTACAATCCGGGCCAGGGTGTGCGATTTGACGGTGGCCGTCTCAAGATCCATGATTACCAAGGGGGTGGAGCCCCAGCAATCCATTGTGATCAATACCGAATTCTTTAAGGAATTGCATCATTGCTACGATATTGGGGAGATATACGACGCTGCGGTGAAGCTTGTCCAGACCTATATTAAGAAATTGGAACGCCAGGGCAAGAATAAGAACAAGTCCGCCATCCAGGGGATTAAGGGCTATATCCGCAATCATTACAAGCAGAACCTCACCCTGGAGGAAATCGTGGATTCCGTTTATCTGAGCCCCTATTACGCCTGTCGGATATTCAAAGAGAGCGAGGGAATCACTGTCATGGATTATGTGACGATGGTCCGCTTAGAGGAAGCAAAGAAGATGCTCAGCAATACAAAATATAAAATTGATGAAATTGCCACAATACTGGGGTACAAGGATGCCAGCTATTTTTCCAAGGTATTCCGGAAAAATCTGAATATGACACCCACTCAATTCCGCAACAGCCAATAGAGGGGAGGCGCGAGACATGCTCATTAAGGAAATACAGGAGGCGCTGCAAATGGGGGATGCCGAAACCGTGAAAAACAAGACGGAGGAGGCCCTGAAAGAGAATTACACCGCGGAGCAGATTCTTGAAAAGGGGTTGATTCCCACCATTACAAAGATTGGAAAGGAATTTCGGGCAGGGGATATCTTTATCCCGGATGTGCTGATGTCCTCCCGGGCCATGCACGCCTGTCTCTACGTTTTAAAGCCACTGCTGAGCGATCATTCCCAGGGGGAGTCGGAAGCTAAGGGGACGATTATCATCGGGACGGTGGCGGGGGATCTCCACGATATTGGAAAAAACATCATCGCCATGTGTCTGTCCGGGGACAGCTACAACGTCATCGATTTAGGAATTGACGTGCCGGCCACGGACTTTGTGGATGCCATCCGAAAATATAAGCCCGATATCGTGGCCATATCCGCCCTGTTGACCACGACCATCGAGGAAATGCGGGATGTCATTACGTCGATTGTCAATGAAGGCCTTCGAAAGAAGGTGAAAATCATCGTTGGGGGGGGACCGGTGACACCAGACTTTGCAGAATCCGTGGGGGCAGATGCCTACGGTGAGGATGTCTTTGACACCATTGAAAGGGTGAATGTCTTGCTGGGCCAGAAGCCGGGCATGGTGATTAAGCATTAGGAGGAAGGATGAAATCCAGAAAGCCGACCATCATCTTGTTTACCGGGTTTCTTGGCTCGGGGAAAACAAGCTTGCTATTGAAAACCATCGATGTCATGATTGCAAAAGAAAAAAAGTGTGCCATCATCATCAATGAAATTGGGGATGTGGGCATTGACAATCGGGAAATGCGCCATTTGGGGTATGATGTCTGGGACCTTTTTGGGGGCTGCGTCTGCTGCACCATGAAGGTGACCCTGGAAGCGACGATTAATCATTTATTGGAGAACAACCCGGATTTGGACTATATTTTCTTTGAGCCTTCGGGGATGGCGGAGCCTGAATCCCTGTATCCAGCCATGGAGAATTGTGGCTATGAGAGGGAGGAAATCCGAAATGTTTTCATCCTGGACCCCATGCGCACAGGGCTTTACAGGGTCCGCCTCCGGGAATTGTTTAAGCATTCCCTACATCTGGCCCAGGCCGTGGTGATTAATAAGATCGATATTGCTCCAGAGGAATCGGTGGAGGAAGCCCTGGAAATGGTGCGCTCGGAGGTGGGGCAGATGCCAGTTTTCAAGCTTAACCTTAAGGATGATGCCTTGACGGATGCCTTTTGCACCTTTATTCAAAGGGAAGGAGATTAACCAATGTATCAGGATACTTTTTTACCCATTACCATCGAATTGCGCATTCAAAGTGATCGGGCCATGGGCTGCTCCGAGTGGCAAAGCCGCATGGGGCTGGTAATGGACAGCTACGCAAAGGCTGTTTCCAACGGAGACGAGCAGATCATTGGGCATATCAAAGCCCTGTTGGAATTTTCCGCCCATTGCTTTATCAAGTTTAGCTGTATTTCTTCCCGGGCGGGGGCGGTGACAGAATGCTTTGGCAACATCCGGGCAGACGAGGGCAGGATGATTATTAACTCCCTGGTGGAGGAAAGGGGCCTTGAAGAGAGCCTGGAGGCATTATCCGCAGCCTGGGCAGAGCACCAACCCCACAATCCGGGGCTAACCATGGCGGTCCATCAGTCCTCACCAGGGGGGCATTCGGGCCATGGGCATCACCATGAGCACCACCATGAGGACGGGGCACCCTGCCCGGTTTGCGGTGGACATCATCACCATCAGGATCACCATCACTGCCAATAAGCGGTGCTAAAAGCTGTCACAGGCGCGTTACTGTGGTGGCTTTTTTTAATTGGGACGTATTGGTATTATCTGGAGGAGGAAAGCAATATCCTACCAAAAAAAAGAGGATTATCCACAGACAAGGCCTTAGAATTGTTATATGATTACATCAAGGTAAATGTGGTGTTCTGCAGAGCATTGAGTATCTGATGTGTATTTTACAAGGAGGTAGGTTCGTTATGGCGATTAAATTTGATAAATGTGCAATAAGCGATTTAGAGGATTTTGTTTATGGATCTTGTCCAAAGCCAGTTACAACTAAAGGGGGTCTCGTCATCGGGGGAGGAACCGTTTATCCGGAAATCAATTTTACGTTACCGGGAATGGACGTCAATGATGATACGATCGGCAAGGCAAATACAATTTATACAAATATTATTGATGGGGTATTAAAGCGTGCGGCCGAATTACATGCCCCAGGTGTGTTGGTTGAATTTGAAACCGTTCCGGATTTCACAGAAAATCCCCAATACGGCATTGATGTCAACCGCATCCTACTCAATGGAATGAAGGAAGCCGGGGAAAAATATGGCCTTAAAACCGCCATCCGGACGACCCCCAACGATTTGCGGGAAATGAGCCGGCCACCGGTCATGCGCGGTGGAAAGTACTGGGATACCATGCTGGCATTGTACGAACAATGTGCTAAGGACGGCTCAGACTTTCTGTCCATCGAATCCACCGGTGGGAAGGAAATTAACGACGATGCCCTGGTCAAGGCCGATATCCGAAAAGCGATTTTCGCCCTTGGGGTTTTAGGCAGCACCGACATGGAATTCCTCTGGGGAAATCTGGTGAAGCTGGCTGAAGAAAACAATTGCTACGCCGCCGGAGATTCCGCCTGTGGCTTTGCCAATACCGCCATGGTCTTGGCTGAAAAAGGATTCATCCCCAAGGTCTTCGCCGCTGTTATGCGTGTGGTAGCCGTTCCAAGGGCTCTGGTGGCCTTTGAACAAGGGGCTGTCGGACCGAGCAAGGACTGCGCCTATGAAGGTCCTTATCTCAAGGCCATGACGGGAAGCCCCATCGCCATGGAAGGCAAGAGCGCCGCCGGTGCCCATTTAAGCCCCATTGGCAATATTGCCGCCTGTGTGTGTGACACCTGGTCCAACGAATCCATCCAGCAGGTTAAGCTGCTGTCGGAAATGGCCCCTGTCGTCGGTATGGAACAGCTGGTGTACGACTGCCGCCTGATGAATACGGCCACGGAAAAGGGACAAAATCGAATGCTGCGTGACTTATTGGCAGAATCCGATGCCCCCCTGGATGTCCAGGCCTGGGTACTTAAGCCCGATGTGGTCTTAAAGATCTCCAAGGAGCTGGTCAAGGTACAGGATAAATTCCTTCAGACCAAGCTGGCGGCCAAGCTCACTATCAACGAGCTCAGAGATGCCATGAAGGCCGAAAAGGTCCTCTACGATCGTCGGGATATGAAATGGCTGGATAAAATGGAAAAAGCCGTGGATAAAATTCCTGATGATAAGGAAAAATTCTACGAAGAAATGAAATCCAGCCTGGACTTCGATAAATTCTTACCCGGCGAATATGGTCTATAAGGTTAAAAAGTAGGAGGAAAAATAGATGTCAACAATTAGCGATATTTCTCAATGTGTTGTCGATGGCGAACTCGACGAAATCAAGGATCTGGTCCAAAAAGCAGTGGATGAAGGGGCTGATGTGTCTGAAATCATCAACGACGGCTTAATTGGTGGGATGAATATTGTGGCCCCACTCTTTAAAAGCGGTGAAATGTTCGTCCCGGAAGTCATGGAGTGTGCCGACACCATGAATGAGGGCATGCAGGTGGTCAAGCCCCTGATGTCCGAAGGGGATGTTACTACCCGGGGCAAAGTTATCATTGGGACCGTCAACGGAGACCTTCACGATATTGGCAAGAACCTGGTGGTACTGATGATGGAAAGCCGTGGCTATGAAGTCATCGATCTGGGCGTGGATGTCAAGGAAGAAATGTTCATTGATGCCATTAACAAGCATCAACCCAACATCGTCGGAATGTCCTCCCTCTTGACGACAACGATGATGAAAATTGACGAAACCATCAAAAAGATTAATGAAGCCGGTATCCGGGACCAAGTGAAGATCATCGTCGGCGGAGCTCCCGTTACCCAGGAATTCGCCGATGAAATCGGGGCTGATGGCTACTCGGATGACGCATCCACCGCTGTGGAAATATGTGATCAATTAATGGCCATGTAATGCAGAAAGTGAGGACAGATTAATGCTGACAATCGTAGGCGAACTCATTAACACCAGTCGAAAAGAAGTCAAGGAGGCCGTGGCGAATAAAGATGAAGCCCTCATCCGTCGATTGGCAAGGGAACAGGCCGATGCCGGGGCGACTTATATTGATGTCAACTGTGGGAATTTAATCGGTCATGAGGTTGAAGTCATGGAATGGCTGGTCCGCCTGGTTCAGGACGAAGTCGACACCCCCCTATGTATCGATAGTCCCAGTGCAGAAGCTCTGGAAGCCGGCTTAGCCCTGTGTGAAAACGGCTGCCCCATGATTAATTCAATTTCAGACGAAGAGGAACGCTATGACAGCGTCCTGCCCCTCATTAAAAAATACAATACCAAGATCGTCGTGCTGTGTATGGACAGCACGGGGATGCCGGTCACCGCAGAGGACCGGATGAAGGTGGTCAAAAAGCTCCACGCCAAGCTGGCAGCAGAGGGTATTGCAGACGAAGACATGTTCTTCGACCCCCTGGTCAAGCCCATTAGCAGCGTGACATCCGCAGGCATTGAAGTGCTGGATACCATCCGGGCCATTAAGCGGGATTATCCAGATGTCCACTTTATGTGTGGGCTGAGCAATATTTCCTACGGACTGCCAAACCGCAGCATTTTAAACCGCTTATTCGTCGTCCAAACCATGACCCTTGGCATGGATGGTTATGTCCTTAACCCGACGAACCGCAGGATGATGGCAGACATTGTGACTGCCACCGCTTTATTGGGGCAGGATAACTATTGCGGTAAATATATAAAGGCCCACCGAAAAGGTCTCTTTGACGAATAGGTCAATCCATCATTTTAGATCATCTCTCCTTATTATCAAAAAAGCCCCACAACCCTTTTAAACAAGGGGAGTGGGGCTATTTATTGGCTAAAATATTATTTCCCAAGCTCAAGCTGGGACATGCTGATGCTCTGAGTATGTTCAATGGGTTCCCAGGTCTCAATGGGCTTCACCACACAGACGATGTTGATGAAGATCCAGGAGAAGAAGAAAAACCAGAAGGAGAAGAAAGAATAATTCTTAACCTGCTTGAGTTGGTGATGCTCCAGCTTTACTACCATGGCCGTGAAGAGGAAGCTGATAAAGATCCCGCCGACGCTGAAAATAATCGCGAAGGTCAAGGCATCGGACCACACCTGGGTATTCACAAACAAAAGGCTTAGGATGATAAAGGAACAAACACTGTAAATCGCCGTTAAAACCTGGACCAGTGGGGCACTTAAGTACAAAATCATATCCGCACAGCCCCAATTTTTGGTCTCTTTGAAGGCCTGCCATAGGAGCGGGGAATAATGGATGAAGCATTGGATGGTTCCTGTGGACCAGCGCTTCCGCTGCTTCCAGGAGGTTTCAAAGGTCAGGGGATGTTCATCATAGGTCAGAGCCTCTGGGACCCAGGCAACCCGGCGCCCCTTCATAATGGACTGGGTGGTAAATTCAATATCCTCAGTCATGCTGAAGGTTCTGAATCCACCATCCCGCAGTACATCCGCAGCAACCATGAAACCCGTACCGTTTAAAGCAGCAGACATCCCGATGGAGTAACGGGCCAGATTCATAAAACGGTTGAGGGTCCAATAGAAGATGGACTGACAGCCAGAAATCCAGGAATCCTTGGGGTTCTTGGCGTCTCGATAGCCCTGGGCAATGGTTTCACCGGCACAGAGCGCATTATTCATGGCACCAAAGAAACCGGGGTCCACCAAATTGTCGGCATCAAAGACACAGAAGGCATCGTAAATATCATTCTCTGCGAAGGTGGCATCAAAGAACTGCTCCAGGGCAGCCCCCTTAGACCGGACATCCTTGGTACAATGGAAAACCTTGGCACCATGGGCCAGGGCAACCGCTTCGGTATCATCGGTACAATTATTCGGCAGAACATAAACATCCAATAGCTCCGTGGGATAATTCTGCTTTTTCAAGGTATCGATCAGGTTTCCAATAACCTGCCCCTCATTCCGTGCGGCGATGACGGCAGCAAACCGATTGGTGGGTGGTGCCACCTCAAATTGATTGTGCTTCCGATAACCCACTAACCCGATGACCATATAATAGATCCCATAGGCGAAGAATGGAGCGCCCAGTACAAACAGGGCGACATAAATGAAATTGACCATTAATCGAACCTCTTTCTTTCTTAATTAGTGCTTTAGCGTAACCTTTAAATTAGCTTATAATGTAACTTACATCATTTTAGCATCATCCCCTGACAAGTGCAAGGTGATTCTTTAAAAAGTTTAAAAATTTAAAGGAAACAAAAAGGTTCGGCCATTATAATATTTGATTTTTACATGATAAAGTTTTCATTAAGAAAAGAGCCATCGCTGAAGCAATGACTCTTTAAAAAATGTTTTACGCTTCCTCAAACTGTGAATTATACAAATCAGCATAGAATCCACTCTGGGCCAGTAGCTCAGTATGGGTGCCCTGCTCCACAATATCCCCATCCTTAAGGACAAGGATCAGATCGGCATTTTTAATGGTGGACAGCCGATGGGCAATGACAAAGCTGGTCCGGCCAACCATGAGGTTATCCATGGCTTTTTGAATAAGGGACTCGGTCCGGGTATCCACAGAGCTGGTGGCTTCATCCAGAATTAAAATCTTGGGATCGGCCAGGACCGCCCGGGCAATGGTTAGGAGCTGTTTTTGGCCCTGGGAGACATTATTGGCGTCTTCACCCAGCACCATGTTGTAGCCATCGGGCAGGGTGTGGACAAAGTGGTCCACCTGGGCAATTTTGGCGGCCCGCTCCACCTCGGCATCGGTGGCACCCAGCTTGCCGTACCGGATATTATCGGCAATGGTGCCATTGTACAGCCAGGTATCCTGGAGGACCATACCAAAGAGATGGCGGAGGTCATTGCGGCGGAAATCCATAATATTATGGCCATCAATTTTAATGGTACCGGCATCCACATCGTAAAACCGCATAAGCAGCTTAACCAAAGTCGTTTTTCCTGCTCCAGTGGGCCCAACAATGGCGATTTTTTTGCCCTGTTCCACTTGGGCGGAGAAATCCTTGATGATGGTTTTATCTGGAGTATAGCCAAAGCGAATATGGTCAAAGGTGACGGAGCCCTCAATACCCTCAGGATTCACAGGATCTAGGGAATCGGGGACTTCCTCTTCTTCTTCCAGGAAGGTAAAGACCCGTTCGGCCGCCGCCATGGTCATTTGCAGAATATTGGAAATATTGGCAATTTGGGTGATGGGCTGGTTAAACTGGCGGACATATTGGATAAAGGCCTGAATATCCCCCACGGTCAGCGCACTGTTCACCGCCAGCCATCCCCCTAAAATACATACGGCCACATAGCCCAGATTCCCGATAAAGGTCATGACCGGCATCATCAGACCGGATAAAAATTGGGATTTCCAGGCGGAGGTGTACAGGGTATTATTGTAGTGGTCGAAGGTTTCAAAGGCCGCTTCTTCATTATTAAAGGCTTGGACCACGGTATGGCCGCCGTAGGTTTCTTCGATGGTACCGTTGATATGCCCCAGATATTCCTGCTGACGGCTAAAGTGGACCTGGGATTTTTTAACCACCATAATAATGAAGACAAAGGACAAGGGGATAATGCACAGGGCCACCAGGGTCATTTGCCAGCTAATGGAGATCATCATCACCAGAATACCAATGAGGGTGGTCACCGAGGTGATAATCTGGGTGAGACTCTGGTTTAAAGTCTGGTTGATGGTTTCGATATCGTTGGTCAGGAAGGAAAGCACCTCCCCATAGGTGGTTTTGTCAAAATATTTAAAGGGTAAGCGGTTGATCTTGGCAAAAACATCCTCCCGAAGGCGATAGGTCACCTTCATGGAAATCCCTGTCATAATGTATCCCTGGATGTAAGAAAACAGGGCAGAAATCAGGTAGAGGCCCACTAGAATCAAGATGATTTTTCCAATATAGCCAAAATCGATACCGGTACCCGTATTGGCAATGATATTCATGACCCCTTCAAAAATCTTTGTGGTCGCCTGGCCTAAAATCTTAGGCCCGACGATGGTGAAGACAGTGGAGGCAATGGCAAAGATTAAAACAAAAGCCACCGCAAATTTATACCGTCCAAGATAGGCCACCAGTTTTTTGAAGGTACCCTTAAAATCTTTCGCCTTTTCACCAGGGACCATGGCACCTGGGCCATGGCCACCACCCATGGGGCCTCTGCGGCGAGGACCGCTTGGGGTCGCATCTTTCGTAATTTTCTTAGGCATTGGCGAGTTCCTCCTCTGATAATTGTGAATAGGCAATTTCCCGATAGGTTTCACAGGTTTTTAAAAGCTGGGTATGGGTTCCCTTGCCCACCATTCGACCTTCATCTAAAACGATGATTTGTTCGGCATTCATAATGGTGTTGATCCGCTGGGCGACAATGAGCACCGTGGCATTTTCAGTATAATCCTTTAATGCGGAGCGGAGGGCCACATCTGTTTTAAAATCCAAGGCGGAAAAGCTGTCATCAAAGATATAGACGTCTGGCTTTTTCGTGAGGGCCCTGGCAATGGATAGCCGCTGTTTTTGGCCGCCGGAGACATTGGCACCGCCCTGGGCGATTTCCCGGGCGTATTGTTCTTCTTCAGATTCAATGAAACCCGCAGCTTGGGCAATATCTGCGGCTACCCGGATATCCGCATCCGAAGCATCGGGTCTTCCGTAGCGAAGGTTGGAGTCGATGGTGCCGGAGAACAGCACCCCCTTTTGAGGAACATAGCCGATGTGATCCCGGAGCTCATGGAGGGTTACATCCCGGATGTCCGTACCGTCTAAGGTAATGCGGCCACCGGTCACATCATAAAACCGAGGGATCAGATTGATGAGGGTTGATTTACCGGAACCCGTAGAGCCAATGAAGGCGGTGGTTTGTCCGGGAATGGCCTCAAAGCTAATGGCATGGAGAACATCTTCGTCGGCACCTTCGTAACGGAAGCTGACATCGTCAAAGACCATTCTCCCTGGGGTCTTCCCCGGGAAGTGGACCGGAGTGGCAGGGTCCTTAATGGTGGGTTCCACAGCCAGGACTTCGGCGATCCGATCGCCAGAGACCGAGGCCCGGGGGATCATAATGAACATCATGGAAATCATGAGGAAAGACATAATAATCTGCATGGCGTACTGCATAAAGGCCATCATATCACCAACCTGCATGGTGGAGGCTGCAATCTGATGGGCACCAACCCAGACAATGACCAGGGTAATGCCATTCATAATCAGCATCATGGCCGGCATCATAAAGACCATGGTCCGGTTGACAAAGAGGTTATTCTGGGTAACCCGAGTATTCTCTTCCTTAAAACGGTCCTTTTCGAAGGCCTGATTGCCAAAGGCCCGGATAACAGACATACCATTTAAGTTTTCCCGCATGACCAAATTAAGGCTGTCTACCAGTTTTTGGATAATCTTAAATCGGGGCATGACCAATGAGAAGACGATACTGATCATCCCAATAAGAACAAGGACGGCCACGGCGATAATCCAGCTCATGGAAGGGCTTTGGCGGATAGCCATGATGATGCCGCCAATTCCCATGATGGGGGCGTAGCAGATCATTCGAATCCCCATAATCAGCATGGTTTGAAGCTGGGTGATGTCATTAGTACTTCGGGTAATGAGGGATGCGGTGGAAAAGCGATTGAATTCTGTATTGGAAAAGGATTCGACCTTTTTAAAGATATCCCGTCGGAGGGTTTGGGAGGCACCTGCCGCAATTTTAGCGGAGAACAAACCGACAATGATGGCAGCGGTGATTCCCAAAAGGGATAAGCCCAGCATATACAGACCGATTCTTAGGATGTACATGGTTTGAATATGCCCGGTATCCATTCCCAGTTCGGAATAGAACATCTTGGTGAGCATGGCACCGGTTTGATTCCGGGTGGACTCGGGCGTGTTTAAAGCCTTGGTCCGGGCAGTATCAAAGGCATCCTGGGGCAGTGTTTTAAGCATTGGGGTTAGCGGGTAAATTTGGGAAATGTCCATTTCGTCCAGATTTCCGCTCATATTTGCGGCGTTTGAGTCCATGGTATCCATTTTAGAGGTGTCCTGTCCCTGACTATCTTTATCTTGGATGAAGTTAATAAAGGTCCAGTCCGCTTCGCCGAAAATAGTATCTAAGGTGGACCAGTTATCCTTTGAGGTGTTGGTTAAAAGATAAACCGGATGATCATTGAGCAGCGGATAGTTCTTCTTCTGGGATTCGGTAGCGTCCTCCGGTGTGATGGATTTATAGGATTCGGATACGGTTTTTTGCTGATCTTCTGTCATGAAAGAAGTGATAAAATCATAACCATCGGCACTGATCGCCTCTGGTGCCGCATGTTCGATGCCCCCCTGTTGAATGCCGACATTGATAATATCAGACATGAAATTGGGCAGGTTAAGATCGGACATGGCTTGAATGAATAACAGAATGACGCACATGATGAGTAGGCCAGTAAAGGGTTTAAGATATTTCTTAAGCTTTGTCATTGAGGTCTCCTTCTTTTGAATGGGATGTAATGTGCTCGATGCCTTCATTATAGGCTTCCAATAGTTCTAACAGAAGCCTTGACTTTTCAGGTCCCATATATTGGGCTGCGTCGTTTAATACATCGATGCCGGGAAAGCGGCTGTTGGCCACAACGGCCATTCCGGTGTCGGTAGGCTGTACCAGGATGAGGCGTCTGTCCTGGGGGGATGTGAAGCGTTGGATGAACGCTCTCTCTTCCAGTGCTCTTAAAATCTGAGAGATATTTGATTTAGAGGTATGGCTCATTTGGCAAAGGGTAGAAACGGGGATACCGGTGGTATTTGGATCAGCGGCCATCCAGGATCGGGATAGCTGCCAGAGCAGGGTGAATTCGCTTAAGCGTAGTCCATGGTACTGGTCATCATCCTTTAATGTATAGGAAAAAACCGTTTTTTTGATTTGGTGGAGGATATGGAAAAGCTGCTCACCAAAACTGAGTTGTGATTGCATAGGGCTCCTTTCATTGATACGGATTAATATTTAAGCTACTAAAATATTTAGATGCTTAAAAATTATACGCCTAAAAGAATGTTTGTCAAGGACTATAAAAAATAGTGTATAATAAACTTAAGAAAATGAATGGAGGGAATGACCGTGCAGAGAATAAGCATCAGAGAAATTGAAGGCTTTCGGATTGGAAATGCCCAGGACCTGGAAGGAGGAACGGGTTGTACCGTTATCCTGTGTGATGAAGGAATGGCGGCGGGATTAGATATCCGGGGTGGTGGGCCGGCCTCCCGGGAAAGTGGATTACTTGAACCCCGGGCAGCCGCCCAGGCTATTCATGGCCTGGTTCTCTCTGGCGGCTCTGCCTTTGGCCTGGGGGCGGCTGGGGGTGTGATGGATTATTTTAAGGAACGGGGGATAGGTTTTGATGCGGGGATTGCTAGAATTCCCTTGGTGTGTCAATCGGATATTTTTGATCTTGGGGTCGGCAGTCCCGATACTTACCCGGACCCAGCGATGGCCTATGCTGCTTGTTTAGATGCCGAAAAAAACGAGCCCAAAAGCGGCAATGTTGGGGCGGGCATAGGGGCAACGGTTGGAAAGATCAAGGGGTCTTCCCGGATGATGAAAAGTGGCTTGGGAATCTATGCCGTCGCCCTGGGGGAATTTAAGATGGGGGCCATCGTCTCTGTCAATGCCCTGGGGGATATCTACGACGTAGACACAGGGAGGAAGTTGGCCGGACTTCTTAACGCAGACCACACGGGCTTTGAGGATTCCTGCCAGGCTATGTATACTTTAACCGAGACGACCCATGGGATGCCCATGGGGAATACCACCATTGGTGCCATTATTACCAATGGCCGGTTTAATAAGGTCCAGCTGGGAAAGATAGCGAGTATGGCGCACAACGGCATGGCCCGGGCCATCCGTCCCGTCCATACCTCTATGGATGGGGATAGCATTTATGCCCTATCCCGGGGAGAGGTGACAGTGGATGTGGATGTTGCCGGAACCCTGGCGGCTGATGTCATGGCGTGGGCTATTGCAGATGCCGTTTTAAGTGCCACGCCTCTTTATGGATTGAAAACGGCAAAGGAGATACTTTTAAAATAGACTTGACAGATTGTAATAACCAGATTAAAATAATAAATTAGACTATTATGTAAAATTTGCAATTAGTAAAACAGATAAGAACAGGAGAATTATGAAGTTTACAGAACTCAATATAGACGAGGCCTTAAAAAAATCCATCGAAGATATGGGATTTGAAGAAATGACCGAAATCCAGGAACGGGCAATTCCGCTACTTATGGAAGGGGGCGACCTCATTGGGAAATCCCAGACAGGAACAGGGAAGACCATGGCCTTTGCCATCCCGGCTATCGAAAAAATCGATGCAGCCACAAAGCAGCCCCAAGTGCTGGTACTGCTGCCAACCCGGGAACTGGCCCTTCAGGTTGCCCAGGAATTTGAAAAGGTCCTTTCCCATAAACCCCAGGTTCGTGTCGTGGCAGTTTTTGGCGGATCCTCCATGGAAAAGCAAATTCGGGAATTACGGGGCGGAGCACAGATCGTTGTGGGAACCCCTGGCCGAATTATGGACCATATGCGCAGAAAAACCTTGAAGTTAGCCGAATTACAGCTGGTGGTGCTGGATGAAGCAGACGAAATGCTCAACATGGGCTTTAGAGAGGATATCGAGCTGATTCTGGATCAGATTGATCATCCCGTCCAGACCGTTTTATTCTCGGCCACCATGCCAGCGCCGATTTTAAAGATAGCGAAGCTTTACCAGAAAAATCCGGAAAAAGTGGAAATTGCCCCCAAGGATATGGTGGCTTCTGGCATCGAGCAGAAATATTTCAATATTTCAGATCATCAGAAATTTGAAGCTTTAACCCGTCTGTTGGATGTGTATAAACCGAGTCGTGCCATGATTTTCTGCAATACCAAGCATTTTGTGGATGAAATTACCAATGATCTCCAGGAACGGGGCTACTCTGTGGATAAAATCCATGGGGATATGCGTCAGGAATCCCGTCATGCGGTTCTGCGCCGCTTCAGTCAGGGCAAGCTCAACATCTTAGTGGCAACGGATGTCGCCGCCCGGGGGATTGATGTGGATGATGTGGATATTGTTTTCAATTATGATGTTCCTGATAATGAAGAATATTACGTTCACCGTATCGGCCGGACCGGTCGTGCCGGTAAAAGTGGCCTCTCCCTGACCCTGGCCAGACGTCGGGATCAGTTCAAGTTGCGTAAAATTACCGATTATACGAAAAAGAGTATTGAACGGGACCTCATTCCTACCAGTGAAGCCATCAACGATATTAAGGTCGCACATTTTAAAGAGCGTTTTGCCCTGCGGGCCGAGGATGAATCGGATATGGTCCGTTATTTATCCATTGTGGATGAGCTGATGGATCGGGGCTATGACCCCCGGTATATTTCGGCGGTGCTATTACGCTCCAGACTTCCTTTAACGGATGCAGAGGATTTGAATGTGACCTTTGAAAATGCCAGAAAGCGCCGGAGTCGTGAGGATTCCAAGGGTGAACGAAAGGGCAAGGGACGCAAGAATGCTTTCGCTCCAGAAAAAACCAAGCGTTTATTCATCTCTGTTGGTGCCAAGGATGGGGCCAAAAAACGGGATGTTCTCGGGGCCATCTGTGGTGAAGCGGGAATCCCTTCTTCCGCAGTGGGGGATATTGAAATGTATTCGAAATTCACCTTTGTGGATGTGGCCGATGAAGTTGCCAAAAAAGTTGAAAAACGGTTAACGGGTAAAAGCATTA
This sequence comes from Eubacterium aggregans, assembly GCF_900107815.1. GTDB lineage: Bacteria > Bacillota > Clostridia > Eubacteriales > Eubacteriaceae > Eubacterium_O > Eubacterium_O aggregans. The sequence goes on from NZ_FNRK01000007.1 coordinate 71,876, forward strand.
AGGGACGCAAAGTCAAGGCGGAAATTACTAAAAAGAAAAAGAGCAAATAGTAGGAGGCATTGGATGGAAAAAGGGTATAGTCGAGAAAACAAGATGGGTGAAATGCCCATCCCTAAGCTTTTAGTATCGATGGCGTTGCCGGCCATTATTTCAATGTTTGTGCAGGCTATGTACAACGTGGTGGATTCCATCTTTGTGGCGCAAGTGAGTGAAAATGCCCTAACAGCGGTATCCCTGGCCTTCCCGGTACAGATGGTGATTGTGTCCTGTTTTGTTGGGATGGGGGTTGGGATAAACTCTGGTATTTCCAGACGGCTGGGAGAAGGCCGTCATAAAGATGCGGAGCAAGTGGCTGAGCACGGATTTTTAATCGCGATTATCCTTTCTGTTATTTTGGCTGTTCTCGGGGGATTGTTTTCCAATGGATTTGTTACCCTTTTTACCGATAATCAAGAAATCATCGCGGGCTGTACCAGCTATTTAATGATTTGCTGCGTATTTTGTTTTGGCAGTATCATTACCCAGGCGGGCTTTTCCATGCTCCAGGGATCAGGGGATATGATTCAGCCGATGATCGGCCAATTGATTGGAGCGGTGGTTAATATCGTTCTGGATCCCATTATGATCTTCGGTCTCCTGGGTTTTCCGGCCATGGGCGTGACTGGTGCTGCCATTGCAACGGTAGCCGGGCAAATCGTCGCCATGATTTATGTGCTGTGTGTCGTCGCCTTTCGGAAGAAGAATATCTTAAAGGTCCATATCCGTGGCTTTAAATTTGATGGGACCATTATGAAGGATATTATTGCCGTGGGCCTTCCCGCCGCTGTCATGCAGGGGATTGCCTCCTTTATGGTTACCTTTTATAATCTTATCCTGACCCAATATGGTACCACGGCCATTGCGGTGTTTGGGGTCTTTTTCAAGGTGCAGTCCTTCATCTTTATGCCGGTGTTCGGTCTGTGTCAAGGCGCTATGCCCATTTATGGGTATAACTACGGGGCTCGGAAGGCCGACCGATTTTTACAGAATGCCAAGGTTGCTTGTATTATCTCAGAGTGCATTATGATCTTAGGCGTTGTGCTGTTCCAGTTCTTCCCAGAGCAGATTTTTAGGATGTTTAACGCCTCTGACGACATGATGGTCCTGGGGGTACAATGTTTCCGGGTGATTAGCTGGTCCTTTGTAACCGCAGGGATATCCATTCCCTTATCCAATGCCTTTCAGGCAGTGGGAAAGGCCTACATCTCTATGTTTTCATCCTTCCTGCGGCAGATGATTCTGCTGCTGCCTTTCTCTTGGCTGTTCTCCTATTTATGGGGCGTCGATTGGATTTGGATGGGTTTTGTGGTCTCAGATGTTTTAAACCTGATTTATGTCGGGGTGATGTTTGTTCGGCTGAAGCGTAAGGAGCTGGATACCTGGGGACAGCATAAAGGAATGCTATCGGCACAAGGGTAATAAAAATAGGATACAATAAACTAATGATAAAATTAAAAGCCCTGGCGAAAACACCAGGGCTTTAATTTTCAGATTTATTCCTTACTACTCAATGGTCTTCAATTCCATATTAATGTTCTTGGTGACATCCTTACCGAACCATTTGTTGGATAATTCGGCCATGGTGCCGTTATCCTGGAGCTTTTTCAAGGTTTCGTTAATCTTGGTGGCAAATTCGGTATCGGCTTTACGGGAGGTAACGCCGATGGGTTCGTTGGACAGGATATCCGAGGTCACGGAGTAAACGTCCGGCTTCAATGCGGTGTAGAAGGAGCCGACAGGTTCATCGGTTAAGATATAATCGATGGTTTTACCTTCCAGAGCGGCAAAGGCATCCAGCATACCGTCAAATTGGGATAACTGCATGGTATTCCCATCTTTTTCAATCATGGCCTTGGCGGCGATATCAGCAGTGGTTTCCAGCTGTACGCCCACTTTTTTGCCGTTCAAATCGGTAGCTTTTGTGGCTTTATTGGGGTCATCGTTACGAGAGACGATGACGATACCGTTGGTCAGATAGGGATCTGACATGTTGTAGCTTTTCTGACGATCTTCGGTAATGCTGGTGCCGCTGATGATGCAGTCATACTGGCCAGCATCAAGCCCGGTAAAAATGCCGTCCCAGGCGGTGGAGACCCATTCGGATTTTACGCCCAATTCTTTAGCGATGGCATCTCCCAGATCAATATCAAAGCCGACGATTTTATTTTCTTCATCCCGGTATTCCAAAGGGACGTAGGTGTCGTTGGTTCCAATCTTGAGCACACCATCTTCCAGGGGATCGGTACTCTTGGCTGTATTCCCCCCTCCGCAGCCGGCAAAGGTGAATACGGCAATCAAGATAAGCAAAACGGACAAACTAAATACTTTTTTTTTCATAAATTTCCTCCATTGTGTTTTCTTAATTATAACTTTAACAGAGCAAAAAGCCAAATAAAAAAACACCTTTGTGCAAGTTTATTCAAAGGTGTTTGAAACGCTTAAGCTTTTGGCTCTAGCATAACCCTTCGGATTTGCTCTAAATCATCGGAGGTCAGGTCGGTTTTATCGAGGAGATAGGTATCGACATCACCGTAATTTTCCTTAATATAATCGAGCTGTATTTTAAGCCATTCGGGCTTAACACCGAAGAAATCCCGAATTTGATTCTTATCAAAATCGTCTCGTTCATCTTCCAGTTCATCGGCCATAATGGAGCCAAGGGTTTGGAAGGCCTCATCAAAGGTGAGGTTGGAAAGGGTGTAGTCGGAGAGGATGGTTTCCTCTGGAACGCCACAGATTAACAGGATGAGGGCGGTCATAAAACCGGTGCGGTCCTTCCCGTTGGTGCAGTGGTATAAAATGGGGGTTTCCCCCTCGGTTGCCAGCATCTTGAGAACCTTGGCAAATTCCGGGGCTTTGTTTTCAACCTGATAGGTATAAATTTTACGCATAAAGCCGTCGATGGCATCGGGCTGTGTGAAATCCAGCTCGTGATGGCTAAAAGGAATACCCTTTAAGGTGGGGAGGTTGGTATAATCTGCGGAATCTGGCAGGCGGTCTGGTGTCCGGTTGGCCTTACCCTCATCCCGGAAATCATAGACGTGTTTGACACCCAGGTCATTTAAATACTCGACGTCGGCATCGCTTAAATGAGCCAGCTCTTCGCTTCGGATGACCTTGCCCCACTGGGTTTTACGGTTATCGTATCCGGTGTAGCCGCCGATATCCCGCATATTGATGGTTTTTTCCAGCTGAATCAGACGACGCCCTAATTGGGATTCGTCGCAAAAGATCAAATGGTCCTGATCTTTAAAATCTGTATGGTGAGATGGAAGGGCTGGGGTAGGAGCCTGGGAATCCATCATGCCCTCTTCCACACGACGCTGTCGTTTCTTGTGGATGAGATAGGGAACAGCAGCAGCGGCAGCAACCAGGGCGCCTAGACCGACAAATTGGAATTTTTTCATATCTGTCACTATACCTCGCTTCTTTATAATTAATAATGTGATAAAATTATTCTATCATAACTTGCAGGAAATGTCCTGCTTTTATATTTGAGAAAAACGGAGGTGGTATCGTGAAACCATTGGGACTCTATATCCATATTCCCTTTTGTGTAAAGAAGTGTCATTATTGTTCCTTTACTTCCTGGTGCCCAAGGGATGGGCGGCAGGTCCAGGATTATTTTAAGGATTTAAGGCAAGAAATTAAAACCTACGCGGGAAGAACGAAGGGGTATGTGGTACGGACGGTTTATTTTGGCGGCGGGACACCGTCGGCCGTATCCGCAGATGAGATTAAACAGACCATGGAAGCTCTGGGAAGAGCTTTTGCCTTTGACCCCCAGGACCCCCTTCTGGAGAAAACCATTGAAGTCAATCCAGGGAGTGGAACGGCTGAAAAGATACTGGCCTACCAGAAAATGGGATTCAACCGACTGAGCATCGGTTTACAAAGTGCCCAGGACCATTTATTAAAGGTTTTGGGACGCGTACACACCCGGGAGGATTTTAAGCTGGCTTGTGGGGCGGCAGAGGCGGCGGGCTTTGATAATGTGTCGGCGGATGTGATGTTCGGGCTACCTGGCCAGAGCCTTCAGGATGTTCTGGAAACCGTTCAGATGCTGGTGGAACTTCCGGTGATTAAACACCTTTCCTGCTATAGTTTAAAGGTGGAAGAGGGAACCGCCTTTGATGTTTGGGAACGCCAAGGCCGATTGGCGCTACCTGGGGAGGAACTGGAGCGGGAAATGTACCATCGCTTGATCGATAATCTTAGGTTACATGGGTTTGAGCAATATGAAATTTCCAACTTTTCTAAACCGGGCGCTGAAAGCCGGCACAACAGCTCATACTGGGATTTAACGGATTATATTGGCTTAGGGCTAGGGGCATCTTCCTTTTTTTGCCATAAACGCTGGTCAAATACAGCTGATTTTAATAAATATCATGTAGGGTTAGAGTGTCGATATCCGATTGAAGAAGGGGCACACAGGCTGTCAGATTTAGAAGCCCGGGGGGATTTTATGTTCCTGGGGCTGAGACGAAATAGAGGTGTGGACGATTTGGAGTACAACCAACAATTCGGCCGACATTTTTTTGATGATTATCGGGAGGAAATCCGGGGACTGCTGGAGTCCGGACTCATTGTCCGAGAGGGTACCCGAATCCGCCTGAGTACACGGGGAATGGATCTGGCCAATCAGGTCTTTATGGCTTTTGTCTGACCTTAAAAGTTGTTTAAAACTTGATGCTATTCTTATAGAAATCTGTTGACAAAGGTTTTAGCAGGTGTTATATTATAGTCAAGATATTAGCACTCACAAATGACGAGTGCTAATAACGGGGTGTAAGATGAAACTGAAAGACCGAAAACAAAAGATTCTAGAAGCAATCGTTAAAGATTATATCAATACCGCTGAGCCTGTTGGATCGCGGACCTTATCAAAACGGTATGATTTAGGCATCAGTCCGGCGACCATCCGGAATGAGATGTCTGATTTGGAGGAGTTGGGCTTTTTAGCACAGCCCCATACGTCATCAGGGCGGATTCCGACCCAGAAGGCCTATCGTTATTATGTGGATGAGATCATGCAAATCCAAAAGCTGGCCAAGGTGCTGCGTAATGATATCCATCGGGGGTATTTAGATTACTCCCGGGAAATTGACAATACGATGCACCATACGGCTGAGGTGCTGTCCAGCCTGACGAATTATACGTCGGTAGTGTTAGCACCAAGGGTATCGCGATTTAATTGTAAGCACGTCCAGATCATTCCTTTGATCCGTGAACGGGTGTTAATGATTGTGGTAACGGTGGAGGGCATTGCGAAAAATATCGAAATGACCTTGAGCCGGGAAATTGATACTGGAGAAGCACTGAAGCTGAGTAACGTCCTGAACAGCATCCTAAAAAATATTGCTTTTCAGGAAATGGGAACGGAGCTGATCGATGAAATACAAGAGCTAAATGAAGAGGAAGGTGTTCTGTTAAGAGAAATCATGCCCATCCTTCGGGAAGAGCTCTTAGCTGAGGCTTCGAATGTTCATGCGGGTGGATTGACCAATCTCTTTAGTTATCCCGAGTTCAATAATGTTGACCGCATCAAGAATTTGGTTAATATTATTGAGGAAAAACCACTTCTTGCCAATGTGCTTTCACAGCAAAATGGTCAACAGAAGGCTCTGCGTGTGACCATCGGTGAAGAAAACAGCGATGAAAACATGAAGGAATTCAGTGTCATCACCACGACCTATGAGGTCGATGGTCATCCCTTGGGGGCCTTTGGTGTCATTGGGCCAACCCGTATGAATTATGATAAAGTCAGTTCTGTGTTGGAAACCATCCGGAACGAGCTTAATAGCAATATTACAAAATTATTAACGGAATAGGTGGTAAAATGCCAGAAAACAAAAATGAAGAAATCCAAGAAGAAATCAATCCGGAAGAGACTGTGAATCCAGAAGCTGACAGTGCCCAGGAAGAAATCGACACCGAAGAAACCTGTAAAGCGGAAGCTGCTGGTGAAGACATCGAGCTTGAGAGCGCCATAGCAGCGGCCGAAAAGGCTGAGGCTGAGGTTAAAAGCAGACTGGTTCGTCTTCAGGCCGATTTTGAAAATTATAAAAAACGGACCCAGAAGGAAAAATCAGAGGTTTATACCTTTGCCATGGAATCCTTCATGACAAAGCTGTTACCCGTTATCGATAATCTGGAGCGTGCAGAAGCTGCGGCGGACGATGATTCCAAGGACAGCTATCGGGAAGGGGTTCAGATGGTCTTCAAAGAATTGATGAATGTGTTGAATGGTGAAGGCCTACAGGAAATTGATGCATTGGGCAAAGCCTTTGATCCCAATTTTCACCATGGTGTGGCAGTGGGAGAAGATGTGGACAAGCCGGATCAGGAGATCCTGGAGGTGTTCCAAAAAGGCTATCTATTCAAAGAAAAGGTCATTCGCGCAGCGATGGTCAAAGTTAACCAAAAATAAGAAAATAACATTAAATTTGAATATTAACGATAATCAGGAGGATTATAGATTATGAGCAAAGAAAAAATCATCGGGATCGATTTAGGAACAACGAATTCTTGTGTTGCCGTATTAGAAGGTGGGGAACCAGTGGTCATCCCCAATGCTGAAGGAAACCGGACAACCCCTTCTGTCGTCGCCTTTACCAAGGACGGTGAACGTCTGGTGGGCCAGGTGGCTAAGCGTCAGGCAGTAACCAACCCGGACCGGACCATTTCGTCTATTAAACGTCATATGGGGACAGATTACAAGGTCACCGTGGACGACAAGAGTTATACTCCCCAGGAAATCTCAGCGATGATTCTGCAAAAGCTGAAGGCAGATGCAGAAGCTTACCTTGGAGAAACCGTTGAAAAAGCAGTCATTACCGTACCCGCTTATTTTAACGATTCCCAGCGTCAGGCAACCAAGGATGCCGGTAAGATTGCCGGATTGGAAGTTTTACGGATCATCAACGAACCGACAGCTGCATCCCTGGCCTATGGTCTGGAAAAGGATGATGCCCAAAAGATTATGGTTTATGACTTAGGTGGTGGGACCTTCGACGTTTCGGTTCTGGAATTAGGGGACGGCGTCTTTGAAGTAAAGGCAACCAGCGGGAATAACCACTTAGGTGGGGACGACTTCGATAATAAAGTCATCGACTGGATGGCTGCTGAATTCAAGAAATCCCACGGGATCGACTTAAAGGCCGATAAAATGGCCCTCCAGCGGTTGAAAGAAGCTGCTGAAAAGGCAAAAATTGAATTGTCTTCTGTCATGAAGACCGATATTAACCTGCCCTTTATTACAGCAACAGCAGAAGGCCCACAGCATCTTGAGCTGACCTTGACCCGTGCGAAGTTTGATGAATTAACCAAAGGCTTGGTCAATGACACCATTACACCGGTTGAAAAATCCATGAAGGATGCGGGAGTTGGTAAGAACGAACTCCACAAGGTAATCCTTGTCGGTGGTTCCACCAGAATCCCTGCGGTACAGGATGAAGTCAAGACCCTGACCGGCGAAGATCCCTACAAGGGCATCAACCCAGATGAATGTGTAGCCATTGGTGCTGCCATCCAGGGTGGTGTTTTAGCTGGTGAAGTCAACGATGTTCTGCTTTTGGATGTCACACCCTTATCTCTGGGGATTGAAACTCTGGGTGGCGTGTGCACCAAGCTCATCGAACGCAATACCACCATTCCGACCAAGAAGAGCCAAGTTTTCTCCACGGCTGCGGATAACCAAACCGCTGTGGACATCCATGTGCTCCAGGGTGAACGTGAAATGGCAAAGGACAACAAGACCTTAGGCCGCTTCCAGCTCGATGGCATTCCGGCAGCACGCCGTGGGGTGCCCCAGGTTGAAGTCACCTTCGACATCGATGCCAACGGGATCGTGAATGTATCTGCCAAGGATTTAGGTACTGGGAAATCCCAGAATGTCGTGATCAAATCCACTACTAATATGAGTGAATCGGATATTGACAAGGCCGTTAAAGAAGCGGAACAGCACGCCGCTGAAGATAAAAAAGTCAAAGATCTGATCGAAGCCAAGAATACCGCAGACAGTACTGCTTATCAGGCCGAACAGTCCTTAAAGGATATGGAAGGTAAGATTACGGATGATGAAAAGGCAAAGGTTGAAGGTGCCATTGCAGCCCTGAAGACCGCTAGTGAAGGGGACGATGTGGAAGCCATTAAATCTGCAACCGAAGCCCTGAACGAAGCCCTTTATCCACTGGCTCAGAAAATGTATGAACAAACCCAACAGGAACAGCCGGCTGATGGTGCAGCAGCAGAAGAAGCCGCCGATGATGGGGTTGAAGATGCAACCTACGAAGAAATCCACGACGATAAATAAATAAGACTTTCGCTTAGAAGTAAACCCGATTGTTAAGTAGAATGGCAGCTTTAACCGGCTGCCATTCTCTTTACAAACAACGGTTTTTTAGGTACAATGTTCAAGCGAGGTGAGAAAACAAAATGAGTGAAAAACGAGATTACTATGAGGTGCTGGGCGTTGATAAAGGTGCCAGTGCAGAGGACATAAAAAAAGCCTATCGTAAAATGGCCATGCAGTACCATCCAGATAAAAACCCCGGGGACAAAGAGGCTGAGGAGAAGTTTAAAGAAGCCAATGAAGCCTACGAGGTTTTAAGTGATGAAGAAAAACGGTCCACCTACGATCAATTCGGTCATGCCGGTATGGAAGGCGGTTTTGGTGGCGGTGGCTTTAGCGGCGGTTTCAGTGGCGGCGGTTTTGAAGATATCTTTAGTGATATTTTTAGCTCCTTTGGCGGCGGCTTCAGCAGTGGCGGCGGATTTGGCGGTTTTGGCGGCGGTTCTTCCCGCCGGCGTGGCCCAAGACGCGGCAGCGATATGAAGATCAATATGACACTGTCCTTTAAAGAGGCTGTTTTCGGAACAGAAAAGAAAATTAAAATTAAACGCAAGGAAACCTGCGAAACCTGTGGTGGAACCGGGGCAAAGCCAGGCAGTGAACCGGTAACCTGTGATAAATGTGGTGGTTCTGGGCAGATTACCGTACGTCAGCAAACCCCCTTTGGAACCATTCAGCAGACAGCCGTTTGTGATAAATGCCATGGAGAGGGAACCATTATTTCCGATCCCTGCGAGACCTGTCATGGTTCCGGGGTTGTCGAAAAGGAACGGACCATCAACATCAAAATCCCTGCTGGGGTGGATGATAATTCAGTGCTGCCCCTGCGCGGGGAAGGCAACGCGGGACCCAATGGTGGTCCCAGCGGCGATTTGCTAGTCTATATGAATGTGAAGGCTGATCCGGTATTCAAACGCGAAGGGGACGATATCTATTTCGATATGCCCATTACCTTTAGCCAGGCGGTCCTCGGCGGGGATATCACGGTGCCTACGGTGGATGGAAAGGTCAAGCTGAAGGTGCCGGAAGGAACCCAAAGCGGAAAGGTTTTCCGCCTGAAGAATAAGGGCGTTCCCAATGTCAATGGCTATGGCCGAGGTGATCAATTCATCACTGTGAAAATTGAAACACCGCAGAAGCTGAATAAGAAACAAAAAGAACTTCTCAAACAATTTGACGATGCCATGGGAAAAGGCCATCACCAGGCTGGAGAAAAATTTTGGGACAAGGTTAAGAACGCCTTTCAATAGGAGAGTGTAAGACATGTCTGATTCAACAACGACGAAGAAAGCGATTGCCAAGGGGTTTAAAAAACTGATGCTCGAAAAGCGGTTCGATAAGATCACGATATCGGATATTGCTGCATCCTGCGGTATCAATCGTCAGACTTTTTATTACCATTTTCGGGATAAGTACGATTTGTTGGATTGGATTTACTATAATGAAGCCATCCATTATCTGGTGGATGATCTAACTCTGGATAATTGGAGCGACAAAGTCTATGAAATGTTGAAAACCATGAAGGCAGAGAGTTATTTCTACATCAACGCCTTTAAAGCTTCAGGGAGCAAGGAGTTTGAAAGCTACTTGACCCACGCGGTCCAGGGAATGTTCCAATCGCTCATTGATCAATTGGCAAAGGGCGTTGAGATGGACCCTAGGGATCGGGAGTTCATCGCTTCATTTTATGCCTTCGGATTGGTAGGGATTATTGTCTCATGGACCCATGCCCGTATGCCTGAGGACCCCGAAGATTTGAAACGTCGCTTTGAAAATCTAGTGCTGGGAACAAAGAAAGTATCCGCCGATCGATTATAAGTGGCGATTATAGAATGTGAATAAATTAATGAGCAGACCCGAAAATGGTCTGCTTTTTTTCATTTTGTTACAAAGTTAATACATAAAGTTAAAAAAACGAAAGCAACTCCTAACACCCCCTTTGCTATAATGATAAACAGGGGTAGAAAAATGAAAAAGATTGACCATCTTGGAATAAAGGATTTACCTGAGGATGATAAACCGAGGGAAAAAATGTGTCGCTTCGGCAGTCACTGCCTTACCGATGCGGAGCTTTTGGCCATTATCATTGGCACGGGGACCCCGGATTTGACAGCCATTGAGCTCAGTCAACAAATATTAAAAGCTTTTGATAATCGACTAGAGGCTCTGTTAACGGCAAGCGTTGAGGAACTAATTGGAAATTCGGCCCTTAAAGGCATTGGACCAGCAAAGGCAGCTAAAATTAAGGCAGCTATTGAACTTGGACGACGGATAAACCGTGGGAAGGTGGAGTACCCCCAGGTGACCAGTCCTAAGGAGGTGGCGGATTTTCTTTTAGAAGAAATGCGCCATTATCAGCAGGAACATTTCGTCATTTTATTGCTGAATACCAAAAATCGCATCTACAAGGTTGAAGAGATTTCTGTAGGAACCATCAATGCGTCCCTGGTTCATCCTCGAGAGGTGTTCAGTGCTGCCATTCGTCAGCATGCCGTATCCATCATCCTAGCACACAATCATCCCTCAGGGGACCCTGCGCCGAGTCGTGAGGACCAACGGATTACCGATCGTTTAAGGGCGACGGGAGAGCTGGTAGGGATACCTGTGTTGGATCATATTATTGTAGGCGGTGATGCCTATCTGAGCTTTAAGGAAGACTCGCTCTTGTAATGATATAATTAATTCGAGTTTTTTGAAATAGCCATTGAAAATCAATGCTGTTTGAAATAAAATTGTAAAGATAAGCTTGGAAATGGAGGAGTGTCCCATCGAACCATCTGGAATCAATCATTATCAATATTGCATCGGAGAGATGGAACCTGTCCCGTTAAATCGATTGTTGGTCAGGGATTTCGGCTATTCCAGCCGGCTTTTAAGGCGGATTAAGCGCCTTGGGGGCGTGACCATCAACGGTAAAGATTGCTGGCTGTGTGATACAGTGACGACTGGTGATCGTATCGAAGTCATGATGCCGGAAGAATCGGTTGATGTTTTGCCCGTTTTGGGGGCCCTTGATATCATCTATGAGGATGATGAGGTGTTGGGGGTTAATAAAGATGCAGGATGTGTGACCCATCCTACGAAGAGGCATCAGGAAGATACCCTTGGTAATTTTGTGGCCCATTATTTTAAATCGACGGGTCAAAACGCAAAAGTTCGCTTTATTAATCGCTTGGATATGGATACTTCCGGGATCGTTCTGATTGCGAAGAATAATTATGTCCATCATTTTGTTCAGTCTGAGAAAATGTGTCAGAAAGCCACAAAGATTTATATGGCCTTTGTACACGGACGGTTAAAGGAGAAGTGTGGAACCATTACTTTCCCCATTGGGCGAATATCCGAAGAGAGCATTAAGCGTCAGGTTCTGGAGACCGGAAAACCCTGCATCACCCATTATGAGGTGATTGAGGAATACAATGAAGCCAGTCTGTTAAGACTGCAGCTGGAGACGGGGCGGACCCATCAAATCAGAGTTCATTTAACCCATGTTGGCCATCCCATTATTGGGGATAGCATGTATCGGGTGGAAGGACTGCCGACTTATGGAATGGAGCGCCAGGCGCTTCATTCAACAGAAATGTGTGTAACACTGCCGAAAGCTGGGGTGGTCCATCTTCGGGCAGGTTTTAAAAATGATATGCAGGAACTTTGGGAAAAGATACGAAAAAATTAAAAAAGGTGGAAACATGAGTAACGAAGAAAAGAAAAATGGTCTTCAGGAGAACGATTCCCCTAAGCAGGTTGAAGCAGGGACTGAAGAGAGTCAATCTAAGAAGATAGAGACGGAAAAAAAAGAAGGGGTGAAGGACACAATGGCAAAAGGATTGCCAAAAAGGAAGAAGACAACTGGGGGCAAAGGCTCACCGCAACGAGGATTGCCTAAAAAAAATAAGGCAAAACTCCGACCTTGGCAGATTGTGTTGATCGTGTTAGGCATTCTTTGTATTGCCGGATGTGCCACTGTATTTGCACTATATCAGGCGAATCGTGTAGACATTTCAAGTGATACCTATACGACAAAAGAAAAAACCCAGATTATTTCTTCAGACAATGTGGTCATTGCGGAAATTTTCTCAAAAAATCAGAGCTATGTTAGCTTAGATCAAGTCCCCCAAGATTTAAGGAATGCGTTGGTGGCGACAGAGGATTCCCGTTTTTATACCCATAATGGCGTGGACTTCTTTGGGATTGTCCGTTCACTATTGGGGAACCTTGTCAGCAGAAGTGCCACTGGACAAGGAGCGAGTACGATTACCCAGCAGCTTGCCAGACTTTTATATTTGCCGGATATTGGGTCAGAACAAACCTTTTCTGATTCAGTTAACCGAAAATTCAAAGAAATATCCATTGCCTGGCAATTGGAAGAAAAATATTCCAAAGACCAGATTATGGAAATGTATCTCAATGAATACTACTTTGGGTCTTCTGCCTATGGTGTGGAGGAAGCCGCTGAGACCTATTTTGGCAAGACGGTGGCCGAGTGTAATTTAGCGGAATGTGCTATGCTGGCGGGATTGCCTCAGGCACCATCTGCCTATGCACCAAATAGTGATTTTGAAGCAGCAAAGGCTCGTCAGAAAGTTGTTCTTGATCGAATGGTGTCGGAAAAATATATTACCCAACAGCAGGCAGATGAAGCCTATGCAACCGAAATTACCATTGTGCCTTGGTCTGCGGATGAGCTGAACAACCAGATCACTCCAGGGTATGAGGCCTTTGTCAATAAAGCCCTCCAGGAGTATGCCTTGAGTCAGGCGCCTAAGATTATGAAGGAGCAAGGACTCAGTGAGGATGCAGCGGTTGAATATATTCGGACGAATATTGCCAGTGGTGGTTATAAGATTTACACAACCATCGATACCCGTTATCAGAACTCTGCCATTAATGCGGTGACCTCTGGTTTATCCAAAGCCGGTTATGGCGATGAATTTACGGGGGCTCTGGTTACCGTTGACCTCGATGGTTCTGTGCGGGCCTACTATGGCGGGAATACGGATGTCGATATGGCAAATTCTGCCCGTCAGCCTGGTTCAGGTATTAAGCCACTGTATTATAGTGGTGCCTTTGAACAGGGTGTTATTACACCGGATACGACGGTAATGGATGAACGGACCACCTTTGGCGGTTGGTCGCCACAGAATTATGGCAACAGCTACAGCGGAGCAATGACCTATCGTCAGGCGCTGATTCAATCAAAGAATATTCCGGCGGTTAAAGCCTTCGATGCCATGGGGGTTGATAATGCTATCCAATGGATTAAGGGATTTGGAATTAGTACGATTGTAGATGATGACTATAACCTGTCCACAGCCTTAGGAGGGATGACCAATGGGATCAAGCCCCTTGAAATGGCAGCAGCCTTTAATGTGTTTAATAATAACGGTGTTTACAATGAGCCTTACTTTGTGGTTCAGATTCAAAAGACAAATGGCGATCAGGTATTTGATAAGAGCCAGTTCAAGCTGGATACGCACCAGGTAATGAGTTCCAATACGGCCAGCACCATGTGGAGCATTCTCCAGCAGGTTGTTACCAGCGGGACGGGAACCAGTGCGGCGAATGCACTGCCCACCGCCGGTAAAACGGGGACAACGGATAACGAAGTAGATCTGTGGTTCAATGGGATGACTGCAAATATTTCAAGCTCGGTATGGTGCGGTGCACCAGACAACACCCCCATTGGAAGTGGGAGTTATATTCCGGCAGGAATCTATGGGACCTATGTCCGGACTCTGATTAATGAGGATGTTCTTGTCGCACAGTAAAAAGATTAAATAAAGCCCTCGGTCTAAAAAGACCGGGGGCTTTATGTTATAATGGGTTAAAACAACAGGAGGTTATTTCCATGATTATTCAAAAAGCTGACAAAAAAATTGAAGAGCGACAGGAAATGCGCGGCGGTGTGGGTAATGTCATTATTGAGCATGTATTGCCAGAAAATGAAATGTGTGGTGCCGGACGCCTATACGCCAAAATGATTGTGCCACCGGGTCATTCTGTTGGAAATCACGATCATATCCATGAACGGGAAATTTATTATATTCTAAAGGGGAACGCCCAAGGGATGGATGATGGTGTATCCTGCACCTTGTCTGAGGGAGATGTCATGATTACGAAAGACGGAGGATCCCATTCCATCCGAAATATCGATCAGGGAGACCTGGAGGTGATGGCCCTGATCCTGTTTGAGGCAGATAATGAATAAAGAAACACGGATGAAGGTCATCGAAGTTTTGGGAGAAGTTTATGGGGATCAAGTCTGTGGGTTAGATTATCAGACCCCTTTTGAACTTCTCATCGCCACCATGCTGTCAGCCCAGTGTACTGATGTTCGGGTTAATCTGGTGACAGCCGAGCTTTTTAAAGAATACAATACTCCCGAAGCCTTGCTCACCTTAAATGAAGGACAATTGAAGGAAAAAATTAAAACCTGTGGATTGGCGAATACAAAGGCAAAAAATATTCTGCTGACCTGCCACCTCTTATTGGCGGAGCATGGGGGGATTGTTCCTCGCACCATGGAAGAGCTGACTGCCCTTCCGGGAGTTGGCAGGAAAACCGCCAATGTAGTGATGAGCAATGCCTTCGATATTCCGGCCATCGCGGTAGATACCCATGTTTTTCGGGTATCCCGGCGGATTGGCTTAGCAAAAGGGAATAATGTGCTGCAGGTAGAGAATTCTCTGATGAAGAATATCCCCAAGGCCTACTGGTCCCGAGCCCATCACTGGATTATTTGGCACGGACGAAAGGTATGTACTGCGCGAAACCCAAAGTGTGAGAGTTGTGTTTTGAACGCTTATTGTGATACCTATAAACGTGAAAATAAAGAATTTAAAAAATAATGTATACAATTTGAAGATATTCCTTGATATTCCAGTGAGATTATATTAAAATTACCTTAAATTAACTTCATGGGAGGAAGGAATATATGAAAAAAAGAGTAATCAGCTTAGCTATGGTAGTGATGCTCTGTTTGTCCGTATTTGCTTTAAGTGGTTGCGGCGGCGGATCATCCAGTTCTGATGATGTCATCAAAATTGGAACACTTGGCCCTTACACTGGTGATACTGCCAGCTATGGTAATGCGGCTAAAAACGGGATTGAATTGGCTGTTGATCAAATCAACGAAGCTGGTGGTGTTTTAGGAAAGAAGATTGAATTAGTTTCCTATGATACCAAAGGCGATGCTACCGAAGCTGTCAATGCCTATAATCGACTGCGTGATAATGATGGCGTTGTTGCCATTGTTGGACCGGTTCTTTCGGGAGAAGCCCTTGCCATCAAGGATTTAGCGAAGGAAGATAATATGCCAATCCTATCACCGACAGCTACGGCTGACGATGTTACAGTAGGGGCGGATAACAGCTTTCGGGTTTGCTACCTTGATGCTTATCAGGGAAATGCCGGAGCGAACTATGCAGCAGACGTCTTAGGAGCCAAGAATGCCGCTATTCTGGTCTGTAAAGGGAATGCCTACTCCGAAGGTTTAGCTTCTGCCTTTACCAAGACTTTTGAAAGTAAAGGCGGCAAAATCCTCGGGACTGAATCCTATTCGGATAAAGACAATGATTACAGTGCGCAGTTGACCAAAATCAAACAGCTGAATCCTGAAATTGTGTACGTACCAGATTACTATTCAACCGTTGGTCCAATTCTCCAAAAAGCAAAGGAAATGGGAATTACCGCAACCTTTGTTGGTGGGGACGGTTGGGACAGTGTCCAGGAAGAATATGCAGAAGCAGCAGAAGGCCAATATTTTGCAAACCATTATGCTGCCGATTCTCCTAAAGAATCAGTTCAGAAGTTTATCACTGCATACAAAGACAAATACAGTAAAGCTGCAAACTCCTTTGCTGCATTAGGCTATGATGCCATGGATTGCATGGTCAAGGCCATTGAAAATGCAGGCAGCACAGATAAGGAAGCCGTTATTAAAGCATTAAAAGAAATGACCTACGATGGTGTAACCGGGAAATTCTCTTTTGATGAAAATGGTAACCCCAAGGGTAAAGAAATCACCATCATCAAAATTGAAAATGGCCAATTAAAATACGTCACCACTGTTACCGGCGACTGATTTTGCCCAAGAATTAAATGAGAAAAAGTCGGATATAGAAGGGCTTCGGCTCTTCTATATCTTTTTTTAGAAACAGGAGGTTATCCTATATGAATATGTTTTTGCAGCAATTCATCAATGGATTGAATTCAGGAAGTATTTACGCCCTTATTGCCATTGGCTATACATTGGTGTATGGAATCCTGAAGCTCATTAACTTCGCCCATGGCGAAATCATGATGTTTGGTGCGTATTTTGCATTTATTGCTGCGGCAACCTTAAACTGGCCCTTTTGGGCGGTTATTCTATTCTCTATGGTATTGACGGCGGTGATGGGAGTCGCCATCGAATTTATCGCTTATCGACCTTTGCGGAATGCACCGCGTTTATCCGCGTTGATCACAGCCATTGGTGTGAGCATGTTCCTTCAGAATCTGGCTCTTGCTATTTTTGGTGCCGATCCTAAGGTTATGCCGAAAATATTCCCCCAAGTTGTTTTTAATGTGGGTGGCGTGGAAATTAGCTCTATTACCCTGATCACCATCGGGCTTTCAGTGGTTTTTATGGTTTTGCTTGAAATTTTTATCAATCAGACGAAGCAGGGACGTGCCATGCGTGCTGTTTCTGAAAACCAAGATGCGGCAGTACTCATGGGGATTAATGTGGACCGAACCATTTCCATTACGTTCCTGATTGGTTCTGCTTTAGGGGCTCTTGGGGGGATTTTGTACAGTACGGCCTACACGATTATCGAACCCACAATGGGGACTATGCCTGGGCTTAAAGCCTTTGTTGCCGCTGTTTTGGGGGGGATCGGAAGCGTACCTGGTGCCATGCTGGGTGGTTTTATCATTGGGATGGTGGAAACCATGACCAAAGCCTATTTATCCTCAACCTGGGCAGATGCCATTGTTTTTGGTGTGCTGATCCTGGTACTACTGTTTAAGCCGACGGGAATCCTAGGTAAAAACATGAAAGAGAAGGTGTAAGAAATGTCAAAGAACATCAAGAAGTCCTATATTGTCAATTCTATCGCCATTCTTGCTATTTTTGCTATCATTTATTCGCTGATTACTTTTAAAATTGTCTCTACTTATTTTAGTGGTATTGTTATTCTGACCTGCATCATGATTATCATGGCTTTGAGCCTGAATATTGTTGCGGGCTTTTTGGGCGAAATGGCCTTGGGTCACGCAGGGTTTATGGCTATTGGCGCTTATGTAGGGGCCAGCGTCAGCTTGGCCGTCACCGGCGCAGTGCCAGAATTTCCACGACTTATTCTACTCATTATCTCATCCCTGGTCGGGGGTGCAGCAGCTGGTGCTGTAGGGATCCTCATCGGGACACCCAGTCTGCGGCTTAGGGGTGACTATTTGGGGATTGTAACCATTGGGTTTGCTGAAATCATCCGAATCTTTTTTGTCAACTTCGAACCCACTGGTGGTGCCCAGGGCCTCAAAGGGATTCCGCGTTTGGCGGGTCTGGGCTCAGTGTATTGGGTGATGATCATCGTTGCGGTGCTTATTTTCACACTGGGGCGTTCCCGCTATGGACGGGCCATCATGTCCATTCGGGAGGATGAAATTGCGGCGGAAGCGGCAGGGATTCCCACCACCAAAGTGAAGGTTCTGGCCTTTACCATTTCCTCCTTCTTTGCAGGAATTGGTGGCTCTTTATATGCCCACTATCAGGGGTATCTGGACCCCAGTAAATTTCAGTTTATGTTTTCCATTGAAATGTTCGTGATTGTGGTCCTGGGGGGGCTAGGAAGCTTGACGGGCTCCATTTTGTCGGCCATCGTTTTGACAGTACTTCCGGAGCTTCTGCGTCAATTTTCGGAATATCGGCTTCTGGTATACTCTTTGGCCCTTATCATTATGATGATTTTCAGACCTCAAGGAATGCTCGGCCGTTATGAATTCTCCCTGACCCGGTTTATTGAAGGGCTCATGGATAAGCGGCGTAAAACCAGTGATTCACTAGATGGGGGTGACATGTAATGGCTGTTTTAGAAGCGAAAGATGTAACCATGCGTTTTGGTGGTCTGACAGCGGTGGACCACTTTAACCTCTCGCTTGGAAATAATGAGCTAGTGGGTTTGATTGGACCTAATGGGGCCGGAAAAACCACCATCTTTAATACCCTGACTGGAGTGTATGAGCCTACCGAAGGGGATGTCCTCATCGAGGGGAAGAGTATTCTGAAGAAAAATCCTCATCAGGTAGTGGCCATGGGTGCTGCCCGGACATTCCAGAATATTCGTCTCTTTAAAGATCTGACTACCATTGAAAATGTGGAGATCGCTTATAATAATTTTATCAAATATAATCTGGCCCAAGGGATGTTCCGTTTGCCTAAATTCTGGAAGGAAGAAAAGCGGGCCTACGACGAGTGCCGGAAGCTGCTTGATATTTTCGATATGGGGGAATATGAGCAGACCAAGGCAAAAAACCTGCCCTATGGACAGCAGCGTAAGCTGGAAATTGCCCGGGCATTGGCCTCAAACCCCAAGGTGTTGATGCTGGATGAACCCGCTGCTGGGATGAATCCCAATGAAACCGCAGAGCTCATGGAGACCATCCATTTCATCCGGGAAAAATTCGATATCACGGTACTCCTCATTGAGCATGACATGCAGCTTGTCATGGGAATCTGTGAACGGATTCTGGTGGTGGACTATGGAAAGACCATTGCAGAGGGAACGCCGGATGAAATTAAAGTTAATCCGGATGTTATCCGAGCCTATTTAGGCGATTGATGGAAGGAGGATGCCATGTTAAAGGTTAAAGATTTAAATGTATACTATGGTAAAATCCATGCCATCAAGGGCATTGATTTTGAGGTGAATGATGGAGAAATTGTGACCCTCATCGGAGCCAACGGTGCCGGAAAGACCACGACCCTTAAAACTGTTTCGGGTTTGCTTAGACCGGAAAGTGGTGTCATCTCATTTAATGGAGAGGACATTACCAAGGTGAAGGCCTTTCAGATTCCGGATTTGGGAATGGCCCATGTCCCAGAAGGACGTCAGGTTTTTGCCGAAATGTCCGTTTATGAAAACCTGATGATGGGAGCCTTTATCCGAAAGGATAAACGGGAGATTGCTTCAGACATGGAAATGGTATATACCTATTTCCCAAGGCTTAAGGAACGAGCCAAGCAAGTGGCTGGTACCCTGAGCGGTGGGGAACAGCAGATGCTGGCCATGGGCCGGGCACTGATGACCAAGCCAAAGATGATTCTATTGGATGAGCCCTCTATGGGGTTAGCTCCCATATTGGTAGATGAAATTTTCAGCATGATCCAAACCATCAATAATGCTGGCGTGACCGTGCTTCTGGTGGAGCAAAATGCTAAAAAGGCCCTGCGTATTGCCAATCGGGCCTATGTACTGGAAACGGGAAAGATCAAGCTTTCCGGCGATGCCCAGGAATTAATGACAAATGATGAAGTACAGTCCGCTTATTTAGGTGGATAATGTGATGAGCCTGGGTTTTTACCCAGGCTCGTTTTATGCATCGATTCTGTGGGAAAACTTATGAAGCCAGGGTAAAACCCTTGATTCAAATTTTTCACTATGTTATACTGAACAAATTGAGAAAGAATATATATAGAGTGTTGGAGGATACAATGAGCGCAAAGATTTTAGGAACGGAAAAGAATGTCGTTACCATGGAATTAACCATTGCTGCTGAAGATTTTACAGCAGCAATTAATCAGGCTTATCAAAAGAATAAGAAATATTTTTCAATTCAGGGCTTCAGAAAGGGTAAAGCACCCCGGAAGATTATCGAAGCCCACTATGGCAAAGGTGTCTTTGTCGAAGATGCCATTGATTTTGCTTTCCCAGGGGCCTACAAGGATGCCTTGGAAGAAACCAAAATTGAAGCCGTGACCCGGCCGACCCTTGAAAAGGTAGAAAAGGTGGACGAAGCAGAAGGGGCAATCTTTATCGTCAAAGTAGGGATTAAACCGGAAGTTACCCTTAAGGACTATAAAGGGGCTGAAATCAATAAACTTGAGCCCGAAATGACCGAAGAAGATATTGCCGCTAAGCTTGCAGAAATGCAAAACCAAAACGCCCGGATCATTTCTGATGATGAAGCAGCCGCTAAATTAGGGGACACGGTCGTCATTGATTACGAAGGCTTTGTGGATGACGAGCCTTTCATTGGCGGTAAGGACGAAGGCCATAGCTTAGAGCTGGGCAGCAACACCTTTATCCCAGGTTTTGAAGATCAATTAGTCGGGGCTAAAAAGGATGATGCCGTAGATGTTAAGGTAACCTTCCCAGAAGAATACCATGCGGATAATCTGGCGGGTAAGGATGCCATTTTTAAAGTCTTAGTAAAGGAAGTTCAGGTAAAAGAATTACCCGTACTGGATGATGAATTTGCCAAAGATGTCAGCGAATTTGATACCTTAGATGAGCTGAAGGCCGATATTTCTGAAAAGTTAAAAGAAGAAAAGACCCGTGCCCTTCGCGCCGACGCCGAAAGAGCGGTTATTGAATTTGCCATCGAAAATGCAGAGCTGGAAGTGCCAGACCTGATGATCGAAGAAGAAGTGGATCGTAGCATGGAAAGCATGGAACAGCAGATGAAGGCCCAGGGAATTTCCTTGGACGACTACTTTAAATTCACTGGAAGCAGCCGTGAAGATTTCCGGGAAAACATGAAACCAGATGCCGAAAAGAACATCAAGATGGAATTAGTCTTGGCAGATATTGCTGAAGCTGAAGAGATGGCCGTGACGGAAGAAGAAATGGATGCAGAAATTAAAGTCTATGCCGATGCCTTCAACCATGAATTTGAAGCCTATAAAGAAACCGTGGACGACAGAATGCGCGAATACTTGGATGCTAACATCAAACGGAAAAAGACCGTAGACTTCCTGGTTGACGCTGCAGTACAGAAATAATCAGGAAGGACGATGGATATGAATCTGGTTCCAATGGTCATTGAGCAGACCGGTCGGGGAGAACGCTCCTTCGATATTTATTCCCGTCTGCTTAAAGAACGCATCGTCTTCCTGGATGGTGAGATTAACGATGCCACAGCAAGCTTAGTGGTTGCCCAGCTGATCTTCCTGGAGGCTGAAAATCCGGATCAGGAGATATCCATGTATATCAATAGTCCCGGAGGCTCGGTTACGGCAGGCTTTGCCATCTACGATACTATGAATTTCATCAAATGTGATGTATCAACCCTTTGTGTAGGAATGGCGGCATCCATGGGGGCATTTTTGCTCTCATCGGGGGCCGTCGGTCGCCGCTTGGCGCTGCCTAACAGCGAGGTGATGATCCATCAGCCCCTGGGCGGCGCCCAGGGCCAAAGTGTGGATGTGGAAATTCACGCCAAGCATTTGGTGCAGACACGCGAGAAATTAAACCGAATCCTGAGTGCGAACACGGGACAACCCCTGGATGTCATTGCCAGGGATACGGACCGTGATAACTTTATGACCGCTGACGAAGCAAAGGCCTATGGCCTCATCGATGAAGTCATCGCCTCACGATAGAAGCGAGGGATTATCATGTCAGAATTTAATGATGGAATCAACCAGGTGACCTGCTCCTTCTGTGGAAAAAACCAATCCCAGGTGAAGCGCATGGTCGCCGGGCCCGGGGTCTACATTTGTGATGAATGCGTCGCCCTATGCGAAGAAATCATCAGCAGTGAAGAAGAACCGGTAGCCATTACCTATGAGGATGTACCCGTACCCAGGGAAATCAAAGATTGCCTGGATGCCTATGTTATTGCCCAGGACGATGCTAAAAAAGCTCTGGCGGTGGCGGTATATAATCATTACAAACGCATTAACTCAGAAGTCCAGGGGGACGATGATGTGGAGCTGCAAAAAAGCAATATCATGCTCATCGGCCCAACGGGCTCTGGAAAAACCCTTCTGGCCCAGACCCTGGCCCGGATTTTGGAGGTGCCCTTCGCCATTGCGGATGCCACTTCCCTGACCGAGGCAGGTTATGTGGGCGAAGATGTGGAAAATATACTCCTCAAGCTTCTCCAGGCAGCGGATATGGATGTGGATCGGGCCCAGCAGGGCATTATCTACATTGACGAAATCGACAAGATTGCCCGGAAAAGCGATAACCCATCCATCACCCGGGATGTGAGTGGAGAGGGGGTCCAGCAAGCCCTCCTTAAAATACTAGAGGGGACTGTGGCTAATGTGCCGCCCCAGGGCGGACGGAAGCACCCCCACCAGGAATTCATCCAAATCGATACCTCCGGTATTTTGTTCATCTGTGGCGGAGCCTTTGATGGGATGGAGGGTGTCATTGAAAAGCGCCTTGAAAAGGGATCTATGGGCTTTGGTGCTACGGTAAAGACCACCCAGGAAAAGGAAAAGGATGC
Source organism: Eubacterium aggregans (assembly GCF_900107815.1). Classification (GTDB taxonomy): domain Bacteria; phylum Bacillota; class Clostridia; order Eubacteriales; family Eubacteriaceae; genus Eubacterium_O; species Eubacterium_O aggregans. Next base: position 94,704 of record NZ_FNRK01000007.1, read on the forward strand.
CATGCTTCAAAAGGTGGAGCCTCAGGATCTCTTGAAATATGGTCTAATTCCCGAATTCATCGGTCGGATTCCGGTCATTGCCACCTTAAAGCATCTGGATGAAGAAGCATTGATTACGATTTTGACGGAGCCAAGGAACGCCTTAGTGAAGCAATATCAAAAGATGTTTGCTATTGAAGGGGTTGTCCTGGAGTTTGAACCTGATGCATTGGTATCCATTGCCAAAAGGGCCTTGGACAATAAAACCGGGGCCCGGGGTCTGCGGGGAATTATTGAAGATCTGATGACGGACATCATGTTCGACATTCCGTCCGAAGAAGGGGTGGAAAAGGTCATCATAACCAAGGCAGTGGTAGATAAGACTGCTGAACCCATCATTATCCGAAAGGATGAAGAAGCACAGGCAACAAAAGCGAATGTATCATAGCGATGACAGAGCAATCATTACGATTGCTCTTTTTAACATAAAGGAAGTCAGTGGAAAATGAAAATTAATAATGAGAACACAGAAACCCTTCAGCCTGAAATGGGCCAGGCCTTTGAAGAACTCGAACGTTTGGCACTGGAAGTGGTAGACGGTATCCCCCTGATCCCCATGCGCGGGATGAGCGTCTTCCCTGGAATGGTCATTCATTTCGATATTGGCCGGGAAAAATCCATCAATGCACTGGAAATGGCCATGACCCAGAATCAAATGGTCCTTCTGGTGGAGCAAAAGGATGCCCAAAAGGAAGATCCCGCACCAGAGGATATTTTTGAAGTCGGCTGTATTGCCAAGGTAAAACAGACCCTCAAGATGCCCGATGGCTTAATGCGCGTATTAGTAGAAATCAAGGAACGGGCAAAGATTACCCAGTACTTGTGTGTGGATCCTTATTTTGCGGTGCTTTATGAAGGGGTCAAAAGCATCTTTTACGATAACAAGGAAAACAGGGCTCTGATGCGGATGATCCGCGCAACCTTTACCCAATATATGACGATGACCCGGAAGGTTGCAGGGGATATGGCGGCAACCCTGGATATGGTGGATGACCCGGATCGGCTCATCGATTTGATTTGTGCTAATTTGATGCTCGACCTCCCCGAGGCCCAGCGTATTCTCCAGGAAACAGACATCAACAAACGTCTGATGGCCACCTATGAAGTACTGGTGGATGAAATCGAGATGGCGCGAATCGAACAGGATATCGATGAGAAGGTCAAAGAGGAAGTGGACAAGAGCCAACGGGAATATGTCCTTCGGGAACAGATTAAGGTGATTCAGGATGAGTTGGGAGATACGGATGTCATCGGGAAGTCCGAGGAATATAAAGAGCGTCTGGAAGCCCTGGATGTCAGTGATGAAGTCCGGGAAAAGGTGTTAGGAGAAATTGCCCATTTAAGCAAGGTTCCGAGCGGTTCTTCCGAATCCGGTGTTATTGAAAGCTACATCGAATGGGTCCTGGACCTGCCCTGGAATACGGAAACCGAAGAGGAGATCAACGTCGGGAAAGCCCGCCGTACCCTTAATAAGGATCACTACGCCCTGGACAAGGTAAAGGAACGGATTTTGGAATATATTGCCGTGCTGAAGCTGGCAGATAATCTAAAATCCCCCATTATCTGCTTAGTGGGACCGCCGGGTGTGGGTAAAACATCCATTGCCAAATCCATTGCCAAATCGTTAAACCGTAAATATGTCCGGATGTCCCTGGGGGGGATGCGGGATGAAGCGGAAATCCGTGGGCACCGGAGAACCTACGTTGGGGCGATCCCTGGACGAATTCTTTACCATCTCAAACAGGTAAAGAGCCGCAATCCCCTCTTTTTGCTGGATGAAATCGACAAGATGAGCCAGGATTTTAGGGGAGATCCTGCAGCGGCATTATTAGAGGTGTTGGACCCTGAACAGAATAATACATTCACAGATAATTATTTGGAGTTACCCTTCGATTTATCGGATGTCCTCTTCCTGACTACCGCCAATTCCCTTTCTACCATTCCAAGGCCACTTTTGGACCGGATGGAAATCATTGAACTTAATGGCTATGTGGAAAGTGAAAAGCTGGAAATTGCCAAGCGGTACCTAGTACCCAAGCAGTGTGAAATCCACGGGCTGAATCATGAGAATTTTAAAATCAATAAGAAAGCCCTCCAAGAGATTATCAGCTATTATACCCGGGAATCTGGTGTGCGGGAGCTGGAACGGACCATTGCCAGAGTGTGCCGGGGTGCTGCGAAGGCCATAGTGGAGGATGGCGTTGAGGTGGTTTCCATTACACCAAAGAATTTGGAAAACTATCTTGGAATGAAAAAATACACCTTTGATACCGTCGATGGAGTTCAGGCGGTCGGCCTGGTCAATGGTCTAGCCTGGACCGCTGTTGGCGGGGAAACCCTGGAGATCGAAGTAGCGGTTCTCAAGGGCAAGGGAAAAGTCTCCATCACGGGTCAATTGGGAGATGTCATGCAGGAATCGGCCAAGGCAGCCATTAGCTATATCCGGTCCCGGTGTGATGCACTTGGAATTGAGGATGATTTTTACGAAACCAAGGATATCCATCTCCATGTGCCGGAAGGCGCCGTTCCCAAGGATGGCCCATCGGCTGGGATTACCATGACCACTGCCTTAATTTCGGCCCTAACGGGAAAGCCGGTGCCACGGAATTTGGCCATGACCGGGGAAATTACCCTGAGGGGACGGGTGCTGCCCATCGGTGGGCTTCGGGAGAAGCTAACGGCAGCTACCCGGGCAGGGGTGAAGGAAATCATTCTGCCTAAAGCGAATCTGAAGGATTTGGAAGAGGTGCCCCAGGTGGTGACGGATGCCCTGAACATTCATCCTGTTTCCACCATGGAAGAGGTCACCGCACTTGTATTCGGAGGTCAAAAATGAATGTAACCAAGTCTGAGATTATCATCAGCGCTGTCAGTGAAGCTCAATATCCCCAGGATGCCCTTCCGGAAATTGTTCTGCTGGGTCGATCCAATGTGGGGAAATCCAGCTTTATCAACACTCTGATCAATCGAAAGGGATTGGCACGAACCAGCTCCCAGCCGGGAAAAACCCAGACCATGAATTTCTATCAGATTAACGATACCTTTCGGTTTGTGGATATGCCAGGTTATGGCTATGCCCGGGTGTCGAAGACAGAGCGGGAGAAATGGGGACGGATGATCGAAGATTATCTCCAGAACCGTGAAAATATGGCCTTGATCATCCAGCTGGTGGATAGCCGTCATGAACCCACTGAGGATGATAAGCTCATGTACGATTGGTTAGTTTATTATGGACTCGACCCCATCGTCATTGCTACGAAGGCGGATAAGATTTCCAAAACCCGGCAGAAGAAGGCCCTGGATAATATTGCCAAGACCCTCGGCCTGCGCCAACGTTCCGATGTGTTCCTCTTTTCCGCCGCAGAACGTCGGGGTAAGGAAGAGGCATGGGCTGTCATCGAGGCGCGAATTGCTTCGGCTGAAAATGGCCAGAGCGATGCTTGAGGAGGCAGAAATCCGACGGGTGGCCGCATCCCTGGGAATTCCCATCATCGGATTTACGGAGGCAACCCCTCTTTTAGAGATTAAACCTCATTTGGAGGCACGACATACCACGAATGGCCCGACGCCATTTGTGGGGGTGTCTCCAGATAAGCGGGTGGACTACCGTCAGGCCTATGGGGATGTCGCCGCCGTTATTGTCATTGGGCTGCCCTATACACTCAAGATGTCCCCCCCGAAAAGCACTCAGGGGAAGGGACGTCTTTCTGCTTTTTGCAGGGGTGAGGATTATCATCTTCGGTTATCCCGGACGATGGAGGCCCTCATGGTTGCCTTGAAGGCTAATCATCCCCAGTTGGATTATCGGTTGTTTGTGGATAATGGGAAACTTGTTGATCGGGGGAGTGCTTGGCGAGCAGGCTTAGGGTTTTATGGCAAAAACAATACCCTCATCCATCCCCAATATGGCAGTGGGGTTTTTATTGGCCAAATTCTGGTGAATACACCCATCGCCTTTGTGCCAGTCACTCCCCTTAAAAGCCAGTGCGGCAGCTGCAGGCGCTGCTTGGATGCCTGCCCCCAGGGGGCCTTGAAATCGGGATTTTCCCTGGATGCCAGCCGGTGTATCTCGTACTTAACCCAAAAGAAAAAGCTGAGTGAGGAAGAAGAGCAGCGTGTACAGTATTTTGTCTACGGCTGTGATCTGTGCCAGCTGGCCTGTCCCTATAACGCTCATTTGCCAGAGGTGCGCTGGGAGGACGGCCCCTTGAATGCAGCCTGGCCGGAACTACAGGCCCTGTCTGAAATGGATGAGGCCACCTTTGACGCGGCCTTTGCAGGGAGTGCCCTCCACTGGCGGGGATGCCAAACCCTGGTGCGCAATTCAAAATTATTGCTAAAGTTTCAAGAAAAAGAATGTTAAGGTCTTTTATAAATGTTATAATAGACCAGAAATATTACATTATATAGTAACAGGAGAGAACATGATCAGAGATCGATTCGCCCCGAGCCCCACAGGGAATGTCCACGTGGGAAGCTTGCGGACTGCACTTTACAACTACTTATATGCTAAAAAAAACGGCGGTCAATTCCTGCTGCGTTTAGAGGATACAGACCGGACCCGTTATGAAGAAGGCGCAGTGGAAAATCTGCTGGCCGCACTGGACATCACCGGGGTTCGTCCGGATGAGGGACTTATGGTGAAGGATGGCAGCATCCTGCAATTCGGAGATTGCGGTCCCTATATCCAGTCTGAACGCCTGGATATTTATAGACGTTATATTGAACAGCTGCTGGCAGAGGGTAAGGCGTACTACTGCTTTTGTACCAAGGAACGGCTGGAGGCGGTTCGGGAAGCCCAAAGGTCAGCAGGAGAAACCCCCCGTTACGATGGTCACTGCCGGGATCTCGATCCCGAGGAGATTGGACGTCGGATTGCTGAAGGTGAGCCCTACGTTATTCGTTTAAAGCTGCCGGAAAATACCGTCATTGCCTTTGACGATGCGGTCCGGGGACATATTGAAATCAATACCGATGATTTGGATGATCAAGTGCTCATCAAGGCCGATGGTTTCCCCACTTACCATTTTGCAGTGGTAGTAGATGACCATCTTATGGGCATCACCCATGTCATCCGTGGAGAAGAATGGCTGCCCTCCACGCCTAAGCATGTGTATCTATATGAATGCCTGGGTTGGGAAGCCCCCCAATTTGTCCATTTATCCAATATTTTGAATGACGATCATAAGAAGCTGAGCAAACGCCAGGGGGATGTATCCGTTGGGGATTTCCTTAAAAAGGGCTATTTGCCAGAGGCACTCGTGAATTTCCTGGCCCTGTTGGGCTGGAGCCCTGAAGGGGATCAGGAAATTTTTTCCATGGAAGAATTGGTGGAAGCTTTCGACTTATCTCGGATTAACCGCTCCGGGGCCGTCTTTGACCGCAGCAAGTTGAACTGGATGAACGCCCACTACATTAAGGCTTTATCACCAGAGGCTCTAACCGATCATTGTATTCCCTATCTTTTGGAGGCAGGCTATATTACTGCGGATGATATTGAGAACAAAAGGGAATGGATTGGGACGATTGCAGAGCTTCTTAGAGACCGTCTGGAATACTTTGCCCAGGTGCCCGATGAAGTGGCCCTGATTTTTAACAGCGATTTTGAAATCACCGATGAAGAAAGCCTGGAAATCATTAAGGCAGAAAGCGTTCCGGTACTCCACGGTGCTTTGATGGAGAAGATTGAAGCCGCTGAGGTGGTGGATGCACCGTCTATGATGGCTGTTTTAAAGGCCATCCAGAAGGAGCACAAAGCGGAAAAAATTAAAGGGAAAATGCTCTATATGCCGACACGTATTATGCTGACGGGTGAAATGCATGGACCGGATTTAGCCATGATTATGGAAGTACTGGGAAAAGAAGAATTGATGAAGCGCTTGGCGCGTTTTTCGAAGGTTTTGGAAGCCCTCTAAGATAATTTGGCAAAAGAAATGAGGAGGAACCAGTGAAGCAAAAAGTAAATGTGAAAAAAACCGTGATATTGGTGGTATTCATGGCCCTTCTGGCCTTTTGTGGCTATGTACTCTTTAGTGGGATCACGATTGGTCGTTATGATATCGGAAAAATCGGGGACCGGATGCACTATGGCCTCGATTTAACCGGTGGGGTCAATGTGGTCCTTCAAGCCAAGACGGAGGATGGCTCCGGTGTCGATTCAGAAAAAATGGACAGTACCGTCTCAGCCATTAAAAAGCGGGTGGACTCCCTGGGGGTCAGTGAAGCCACAGTCACCAAGCAGGGGGATGACCGTATCCGGGTGTCCATCCCTTCCATCCAGGATCAGCAGCAGGCCTTAGACCTTATCGGGAAAACGGCTAAACTGGAATTCCTCGCACCGGACGGAACCGTTATCCTCACCGGGGATGATGTGTCCGATTCCAAAGCGGTGAAACAGAATAACAGCAGTGGTGTGGAAGAGTCTGTGGTTACCCTGAAGTTCAATGAATCAGGGACCCAGAAATTCGCCGATGCAACTCAGAAGTACTTAAATCAGGTCATCTCCATTGAGTTGGATGGTGAAACCATCAGCGCTCCAAAGGTTAACGCCGCCATCACCAATGGCGAAGCCATCATTGAGGGGATGTCCGATATGGATGAAGCCAGTCAGCTGGCTGAGCTCATCCGGGGTGGGAGCCTTCCCCTGGAATTGGAGCCCATCGAAGTGACCACCATAGGGCCGACCTTGGGTCAGGATTCCCTCCAGCAAAGTATTTTTGCCGGAGCCATCGGGATTGCCGCTGTTCTGATTTTTATGTTGCTGTTCTACCGGGGCCTTGGCTTTATAGCCGATTTGGCACTGTTAGTCTACATCATGGTGGATCTCATTATCATGGTGGAAATGAATGTTACCCTGACCCTACCAGGAATCGCTGGGATGATCCTATCCATCGGGATGGCCGTGGATGCCAACGTCATTATCTTTGAGCGAATTAAGGACGAGGCACAGAACGGCGGCTCCATTGATAAAGCCATCGATGCTGGGTTCAAGCGGGCCATGGGGACCATTGTAGACTCCAATATTACCACCTTGATTGCAGGCTTCGTGTTATTCTTCCTCGGCTCCGGCAGTGTCCAGGGCTTCGCCCTCACCCTGGTTGTGGGGATTGTGCTGAGCATGATAACCGCTGTAGTGGTGACCAAGCATCTGATTAAGCTGGTGCTGGGAACCCATCTGGTCAATAGCTCGAAGTTTTATGGAATATAGAGAGGGAGAATAAAATGAAAAGACAACTTAAACTGGTTGAAAAAACAAAAATTTGGTTTATTATCTCCCTCATTATGATCGTTATCAGCCTGGGGGCCCTGGCGATTCGGGGCCTCAACTTCGGGATTGATTTTGTGGGGGGGACCATTGTCACCATCGACCTGCACACCACCTTTAATACGGATGATGCCCGGAAAATTACCGATAAGTACGATAAAAATGCGGACATCACTTATTCGGGTGATGCCCAGGAGCAAATTGTGATCAGTACCAAGGAAAGTCTGACTACCGAACAGCGAACCGATCTCTTTGATGCCTTTAAAGCGGAGTATAAGCTGACAGATGCGGATTTAGTGTCTGTGGATACCATTACGCCATCCGTGGGGACAGAAACCGCCCGTAACGCAGTTTTGGCATCGGTGGTGGCCATGGCATTGATGCTGGTGTACATTACCTTTCGCTTTGAATTTTACTTTGGCTTGGCGGCGGTCCTCGCCCTGGTTCACGATATTGTTGTGGTCATTGGGGTCTATGCCCTTTTCCAGATTCAGGTAAATGCCCCCTTTATAGCGGCGGTGCTGACCATTCTAGGGTATTCCATCAACGATACCATTGTGGTCTTTGACCGTATCCGTGAAAATGAAAATGTTATGGGTATGCAGAATCTGACGACCCTGGTGGATGCCAGTGTAAATCAGACCTTGAAGCGAAGTATCAATACAGTGGCAACCACCTTGATTGCAATTCTGGCCCTGTATATCTTCGGTGTGGCGGCCATTAAGGATTTTGCCCTGCCCCTCATCGTCGGGATTGCCTGCGGTTGTTACTCCTCGATTTTCGTTGCCAGCCCTTTGTGGGTGGTATTCCAGAAGAAGTTTAAGAATACCCGATACAATACGAAACAGCAGAAGAAAAATAATCGTAAGCGCCGGGATAAACGGCAAGAAAAAGCACCTCAGGTGTAAGATTAAAAGCACAATGAGCCGGACAGCCTAGGCTGTCCGGCTTTTCGACTTTGGAGGAAAAATGGAAACCATTTGGAAAGCGCGTGATCTCGGCAGAGAAGACGGAGAGACCCTTGTTGAAGAAATTGTGATGGACTGCGGTGTTTCACCACTGACGGCATCGATACTGATCAAACGTGGCTGTGGCTCCGCCGAGGAGGCCATGGCCTTTTTAGAACCAGATTGGGAGGATCTGCACGATCCCTTTCTCTTGCCAGATATGTCAGTTGCGGTAGAACGGATTCTGACGGCCCGGGAAAGTGGGGAGACCATTTGTGTTTATGGAGATTATGATGCCGATGGCACCACGGCGGTATCCATCCTCCTTGGGTATTTTAAAGAAATTGGAATCCATGCCTTCTTCCGGATTCCCAATCGTTTAGAGGAAGGCTATGGGATGAATACGACGGCTCTGGCTGAGGTAAAAGCTGCGGGGGCCAGCCTGATCATTACGGTGGACAATGGGATTTCAGCAGTGGAAGAGGTGGCCTTCTGCAATGCCCAGGGGATGGATGTCATTGTGACGGACCACCATGAGTGCCAGGCAGCCCTTCCCGAGGCCCTAGCCATCATCGATGCCAAGCGTCCGGATTCCCAGTATCCTTTTTCGGAACTGTGCGGGGCCGGTATCGCCTTTAAGCTGGTCCAGGCTCTAGACCAGGCACAAGGGGGAGATGGGGATCTTATGGGATATCTGGAATGCGCCGCCTTGGCCACGGTGGCGGATATTGTGCCCTTAAAGGATGAAAATCGGGTGATGGTCAGCCTGGGGATCCGGACCATGAACGAAGGTCCCCTGATGCCGGGGATTGCCGCCCTTATGGCGGTTAGTGAGATCGAGGTGGTGAATGCCGGAAATATCGGCTTTGTCCTGGCCCCGAAGATCAATGCAGCCGGGCGTCTGGGGGAAGCGGGCCGGGTGGTAGACCTTTATCTGGCAGAGACCATTTCTGAGGCCATGCCCATCGCCTGCTTCCTAAGGGATGAAAACAAAAAACGCCAGGATATTGAGCAGGAAATCCAGATCGCTGCGGAGAAAAAGGTGGCGGCGGAAGGTCTTTACAATCATCTGTTTATGGTGGTGGCTGGTGAGGGATGGCACTCAGGGGTCATTGGCATCGTAGCCAGCAAGATCCAGGAAAAATGGTATCATCCGGTGATCGTCATGGGGATTGGGGAAGATGGTATTGCCAAGGGGAGCTGTCGCAGCGTTCCCGGTATCGATATCTTTGCGGCCCTATCCAGCTGTGCGCCCCTCTTTGAGTCCTTCGGGGGCCATGAGCAGGCGGCTGGGTTTTCCCTGGCGGCAGACCGTATTCCAGAGCTTGTAAAGGGCCTGGAGGCTTGGGGAAGGGCTGCTGGTGCCAGAGGGCACCTGAAAAAGACCCTCTATTATGATGGGGAGATTACGGCGGATGCTGTAGATGAAGGGCTGATGGAGGAGCTTTCCCTCTGTGAGCCCTACGGCATTGGAAACCCTGGCCCGGTCTTTAAGATGGGGGAGGTTAATGCCACCGATGTAAGGCGGATGGGGAAAAACCAGGACCATCTATCCTTTACGGTGGACGGCCTGCGGTGTGTGGGCTTTGGCCTGGGTGAGTGTGATGCCCGGGTACGGAGCGGGGCGGTGTCCCTGCTCTGCAAGCTTAAAATTAACGCTTTTAATGGCAATGAAACCATCCAGCCCATGGTGATAGATTTAAAGGGAGATCCCCTTATGGATCATCAACAGGCCTGGGAGTGGGTGGCTGCCCTTAAAAAGGAGGAGGGGGAGAGCCTTCGGGCATTGCCAATCTGGCATTATCCCTGTAATAGATTGCTGCCCGAACGCAACGCATTGATTGCTGTTTACAAGATGATGGATTTTGAAAAAATACGGGCGCTTCCCTTTGACGATGTTCTATCCCACTGCCCTGGAATGAATAGTTTTCAATTACTGGTGGGCTTAAACGCCCTGAATGAGGTGGGACTCATTGAATTTAAATTAAAACGAGGGGTTATTTATGGGAAGAAATGTAAAACCAATGAAAAAAAAGATATCCAAAAGGCCCCATTAGTGCTAAAATTAAAGAAATATCTTGGAAGCACTGATTGATCGAATCAGTACTTTCTTAAAGAATCAGAGGAGAGGTTTTAAGATGGATTTTAAGAGCAAAATTTCAGTGTACGAAGGATTCCCCAAGGAAGGCATCAGTTTTAAGGATATTAACAGCCTGATTAAGGATCCAGATGCTTTTAGAGCGGTGATTGATGATTTGTATAAAATCGCCAAGGCTTTGGATGTCAATATCGTGGTAATCCCAGAGGCTAGAGGATATATTTTTGGCTCTGCCTTAGCTTATCGCTTAGGTGCAGGGTTGGTGCCGGTCCGTAAACCTGGAAAACTGCCCGGAAAAGTCGTTTCCCAAAAATATTCTCTGGAATATGGCAGCAATACCATTGAAATTCAGCACAATGCCATCAAGCCTGGGGATCGGGTGCTCATCATCGATGACCTGCTGGCTACTGGTGGAACCATGAAGGCCGCCATCGATTTGGTGGAAAACCTTGGTGGTGAAGTATGTGGGGCCCTTTTTGTCATCGAATTGACAGAATTGGGCGGACGGGATCTGCTAAAGGATTATTTTGTATCCAGCATCGTCTCCTATCCCTATTAAGGGATGGCTTTGACATGGCAAATAAGAAAGGAGGCATCGCATGGCCAACCAAGCAGTAAGTAATAAGATCGACAGCGTCATCAAGCTGATTAAGCAGTATGATCCAGCGGCGGATACGACCATGATCCTGCGTGCCTTCGATCTGGCGGATAAGGCCCACTCGGGGCAGAAGCGGAAATCCGGAGAAGATTATATCATCCATCCTGTGGCAGTGGCCTATATTTTAGCAGAATACCACATGGATGTGGAAACCATTGTGGCAGCCCTCCTCCACGATGTTATCGAAGACACCATCTATACCCATGATTTTATTGCAGAAGAGTTCAGTGAGACAGTGGCAGAGCTGGTGGAAGGGGTCACTAAGATTGGGAAGATTGAATTCCAGTCCAAGGAAGAAAATCAGGCGGAGAATCTTAGGAAGATGGTCATGGCCATGTCCAAGGATATCCGAGTTATCCTGATTAAGCTGGTGGACCGCTTACACAATATGCGGACTCTGGAATATATGACCCCTGGGAAGCAGCAGGAAAAATCCCGGGAGACCATGGATATTTACGCGCCCATTGCCAATCGTCTGGGGATCCAGGCCATTAAGGCAGAGCTTGAGGATCTGGCACTGAAATATTTGGACCCTGAGGCCTATTACCATTTGGTCAAACAGGTGAAGATGCGCAAGCAAGTCCGGGAGGAATACATCGGCAAGGTCATCGATGTCCTCAAAGTTAAAATTGGGGATGTGGGGATTCAGGCTAAAATTTATGGCCGGGCCAAGCATTTTTATTCCATTTATCGTAAGATGAAAGCCCAGCACCGGCAGTTTGATGAAATCTACGATATTGTGGCCGTTCGGGTGATTGTGGAAAGCGTGAAGGACTGCTACGGGGTCCTGGGCATCGTCCATACCCAGTGGAAGCCCATACCTGGCCGGTTTAAAGACTATATCGCCATGCCAAAGCCCAATATGTACCAGTCCATCCATACCACGGTCATCGGACCCAATGGTGAGCCCTTTGAAATCCAGATCCGAACTAAGGAAATGCACGAAACCGCAGAATACGGCATTGCTGCCCATTGGAAGTATAAAGAGGGCATGGGTGAAAGCAAGGGCAAGGAGCTCCGGTACGAGAATAAGATGTCCTGGCTCCGCCAGATTATGGAATGGCAAAGCGAGCTGGATAACGCTGGAGATTTGCTGGAGACCATTAAGGTGGATCTTCTCAACGAAGAGGTGTATGTCTTTTCCCCCAAGGGGAAGGTCATTGAGCTGCCCATGGGCTCCTGCCCCTTGGATTTTGCCTATCGGATTCACAGCGATATCGGAAACAGCTGTGTGGGTGCTAAGGTCAACAATAAAATTGTGCCCCTGAATTATACCCTGAACAATGGGGATATTGTGGAGGTCATGACCTCTAAGAATTCCAATGGACCCAGCCGGGATTGGCTGAATTTTGTGAAGAGCGCCCATGCCCGGAATAAAATTCGACAGTACTTTAAGCGGGAAGAAAAGGAAGAAAATGTCTCCAAGGGCAGGTTGATGTTAGAGGCAGAACTTAAGCGTCAAGGGCTGACAGATACCAAGTTGGCCAGTGCTGCCGAGTTGGAAATCCTCAGTGATAAAATGGGTTACAAGACCATTAATGATTTCTATGCTGCCTTGGGTTATAATGGGGTGAAGATGGGGACGGTTTTTCAAAAGATGCGCCTCCTTTTCCCTGGAGAGTTCCCGGAAGAGGTGGAAGAGGTTGTCATCAAAAAACCGACCACCAAGCGAAAAACCACCAGCAATGTGGTGGTAGCCGGACAGAGCGATATCGATGTCCATTACTCCAAGTGCTGTAACCCCGTGCCTGGGGATAAAATCATCGGTTACATCACCCAGACCAATGGGATTTCGATTCATCGGACGGATTGTCCCAATGTGCTGAATATTACGGACCCTGCCCGGATTGTGACCGTGGAGTGGAATAAATTTGGAGTGGATGGCAGCTTTAATGCGGAAATTCATATTAAAGCTCATGAGAAGCGGGAGCTGCTCATTGAACTGTCTAAGCTTTTTATCGAGATGAATATTCCCTTAAATGCCCTGACTGCCAGAAATGAACGTGGGGAGTATGATTTTTTTGAAGCCAGTTTCGAAGTGAAATCCAGGAGAGAGCTGAATCTCCTTATTAAAAATATTAATAAAATCCCTGAGATCATTACGGTTAAGCGGGTATAGGAGGAGCGATGCGAGCAGTGATACAACGGGTCAAAGCCTCATCGGTGACGGTGGATGGTGAGGTGGTTGGCGAAATCGGGAAGGGATTCAACCTGCTTCTGGGGATCAAGGAAGATGATACCGAGGCAGATATGGATTACATCATCAATAAGGTGGTGGGGCTTCGGGTCTTTGAGGACGCGGATGATAAAATGAACCTTTCTCTGGGGGATGTTGACGGGGAACTGTTGGTAGTATCCCAATTCACCCTTTACGGGGACTGCCGGAAGGGCCGTCGCCCCAGCTTTATACGAAGCGGCCCGGTGGCGCTGGCTGAGGAGAAATACAAACGTTTTGTGGAGAAAATCAGTGCCCAGCCCATTAAAAAGGTAGCCTTTGGCGAGTTCCAGGCGGATATGGCGGTGACCATCATTGGCGATGGTCCAGTAACCATTCTCCTGGATAGTGAGAAGAATTTTTAGAGGTAAGTGATGGAAGTTAAAAAATTCATGGTTGGCCCCATGGGTGCCAATTGTTATATCCTGTGGGATAAGGCCACGAAGGATGCCGCAGTGGTGGATCCAGGCTATCCCGACGATCGGGTGGTGGATTTCATCCAAAGAGAAGGCCTAGAGGTTTCGAAGATTCTTTTGACCCACGGCCATTTCGATCATATCGGTGGGCTTCAGGAAATCCGGGATTTAACTGGAGCACCGGTGTATATCCACAGAGATGATGCCGGCTGTCTGACTTCTGCCGGGGAGAACATTTCCACTATGGTAGGAAACCCCATGACCTTCGAGCCAGCTGAAGTGCTGATGCAGCATGGAGACCGAATTAAAATCGGACCAATGGAGGCGCTGAAGGTGGTGCACACCCCAGGGCATACCCCAGGAGGGGTATCCTTCATCGATGAGACCTTTATGATTACTGGGGATACCCTGTTCCAGGGCTCCATCGGACGGACAGATTTTCCCGGTGGGGATTACGATCAGATCATCGATTCCCTGAACACCCTGCTCGAGTATGACGAGGACATGAAAGTCTTGCCGGGACACGGGGAAGATTCCGTAATCGGCTATGAAAAGCGGGCGAACCCCTTCGTTCGGAGGGGCTAATGATTAACCGATTCAACTTTGGGCTTCAGCCGGGGCTGTGGGAGCAGCCCTGTCTGGAGCTCATTCAGCAATTCGACCCAGCTGCTGAAGTCGTCTTTAATGGTGAGGGCTCCCGGGATATTGACATTACCTACGCCGGAGATATTCTGACCTTTGAAGGATGGGATAAGGCGGGAAGGAAGCATCAAAAAGAATATAATCTTTCCGGGAAACCCCTTGAAAAAGATACTTTCAAAGGGTTTCTTTATCTGTTTTTAGTCGCCTTCTTTGGGCGCCCCATGGCCTGGGGATCTTTATCTGGGGTGAAGCCCGTTAAAATAGCCCATCAGCTTATAGTGAAGGAGGGGCAGGATACCCAGGGTGCAGCGAAACAGATGGAGAAGCGCTACAAGGTTTCTCCGGAAAAGGCCATGTTGGCGGCTACCTTGGCTCAGAGGGAGATGCCCATTGTCTATCCCCTGGACCCAAAGCGGGTGAGTGTCTATCTTGGCGTTCCTTTGTGCCCTGCAAAATGTAGCTATTGCTCCTTTGTCTCCACTGTGGCCGACAAAAAAGGCCGACTAGCCGAGACCTATCTGTCCAGCTTGCTCTTGGAGATAAAGGCTATGGCACGGATGGTGCAGGAGAAGGAACTTACTATCGATACCTTGTACATTGGTGGGGGCACCCCCTCCATCCTTTCAGAGGCCCAACTGGAAATACTTCTAAATGCCCTGGAAGGGGACTTCATCCACCGGGACCTTCGGGAATTTACCTTTGAAGCCGGGCGGCCAGAAACAACAAGCCGGGAAAAGCTCGTGCTCTTAAAGGATTACGGTGTGGATCGGGTTTGTCTCAATCCCCAAAGCATGAATGCCGAAACCCTAAGGGCCATCAACCGTAACCACAGCCCCGAGGATATCCGAAGCACTCTGGAAATTATCCGGGAGGTGGGATTTAACAGTGTGAACATGGACCTCATTGTAGGGTTGGCCGAGGAGTCCCCCCAGCGGGTCTTGGATTCCTTAGACGCGGTCATCGCCATGGCACCGGAAAATCTGACGGTCCATAGCCTGGCCATTAAAAAGGGATCGGCCATCAAGGAGGCCCAGGGCCATCAGGTGACCCAGCTTTACGATGAGGATTTTTATGAGGAAATCACCCAGCGAACGTTAGCCGGAGGATATCACCCTTACTACCTTTACCGACAGAAGTACACCCAGGGGAATGGGGAAAACATTGGCTATGCCCGGACAGGTTATGACGGCATCTATAATATCCTGATGATGGCAGAACGTCAAACCATCATCGGCATTGGAGCCGGCTCCTCCGGAAAGGTATACCACGCGGATACCGACCGTTTTGGCAAAATATTAACTGTTAAGGATATCCGGACTTACAATGAACGGATTGAGTCCATTATTGAACGGAAGATTGAAGCTTACAGTGAGAATCTTCCTTGACAGAATACGGGTCTATTGAATATAATTAGGGGATATGAAACGTGAATTTTTCAGGAGGCATAATGAAAACACATTTTAGAAGCGCCCTTTGTGGCGAGATGAATAAAACATATGATGGACAAACCATCAAGCTTTCGGGATGGACTGATAGCCGAAGGGATCTGGGCGGGGTTATTTTTGTCGATCTCCGGGATCGCTCTGGGATTGTGCAGTTAGTAATCAATGAAGAAGTGGCACCCGCTGTTTTTGCCGAGGCCGAAACGGTCCGTAGCGAATATGTGCTGTGTATTGAAGGGACCGTTCGGATGCGGGAAGCCGCCAATGTCAACCCTAAGATGCCCACCGGTGAGGTTGAGGTTATGGTAACGGACTTGACCATTTTGGATACGTCAGCCACTCCCCCCATTTATGTTGAGGATGAGGACAAATCCAACGAAGCCGTTCGCCTGAAATACCGCTATTTGGATTTGCGTAAACCCAAGAACCAGAAAACCCTGATGACCCGGGCCAAGGTCATGTCCATCGCCCGGAATTATCTCAACGATGAAGGCTTCTGCGAAATTGAAACCCCCATTTTAGGGAAGCCTACCCCAGAAGGGGCCCGGGACTTCCTGGTTCCCTCTCGGGTTCAGAATGGCAAGTTCTTCGGATTGCCCCAAAGTCCCCAGCTCTTTAAACAGATCCTGATGATCTCTGGTATGGACCGCTATTATCAGATTGCCAAGTGCTTCCGGGATGAGGACCTCCGTCAGGACCGCCAGCCGGAATTTACCCAGATTGATATGGAAATGTCCTTTGTGACCAAGGATGATATCCTGCCTATCATGGAAGGGATGATTTCCAAAATTTTCAAGGAAATCCGTGGGATCGAGCTTCAAACGCCCTTTATGCGTATGACCTACGCCGAAGCCATGGATCGTTATGGCTCCGATAAGCCGGATACCCGCTTTGGTATGGAGCTGACTAATCTGTCAGACATCCTGGCTGAAAGTGAGTTCAAGGTATTCTCTGGGGCCATTAAAAAGGGCGGCTCTGTCCGGGCCATCATCGCCAAGGATGCCCAGGGCAAGCTGTCGAAAAAGACCATTAAGAATTTAGAAAAATTCGCCCAGGTTTACAAGGCGAAGGGCCTGGCTTGGATTGATGTCAAAGAAGAGGATATGAAATCCCCCATCTTAAAGTTTATCTCCGAAGAAGAAAAGAACGCCATCTTCGCCCGGATGGGCGCAGAACCCGGGGATATGATTTTCATGGTGGCCGATACCGACGAAATCGTCTGTACTTCTTTAGGACAGCTGCGTTTGGAGCTGGCTCGGAAGCTGGAATTCGACCTCTCCGGTAAGTTCAATTTCCTCTGGGTCATTGATTTCCCACTCTTGGAGTACGATGCAGAAGCTGGCCGTTATACCGCCAAGCATCATCCCTTTACGGCACCTCTGACCGAGGATATTCCTATGCTGGAAACCGACCCAGCCAAGGTGCGCTCCGATGCCTACGATATGGTCGTCAATGGGGTTGAGCTGGGTGGGGGCTCCATTCGAATTCATAACCAGGACATTCAGGAAAAGATGTTTGCGGCCCTGGGCATGAGCATGGAATCCGCCTGGCGTCAGTTCGGCTTCCTTTTAGAAGCCCTGAAATACGGCACACCACCCCATGGTGGATTGGCCTTTGGTCTGGATCGCCTTGTCATGATGCTTCTGGATATTGATAATATCCGGGACGTTATTGCCTTCCCCAAGACCCAGAACCACAGCTGTCTGATGAGTGATGCACCGGCACCGGCAGAGCTGGATCAGCTCATCGACTTGGGCATCAGCATTGATGACCCATTAATTTAATGGAAGACGCTCCCATTATGGGGGCGTTTTTTTCAAAGAAGGGTAAACCCATGAAAGAAATCGGAACAGTCAAAAAGTTAAATGGAAATAAAGCCAAGGTCATCATCAAGCGCCATGCGGCCTGTGGTGATTGCGGGGCCTGTCAGGTGGGTAAAGATAAAATGACCATGACCACCCTGGCCCAGAATCCTCTGGGTGCAGTGGTGGGAGATACTGTGGCTGTGGAAATGGAATTTGGCAATGTGATGAAGGCCACCAGTATTGCCTATGGCATCCCCTTAGTTGCCTTTATTTTAGGCTGTGTGGCAGGTTTCTTTGCGGCGCCGGCTCTGGGATGGGATCAAGCCATTACCGCATTTTTCACAGGAATTCTACTCACGGCAGCGGCCTTTGGTCTGATTATGGTCCTTGACCGCAGAGGACGTTTTGGAAAGGCCTATGAACCGCGGATTACCGAGATTCTGGATGCCTCAGAGCTGGAAGGACAGTAGGGTAAACGCTCAGTAGGGCAGACGAAGTGAAAGCAGATGTCCACCTCCCCGTCCCTTACTGAGAGCTACCCCTATCACCCCCTGCATAAGGGGGCTTTTTTTATAGCAGTGGTGCAAATAATCGAGAGATGGATTCCTTGATTTTAATCCGACGGGGACGGCTGCGGTAAGTCTCCAAATCATAGAGCTGGGATTTTTCAATATCTTTATGGAAAATATGACGCAGTGCGGTGGCGGTACTTTGATCGTAAACAAAGGCGTTGGATTCGAAGTTCAGGCTGAAGCTTCGAATATCGAAATTACAGGAGCCCACGGCGCAGATTTCATCATCCACGGTGATGGTTTTGGCATGGAGAAAGCCATTTTCATAAATATAGATCTTGGCACCGTACTCCACTAGCTCTCCCACATAGGCCAGGGTTGCCCAATAAATAAAGATATGGTCAGGCTTATCCGGAATCATGATCCGGACATCGACCCCGGATAAGATGGCGATTTTTAAGGATTCCAGGACACTTTCGTCGGGGACGAAGTAGGGACTTTGGATATAGATATGTTCCTTGGCATTGGTAATCATCCTCAGGAAATCCTGTTTGATCACCTGGTTGGGATCATCTGGACCACTGGAGACGATTTGGATACCGGCACCACAGAATTTTGGCATATCAGGGTAATAACGGCCAATACAACCAGGGTCTAAATCGATGGGGTCGATGTTATCGCTGGTGCGCCAGTCTAAAAAGAATCGTCTCTGGAGTTCGTATACGGCATAACCGGAAATCCGAAGATGGGTATCCCGCCAATAGCCCATTTTAGGGTTTTTCCCCAGGTATTCATCGCCAATATTATACCCTCCGATAAAGGCGGTTCGTCCATCGATGACGGCAATTTTTCGGTGATCCCGGTAGTTAACCCTCAGATTGACCACTCGAAACTTAGTGGGGAAAAAGGCCCCGTATTCCCCACCGGCTCGGGCAAATTCCTTTAGCTTTCGTCTGGGGATATACCGCCCCCCCATTTCATCGTAAAGGAGTCGGACTTCCACCCCTTCAGCGGCCTTACGAGTAAGAAGTGTCAGAAGGCGTCGCCCCAGGTCATCGTATTTGATAATGTAATATTCTAGGTGAATACTGGATTTTGCTCCTTCAATGGCCTTAAAGAGGGCTTCGAATTTGGCATGGCCATCCGTATAGATGTCAATGCCGTTATTATTGGTAAAAAAGGCTTCACAGGTGTTGATGTTGTAATCAATGTTGTTATGGTATTGGTGAAAAAGCTGTTTCTGGGTGTCGTCATCAGGGCCGAAATGGATCAGGCTCTTTCCCAGCATCATTTTTTGGTACTCCTCTTCCTCTGGGGTATCATAGCGATAAATTTTACGTCGGGTCAGGTTTTGGGAGAGGAAGAGATAGAATACAAAGCCCAGAATGGGAATAATCCAAAGAAAAAGCAGCCAGGCGTAGGTACTTTTAGGGCTTTTACGTTCCAAAAAAATGATGACGAAGGTCATAATGATATTTAAGATAAAGACAAAAATTTCAAGTTTGGAGTTGAGGGGAAATAAAAGCATGGTAGGTCAGTCCTTTCGCTGGCTAGTCGGCATCCTTGGGAAAAAACAAATGGGGTTTAGCTCGCCTTTGGTACATCTCCTCAAGTTCGCGCTGATGGTACAAATACCCAGGGTCATCATAATACTTGGCAGCCTGGGGACAGGCTTTCACACAGGCACAACATTTAATGCAGATACCGGTGATTTGGGTATAATCCTCTGAATCGATGGAGCCCATGGGGCAGCGGTGAGCGCAAAGTCCACACCCATTACAGGCATCACTGGTCTTTGGCTTCACCTTAAGGATATTAATGAGGTTGCCCAGGTGATCCTGGGGCTTGTAATACCCCCGGTAGGGTTTGGGTGTGCCATCCACGGCCACAGGGGCGGCAGCTTCCAGATATGCGGCAGCCTGGTGGGCAAAGGACACAGCGGTGGCCAGATCCTCAGCATCCGGGCGACCAGCCCCTAGAATTCGGGAGAAGGAATGCTCACCGATAAAAGCACCGGCGGCAATGGGATGGGTGTGGGCATCTAAAAGAATATCCCGGAGCTCCACAAGGGCATCATCGTAGTGGCGGTTGCCGAAAACCACCACGGGGATGGATAAGGCGTCGCCTCCCTCTACAGTGGACAGATAAGGCAACAGCACGTTGGGGACACGCCCGGCAATGACCGGGGTCCCCAGGATGACAAGGTCCTCTTTGGTGAAGGATAAGGGGACCTGTCTGTTTTGGGGAAGGGTGAAGTCCAGGATCTCCATGGGCTGATTAAGGTGCTCAGCCAGGGCTTCGGCGATGGTGGTGATGATGGACTTGGTGGTGCCAGTAGCACTGAAATAAACGGCTAAAATCCTTCGGATGGCCATAACAATCCTCCTGTAAAATATTATTCTTATTGTAGCATAGAATGGCGAAAAAGGGTTGTGATATAATAGGAGAAAGCGTAAAAAACGGAGGAAATTCAGTGAATTTTATTTTTGATATCGACGATACCTTATACGATCAAAAGGATATTTTTGAAGGGGCTTACCGGAAGATCTTTGGGGATGGGGATGAGCTTCCCATCGAGACGCTTTTCGTACGCAGCCGGGTACGCAGTGATGAGGTGTTTGCCATGGTGGAAGCTGGGGAGCTGCCACCGGAGAAAATGTACGCCTATCGGGTGTGCAAGGCCTTTGAGGATTGCGGGGCGACCTTATCCGAGGATAGGGCCATGGCGTTCCAGGAAGCCTATGCCAGGAATCAGGCAACTATGCAACTGCTACCCGGAATCATCCGGATTTTGGACTGGCTAAAGGCCCGGGGGGCGGTTATGGGGATTATCACCAATGGCCCAGGACCCCACCAGCGCCGGAAAATTGAAGCTCTGGGGCTAAAGCGTTGGTTCCCTGAAGAGTCCTTCTTCATCTCGGGGGAGATGGGAGTGGCTAAGCCGGATATCCGGGCCTTTCGGATGGTGGAAGAGCGGCTGGGCATTGATGGGGGCCAAAGTGTGTTTATTGGGGACGCCTATCACAATGATGTCCTGGGAGCTAAGAATGCGGGGTGGCAGAGCATTTGGGTCAATAGAAGAAGGAATCCCTTACCGAAGGATGTTGCCGCCTCGCCGGATTTTATCATTCAGGATGAGGATGAGTTGATGGCGGTAGTAGCTCATCTCATTCATGAATCAGATTCCTGATAAAAGATTGGGCGGACTGTACAAGGCGACTCCCCGAGTGCCTTTAGGAATTAGATAAATTATCTATGGTTGGGGGAGCAGCAAAGCCGATATAATAGGTAAAAAAAGGGGGTAAAGGATGTGTCGATGGATTTAATCTATTGGAAAGACAAAGCTCGTGAGGCTGGCTTCTCTGAGGTGGTAGAGCTAAAGATGGAAACCCTGGTGGTAAACCCGGAGGTGCGCAAGATGTGTGAGGCCAATACCTGCGGGCAGTATGGCAAAAATTGGGCCTGTCCTCCGGGCTGCGGGGATTTAGAGGAATGCGAAAGTTCCCTTTCGGTCTGTGACTGTGGCCTCCTTGTCCAAACCGTGGCACAATTGGAGGATTCCTTCGACTTCGAGGGAATGGCGGCGGCGGGAAGCACCCACTGGAAGAATTTTTCCCGACTGCGCAGCCAGATCCAAGAAGCTAAGGCAAAAAAAGGGGATTCTTTAGATGTGCTGGCCCTGGCGGCGGGGAGTTGTACCCATTGCAAGACTTGTGCCTATCCCGATGACCCCTGCCGTTTTCCTGAGGCAGCGGCATCTTCTGTGGAGGCCTATGGCCTGCTGGTGAACCAGCTGTGTGTGGATAATGGGCTGGCCTACAATTATGGGGAGAATACCATTGCCTATACGGCGTTGTTTTTGTTTAAGTGATTTGAGAGGTTCATCTTTAATCTTCGCTCGCCTTCGGGCGAGTTTTTTGATTAAGCAGCAAAAAAGACAGCTTAAGATACGTTCGATTCCTCGGAGAGTCCAAATCCAGGGGGATGATTTCTTTGATCCGGGACAGGCGATAGATAAGGGTGCTGCGATGAATGCCCAGGTGCTCGGAGGTCTTTACTAGGTTGCGCTCGCAGTCCAGATACACCTGGAGGGTGGTGTACAAATGGGACTGATGGGCAACATCGTGGCGGTGGAGGGCAATGATCCCAGGGTCAGCAAGATAATCGGCGGCCAGGGCCTCTTCGCCACAGGTCAGCATATAGGAGAGGGCGTAGTCCTTAAATTGATGACGCCAGATGGTGCCGTCGGCTTTTTGTCCGGCATCCAGGGCGATGGCGGCCTGGATGAATCCGCTGCCCAGACAGTGGATGCCAGGGAGAACGTTGCTCATTCCCATCTTAAGGAGGTACTCCCGGAGGACCACGGCGATATTCATCATGACCTGGTCCGGCTGGCACCCGCTGTGGGTTAGGTTGACCACCACGGCAATGCTGTCTTCATAAAAAAAAGCATAGCTGGAAGTGACATGACTTTCAATGAGGGCTGCCGTGCTGGAGGAGGAGAGATCGGTAAATCGCATCTGATCATTATAAAGCTTCAGACACAGGTAGGCATCCTCTGCCTCCCAGGATAAATAATGGAGGAGATCTGAAAGGGCCCCAGGATCTGGGGCTTGTCCCCTCAAAAGCTCTGTGAAAAGCTGCTCTCCGGACTGGTCCGAGCCGACCCAAAAACGATTGCGTCGGTCCACCACCTGAAGCACATAATGGGCCAGATGGTCTAAAAGCTGGGCATCCCCGGGTTTGATTTCTGAGGCCAGCTCATCCACGCAGATCCGGCCCAAATAGTGGTTGTTCTGCCAGAGGTTGATATAGAGGATGCGAAACCCCCGATGGTCGGCGGAATACATATCCGGGCCATGGGTGGTCAGGGTGTGCTGGTACTCCCCACTTAATTTAAACTCGTTGATGGTGCTCGGTGGGATAATCAGTTTTCGACTCTTCATATCCTGCTGGAAGACCAGCATCCCTGGAACGTGCCAGGGACAGGACAAAATAAAGAAATTCCGATCGTGGACGAAGATCGGATTATCGAAGAGAGTGTTTGAGGCCTCGATGAGATCATCCAGAGGCGTTTGGCTGTCCATGGCCTTGATCAGGGCCCGATCCCAGGCAAAAATCCGCTCAAAAACGGCGTGGCAATAGTCGCTCACCGCTTCCAGGCTTTGGGTGTCTTGGACATGGAGAATGGTGCCTTTGGCATCCGAAGAGCCTTGGAAAGCTTCTCCGACGAGGACGCAGTCGACATCGGGATACTGCTTAATGAGGGCGGCTTCATGGCTCTTTGCCAGATAGAGATAATAAGGGGAGGGCGTGTCCTGGGACACCAGGAAACGGATGCCTAAATAACGTTTTGTGAAATCCGGATGGTAGATTTCAAGGGCGCCATACTGACTTTCCAGGGCATCGATGATAATCTGGATACCGGGATAAAAGCCATGGGGAAGTGGGTATGGGGCAGCGTAGTCTTTAGTGGGAAGCATGGGGAAACCTCAGCTTTTCAGTGGCTGCCCTTTGTGGGCGATGCGTTCCTCCAGCTGAGCACGAACGCCCTTCATTCGGTGTTCGTATACCAGGATAGAGGCGAGGATTAGAAGTCCGGTGATGGGGAGGATGGGGCCGGTGGGAAGGCTAAAAGCGGAGCAGAGGATGACCACGTCCAGGAGGATGGCGATGGCACTATCAACACAGGTGACCAGTCCGATGATGATCTCCCGTCCCCGGGCGATATCGTCGGTTTTGGCCGAGGCAGACAGACGATAACCGAAGAAGTGCCGGGGCCCCGCTTTTTTCGGGACGGTATTAATGAGGATGAGATGCATGGCGTAGAGGGCAATGCTGATACCGCACAGCAAAATCAGGGTGGTTTTGCTGCCGTAGCCCGTGATGGCACCGCTTAGGGCAAATTGGGTGGGAATGGTTTCGGGAATGGTGGGCCACATGATGGCGATGATGATGACCGCCTGCCAAACTAAGATGGTGAGGAGGGTATAGGATATCCGTAATTGGCGGCCGAAGTGGATGCCTTGCCCTTGGGATGTTGACATGGTATTTCTCCTTTAATCAGTACTGCTTAACAGAAGGTATGAAAGTTCAAGATGCAGCCGTAGCTGGGGGTCCTCAAGATCCAGATGGGTGAGGGCTTCAATTCGGGACAACCGGTACAGCAGGGTGCTCCGATGGAGGAACAATGCCCGGGCGGTTCGGGTGACATTACGCTCGTTTTCCAGATAACAGCCCAGGGTCTCGTAAAGGCTGGTATGGTGCTGGGCATCGTATGCCCTTAAGGTCAGCAGGGCCTCGGGGCAAAGGCGTTCCGGGGGCAGCTTTTGACTGGCGGTTTCCAGGAAAAAATCCAGGGCATATTCCCGAAAGCCATGGCTCCAGATCATGCTGTCCGATTTAATGCTAAAGCCCAGGGCAATGTTCGCCTGCTGGTAGGCCTTGGGGAGGTGTGAAAAGCCAGTCACGGGATTGGACAGGCCAATGCGGTAGAGCCCCTCTCGCATCACGGTGGCCAGTTTGGATGAAATGGCAGAGGTGCTGGCCTGGATCAGAGTGAGATTGACAATGACGGTGATGCCTTCCGCGTAGGGGAAGGCGTGACAGTGGCGAATCTGGGCTTCGATATAGCTGATGACTCCAATGGGGGAGAGCTCGCCCTCGGCGTACTCCAGAGCCTGGAGACGGATACACAGATAGTCATCATCGGGATGCCAATGGAGGTAGCCCAGTTTCAGACGCATCTCATGATCCTTAAGGACCTCGCCGGAAAGGACCCTGGAAATGAAGGGGTCGATTTCGTTGACAAAGCTGCTCCAAATCACGTTATACCGGGCGATATGCTGGCAGATTATCTGCCCTAGGTAATCCAGGCATAAATAGTCGCCATCGGTAATGGATCGCCGGAGCTCGTTAACACAGATTCGCCCCTCGTAGCGGCCCTCGTACCAAAGATTCAAGTAGAGGATGCGATAGCCATTAGGGCTGTTATAGAACATGGTGGGGCCATGGGTACTTAAGGAGTGGGTGTACTCCGCATCAAATTTGAAGGTGTTCAGGGTATCGAAGAGTACCATCCGGCGGCCCGTCCGTTCATCTCGGTCAAAGCCAGCCATGCCTTCGGGGATCCAGGGGCAGGCTAGGATATAAAAATCACTGTCGTGGATAAAAATAGGGTTTTTAAGGATGGGGAGACTGACCTGGGCCATCTCCTCAAAGGGAGCATCGCTGGACAGGGCACGTTGGAGGGCCATATCCCAGTCGGCGTAACGGTCAAAAATGTCCTGAACCAGAGAAAAGAGAACCGCACCATCGACTGTGGATGAAAACTGCACCCAGGAAAAGGCCCCGGGAATCTGGCTGTCATCACAATCCCCCAGGATGATGAGGTTCAGATAGGGGGCTGGCCACTTAGCCGGGAGATTATCCCCCCGGAGAAAGTAGACGATGGAAGGATCGAGGATGGGGGTCGTCCGGTAATGGCGAACCCCCGTTAGGCAGGGCTTGTTCAGGCCAAGATGAAGCTCCCTGGGAAAGAGATGCTCCTCCAGGGCATCGGAAAGCACCTGGATATTCAGTTGAAAGCTCTGGGAAGCATCCCCTCGTACCATCTGCCCTTACCTCCATCCATTATTGTTAAGGTATTCTATCACGCTTAACCGTTAAGGTCCAGATATTTCTGGCGGCTGTAGCGGTAGAGTTCTTCGGCCAGATTGACCTTCCGATCTGTCTTTTCATCCCGGAGTCGGCAGGCAAAGCGGCCGGTTGTCGCCAGCTCGTCCACCCGTTTATGGATATCCGCCACCGCGTCCTCATCGGATAAATCTGCGGGGACGATGTAAAGGGTACACTGGGCCAGGTCCACACCGTATTCTGACATGATGCTGGCCTTATCATTGGCGGAGTCCTGTCCCTCCCAGGCATCAAAGCCTGCTTCGATAAAGAGGGGCATCAGAGTGCCCACGTTGCCGCAGGAGTGGAGGCAGACAAACATCCCTAAATCATGGGCGGCCTTGGTGATTTTCTGGTACTGGGGCAGGAAGAGCTCCCGGTAGGTATTGGGGGAGAAAAAGGTGCTGATCTGGGTGCCCATATCGTCGTGAAAGAGAATCATATCTGCATGGTAGACTTCCTTGGCGATGTGAATGAGCTCAATATGCCAATCCACCAGCTTGTCAAAAAAGGCGGTGAGGGCCTCGGGTTCCTCCAGAAGGTAGCAGAAGGTATCCTCAAAGCTGGTGAGATCCGCAGTGCGTTCAAAAAGCCCATTGACGATAACAAAGTAGGAAAAGCGGTCCTCGGCAATACGGTCCTTATAATTATCCTCGTAATCCTTTTGCCAGTCGATGGCTTTAAGGTCGGGCCAAATTATCTCCGATTCCCACTGGGTAATGTCAGATAAGCGTCGAGTTCCGGGTTTAACCATGGCCGCCTTGGTCAGGGGTTCGTACTCCCATTCAATACCAAACCAGTCGGTACCCCCAAAGGCCCGGGCTGTGGCATCGGGCATGACCATGGGTTGAATGGCATTGTTATCCGTGGTTTGGTTGGGTACCCAGAGGGGCATTTCGCCACGGAGCATTCGCAGCATATTTTCTTTGGGGGTGATGGGGTAATTTCGCTTGGGTTCTACGGAATCCGGCGCACCGTAGATACCCGGCATACTATATTCGCCGATAATATCGAGTTCAGAAGGGTTGAAGGTTGTCATTTTATTCTCCTTAAGATGGTTTTTTTTGAGGACTATCCAGCCAGACCGAGGATGCCAATGGCGATGGGCACCCAGAGGGCGATACAGACCGCAATACTGAGTTGGATGGGAAGGGATGCCCGGGGCATCTCCTGCATTTTATAATAGCCCTTAACATAGGTTAAAAGCGGGACGGTGTCCAGGGGCAGAATAAAGCAGCAGGACGCACAAATGGCTAGAGCCAGGATGAGCAGCGCCGGGGAAATTCCCCAGCTAATGGCCAGAGCGGTCAAGGGTCCACCCAGCATGGAGATGAGCACTGGGCCCAAAGGAATGGGCAGGAGCAGCGCAAAGAAGATCAGGCTGAACACCAGAAGGATGATGGGGGTTGGCATAGCCATTGAAGAGGGAAATACCGTCCCCACCAGCCAATCGCTGACCCCACTTTGGGTTAGGGCATTGCCCATGGACATCATGGTTCCAATGAGGAAAAAAGCCGCCCAGCTGACTTCACTGCAGAATTCCCCCCAGGTCAAAATGGAAAAGCCCGGTAAAAAGAGCAGAGTAAAGCCCACGATGCCCACAATGGTAATATTTAAGACTGGAATCCAGGAAGACAACACCCACAGGACGAAGATACCGGAAATCAGTATAAATACATAGCGTTCCTGGGCATCAAAGTGTTTAGGGATATTTAGGGACTCCAGATAGGTTGCCATTCGCCCGGCCCCCAGGGGAGCCGGACAGAAAACTCGGCTGATGATCAACCAGGAAAGCAGGAGGCCAACGATGCCAATGGGAATACCGATGACCATCCATTGGACGAAGGTAATCTGGATGCCGGCTTGGGCCAGAAAATCCAGGGCTAATAGGTTTATGGGGCTGCCGGCTGGGGTCATGATGCCCCCCACCATGCTGGCAATGGGCAGCCCAATCATAAAGGCCTTACCGCTTTTTTTTCGATCCGCCCCATTATCGTAAGCCCCCAGGATTCCCTCGACGATGGTAATGAAGACCGCCGTGGTGGCCACATTGGACATAATCGAGGAAACCAACCCGGCACAGAGCATGATAGCCAGAAGAATGCGCTTGCTCTCATAGCCAAAAAGGTGGATGAGAAAACGCAGCAGCCGCCGGGAAAGGGGAACCTTGACAATGGCCTGGGAGATACCAAAGCTGACCAGCACGAAGAAAAGAACGTGGGAGGTATACCCCGAAAGGGCCGCCCCAACGGTGGGGCTGACGCCAAAGATAACCAGTAGGGCAATGCCTAAAATACAGCTCACTCCAATGGGAAAGGTTTCGGTTACCAGCAGGACGATAAGGGCAATCATAATGCCCAGGGCACGAATACCGGTACCGGTCAATCCGGCGGCTTCGGGGACGAAGAACATCCCGATGAGGATGGCTGCGGCCAGGAAACCGCCGATAAGTGGTGTCTTTTTCATTGTCAATTTTGACGGGCAGAGATTTCCAGCTGATACTGTTCCACCTTATCCCGGGTAATTTTAAAGCCAAAGAACAGCAGGACGGCAGCGATGAGAAGCTCAATGGCCGGGATGGTCATAAAGCCCATGCACACCGATTTTTGAAGGGCGATGGAGGCACTGGCGGGGTCGATTTCGCTGCTGAAGCCACCGGCAGCCAGACACCCGGAAATAATAATCCCTCGGGTCATGATGGCCACCTTCAGGGGAACATTCTGGAGACCGCTGATCCAGCCGGTGGCATTTTTACCGGTCTTCCATTCGGAGTAGACAATGGTATCGGCGTAGAGCGCCGGGGTCAGGGCATAGGCTACGCCATAGCCAAACTGGGCTACGGACATCAGGATGATGACCGCCCACATATTCTGGAACATGAAGTAAGCCAGGAACATAAAGATTGCCATAATAACAAAAGTACTGATGGTCGTCATCCGGGAGGAGAACTTAGCCGAAAGGTTTTTAGCCAGGTAGGACCCAACGACACAAAGAATATTGGAAATCAGGATATACATGGCCAGCATGCCTTTGTCGTGGGCAACATAGGTAAAGTAATACACCGCCACCCCGGAGCAGACAAAGTTAAAGGACCATTTGGCCAAGTCAGCCAGCAACAGGATGATAAGAGGTGGGTTCTGACCCAGGGCCCGAACCAGGTCCATGCCGCTGGTCTTATCCTTATCCTGGGCGGCTTTGGCACTTGCCACATCCTCATTTGAGGTGTTTTCCGCTTCTTCATAGCCGTCGAACATTTTGAAATGGGCAAAATACAAAACGGCCATCACGACACCGAGGACAAAGGCCGTGGCGGCGTATTGGCTGGTCTCCCCAATGATACCGGCGAAGAAGGCGGCCAGGGGAGCGCCCACATAGGAGAAGATGACCTTAGACAGATTGGCCCAGGCCGCACGGGTAGAGGCCAGCTGAGCCCGGTCTTCCGGGGTCTTCCCAGCGATGGCAATCATGGAGACATTGGCCACATAGGGGAAATTCCAAACCACATGGGAAAGGATGGCGGCAACAATGATGATGATGGCGGAAAGAGGGCCATCTCCAATTTTCATAAATTGAAAGGCGAAAAGGAAGGGGACCATCCAGGGCAGCAGGATGAGCCAGGAGCGGTACCGCCCCCATTTTTTCGGCTTGATGCTGTTGAGCACCGCCCCGTAGATCCAGGACAGACAGGCGTCTACCGTACTGGCCACCGTGGTAATCATGGTAACGGTGGCCAGGCTGAATTGGGCCAGATTGGTCAGAAAGAAATTAAAGAAATAGGATTCAACATTGGTCATCAGGGAAAAACCGCAGTCCCCGACACCGTAGAAATAACGTAGGGCCTTGCTTAAAGGTTTGCTTTCAGGGGTGTTTGTCCCCGCTTTGTTTTCAGTATTTTCACTCATAATATCCCTCTCGTAGAATAAATGGTAAAGAATCCGCTTAGTTCAATGGATAGGTTTCGCGGTTGTAGGCGTTGATTTCATCCCGGATGATATCGTCCACTTCCGGGAAGATGGTTCCTGTGAGACCGTAGGTCATACAGGGGATGAAGTGACCGCCGGGACCGTAGGTTTCGCACACCTGGCGGACATTCCCCCGAATGGTGGCTTCATTGTAATCCGCCACATCAAAATCTGATCGGAGGCCGCCCATAAGGGTGATCTTCCCCTGGGTTTCTGCCTGCATTTTTAAGATATCATTCTCCGGCAGCACACCCTGCCAGATATCGATTCCCATGTCCACCATATCCTGGATGATGGGTTCACAGAAGGAATCTGCATGGTGCATGACGATAACCCCGTGGTCCTTCATGTAGCCGTAGATGCGGACATAGGCATCTTTAAAGAATTCCCGCCAGGTATCCGGCTGCATGAATAAGGAAAGCTTGCTGCCCCAATCGTCATGGGAGAGGATGACATCCGGGTGGAGATGATCCACCAGGAGCTTGGCGTATTGGAAGCGGTATTCCGCTACGTAATCCACCAGTTCGTGCATGGCCTCAGGCTCTTCCAAAAGGTTGATCAGGGTATCCTCA
Source organism: Eubacterium aggregans (assembly GCF_900107815.1). Classification (GTDB taxonomy): domain Bacteria; phylum Bacillota; class Clostridia; order Eubacteriales; family Eubacteriaceae; genus Eubacterium_O; species Eubacterium_O aggregans. The sequence continues at coordinate 124,950 of NZ_FNRK01000007.1, forward strand.
AAGCCCATGAGGAAATGGGACTGCTCAAAGACGCCGGTGCCCATAAAGCCCATGGTCAGGTACTGATCGTGATCCACAGCGGCAGCGGCCGCAAGAGCCGGTTCCCACCCCTGGGAGCAATGAGCCACTAAATCCGGGGCTACAACGTACTCCCGCCATTTGGTGATATCCGGGCAGACCTTATTGGCCTCAGTCACATGGGGCATGGGTCCTGGAGCGTCCTCGGGGAAAAGAATCTCCGTCCCCCAGCGATCATTGGTGGTCTTCCCCCGGACCCGGTTGCCCCGGGTATAAACCTGGATGGGATCATTCATAATGGGGATACAGGCCTCGTACTGATTGACCAGCCGATCCGGCTTACCATCGATTTTGATGGTTTCCAAAAAATTCTGTTTTGGTGTTAACATTGGATACTCCCTCCAAAAAAGATTGAACGATAAAACGGTACCATTTTGCGCTAAATTCATTATATAAACTTCCCACGGAGGATTCAATCCGACGAACACGAGAAGAATTCGTGGGGAAAACTGTACGCATTGTAGGAAAGAAGCTGAAGGCAGCCATCAGGGCTTTACATGGGCTTGGGGACTGAGTATAATGTTTGAATTAATGATTGTAGAGGAGGCATTGCAGAAATGTACAAGGCATTATACGAGGCTATTCCAGATATTGATGGGTATTTAGAAAGGCTGGGCATCTCCGGGCCCATCCACCGGGACACCCTCTGGCTGGACGCACTGATCCTCGCCCATCAAATGAGCGTTCCCTTTGAAAATCTCGATGTCTTCGAGGGGCTTGCCCCCATCAATCTGGGGATTGGGGCGCTCTATCATAAAATTGTCACCTGTAGACGGGGCGGCTATTGCTTCGAGCTCAACGCCTTATTTCACGCCCTGCTCCGGGACTGTGGCTTTAGAGCGTGGCCCTGTATTTGCCGGATTGTACGGGGAAAGGATTTTACCCCTCCGGTCCTTCACCGGGGCACCATCATTGAAATGGATGGCCGACTTTTCTTTGGGGATGTGGGCTATGGCGGACCCATGCCCGCTGGGCTTCTTCCCATCGAGGATGGGTCTAAGCGCTGCCTGGTGGATACGGTTTTCCACCTCAACTTTAAGGGAGGCAGTTGGTGGGCCCTTAGCCGGGAAACTCCCGGAGGTCTGGAGCCGATTTTGGAGTTTAATACCAACCCCGTTGACCCCGTGGATTTTATCGCCCTTAATTATTATTGTGAAAGCCATCCCCAGTCCATTTTCAGGCAGATACGCATGGTCAATCGCCGGACCCCAGGGGGAAGCTGCGCCATTACCGGGGATGTTTTTACCCAGTGGACCCTTGGGGGAAAGGAGACCGACTCGGTGGCATCCCAGTCCGTGCGCTTAGATACCCTGGAGCAAGTGTTCGGCATCCCCCGGGAATCCCTTAAGGGATGTTAACCCCATGGTACAAAGGGTTACATTCTGGGGAGATGGCACATTGGACATTTTGTACATTGTGCCCAAGGGCAGAGGATGATATGCTATCATTAAAGTGTGAATCACCATGAGGGGGAGGGGGATATTATGAGGATCAGCATGTATTTGCTGCTGGATTGGTTTGCAGATTATGATAAAGAGGTTTATATTAAAGAGGGAAAGCCGGATATCCAGCATGTCTGTTTTTTTCCAAGTGATGGGGAGACAGAGGCAGATACCCTGTATATTGGGGGGATAAAGGAATTCTTTGGCGGTGCCCGGGAGGGAGTGCTTTGCGCCCACGGAAAGGACACCCTCTTATTTCCGGGATTGGATTCTACGGCGGTGTACGATGTGTACAATAAGATCCTGGCAGCCTTTGATTACTACAAGGATTGGGATGAAAAGCTCAAGCTCATGATTTTCAGGGGCTGTACCATTCGGGCCATGCTGGATGAAAGCCGGGAGGTTTTCCGGGATAATCCCATTGTGGTCATGGATGCCAGCTACATGGTCCTGGGGACGACCATCCCCTTCGATTTGGGGGAGGGAGATCTGGAATACTATCATAGCCTGGAGCAGAATCATTTTCCATCCTTTGAACGCATCGCCCAGTACAATCGGGAGCTATCGGTGTATGAGCGCAATCAGACACCCTATGTCCATCGCCTGTCCTATTTGGACTGGCGGACCATGTATCAGAATCTTTTTTCCGGGGAGGAGCTGGTGGGTTTTATTTCGGTGGGAGAAATCAATACAACCTTCACCAAGGGAATGTGCCAGCTTCTCCAGGTCCTGGGCCGGCGGATTGTGACCTGGAAGGAGTACAATGCGGATGATTCGGAGCTGACCTCCCAATCCCATGTCTTTCTGGAAATCCTCGAAGGGGGAGCGGTGGACAAGGAAGAAATTGTCGCAAGACTCAATGCCATCGGCTGGATGGCAGCGGATGAAAAGCTGCTGATCCGGATTCGTACCGAGGTGGGGGACCGAATTCTCCATTCCGTACGGCGCATTATGGATAAGACCTTTGTGGGGTGTTATACCTTTGAGTACAAGGGAGCCATCATGCTCATTGTGAACCTGGCCCAATTCCCGGAGAGTGTGATGTTTAAGGAGCTGATGGAGCTGTTAAACACCAGTGATACCAGCTGCGGGGTGAGCTATCCCTTTAAAAATGTGTTTAATCTATGCAGCTACTACCTCCAGGCGGATATGGCCCTGACCTATGGGGCAAAGTCCGAGGGCCGGGTCCATCGCTGTGAGGACTACGCCTTGGATTATGCCATGGATGTTCTCCAGGAGAACCTGACCACGGATATCCGCCACCTGGCAGTCCGGGTGCTCAAGGCCCATGACCGCAAAAACGATACCCAGTACTACGAAACCCTGCGGGAGTTTCTTCTGCATGAGCGTAACCAACGGGAGACGGCTAAGGTATTGTTCATTCACCGCAATACCTTACTCTATCGCCTCCAGCGGATAAAAGAGATATTTGATGTGGATTTGGAGAATATTCAGACCCGGAACCATTTGCTGTTGTCCTTTTTATTGGATGAAGCAAAGGAGCGGGATGTGGAGAAGGGGTATTAAAGGGTCCCTCCTCCACACCACTTTACGGATACTGCCGCATGGTATGAAAGGAATAAACCCGGGTAATTGTCGCACCGATGTCCAAGGCGTTTAGAATTTCCACAAAACGCTCACAGATGTCAGTGCTTTTGTTGTATTGGGCAATGTTGAGGGTCATGATGCCCTTGAGGGAGGTCACTGCGATGGTAAAGGGGGTCATGCCTGCAGGGAGGACCACATTAAAATCCTCGACATAGGTCAGCAGGCTGTCTGGCATGACCACGTTCCCGATGTTGGTGAGCAAATAGGTATACTGATCCAAAAAGGAAGTGACGGCTTTGTACACGATTTCCCGCTTCTTCGCATTGGGAATATCGGCTTCAAGGAGGGATCTGGAGGACCGAAGGGTTTTTAGGAACTCATTCAGCAGGTACTCACCATCCATCTGGGCATCGAGAATGGCCTTGTTTTCCTTAAGAATTTCAGAGAAATCCTTTTTATCAAAGGCTTTTCCGATGGCTAAACCACCTGTCACGGCAAAATAGCGCGTGGTGGGGGTGGGGAAAAACTGCCTTAAATTAATGGGGGTACCGGCAATAATCGGTTTCCCGGGTTCGAGCTGATCTTCATATTTTTCGTAAATTGCCGCTCCAAAAACAGGGGATAAAAAGGTTAAAGGTGAGGCCTGATAGGCCTTTGCCACACCGTGGAGCTCCTTAAAAGGAATTTTGATCTCAACGATGGTGTCTCCCGCATCCGGTCCTTTTTCTTCAAGGGGGACCATAAATGCGGAGTATTGGGGCATGGTTTTAAGCGCACCAAAGGAATGGTTCCAGTATTTTTCCACCTGATCCTCGGCTTCCAGGGGATCGAAGGGTTCATTCACACTGCGGATGCTGCCGTCGTTTTCCACGGGATATCCCATGAGCTGTGCGTAGCGGAAGACCAGGGCTTTGACAAAGATATTAAAGCCCAAGCCATCTCCCAGGCCGTGGAAGATCACACAATAGATGGTTTTTCCGGCATAGGTGACATAGATTAAATGGCCGTCGGAATCCTCAGTGCCCAAGGTGATGATTTGTCCTTCCTCGGGATAGACCTTCGCTGGGGTCGTGATATCACGGTAGCCAATGTAGTTGCCGCGCTCCTCGATGCCAACGGCCATCTGTGGGAAGCGGGCGTACACATCATTGAGTGCAGCAGCCAGCTTAGCGGGCTCAATGGTTTCAGTCATGGTGACTTCATAACGGGGGGCATTGGGACAGCGGTCCGTATTCTGATATAAGTACTGCTCGCCGACGGCATCCATTTTTAAATAGGCTTTTGTTTCCATGGGTTCTCCTTATTAACAGACGTATTCATTTTAATATAGTGTTCATTATACATCAAAAACCGTCAAATGACGATCGAAAAGATGGTTTGAAAACGTCTGTACAATCTATCCAACCTATTACAAAAAACTATCCGATGCCTTCATATAATCCGTACATGGCCCAAAATTTCCCTAGCTGGTATACTTTGCCTATGAAATAAACACAAGAGAAGTGAGGTAGCCTATGATAATTATTGGAGAGAAAATCAATGGGTCCATCCCCTCTATGGGGAAGGCCATTGCGGCTAGGGATGAAGAGTATATTCGGGGGATTGCAAAAGCGCAAGCAGATGCTGGCGCCACCTACATCGATGTTTGTGCATCTGTGGGGGATAACATTGAGCTTGAAACCATGGAGTGGCTCATCGATCTGGTCCAGGAAGTAACGGATACCCCCATTTCGGTAGACAGCCCCAATGCACAAATCTGCATCGATGCCATGAAATATTGTAAACGTCCGGGAATCATCAACTCCGTTAGTGGTGAAGGGGATAAAATGGACATTGTTTTCCCAGCCATTGCGGATACGTCCTGGGAAGTGGTGGCCCTTTTGTCGGATGATACGGGTATTCCTAAGACGGCTGCGGACCGTCTCCGGGTTTTTCACAATATTATGGACCGGGCCAATGCGGCTGGTATCGATCCATCCCGGATTCATATCGATCCCCTGGTGGAAATGCTGTGTACTTCAGAAGATGGGATTGCCATGGTGGTAGAAGTCATTACGACCATTAAGGCGGCCTACCCTACCATCCATGTCACTGGGGCTGTCAGTAATATTTCCTTTAATCTGCCGGCCCGAAAGATGGTGAACCAAGCCTTTACCGTTTTGGCAATGAATGCTGGAATGGATAGTGGAATATTTGATCCCCTAAACCGAGACCTGATGGGAATGGTTTTTGCAACGGAAGCCTTATTGGGCCTGGATGACTACTGTATGGAATACATTGGTGCTTATCGGGAAGGCGTATTCGGCAATCCGCCGACGAAATAGTGTTATATTAACGGTATATTCAAAGAGATTTAAGAGAGTAGAGGAGTAAAAAAATGTCTAAAATTCAAGAAATCGCAGAAGCAGTCAGTGGTGGGAAATCAAAGGTTGTGGTCCAATTAGTTCAGGAAGCCGTGGCAGAAGGCTGTGACCCCAATGAAATTTTAAATGTGGGAATGATTGATGCCATGGGGATCGTCGGGGAAAAATTCCAGAAAAATGAAATTTTTGTTCCGGAAATGTTAGTCGCTGCCCGGGCCATGAAGAAGGGGGTTGATGTGCTCAAACCTCATTTGGCCGGAGATTCTGTGGGCGCAGCCGGGAAACTCATCCTGGGAACCGTCGCCGGGGACCTCCACGATATTGGGAAAAACCTGGTGGGGATGATGCTGGAAAGCTCTGGCTTTGAAGTTATCGATCTGGGGGTGGATGTACCATCGGAAAAATTCATTGAAACGGTGAAGGCCAATCCCGATGTCAAAGTGGTGGCGTTATCGGCACTGTTGACCACAACCATGCCCTCTTTAAAGAATACAGTAGAAGTGCTTAACGAAATGGATAGTCGAGGAGACTTTAAGGTATTAGTTGGTGGTGCCCCCATTACCCAGGAATTTGCAGATGAAATTGGAGCCGATGGCTATGCGGACGATGCAGCGAGCGCTGCAACCAAGGCAAAAGAATTGACGGCATAGAGAATAATTGCCACAAAAAAGCCGGCCGACGTAACTAAACGTCAGCCAGCTTTTTTTTAGTGATTTGAGGAACTTCCATAAGGTTGGCATAGATTTCACCACCTGTTGGGCCTGAAGTATAGCGACCGGTGCTATAGACGGTACAGAAAGAACCATCCATTCTTTCAATTGGGTAGATACAGGTATAGGTGTCGCCATGTGCTAGCTGCTCTTGAATCTCTTCCAAAACACGTGTTCGAGCTTCCGGGCGGATCATTAAATCGAAACGATGCCTATATTTTAGGTGGAATGTATCCTGATCATAGCCCAAATTATTTAGCATATTTTCATTGATAAAGGTGAGTACTAAGGTCGATGCATTATATCGGATTAAACCACCGGGGAGTAAATCCAAAAGTAATTGGCGATCTTTTGCCAAGGATTCCGTTTTTCGGGAAATTCGAGCTCGATTAGTATTATCCTGGATATATTGAATTCGGGCTTGCTGATCCCCCCAATCGATAAGCTTTCCTTTAATAATATAGCTGTTTTCAGAATACTCAGATTGGATTTCGTGCTCACAATAATCATGTGTTAACTTACTAATGTGTACACAATGGGAACACGGCTTGGAATTATTCCAAATCGCTTTATAACAGGGCAGGGATAGACAGGTCTCTTTATTCTTTCCAGACAAGGTGCAGGCAGCGTCGTTAAGATAATAAATTTCATAGGTTTCAGGGTCAATAACGACGATGGCATCGCTGGATTCGTCGAGGAGCCAGTCTAAATTACGATGGATAACTTGGTCGGGAAGGCGTGCTTCGCCACCAAAAATATGATAGCGGTTTTTTCCCAAACGCTTGGCAGTTAGCAAAGCAACATCGGCATTATGATAGACATCCTGATATTCAGTGCCATAGTTCGGAGATATGCAGACACCAATGGAGCAAGTGACCTCAATATGTCCTATTTTAAAACGTAATTTAGTACTCATTTGCTCCAAACGATGTATGAGTTGGACGTGGGTAAACTGTGCCCGCATAAAAACGGCAAATTCATCGCCTCCCATTCTGCAGACGAGATCGTCCTCTCGAAACATCGTTTGTAAAGTATTTGCCACCCGTCGAATGGCAACATCCCCTTGGTCGTGTCCAAAACGGTCATTAATGGCTTTGAAATTATCGATATCAAGCATGAAAAAAATAGCAGTTTGGTCCTCATTGGTCAAAAAAAACTCCTGGACTTGGCGTTCCATTTCCATGCGGTTATAAATTCCTGTTAATTGATCCAGTTTGGCTTCTAAAGCAAGCTGCTTCATTTTGGTGAGCATGCGTTTTTCACGTTCCAAGGTCTGAATGGCGTTACGGGCGGTAACATTCTGAACCCGATGGATGGCGATATCCATATTATACGGCTTAGGAATAAAATCGCTCGCCCCCAACTCAAACGCCTGTGCCTCACTGGTTTCACCCGCTTGAGAAGTAACAATCACTGGGATAGTCGTAAGGAGGGGATTCGACCGAAGTCGCTTGAGGAGTTGAAAACCATCAGATACCGGCATAATAAGATCCAAAAGAATAATGGCAATTTCATCAAAATGTTCTTCAATGTAATGATATGCTACCTCTCCATTATCGGCTTCAACAATGGTGTAGGCATTTTGAAAATATTCTGCCAAAATAGCACGGTTCAATTGGATATCATCGACAATGAGCATGACCTCATTGCCGCTATCCTTGCGGATATGAATGGCTCCTTCTTGCCAATCCCTGTCCGCTGCGGAGATGGGAGAGGCCAATTGGGCATTCATTAGCATTGTGGTGAATTCGGTGGATGGCATGGGTCTGGCATAATAATAACCCTGGACATAGGTACAGTCCATATTGCGCAAAAGTTCAATTTGGCTATGGGATTCAACACCCTCCGCGACAACCAATAAATTCATCCATTTTGCCAGGCTGATGATAAAGCTCAAGATATTGCGGCTACTGTCCTTATCCGTCTCTTTTTGGATAAAGCGCATATCAAGCTTAAGAATATCCAGGGGCAATTCTGAAAGCATATTGAGTGACGAATAGCCGCTGCCAAAGTCATCCATTTCAATGATGAATCCTAAATCCTTTAATTGAGTGACGATACCAATCAGCTGCTCTGGATTTTCAGTGTAGGCGGTTTCGGTAATCTCCAAGTGGAGCTGACTTGGACGAAGCCCATGTTTTTTAGTAATACCGGTAAGAATCGTCGGGAGATCGGCCTGATAAATATCCTTCCGCGAGACATTAACAGAAACAGGAACATATTTTTTGCTTTTTCGTACCCAGTCTGAAATAATGGCACAGGCTTTATCCCAGATATAGCAGTCCATTTCAGTAATAAAACCATTGGATTCGAAAAGGGGATAAACTCATTGGGGCTTAAAAATCCGAGCTCTGGATGTTCCCAACGCACAAGGGCTTCAGCACCAGCAATGCGTTCGCTCTCCAAATCATACTTAGGCTGCAGATAAACCAAAAATTGTTCTTCCAGCAATGCGGTTTTCATGCTGTCAATAATTTTTTGTTCCCGTAGCATTCGTGTGCGGATTGAATCATCGTAATAGGTATAAACGCAATGATATTGACCCTTTGCATTATCGGCGGCTAAAATCGCACGATCACACATCCCTTCCACTGGGATTTCCCGGTCGGTAATGGGGTAAACGCCAAATTTCAAAGAGATTTTCATATTCAGGGGATAATGGGATAAATGTTCCTCTGTGATGGATACGATTTTGGAAAAAGCATTTTCGCTAAGGGTTTCAGGGAGTAGCGTAACAAAATGGTCAGCGCTAAGCCTGGCACAAATTCCGGAGCGGGCAGAGACCGCTTGGTCAAGCTGTTCCGCAATATAGCAAAGGAGCCGATCCCCTTCGCTCCGGCCAAAACTGTCATTAACCAGCTTGAAGCGCTCGATATCTGCGACTAAAAGTGTATAGTCAAGCTTGGAGTCCTTCTCTAAGATATCTGTTGCCCGGCGGTAAAAGGTTTCTTTGTTATATAGCTTGGTTAGAGGGTCCCGTTCAATTCGATTTAGGTAAATGTTCGATTCATAAAGTTCAATGAGGTTGTCAAGGTGCTTCCGCAGGACGGAGGGATTGTAGGGCTTTACAATAAAATCCCGGGCACCAAGTTCCAGTGCCTTTCCCTCATTTTCTTCTTTATCCATTTGAGAAGCAACAATGATTGGGATAGAAGATAATGCCGGGTCTGCTGATAGCGTGTTTAAAACATCATATCCATCCATAACGGGCATGACTAAGTCGAGGAGAACGGCAGAAATCATTGGGCCTTGATCTTTAAGAATAGCCAAAGCGTCTTGACCATTGAGGCTTCTAAAATGGTATAGTGGTCACATAGAATTTTGTTGAGAATTTTTCGGTTCACTGATTGGTCATCAACAATGAGTACTTTCCTTTTCATGCGTGATCATTCCCTTTCTTCCCCCAAGGTATTTCCAAAAAATAATGTTGTCTATAAGGCTAGAATTTAAGCTGGATTTACGAATTGATATGATGCCATAATACCTTAAAAGAACATTAAATGTAATGCAAAATATTCGTTGAAGTTCTACTATGTGGAAGAAGGAAAAAAAATAAGTCCGTAGAATAACGGACGGTTAATGTAAGGTGTCATATGGCACCCCCGGCGAGAATCGAACTCACAACTAACCCTTAGGAGGGGTTTGTTATATCCATTTAACTACGGGGGCATGACCGGTGCTATGATAGCATAAACGCGTTTGAATTGCAACAGACAGAAGCAAGTTATACAAATTGGTTTTCCAAAACATTGATTTGTATCAAATAATATGATAGAATCCTTTATACTTAATTATATCATATTTTGGCATGTTTACGAATTTTATTGTACAAATTGATTTTAGGAAGAATATACTTTATATTAAAAATTGAGTCAGGCGAATGTTGCGCCTCAAGTTAAGCGTTCATTAACGAACCACTGGAAAGTACAAAGCATCCGGTAGGTATGAGATATCGATATGCCTGCAAAATTCAAATTTGTTTAGTTTTCGCTGAGTTTAAATTGAGAAAAAACCTTTTCATTACGATATATGAAAGTATATTACGAAAGTCACCAAAAGGGATAAAGGAACCGTTATAAAAATATGGACAGCAAAGCTGAAAAGATCAAAAGATGGCAGAATGGAGTTGAAGTGGAACGAATATATGCTAAATGATTGCAGATAGATTAGCTGTGGCCTCTCTGTGGCACCCGCCACAGGGAGGTTTTTGTTTCGACTTCGAGATGCTGATATTGTATAGTTTTAGTTGACAACTGATTCACAAGGATTTAAGCTAATCAAAGAGTCAGGAGGAGACGAAAAAATGGCAAAGAATAGACAAT
>NZ_FNRK01000040.1 GCF_900107815.1 Eubacterium aggregans
TGGTTTTGCCATAATAAAAGGCCTCCTATGGGATTAGTTTATTCTACCACAGGAAACCTTGGTTTGGGAATTTACAGAAAGAGTTTCACAGACCCACTTTTCAATTTCATAATAACCTCCCAATGGTCAATATTTTAAATCTATTTTATCACCTTTTTCAAAAAAGCCAACCCTCTTGCCTAATCGTAAAGTTTTTCGTCATAATGAATTGAATTTTTTAGATTTCCTGGTTATAATTTAAGAAAAAGAAAAGTTTGGAGTTTCTAATGCTATTTTTGACCATTGCCCTTTGTCTAAAAACCTATGTCACCTTTCTGGGATTTGATGTGCTCTGTCAACCGAAGAGTATTCGTAATAGTATTTTTCCCTATCTCTTCATACTCCTGGTCTCCATTGGGTTAGCCCAATCTTTGTTTTATTTACAGGCTCACGCTGTATTATCCCTTGTTGTCAGCATTGGAGACATTCTTTTAATGACACTCTTTTATCGCTGTACCTTACCCCAACGACTACTTTTCTCCTTAGCGATCATTATTATAACGGCAGTAGCCGAATTGCTTTCAGCCCTTGTCCTCAATGTACTCAATATCTCTATGACTTATTTTTTCACCGACGTGGAAAACACTTATACGGTCATCCAGGTCATGCTGACCAGTGTCATCTTTTTTATGCTCATTTCCTTTATTCGTGTGACCAAAGAACGGAAGGGGCTTCTCTCTAAGAATATTCTCCTTGTCTTTTATCCGATTTGTTCTTTATGTATTCTAACACTTTTAATGTGGGCAATATTCCGAAATGGCTCAGAGACCGTTTCCTATGTTCTCTGTTTTGTTATTATTATCTTAGTTTTTATATCAAACCTATTATTGATCAACATCATCAATCATACCATTGACTCTGAGCTGGATAAACAACGTAAGCAATTTTTAGAAAAAACCATTGAAACACAGCGCCTCCACCAGGCGGATATGCTCCAATCTCAAAATGAAATCCGGCGTGTTCGGCATGATTTAAGCGCCAGTCTTTCCCATTTGTCCGGGCTTATTAAGGCTGGAAAACTAGCTGAGTGCAACGATTTAATCAGCGCCCTCACCCATACTGTCACAGAGAATAATTATTTAGCCCTTACCGGCTATCCAGGGCTGGATGCCGTCCTCTCCACTAAAATACGAAACGCTAAAAACAAAGGTATCCTGGTCAACACCCTGATTACGCTTCCCGAACAAGAGAATAATCAGATCGATGAGCTCGATTTATCCTTTATTTGTGCCAATATTTTAGATAATGCCATCGAAGCAACCGAGCATTGCGCCATCATTGATCCAGCCATCACCTTCAAAATATCTTTTGATGCAAAACTCAAAACCCTGTACATTACTTGTCAAAACCCGACAATCAATGAAAGCCTAACCAAAACCACCAAGGCCGACCAAAGGAACCACGGCTTTGGCCTATCCACCATCCGCCAGATTGCCAAAGGTTATGGAGGGACGGTAAATTGTCAGATTGAGGATGGGTGGTTTTTGATTGTGGTAGGGATGCCGGAGTAAAAACTGTAAACTACAGCACCGGCAACAACACCCGCACCACAAACCATCCATCCCGGACATCAAAATCAATGCTCCCCTCGTACCGCTCTGCAGCCATTTGCACATTCTTTAACCCCAAGCCATGGCCGACATCTTGTTTGCTGCTTTTAAATAAGCCATCCTTGCTTTTTTCGGGTGATTTATCATAGGAATTCTCAATGGTAATGGCCAGCATCTGCCCTTTTTCTCGTAATACTACCCTAATTTTTGCTTCTGCGACCATTGTGGATGCCTCAATGGCATTGTCCAGCAAATTGGCAAAAATCGTCGTTATATCAAAATCGGAAAGGCGTCCGGTTCCCCTTGTTCCATCGTCGACCTGGAGATCAATTCCTAGGGTAGCACACCGCTTGTATTTATCGCTTAATACAATCATGAGGGTATGATTGCTACACGTAAAGGGTGGCTTCGTAGCCTTTAACATATCCTGGGTCGTTGTCATACACTGCTGTAAGGCCTGGGTATCCCCTCTGGCGCTGAAGGCTTCCATCTGGGAGATTTGACGGCGCATCTCATCGAAAAGATGGCTATAATCGGCCTGCTGCTTTTCAATGTCCTCATAATAATGGGCCTCGAGTTCAGCGGCCCGGCGTTTAAGCTCAAGCTCGTTTTCTTTTTGATAGCTTAAATTAATGCGCCGAAAGGCATAAATCAGGGTAAAATCAAAGATAACGAGCAGTACACTGTATGCAATGATATAAATCTGCCGATCCGGAATGTTTTTTACATAGTAGTCGTTTAAATAGGTCATGGGGACCACTTCGAGGATAATCAACACGGCCATAAAGATTCCCTGAATGAGCCCGTTGATCTTTCTTTTATTCATTTCTCCCTCCTACAATGATCTCCCTGGATGCCACCACGGACTGCGTATATGCCTGAAAGCCTTCTAATGCTTACCATCTCTTCTCCATCTGTCCCATATAGACCTGCCTGAATTCAGCGGCCCGGCCCTTTGCCAGAGGGAGAGACGCCCCGTTCTCCAGAAGAACGGTCTCCCGCTGAATGCGGACAATATGCTTTAAGGATATAATATAGCTTCGGTGAATCTGATAGAAATCATGGTCCGCCATCTGATCCATGACAGCCGATAATGTGGGGGTATTAATCCAAAACCGTTCTGCTGACATGACCAAATGGATGGCCCGGTGCTGACGTTCAAAATAAAGGATGTCTTTTGGATAAATCATCCTTAGGCCATCCTTGGTCTTAAAAGGCAATGCTTCCCCCCCTTGAGCCTCCTGATAGTGTAAAAAGTCCGACATAATGTCATCAATGGCCTTTTGGTCAATGGGTTTATCCAGAAAACCAAAGGCATGGATATCTAAGGCCATTCGCATGTATTGGGTAAAGGCCGTGATAAACACTATGGGTAAAAGGGGATTCTCCTTTTTAATATCCCGGGCAATGGGTCCCCATCACCCTCGGGCATTTTCATATCGAGAAACAGCAGATCAATCCCTTGATAATTCTCTAACAAATCCAATCCCCGGGTGTAGGTTCTTACGTGTAAAGGTACGCCTTGGATCGCCGCCCAGTTTTCTAATCGCTCCACAAGATCATCGATGATTTCCACCTGGTCATCACAAATTCCAATGGTCAACATATCATTTCTCCTTATGCTTTTCCTTATGCTTTCTTTTCCAAAGTATTGCATTTATTCTCAATTAATGACGCTCATTGGGTGCTTCTGGAATTTTTTGAAGCACTGACTCCCCATAACGCTGGGCTCGCTCAACCTCATCCTGGGCATAAAGCCTGGATAGAATCATCACATGATTTTGCATATCGTGTACGAATTCCCTGGAACGTTGGTATTGGGCCTCTACGGCTTTGTAATAATTCTGTTGATAGTCTTGATGCTGCTTAAGGAGCATCAAATCTTGTTCTTGCCGATATTGCCGTTTGATCCGCCGAAACACATAGATCAGTGCCGCATCAAAGATTAAAATAAGTATTAAATAGACTATAATATAACCGTCCCCATTGGGATTAATCGAATGAACGTAGTCATCCATCCAAAGAATGGGCATCCCTTCAACGACACAGGCCAATATTAAAATCAAATCGAACAAAGGACCCTTTTCAAGATTGGTTCCTACAACAAAGGGTCTAAAGAACCGGTAGGTACAAAGGACTAGCAAAATAAGTGATACACTATAAAAATAGTATCGAATATTACGCGCAGCGCCTGCCGGTGCTTCCCAGCCCGTAAGCCAGAAGGCCCCAAAAACGATGGCATCAAAAGAAAGAAGGACTAAGAATATTTTGATGACAAAGATGATCCGTCCTAAAAATGATCGGTCCTTATAAAAGATCAGACCCATTAAAAGAATCGACAAAAGATTCGCCGCGCCTCGGTATACTGTCAATTCCTCACTCTGGCCAATCAAAAAGGTCCCTATTGCCCAAAACAGCCACATAATACCCGTTGCCTTCTTGCCTAAACGCGGTGTCATTCCTGCATTCATATACCCCGCACACATCCCATAAGCAAAGATATTTCCTAGCAGAACGATACCCCACATTCCCAATCACTCCCTTTTATACCCTGGTAGTACTCTCCTAATTTAGAATTATTATAGCACATTTTACACCAACACACATCAGAAAAACGAGCCGTCCCATGGGGCGACTCGTCATGCATTTTATTTCTTTTTAATCCGCAGCCCTTTGGGGTAGTGGTTTTTTATGATTCCCTGACTAGCCTTTCCAAATCCCAGGGGATACCCCTGCCAGCACACAAGGGTCCATCCCTTAGTGCCCTTACTCACCAGGGGTTCGCCCTTTAAGTAGGCGTAAGCTTCATCATCACTAGCCACCTCATGGACCTGGGCGTACGCCTCTGGCTTCAGGGCCATGGCCAGGGTGTGGGAGGGCTCAAAGCGGTTCTTTTTGAAATCCCCCAAATGGAGACCGGGCCGCAAAACCCGCAGGCCCGCTAGCTGATCAGCGGTCATCCCCTGGGGCAGGCTGTACAGCTTTTCCCCAAAGCCATACAAATGATCAAAGGTTTGCCCGACAAGGTATTCCTTGGCAAAAGCCTCATAGTCCACCAAGTCCCGCTTCCCCATTTTTTTCAGCTTCCCCTTGGCTTTTCGCCGACCAAAGCCCGAATCATCCGATGTCTGCCCCACCTTGCGCAGACGGGCGACATAATGACCCTCGCCCTTCACATGATAGGGCATAATGCGCAGGGTATCCATCACTTCGGTTGTTC
Source organism: Eubacterium aggregans (assembly GCF_900107815.1). Classification (GTDB taxonomy): domain Bacteria; phylum Bacillota; class Clostridia; order Eubacteriales; family Eubacteriaceae; genus Eubacterium_O; species Eubacterium_O aggregans. The sequence goes on from NZ_FNRK01000040.1 coordinate 4,810, forward strand.
CCTTTTCGGTCCAGTCCGGGCGTCCCCGATCGCTTAAGCCTTCCATGGTCAGAGGTTCCGTTTGATAATTCCCCGTGGCCAGCAGCCTCTCCACGATGCATTCATTTTCCTCGGGTGCAAAGGTACAGGTTGAGTAGACCAATACTCCCCCAGGCTTTAGCAGCTTGTCCACAGATTCCAATATTTTTTCCTGGCGTCTGGCGCAATGCTCCACCCGCTCGGCACTCCATCCCGAAAGGGCTTCGGGCTCCTTTCGAAACATGCCTTCCCCAGAGCAGGGGGCATCCACTAAAATCTTATCAAAGGCTTCATAAAAATTTTCAACTAAACGCTCGGGAAATTCATTGAGGATCATTAAATTGGTGATTCCCATACGCTCGGCATTACTGGCTAGAATCCCCGCTCGACCCACAACAATTTCGTTGGCCACCAGCAGCCCTTCCCCAGAAAGCTTACAGGCCAGCTGGGTGGTCTTGCCCCCAGGTGCCGCACACAAATCCAGCACCCAATCCCCAGGCTCCGGGCACAGGGCCTCTGCCGGTGTCATGGCGGTGGGCTCCTGAACGTAGTACAGGCCCGCGTAATAGGCCGGATTCTTCCCCGGCCGTATCGTTTCTTCAATATAATGCCCAGTGGGGCACCATGGAACCGGCTCCAGGTCAAAGGGCACTCGGGTGGTCATTTCCACCGGGGTGCATTTAAGGGTGTTGGTCCGGATTCCTTTATACTTCGGTTTCGTGTAGGACTGAAGCAATGCCTCGTATTCCTCTGGTGTCATCAGCCCGGACATCCGGGTTAAAAAGCCCTTTGGCAGCTGTGTCTCTTCCATGTCTCTCCTTCTATCGCCGTGGCTTGGCAAAGATCATTCGGCCCGCAGCCGTCTGTAAAATACTGGTCACCATAACCGTAATGTTCTCCCCAATGTAACGACGGCCATTTTCAACGACGATCATAGTCCCATCATCCAAATAGGCCACAGCCTGTCCGTTTTCCTTCCCATTTTTCACCGGAAGGACCTTCATTTCTTCCCCAGGGAGTACCACGGGCTTAACCGCCCCGGCCAATTCATTGATGTTCAGCACCTCAATGCCCTGGACGCTAGCCACCTTGTTCAGGTTATAGTCATTAGTGACAATTTTCTGCTTTTTCTCCTTGGCCATACGAACCAGCTTGGCATCGACTTCCGAGAGATCTTCATAATCCTCTTCGGAAATAGCGATAATCCCATCTAAATCCGTTTGCATTTTTTTAATGATATCCAGGCCCCGACGGCCCCGGGTCCGTTTTAAATCGTCCCCGGAATCCGCAATCAGCTGGAGCTCATTGAGGACGAACACCGGAACGATGAGAGTTCCCTCTAAAAATCCGGTTTTGCAGATATCGTAAATCCGGCCATCGATGATGACGCTGGTATCCAATATCTTCAGACCCGTCTGCACTTTTTTCTTTGACATCTTCTTATTGGAGGCCATCCCCTCCCGGTCCCGTTTTCCCGATTGGATGGCATTTAAAATCTCATCCCGCTTTTTAATGGGAATGGTAAATCCAATATAGCCCAGGGCAATGTAAATAATGGCAGAGAGCAGGCTGCTCACCCAGGGAATGGGAATCTGGGAAAAAGCAAAGCTGATAAGCATAGCGATAACCAGTCCGATAATGAGCCCCAGGCATCCCAAAGCCACATCGGCCAAGCGGACGTCCTCCATGCTTTTTTCAACCAATGTGGATAAGCGTTGGACACCGCTTAAGATCAACGGAAATAAAAAATAAAAAATAATACCAAATAAAAGAATCAGGAAGATATACAAACCCAGCTCAATTTTCTGGGTCATGCCAATCCCCAACATATCCGTCAGCAAAGAGCTATTGACCAATATATTGGCTGTGGCTAATCCTGCTATGAAACCCAGCAGTGTTACAAACCAACGAATTACCTTCTTTAACATCATCTCACCTCCTTTCATGATATAATTCATAATATTATACCATTTATAACCATGCTATACCTAATTTTTTATTAATTTCAGATTCAAAAAACTGCCACCCGCAGGTGACAGTCCTTTTACGCATTTATCCGATCTTCGATGACGCTGTCGGCTTCTTTTTTTGTTTTTCCACAAACAACAACCATTTCACTGACCAGGAAGTTCTTAGCTATCACCAGCATTTTCTTTTCACCGCTGGATAAGCCCTTTTTCCGATCCATCAAAGTCAAGTTCCTGACCACATGGGCAACATCGATCAAATCACCTTTTTTGAGTAGTTCCAGGTTATTCTGATAACGCTTCGTCCAATTTGAGAGCATTTCACCCATGGGGCCCTCCAAGGCCGCCAGCATGATGTTGATTCTCTCCAGGGAAACGATGGGACGCACCCCGATTTCATCTGCTTTATCCACCGGAATCAGGATTTCCATCCCCTCCGATACAATTTCCATTAAATAGTACCATTGGCACTCATCAAAAAGCTCTTTTTCTTCAATGGCTTTTACGACGCCAGCTCCGTGCATGGGATACACGATTTTATCCCCAATATCATACATTTATAACCTCACCCCTTTACACTCTTATATTATAGCATAAAAAAGATGAATTTTAAATTATATAAAAATAATCTTTTTTTGTCAATGGCTAAAGCTTGTTTTTGTCTAATTTATTGAAATTATTTTAAATAATCATGGTTAGACCGATGCGTTTTCGGGCCTTATCAATGGAGATCACCCGAACAGTGACCACATCCCCAATGGACAGCACCTCCGAGGGATGCTTAATATACCGATCGCTAATCTGGGAGATATGCACCAATCCATCCTGATGGACGCCAATGTCCACAAAGGCCCCAAAATCGATGACGTTACGCACCGTCCCCACCAGTTCCATATCCTCCTCTAAATCATCCATGGTGAGGACATCGGACTTTAAATGAGGCTTCGGTGCTGAATCCCGGGGGTCTCGTCCGGGCTTCTTTAATTCTTTAATAATATCCTTCAGGGTTGGCACACCGATTTTAAGTTCATCCGCCATGGCCGTAACATCCACCTGGCTCAGCACCTTCACCGTTTCCGGCAGGTTTTGGGGAGCCAAATCCTTTGGGGTCACCGAGAGTGACTTAAGGAGCTGCTCTGCCGCTTTATAGGACTCGGGATGAACCCCGGTATTATCCAAGAGGTTGGCCCCATCCACAATACGCAAAAATCCAGCGCATTGTTCGAAGGCCTTGGCCCCCAGCCCCTTCACCTTCTTAATTTCCTTCCGGCTTTCAAAGCGGCCATTGGCCTCCCGATAATCGATGATATTCCGGGCGATGGTTTTATTAACCCCAGAAACGTGTTTTAATAAGGCGATGGAAGCCCGATTAATATCCACTCCCACATTATTAACCGCATCCTCGATGGTTTCATCCACGACCTTTTCCAGGGCCTTTTGATTGACATCGTGCTGATACTGGCCCACACCGATGTGCTTGGGATCGATTTTCACGAGTTCTGCCAAAGGGTCTTGGAGCCGCCCGCCAATGGAAATGGCCCCCCGGATGGAAACATCCAAATCCGGGTATTCCTCAGCTCCCAGCTCCGACGCGGAATACACCGATGCACCGGCTTCATTGACCACGATGTACTGCACCCGGCGATCACATTTTTTTAAGCACTCTGCAATAAACTGCTCGGATTCCCGGGAGGCCGTCCCGTTGCCAATGGCGATGATATCCACCCCAAAGCGCTCAATGAGCTCCAGAATGACCTTTTCCGACTGAATGGTTTTATTGTGGGGTTTAGTGGGATAGATGGTGGCTGTCGCCTTCACCGTCCCCAGGGCGTCCAGCACGGCAATCTTACACCCCGTCCGGTATCCTGGGTCGTACCCCATGGTCACCTTATCCTTAAAGGGAGGTTGGAGGAGCAGCTTTTTAAGATTCAGTCCAAAATTATGGATGGCCGCTTCCTCGGCCTTGTCTTTTAACGCGCTGCGAATTTCCCGCTCCACCGATGGAAAAATGAGACGCTTATAGCTATCCTCCACCGCCTCGACCAGATAAGGGCTGGCCGATTGCCGGAGAACGGCCTTTTTAAAGCGGGCAAGCACCCCGTCTCCCCCATCATCAATATGAACGGAAAGAACCTTTTTCTTTTCTCCCCGATTCATGGCCAACACCCGATGGTCAGCGATGGTTTTAATGGCCTCGCTGTGGTCATAATAATCCTGGAATTCTGTTTTTTCTTTGGCAAAATCCTTGGTTACCGTCGAGGTCAGCTTCCCGCCTTCATGAATCTGGCGCCGAATAGCCTGACGGTATTGAGCCGTATCTGAAAGGGTCTCGGCGATGATGTCCATGGCCCCCTGCAGCGCTGCGTCGACATCGGGTACTTCCCCCGTTGGATCGACATAATCCTGGGCCATCCCCTTAATTTGGGACGCGGTATGCTTCTGCTCTAAAATAATATCGGCCAGGGGTGTCAATCCCCGCTCCCTGGCCACGGATGCCCGGGTTCTTTTTTTCTTTTTATAGGGCAGATATAAATCCTCCACTTCTTGGAGAGTGACGGCCTTAGCGATGGCAGACGAAAGCGCTGGGGTCATTTTCTCCTGCTCTGCAATGCTGGCTGTGACCTCTTCCTTGCGCTTATTAAGCTTTCTCAGATATTCTAATCGGTTATTCAGATCCCGGAGCAGCACATCATCCAGATTGCCGGTGACTTCCTTCCGATATCTGGCAATAAAGGGAATGGTATTTCCCCCGTCGATAAGGCTGATGGTATCCTCTACCTGTTTCGGTTTTATATTAAATTCTTCTGCGAGTCGTGTAATCAATGCTTCCATGGTTGCTCCTTTTAGTAAAATTTCCTTTTTCATTCTATCATTCCTCTCTAAATCTGTAAATTCTAATTCAGCAAGATTCTTGTCAAAAGAGAGCGGGCATGATAAAATATTTGAATACCTAAATTTAGAAAAAGGAGGAGACGCGATGGCCATCCGATTCGTTGTAGACTCTATGTGCGATGTCAGCGAGGAAATCCTTACCCGTTATCCCTTTGAAATTTTACCTATCCCCATTACCATGGGAGATAAAACTTATTTAGACGGCGTTGATATTACGCCGGAAATGGTCATAAAGTACGTGGATGGCAATAATGGCGAAACCTTTCCCAAAACTGCCCAGGTTCAGGCCATTACCTATCAGCAATGCTTTGAAGCCCATCTAAAAAATGGTGATGATATCATCTATTTGGCCTTATCCTCTGGATTATCTGGTACCTTTCAAACGGCAAACTTAATGGCTTCCCATCTTTTGTCTGATTATCCCGACCGCCGCATTGCCGTGGTGGACTCCAAATGTGCCACCACCGGTGCCATGCTCATCCTCCACCAGGGCCTGAAGCTCTACCGCCTGGGTAAGCCCTTTGAGGAAATTGTCTCCTCCATGACTTTTTTGGCCGATCATATCCAGATTTTCTTTATGGTTGGGGATATTAAGTGGCTGGCCAAAGGTGGCCGGATCAGTAAGAGTGTCGCCCTCATTGGGGATATGCTCAAAATCGTCCCGATTCTCTATTTCGAAGATGGGCGAATTCTGGCCTATGAAAAAGTCCGGGGAAAGAAAAAAGCCTTCAAGCGGCTCTTTGAATTAGTCCACGATCAACGTGCCGATGGCGATCAGATCATCGGACTGATTAACAGCACCGCACCGGAGCTCCAGGAAAAGGCTCAGAAAATCCTCTCCAAGGAAATGGGTATCAAAAACTTCATGACCCCCGAGGCCGGAGCAGGCTCCGCTCTGACCGTACACATTGGCAAGGATTGCCTGGGCATCATGTTCTTTACTGAGCTTCCGGACAATTATGTCAATGTCTTGCCTTAAATGAGGGGTGGGTGGTGTTCATCCGCTATAGCTTGTGGCGATGGGGCGGCTGTTCGCGGATTGTATAACAGTCATGCTCCCCTGGCAGTAGTGGTGTAGCTCGGGAGGGGAAGCAGTTTAGAAGATTTGGAGTGTTATCATAAAAGTACAGTCAAAACGACAAGGAAATGATAAAATAAAGAAAACAGAGAGGACTGTACACCCAAATGGCAAAAAAATACACACCCGAATTCAGAGCAGAGGCTGTCAAGCTATCTCAAGAAATTGGCGCACGGCCAGCATCTGAACGCCTCAACATCAATCTTGATACAATGTATACCTGGATTAGCAAGGCGAAGCATCATCAAAGCGAAGTTGATGCCTTAATCCAGAAAAAAGGTGGTACGGTCGCCCTGGCCGATGAAAACAATCAACTAAGGCGTAGACTTCGGGAACGTGAAGAAGAAATC
>NZ_FNRK01000005.1 GCF_900107815.1 Eubacterium aggregans
TGGTGATTTAAAAGACCGTTTGAATATGCGCAGAGCCCTAACATCCTCAGAAAGCGCCCTGGAAGGGAAGCTGTTTGTTGAATTCATCGCACTCATCTTCCTCTCGTCCATCAAGAAAAGGATGGAAACGGCGGATCTCTTTTCAAAGTATACACTCCATGAAGTACTGGATGAGCTTGATGTCATCGAATGCTACCTCGAGCCCGGGAAAGCACCCGTGCAGGGCGAGGTTCTAAAGAAACAGGAAGAACTCTATCGCTCCCTCGGGGTCAGGCCGCTATTAGCTTCACCGCAGTGCTAAGGATGATGGCGGATACTCGTTAGGTGTTTCGGGAATGTAGGTTTTAAGCCATTTTCAACAGCTTCAAACACAAATCCGACCACTTTTTATTGGTTCTATTTGTTCTTCTTATGGCATTTTTTGTGTTTTATATCCCTTTTTTTCTTAAATGCCCATAAAAAAAACGGGCTCGCGACGATGATCATCACGAGCCCGTTTTCGGGCTTTATTTTTTAAACGACTCCCCTATTTTACTACCTGGGTTAATTGGGAGAGAATTTTTTGCAGCTCTGAAAGCTTACTGCCGTAGGTTGCCCAATCCCCATTTTTCTGGGCCTCCGTAGCCTCATTGTATAGGGTGTTGGCTTTATTCACCAGTGCTGCGGCAGAGTTATCCGCGGTGGATGCCCCGCCACCTTCCTTGGCCGCCGTATAGTTAAAGACCTGGGACAAAGCATCCCCCAGGGTATCGGCCATGACAATGGCATCACCGTCGGATACAATGACCTTCTTTAATTCTGGCAGGTTGTTTTCCCCGCCACTGGCCTGAAGATAAACCGGCTCCACATAGATGAGACCCTCTTCAATGGGGATAGTCATCATATTGCCCCGGAGCACCTTGGAACCCTGCTGCCCTAAAAGGGTTAACTGGGGACTGATGACGGTATCCTGATCGATGCGCTGCTCAATCTGCATGGGCCCGTACACCAAAGCCTGCTTGGGGAATTGATACAACAGCAGCTGGCCATAATCCGCCCCATCAGATACCCCTGCCAGCCAGGCAATCATGTTATCCTTATTGCTGGGTGTAAAGGTCTTGGTGAGCATGAATTCATTATCCCGATCCGGCAACTTCATAATAATATAAGAGGATTCGATTTCCACCTCTTCCTTGGAATCACCATAGAATTGCTTTGCCCCATCCCATTGATCCTCCTTATTGTAGAAGACCTGGGGATTCGTCATATGATAGGTGCTATAAATCCCCGACTGCACATCAAAGAGGGTTTTGGAGTAACGCAGATGGCTCCTTAGACCCTCGGGCATTTCATCCATGGATTTAAAGAGATCTGGGAAAATGCCCGAATAAGTGTTGGTAATGGGCTCATCTTCCACCTGGTAGAAGGAGACATCCCCATTATAAGCATCCACCACGACCTTTACGGAATTCTTCAAGTAGTTATTCCCAGACTTATCATAGGGTGTAGCATAGGGGTATTTATCACTTTTTACAAAGGCATCCGCAATCCAATACTGCTTGCCACCAACCAGTACAATATAGGGGTTGTCATCATATTCAAGGAAGGGCGCAATGGTCTTAATGCGCTCCATGACATTCCGATGGAGCAAAATGCGGCTATCTCCTGTGATCTCTGAGGTGAACAACATTTCCGGGGACCCGGTATACAGGGCAAAGGCCAAGCGGTTGATAAAGGACATCTTAATACCGGCCGTGCCATTATACCAGGTTTCCTCATTATTATCTCCCTTGGGATAATCGAATTCCGGACTGGAGGCACCCACCACCACATAATCCTGATTCCCTTCACCAAAGTAAATCCGGGGCTGCTCCACGGATAGGCTCTTGGTGGTGGTGACCGGTGGAATATCCTTAATCATCAGCTCCGGCTGGCCAACAGCATTCACCTGATTCACCGGAGACATCGCCACACCAAAGCCATGGGTATATTTCAAATGAAGATTAATCCAGGACTTGGCATCGCTGGATAATGCCTGATTATCCATCTCCCTGGCTCCCAGGAAAACCTGGGTATAGGTGCCATCGATGGTATACCGGTCGACATCAACACTGTCAAATTTATAGTAATTCCGAATCCCCTGGAGCGAATTATACATTTCCTTCGTCGGCCCGGGGTCGTTAATGGGGATATTGCTGATGGTTGTGCTGTTTGCTGCCACATCCGCTGCCGTAATAGCCTGGGTTGGGGCATATTCCTTAACCACCACATTATCCAGACCGTAAGATTTCCGCGTGGCTTCAATATTCTTTCCCAAATAGGGGGATTCTGCCACATATTGGTTGGGCACCACTGCGACATATTCATAAGCCGCCTGAATAACGGTACCCACCACCGCCACTGCAATAAAAAGGACTGGTCCCGCTGCCAACAGGATATAATTCTTTCGGGTGACCTGCTTATTCCCGCCGCCGGACAAACGAATCCCAGCAATGACCGAGGTCACTGCAAAGATGACGCAAAGCCCCATGCGCAGGAATAAAAATTTTTGTCCGATGATAATATCCGAGGCCCCAGCACCATAAACCATCCCCGTGCCACCGTAGACCATTTCAAAAAGATTGACTCCCTGACCCAGGCCCAGCAAAATGAAAAAGGCCCCTAGGAAAACACCAATCTGGCGTCCTGCTAAAGTGACAAAACGCTTAAAAAAATCTACCACCGACTCTCCTAATTCCCCCAAATCCCTGGGGGTATAGTCATTCTCACGGTACAGCACATAGGCTGTGTATAAAAAGGTAAGAACCACCATCAGGATAAAGCAATTGAACACCACGGAATAAACGGCTTTAAACAAAGGCAGGGAAAAGAAATAGAAGGACAGATCCATACCATAAAGGGCATCCGTTATTCCAAAGCCATCCGAGTTGGTATAGAGGAGTACTTCATTCCAAATCCCATTGGCTACTGTGGTTGTCACCACCAAAGCTGCCAGCGCCGTCATGACCAGAGCCACCCGTTTCTCTGATTGGGTAGCGATTCGCCCCGTTACCCCTAGGTATTTTTCCGATAAGCGTTTTAAGAACTTCAGGTAAAAATACACCAGGACCACTAGAATAATAAAGAGGGGGACCCCAATGGTCAGCTTCGTCACAAGCTCTTTAAAAAAGACATCCAGATAGCCCATTTCCGAAAACCACAGATAATCAATATAAAATTTGTTGCCAGTGATGAGGATGGCGACAATGACGATGACAACCGCCAAAACCGACCACACCACCTTACGTTGTTTGTTCATGACATTTTCGCTTTCTATGAATACCTTTCCAAAAAATCGATTGTAATACTGCTATTCTACATTAAATCCCTGGGGTTTAAAAGCAAAAAATAAAAAGAGGGCCCGAAAGCCCCAAATTAGTCATCAATTTTAACATATTTAGAGACATAACGTTCCTTTTGCTCATCCTTTGGCGTCATAATGGTCTTGCTCATGAGCACTTCCCGGAACTCACAGTCCACCATTTTAGCCGATTGCATATTGGTCTGGTACAGCTCACACTTCGAGAAGATGACATCGGTAAGGTTGGCATGCTTAAAGTTTACAAAGGCCAGATTGCATCGAATAAACTTCAACCCCTCTAAATCGGCACCTTCAAAATTGGCTTTTTGCAAATCGACATTAACAAAGTCATGATTCTTCAAATCCATCCCGGAAAAATCTGCTGGTTTTCCCTTTGAGGGATCTGCCAGCCACGCTTCATGATCTTTAACCATCTGATAAAATAATTTGTCATCTAACATTTCTCTATCCCCCTTCATTCTTTTAGGTTTAAATTTCATTATACACCATATTCTTTAAAGAAAGATAAAGAATGCCGCCCCGAAGGGCGGCTGAGGGTATTCTTTGTGGTCTTTTTCTTACAATAAGGATTTGTACAGCGCCTTGATTTCTTCCACGCTGGTCTCCCGGGGGTTACCAGGACGGCAAGCATCAGCATAAGCAGATTCTGCTAAGAAATCTAAGTCTTCTTCTTTTACAATATCCTTCAGATCAGCGGGAATCCCGACATCCGCGGATAACTGCTTAACAGCATCAATGGCAGCTTTACGGTATTCTTCCGGAGTCATGTCATCTACACCTTCCACACCCATGACCCGAGCGATTTCACGGAATTTTTCGCCGGTATATTCAGCGTTATATTCCATGATAGTGGGCAGGAGGATGGCATTGGCAATGCCGTGGGGTGTATCGTACTTGGCACCCAGGCAGTGGGCCAGGGAATGGACGATGCCGAGCCCTACATTGGAGAAGCCCATACCCGTGAGGTATTGTCCAAGGGCCATATCTTCCCGACCTTTGGGGTCGTTATTGCAGGCTGCACGCAGGCTGCGGGCAATGACTTCGACAGCCTTTAAATTCATCATATCGGTCATTTCCACAGCACCAGCGGTGGTGTAGCCTTCGATGGCATGGGTTAAAGCATCCATACCGGTAGAGGCGGTGAGGCCATAGGGCATACTGCTCATCATATCCGGATCAACAAAGGCCACAACGGGGATATCGTGGACATCGACACACACCATCTTACGGGTGTTCTGGACATCGGTGATGACATAGTTAATCGTGACTTCCGCAGCGGTACCAGCGGTGGTTGGCACAGCGAAAATAGGTGCTGCAGGGTTTTTGGTATCTGCCACACCTTCCAGGCTGCGAACATCTGCAAATTCCGGGTTGGTGATGATGATACCCGTTGCCTTAGCGGTGTCCATGGAGGAGCCGCCGCCAATAGCAATGAGATAGTCCGCTTCAGCAGTCTTGAATGCAGCCACACCAGCCTGCACATTTTCGATGGTCGGATTCGGCTGGATTTCTGAAAAAATTTCATAAGCCAGTCCAGCACCGTCTAACACGTCCAGAACCTTCTGGGTCACACCAAATTTTACCAAATCGGGGTCAGAACAGACCAAAGCTTTCTGGAAGCCACGGGCCTTTGCTTCTGTAGCGATTTCCTGAATGGCACCGGAACCATGGTACGAGGTTTCATTTAAAACAATTCGATACGCCATAATATTACTCTCCCTTAAATATATTATTTATACTATCAATAATACCAGTATGTAACGGATAATCAAGATATAATTCTAACCGGTAATGGCAAATTTTTTCTAAGCCCTATTGGCATTCATGCCTTCGGTTAGTTCATCCAAAAAATCCTCAATATAAAGCATATGCTCCAGCATACGCTTTTCGGCCAGCCGGCCATCTCTGGAAGCAATACCCTCCAAGATCCGCCGATGCTGGAAGTTAATGACCTCTGCATCCTGCTCTTTTTTAAGGATTGCAGTACGTCCCTCCCGAATGATATCCTCCATCAAACCCGTCGCCGAAGATAACGTATCCCGAATCAGGCAATTTCCACTAATGTTGGCAATGGTATCATGAAACTCCTTATCCAGCACCGATGCTGCCTTCTCATCCTCCGCCCTCTCCATTCGGGTGTGGATATCCGTTAAGAGAGCAATGTCAGCATCGCTGGCATTCTCCCCTGACAAATGAGCCGCTTGGAGCTCTAAGGCTTGTCGGAACCGATGAATATCCCGAACTTCACCATCATTTAGCCAAAACATGATGGACAGGGGCTGGGTAAGGGCTGTGGATAAATTATCGCTGACGAAATTCCCCTCTCCCTGACGACACGTTACCAAGCCATACATCTCCAAAGAACGAATGGCCTCCCGAACCGTGGCCCGGGAAACGCCCAGCTGTTCAGCCCATTGCCGCTCCGGTGGTAGCCGATCCCCTGCCCGCAGCTGCTTATGGACAATATTATCTTTAATCTGATCGAGAATTTGCAAATAAATCCTCTTCTGTGAGATATCTTTATAAACCATTTTACTTTCCTTCCAATGCACTCATTATCTGAGCAATATATGGTTATTTTAACACACCCTACCCCTTTTCACAAGATTTTACCCTTGACACTTCATGGACATCCCGATATACTAAACCCATCAATTGGTCAGACCACTGACCAATAGGAGGTAATATTAATGAAAATCTTAGTGTGTATCAAGCAGGTACCCGGGACATCCAACGTCGCAGTGGACCCGGAAACCGGCGTACTGATCCGGGACGGGGTGGAATCTAAAATGAATCCCTATGATCTGTTCGCATTGGAAACCGCCTTTCGATTAAGGGACGAACTCGGTGGCTCCATTACGACATTATCCATGGGACCGCCACAGACCAAGGAGGTTATTGAAGAATCCTTCTTCATGGGTGCTGATGCCGGCTGCCTCATCTCTGACCGCAAGTTTGGCGGGGCAGATGTGGTGGCCACCAGCTACACTCTGGCTCAGGGGGCCAAGAAATTAGGCGGCTTTGACCTCATCCTCTGTGGGAAGCAGACCACCGATGGAGACACCGCCCAGGTTGGTCCGGAAATGGCCGAATTCCTTGGTATCCCCCATGTCACCAACGTCGGAAAAATCCGGATGGCGGATGACAAAGGACTGACCATCGAGATGAACATGGAAAACTCCATTGAGGTCCAGCGGGTCACCACCCCTTGTCTACTCACCGTGGATAAGGATATCTATACCCCTCGCCTTCCTTCCTATCTGCGTAAGCTAACCTTAGCCGGAAAACAGGAAGTCCAGATGCTATCTTTAAAGGATATGTACGACACCGACGAAAAACATTATGGTCTCGCTGGCTCCGCGACCTCTGTCGAACGCATTTTCCCACCAGAATCCAACACCAAGAAAACCAGCTATCAGGGAACATCCGGAGAAATGGCCAAGGTGCTTTACGGCATCCTTTCTGAACAGAAATATATCTAGGGGGAACCAAAATGGCAGGAATTAAAGTAATTCAACCCAATTGCGGCCAGGACGTTTTCGAGGCATTTTCTGAAATCTGCCCCTTCGGTGCCTTTTCCTATGAAAATGACACCTTAGAGGTTACCGCCGCTTGTAAAATGTGTAAAATGTGCCTGAAAAAAGGACCGGAAGGTATCTTAGAATTTGAAGCCGACGAGGCACCCAAGGTCGATAAGGATGCCTACAAGGGGATCACTGTCTATGTGGACCATGTGGAAGGCCAGGTCCATCCGGTCACCCTGGAGCTCATTGGCAAGGCCAAGGAACTGGCCGCCGTCATCCATCATCCGGTTTATGCGTTATTCATTGGCTCGGGCGTTGAGAAACAGGCCATGGAGCTGCTCCATTACGGGGTAGACAAGGTTTTTGTCTATGACGATGCCCAGCTTAAAAACTTCGCTATTGAGCCCTACGCCAATGCCTTTTCCGATTTTATCGAAAAAGAAAAGCCCTCTTCCATTTTAGTGGGGGCCACCAATGTTGGTCGTTCCCTGGCACCCCGGGTTGCCGCCCGGTTCCGCACCGGCCTCACCGCTGACTGCACCGTTCTTGAAATGAAGGAAAATACCGATCTGGTCCAGATTCGCCCCGCCTTTGGGGGAAACATCATGGCCCAAATTGTCACCGAAAACAATCGTCCCCAGTTTGCCACCGTGCGTTATAAGATCTTCAACGCGCCAGTCCGTTCCACAGAAGCCTCTGGGGACATCATCCCCATGACCATGGAAGACGACAAATATCAGTCCAGCATCGATGTCCTGGAAGTTATTCAGAAGGAAAAGGGCATTGATATCTCCGAAGCCGATGTCATTGTCGCTGTTGGCCGGGGACTAAAATCCGATAAGGACCTCCCCATGATTCAGGAATTTGCTGATGCCATTGGCGCAGAGCTGGCCTGTACCCGCCCTTGCATCGAAGCGGGCTGGTTCGACCCCCGACGCCAAATTGGTCTGTCTGGCCGAACGGTCAAGCCCCAGATTATTATTGCCCTGGGTATCTCTGGCTCCGTCCAGTTTGCTGCAGGGATGCAAAATTCCGATTTCATCATCGCCGTTAATTCCGATCCCAAGGCTTCCATCTTTAACATCGCCCATGCGGGGATCGTCGGAGATTTATATGAAATCCTTCCAGAACTCATGACCATGATTGGTTCCAATTGTGCCGAAAGCGAGGCAGTGTAATGGCTTATAAAAAAATTGACGAATTCGATATTGATTATTTACTGAGTTTGGTGGATCGCAACCGGATTATGGTTGGCGATGAAATCAGCGAGGATTATAGCCACGATGAAATGGGCACCATCTCCCATTACCCGGATGTCCTCATCCAGGTCATCTCCACGGAAGAAGTTTCTGCCATTATGAAGTACGCCTACGAACGGGATATCCCCGTAGTGGTTCGGGGCTCCGGCACCGGCCTTGTGGGGGCCTGCGTCCCCGTCTATGGCGGCATTATGATTGAAACTACTTTGATGAACCATATTTTAGAGCTGGACACCGAAAACCTCACCATCACGGTAGAGCCTGGGGTCCTCCTCATGGAGCTGTCCCAGTTTGTCGAAGACAATGATTTATTCTACCCGCCGGACCCTGGCGAAAAATCCGCTACCATTGCAGGGAATATCTCCACCAACGCCGGTGGGATGCGTGCTGTAAAATACGGCGTCACCCGAGACTATGTCCGGGGGCTGACCGTCGTTATGCCAAATGGTGAAGTCTGTGAGCTGGGGGGTAAAATCGTTAAGAACAGCTCCGGCTACAGCCTTAAGGATCTGGTCGTCGGTTCCGAAGGGACCTTGTGCGTCATCACGAAAGCCGTGCTGCGCCTGCTCCCCCTGCCCCAAAAGACCTTAAGCCTTTTGATCCCCTTTGAAACCTTTGCCGATGCAGCGGCCATCGTCCCCAAGATTATTAAATCCAAGGCCATTCCCACGGCCATCGAATTTATGGAAAAACCCACCATCCTTTTCGCCGAAGAATTTTTAGGGAAGAAATTTCCCGATACCAATAGTGCCGCCTATATTCTGCTGACCTTCGATGGGAATACCAAGGAACAGGTGGAAAGCGAATACGAAGTGGTGGCAGGCCTTTGCCTTTCCGAGGGTGCCAAGGATGTGTACATCGTCGATACCGATGAGCGCAAGGACTCCGTTTGGAGTGCCCGGGGGGCCTTCCTGGAAGCCATCAAGGCATCCACCACTGAAATGGACGAATGCGATGTGGTCGTCCCACGGAACCGTGTGGCGGACTTCATTAATTACAGCCATGAGCTGGAGGCAGAGCTCGGGGTCAGAATCCCCAGCTTCGGCCATGCCGGCGACGGCAATTTACACCTCTACATCTGCAAGGATGATTTGGATGAAGTCACTTGGAAGCGTGTGCTCCAAGAAGCCTTTGACAAATTATATGCCAAAGCCTTTGAAATGGAAGGCCTGGTTTCCGGTGAACACGGTATCGGGTATGCCAAACGGGATTACCTGCTCCAGGATTATGGCCGTTTTGAAATGGATCTGATGGATGGTATCAAGCGAACCTTCGATCCTAAAAATATCCTGAACCCTAAAAAAGTTTGCCAGATGTAGGGGGAGAATCATGGATAACCAAATCTTGCTTTTCTTCCTGGCCCTTGTCCCCATCGTGTGGCTCATTGTGTCCCTGGGCGTCCTTAAGATGCCTGGGCACATTGCTTGCTCCATTGCCCTGGTCATTACCTTACTCCTATCGATTTTGGTTTGGAAATTTTCTTTCGTTAATGCGTTGACCGGAGCCCTGGAGGGCATCGTGATGGGGCTATGGCCCATTGTTTATATTATCATTGCGGCGGTGTTTACCTATAATCTCACCACTGCTTCGGGGAGTATGGATACCATCAAGAAAATGATGACTGGCGTGTCTTCGGACAAGCGGATCCTCGTCCTCATCCTCGCCTGGGGATTTGGTGGCTTCTTAGAAGCCATCGCCGGCTTCGGTACTGCCGTTGCCATCCCCGCTGGCATCATGGCTGCTCTGGGGTTTGGCCCCGTTGTGGCAGCGGTGATGTGTCTAATTGCCAATACCACCCCCACCGCCTTCGGTGCCATCGGCCTCCCGGTGACCACCTTAGCCCAGGTGGCTGGTTTGGACGTGATGCACTTATCCTATGTGGTCACCATCCAGCTCTTTGTGCTGATTCTTATCATCCCATTTGTGCTGGTGGCCATTGCCGGTGGTGGCGTTAAAGCCATCAAAGGTGTGTTCGGTATCACGTTAGCTTCGGGGTTAGCCTTTGCGCTTCCCCAAATCGTCGTGGCCAAGTTTATTGGCGCGGAGCTTCCCGCCATCGTCGGCTCCATCTGTTGCCTGGGAGTGACTATCTTCATCGCGAAGAAGTTCTACCATAGGGACGCGGAATCGGCAGACGGGGACAAAGTATCGGCAAAGGAAGGGTTTATTGCATGGCTTCCCTTTATCTTTGTTTTCCTCCTGATTATTTTATGTTCATCGCTTGTCCCCCCAATTAATCACGCGCTGAACATGGTGAAAACATCGATTCCCATTTACACCGGGGAGGGTGCAAAACCCTATACCTTTGCCTGGCTGGCTTGTCCTGGCACGCTCATCATCATTGCCACCTTCTTGGGAGGCTTGTGCCAAGGAATGTCCTTTAAGGAAATTGCAGTTGTTTTAGGCAAGACCGTCAAACAAATGGCTAAAACCGCCATTACGGTATGTTCCATTGTCGGCCTCGCCAAGGTGATGGGTTACTCCGGGATGATTTCGGTCATCGCCGCTGTGCTTGTCGCCCTTACCGGGAACGTCTATCCCCTTATTGCCCCCATCATTGGTGCCCTGGGTACCTTTGTCACTGGGAGTGATACCTCCGCCAACGTCCTTTTCGGACAGCTTCAGGTAGAGGCTGCTCAGGCCATCGGAGCCGATCCCTACTGGATCGCTGCTGCCAATATGGCTGGGGCGACTGCGGGTAAGATGATCTCACCCCAGAGCATCGCCGTTGCCACCGCCGCCACTGGCCTGATTGGTCAGGAGGGTCGCATCCTGGGCAGCACCATCAAGTATTGTGCCGCCTATGTGGTGCTCATTGGACTGGTGGTCTTCCTCGGCGGACCGCTTCTGGGATTTTAATCCCCCTTTCGCAGCATTTTGCTGCTTGAATAAGCCGTCCCATGGACGGGGGCGTACTCCCCTTGGGTACACCGGTTATCCGAATTCATGTACAAATTTTACCTAAAAATAGAATGCTCATTAAAAACGTCTGGTTTTCCCGGGCGTTTTTATCGTTTCTAAATATTTTTTCATGTTTATTGTGTTAAAATACATCCATTAATTTCCATGAATACTTTTTACCCTGCTAAATGAGAGGAAAAGTGAATGATGAGAGAAAAAACCATTACCTTAAATAATATGCACTTGATGATTAATCGACTCATCAATGATGATTATATGTTTCTTGGCCAAATTGAAACGGCAACAGGTGTCGTTACCCTGTACAGCGACGATACCAAGTTTCATTTTAAAAAGGATGATTTCATCCAGATGAATTATGACGAGCTTCTGTCCGTTGTTTTTAAAGATATCATCCAAGATAGCCATTACGACGAAGCCATTCAAGCTCTTTGCCGTGAAACCATCATCAGCCAGCTGAGCATCCAGGATCCTTACCTCGTCAGCTTTCCAGTTAAGACCCAAGAAGGTGTTAAAAGTGGCTACTTTCAATGGAAATGCACTTATTTGACAGCAGATAAAGCCATTATCTTAATTGCAAGCACCGATATCACCGAAGCGGTTGCACAGGAATACGACCTTTTAACCGGCCTTTTAAATCGATCTGGCTTTTATCGTCATGCCCGGCAGCTTTTAGATTCCAATCCCCAATGCCCCTACCAGCTCATCCGCATTGATTTGGATAATTTTAAAATACTCAATGATACCCTGGGTGTGGAAAAGGGCGATACCCTTTTACGAGACTGCGGTACCTTTTTCCGTAGTCTTCGGGATGACCGTACGCTTTTTGCACATCTGGATTCTGATCATTTTGTATGCCTTCTTCCCCAAAACGCCCTTTCAAATGAAGCTTTTTACAACCGAATTGAAGGATGGTTTTCTTCCTATCCCCTGACCTTTCAACTTTCCAGCCATATTGGTGTCTACCTTATTGAATCCAGGGATATCGATATCTCCATCATGTGTGACCGGGCGCTCCTCGCCCTAAAGTCGATTAAAGGCAGCTACACCCAGCGCATTGCCCAGTACGATAAATCCCTCAGGGATCAGATTATGGAGGAGCAGGCACTATCCGGAGAAATGGTCCCCGCCCTGACCCAGGGACAATTTGAAGTCTACCTGCAGCCCCAGATTAATTATGAAAATGGGGCCCTTATCGGTGCAGAGGCCTTGGTCCGTTGGAACCATCCCCAGCGCGGCCTCCTGCCCCCCTCCGTCTTTGTCCCGCTCTTTGAACGCAATGGATTTATTACCGCCCTGGATAAATATGTTTGGGAGCAGTGCTGCCGAACCCTGCGCAGATGGCTGGATGACACCAACCAATATGTTCCCATCGCCGTTTCTGTCAACATCTCCCGGATTGATATTTACAATCCCCATTTATGTGACTATCTCATCGCCCTGGTCGATGGGTATCAGCTTCCCCATACCATGCTTAAACTGGAGATTACAGAAAGTGCCTATATGCAGAACCCCGAACACCTGATGACAGTTGTCCAAACCCTACGTGATGCCGGATTCCTCATTGAGATGGATGACTTTGGTTCTGGCTATTCCTCCCTCAACACCCTCAAGGATGTGCCTGTGGATCTGCTCAAGCTGGATTTAAAATTCCTCTCCTCTGGTCAGAATGATGCCAGGGGTGGCAACATTCTATCTTCTGTCATCCGAATGGCCCATTGGCTTAAAATCCCCGTTATTGCTGAAGGAGTGGAAACCCAGGATCAGGCCGATTACCTCAAAAGCCTGGGTTGTCTCTATATGCAGGGCTATTATTTTGATAAACCCATGCCCATTGACACCTTTGAATCCCTGCTTGTCCTGCGCCCGATCGATCGTACCAATCGGTATAAAATCACCAACCTTAGTGGTATTGCCGCCTTTTGGGACCCCTCTGCCCAGAATACCCTGCTCTTTAATAGCTTTGTAGGCGGTGCGGCCATCCTTGAATACCAGAATGGAAACGCGGAAATCCTCCGGGCCAATGACCGCTTCTATCAGGAGCTGCACACCACCCGAGAGGCCTACCTCTATAAGCAGCAGCATCTTCTGGAGCACTTTGAACCCATCCACCGAACGCGTTATGAAAATATGCTTAAAGAAGCAATAAAAACGGGAAAGGAGGCCGAGTGTGAAGTTGAACACCGCCCCTTATCTCCGGATACCTCTGGCCAGTGGACCTGTAACCGAAGCCGATTACTCTCCCAAAACGGCGATACTGCCATTCTCTATATCACTGTCGAGAATATTACTAAGCGCAAGCAGATTGAGGCGCAGCTTGAAATGAGCCAAGAGGCACTGCGCCTTTCAATCTCTAAAATGGGAAAATACATCTGTTATTTTGATATTGCCACCCGTACCCTCATCATGCCAGAACATTACGCAAAAAAACATGGTGTTCCCGTTGTCCAAAAAAACATCCCCTACGATTCGGTCAGCATCCTTGCCCAGGACCGTCTGAAATACCATGCGTTTTACGAAAGAATCCTCCGGGGTGAAGAAGCCGGCCATGTCGTCTTCCGCGCCGCCAATACCGATGGTACCTACTCCTGGGAGCAAGTGGACTTTGCCACCCAATTCTCCGAAGGTGGAGTACCCCTCCAGGCCATCATTGTAGTACAAGATATCTCAGAACAGGTGGCCGAAGTCCTTAGGATGCAATAAAGCAGTAAAATCAAAGCCTTTAGATGTAAGAATTTGCCCTGGCATTCCCCCCACTCCGAAAACGTGCTACACTATTAATAATATTGGTCACCGTAGGTGTAAAGGAGAGGGATTATGCGTAAAGATAATGATAAACGGGTTTATTTAATGGATGACAGCACCGACGTGGTCTATTTAAAGAACGTCATTGACGACCCCGAAATTCAGGTCGGTGAGCATACCTACTACCATGATTTTTTTAAAGATCCCCGGGATTTCCTAAAAAATAATATCCTGTACCATTTCCCCGGCTTTGGGGACCAGATCGTCATTGGGAAATACTGCTCCATTGCCTGTGGGACCAAATTTCTCTGCCCCATTGCCAACCACAGCTTTACCTCCCTGGCCAACTATCCCTTTCCCATCGTTCCCGACCATTGGGAATTGGGTGAAGAGGACCTCGCCAAGGTCGCTCAATGGAAGGGTCCCACCACCGTGGGCAACGATGTGTGGTTTGGTTTTGAATCCCTGATCATGCCCGGTGTCACCATCGGAGACGGTGCCATCATCGGCTCCCGCAGCGTGGTGACCAAGGATGTCCCGCCCTACACCGTGGTGGCTGGCTCCCCAGCCCGCGTGATTCGCAAGCGCTTTGACGATACCACCATCGACCAGCTTCTCGCCTTGAAGTGGTGGGACCTCCCCGACGAACAGGTGAAGGAGATTGTCCCTGCTATTATGGCGGGGGATATTGAGGCGGTGCTTGAACGGAAGTGGCTGTCTGATGCGGTGCGGGAAGTAGTTGCGCGGATTGGAGCCCAGGGAAAAGAATAATTGCAATAAAATTTTGTATGATTACGAATAGGCAGCGCAGTGTTCCTGATTTAACTTTTTCAAATCTTGAGTGGTCTCTTCCATTAATATGGAGAACCTTCCCCCTGAATTCCAAAGATTGTTTGTTTATTGTCTACTCACCCATAAAACTGCAATAATTCGGACAATTTTATGGCGTCAGCCCTCTTCTCCTTCAGGAAATTATGTAAAATAATACCCTTGCATTTTGCATGGCCAGGGTATAGAATGATTTTTAGTGAGACTATATCATTACATATAAGGAGCGTTATCTATGTTTGGATTTGGACAACTGATTGATACTTTGAAAAAGGATCCTAAGAAAATTGTATTTACAGAGGGAACGGATCCGCGTATTTTAGAAGCGGCTTCCCGCCTGTTAGCTGGAACCTTTTTACAGCCGATCCTGGTAGGGGAATCCGATGCCGTTATGGCCGCTGCAGAAGAAGCTGGTTTCAACATCCGAGGGGCAAAGATTCTCAATCCCCGGACCTACAATAAGATGGATGAAATGATCGAGCTCTTCTGTGAACTGCGCAAGAGCAAGGGGGTTACGCCAGAAGAAGCCCGAAAAATTCTTTCCAAGGGCAATTATTTTGGAACAATGTTAGTCAAAATGGGCGTTGCCGATGCCCTCCTCGGTGGTGCAACCTACTCCACTGCGGATACCGTCCGCCCAGCCTTACAGTTGATCAAGACAAAGCCGGGAAACAATATCGTATCCTCCGTGTTCATCCTGGTTCGTCCCTCAGCCATCGGGGAAAATGAAGTGCTGGCCATGGCCGATTGTGCCATCAATATCCACCCCACCGAGGATGAACTGGCTGAAATCGCTGTGGAAGCCGCAGAATGCTCAAAAATTTTCGGTATCGATCCCAAGGTTGCCTTCTTAAGCTACTCTACTCTGGGCTCTGGCTCTGGGGAAGATGTGGATAAGATGCGCAATGCAGCGGCAAAGGCCCGTGCCCTGGCACCGGAGCTAGCCATTGAAGGTGAAATTCAGTTTGATGCCGCCGTCGCCCCCCGAGTTGCCCGGACAAAATGCCCAGACTCCAAGGTTGCAGGCCACGCTAATACGTTCATCTTCCCAGATATCAATGCCGGTAATATTGGTTACAAGATTGCCCAGCGATTAGGAAATTTTGAAGCCTATGGCCCGATTCTGTTGGGTCTTAATGCGCCGGTTAACGATTTATCCCGGGGCTGTAATGCTGCAGAAGTCTATTCTATGGCTATTATTACAGCAGCATTAGCTTAATTTTCTAAACTTAATTCCATGGGACCAAACAAAAAACTTCCTATTAGGGAAGTTTTTTGTTTGGATTCTTATTTTATCTGAAGCCCCGTAGCCTTGGCTACGGCCCGTACATTGCTCTGGACATAGCGTTCCCGCCATCCGATTTTTTCTACAATCTCCTCCACAAAGACCTGGGCATAAACGGATTGTGCTCCCTGACAGCGGGCAGCGGCCAAACTCCGCGTCTCGACCTCCTGGGAGACCCAGGCCACGGCGGTATCCTTATCTGAAAAGCTTTGGCACAGGCCGGCCACATGGGCTACGTAGCCGTCGTTGGCTTCGTCGGGGCGGACAATGGCGCAGACCTGCTCCTCAACCGCGGCACACGCCGCCCCCACGGCATTGGCCACCTCAAAATGCTCGGGGAGGATGACCTGCTCCCCGGATGCCCCCAGTTTGCCATACCAGGCTCCTGCCGGGGCACCAATGGCGATAATTGGCAGCTCTTTAAGTAAATTTTCTGACCGATCCACGGGCCCCTGCATCCGAGCGACATACCCCACCTCGGGCTCAGCCTCTGGCTCGTGGTGCCGATATTGAGCCAGCACGGCATCCTCAATGGTTGTCAAAATTTTATTTTGGGCCAGGGTGTGGTATTCTTCCAGGCCCACCCCCAAGGCCTCTGCCTGGGCCACGGCCGCTCCCTTCGCTTCATCCACCGACCACTTCATGTATTCTCCGGTGAGATGCAGGATATCCGTGGGGGTCAAACCTGTCTGACCACCACGACAGGCGGGTAAAATCCGCTGGCCCGTCAGCATTAAATCCCCTTCTTCCACGATAATCTGGGTATCGCCGCCTAATCCAAAGGTGTTAATCTCCACGGAATTAACCTGAGTCTGCCAACTCCCCACACGGGCACCCACCGGGGAGAGGGCCAGGGTATTGCCTCGGACCACGCCGCTGTCGGTGGTGGTCCCCCCCATATCCACGACAATGCCATCGGCGGTCCCCGCCAGGGCCAGGGCTCCGATGATACTGGCCGCCGGACCGGAGAGGATGGATTCGATGGGTTTCTCCCGGATAAAGGCCAGGCTGGCCAGATTGCCATCGCCCTTAACCATGTAGATGGGTGCAGTGATTCCCAGGGCTTTCAGCGCTTTTTCCACCGCCTGGATAAAGCCTTCAATAATGGGGATAAGACTGGCGTTGAGCACCGTGGTGACCGTGCGGTCATGGAAGCCCAGTTTGCTGGAAAGCTCATGGCTGCATACCACTGGTACGCCACAGCACGCCTTAACCTCAGCCTTTACAGCCAACTCCTGGACGGCGTTACGCACGCTCATCATCCCAGCGATGGCCACGGCCTCGACCTTTCCAACCAAGGCATCGCAGGCCGCCCGCACCTCCAGGGGATCCAGGGGGATAACCTCTTTCCCCTTGACGTTGACCCGCCCGCTGATGCGTTGGACCTCACCCTGGGGCAGCTCGCCCTTAGGTGGCTCCCCGATGATGATGAGCCCCGCCGGGCGACCTTCTCCTTCGACGATGGCGTTAGTGGCCAAGGTGGTGGAAAGTACCACCTTGGCCACGGCCCCCGGCTCTTTAATATCCAGGGCCTCGATGCTCTTTTGGATTCCCACGGCCAAGTCCCCCCGGGTGGTGGGGGATTTGCTCTTAGCCAGTACAGCCTGCTGTTCCTGCTGATATAAGACGGCGTCGGTGTAAGTGCCGCCGGTATCGATTCCTAATACGATGCTCATTGTGTATCCTCTTTACTCGTGATGCTCTTAGCATAGCACAGAGGACGAATTTTCGCAATCTACCCTGGATAATTGCCCTGTTATCACATCAACCTTCCACGACTAAAAAGGATGCGTCCACCCCAAAAGGGTTTTCGCATCCTTTCATTTGTTTTCTACTTATTTCATCATAGATTCCAGGAACCAAATGGTCTTGCTGTATCCGCCCAGATGACCTTCCATCATGGCAACGAGATCATACAGGCCTTCTGCATCCGCTTCAGAACGGATGGCATCCGCTTCTGCCTTCATGCTGATCATATCCCCTTTGACGATTGGGAGGATTTCCAGGGAGCGCAGCTCTTTGGATGGCAGTTCTTCAAGATCGGTCACGGCCAGATAATCCTTTAAGGACGCCAGTGGGGTTTCGCCGTGCATCTTTAAGGCTTCGGCCACCTCATCTAAAATCTCTGGCATGGTGTCATAAAGACCTTCGAGATATTCATGGACGGGCTTGAAATCCGGTCCAACCACATTCCAATGGAGGTTGTGCAGCTTGATATATAAAACAGCACTGTCGGCTAAATATTGATTTAATTGGTTGCTTAATTCTTGTTTCATGATGTCTTCCTTTCTTTCTCAATCGTTTATTTAGAACAATTGTGTTAGCTATTTCTAACTTGAATTGATTATAAATTAGTTATCAGGCTTTGTCAAGGGTCCCAATTCTTTCTCCTGTTTGATTCAGGAAACATAAAGGAAGCAATTAGAATTTTCAGTATTTTACATTTTTCATCATTTACAAAATGTATAATTTTCTTGACAGTGGTCAGACCAATTAATATAATACTGGTAAGTGGTCAGACCAATTAGGCCCCTGGCTGATCTTCTGGGTCTGACGATTTCCTACGTTTATAATCATCTTGAGGAGGAACAGATTATGAGTATTACTTACAATCCGGTAACCCCGGAAATCATCGAAGCCATTCAGGCCGCAGCTCCTGGCCATGTACTGGTTGGGGATGCGATTAACGAAGATTTCTGCCACGATGAAATGAGCATCTACGGCAAGGCCATGCCGGATGTAGTGGTGGAAGCCACAACAACCGAAGAAGTCGCTGCTGTAATGACCATTTGTAATGAAAATAAGATTCCCGTTACCCCCAGTGGTGCCCGTACAGCATTAACCGGCGGCCCGGTGAGTCTGTTGGGTGGGGTCATGATTTCCACCACTAAAATGAACAAGATTTTAGGCTATGATCAGGAAAACTTTGTGGTTCGCATCCAGCCGGGTGTGCTCCTCAATGATTTAGCCGAGGACTGTATCAAACAAGGGCTGATGTATCCCCCAGATCCTGGCGAAAAATTTGCCACTGTCGGCGGCAATGTCTCCACCAATGCCGGTGGAATGCGGGCTGTCAAATACGGTACCACAAGAGATTATGTCCGGGCGATGACGGTAGTCCTGCCCACGGGTGAGGTGGTCACCGAAGGCGCCACCGTCTCTAAAACCAGCTCTGGCTTTAGCCTATTGAACCTGATGATCGGTTCTGAAGGGACCCTGGGCATTATCACTGAGCTGACCTTGAAGGTCATCCCCCAGCCCAAGTCCACCATCAGCATGATTATCCCCTACGAAACCCTGGAAGAGGCCATTGCCACGGTTCCGAAATTCTTCTTAAACCACCTTTCCCCCCAGGCATTGGAATTTATGGAACGGGATGTGGTGGATGACACCGAAAAATTCCTGGGCAAACAGGTTTATCCTAAGCAGATGGAAGGGATGGAAATCGGGGCTTATGTCCTAGCTACCTTCGATGGCAGCGACGAGGATGAACTCATGGATATTGTGGAAGCGGCCTCTGAAATCGTACTGGAATCCGGCGCCATCGATGTGCTGGTGGCCGATACACCCCAGCTCATGCGGGATGCTTGGGCGGTTCGCAGTGCTTTGCTCGAAGCCATTGAAGCCAACACCACCCTTCTGGATGAATGTGACGTAGTGGTCCCGGTCAATAAGATTCCGGAATTCTTAACCTATGCCAAGTCCTTACAGGATGAACATGGTTTTACCATTAAGAGCTTTGGCCACGCCGGTGACGGCAACCTCCACGTTTACACCTGCAGCAATGATATGGAGGAAGGGAAGTTCAAGGAAGAAGCGGCTAAGTTTATGAAGCAGGTCTATGCCAAGGCCACTGAAATGGGCGGCTTGATTTCCGGAGAACACGGCATTGGCTCGGGCAAGATGGAATACTTATCCGATTTTGTGGGGCCGGTGAATATGCGGCTGATGCGTGGGATCAAGGAAGTGTTCGATCCCAATATGATCTTAAACCCCGGCAAAGTATGCTACGCCATTGAAGCGTAGTTCAATGAAAACTTTTTTCTATAGGAGGAATATTAAACATGGCATATCTCATCTCGGATGAAGCAAAGGATTTATTACAGGACGTTAAAGAATTCTGTGAAAATGAAGTCAAGGAACAATGTAAGGAATACGATCGTACTGGGGAATGGCCCAAAGAAATTTATGACAAGGCCATTGAAATGCAGCTTCATAGCTTAGAAATCCCCGAAGAATACGGCGGACCAGGGCTGTCCCGGGTAGACATTGCCGCATTGATGGAAGAAATGGCCAAGGCAGATGCAGGCTTTGCTACCACCATTTCTGCCAGTGGCCTGGGGACCAAGCCAGTGCTGATTGCCGGGACGGAAGAACAGAAGAAAAAGGTTTGTCAGATCATCGTAGATGGTGGATTTGGGGCCTTTGCCCTGACCGAACCTGGGGCTGGCTCTGATCCTGCTGCCGGCACTACCACTGCCGTTAAGGACGGCGACGAATATGTCTTAAATGGTCGAAAATGCTTCATCACCAATGGGGGGATTGCCGATTTCTATTGTGTCACGGCCCTCACCGATAAGAGTATTGGTGTGAAGGGAATGTCCATGTTCCTCATCGAAAAGGGAACCCCTGGTCTGTCCACTGGGAACGAAGAAGATAAAATGGGGATTCGGACCTCCAACACCTGCGACGTGGTGATGGAAGACTGCCGCATCCCAGCTGCCAACCTCATTGGAGCAGAAGGCAAGGGCTTTGGCATCGCCATGAAAACCCTGGACCAGGCCCGGACCTGGATGGGCTGTGTCTCCACAGGCATTGCCCAGCGTGCCATGGAAGAAGCCATGGAATACTGTAAAGGCCGGGTTCAGTTTGGCAAGCCGGTGATTAAATTCCAGGCCATGCAGTTCAAAATTGCCGATATGGCCATGAAGATTGAAGTTTCCCGCCAAATGGTGGCCCACTCCCTGACCCTGATGGATATGGGGCTCCCCTTTGCCAAGGAATCTGCCATTGCCAAATGCTACGCCTCTGACCGTGCCATGGAAGTAACTACCGAAGCGGTTCAGATGTTTGGCGGCTATGGCTACAGCCGGGAATACCCTGTTGAAAAACTCATGCGGGATGCCAAAATCTTCCAGATTTTCGAAGGCTCCAACGAAATCCTGCACATCGTCACCGCCAATAACACCATTCCCCGCTAGATCAGGAGGACATCATGAATATACTCGTATGCATCAAGCAGGTGCCTGATGACTCCATTGAAGTCCATCTGGGTGCCGATGGCACTCCGGCTATCGCAGACATCACCAAGGTGGTCAACGCCTTCGACACCTATGCTTTAGAAATGGCCACCCGCTTAAAGGAAAATCTGGGAGATGATTCCCAGATTACCGTTCTGTGCGTCGGTCCCGATGAAGCGAAAAACTCCTTAAAAAATTGCCTGGCCGTCGGTGGCGACTTCGCCACCTTGGCCTGTGATGCCGCCTTTGACGGCAGCGACTCCCTGGGTGTCGCCACTATTTTAAAGGATGCTATCGCCAAGCTGGAAGCCGAAAAAGGCGCCTTCGACCTGATCTTTACCGGTAAGGAAGCCACCGATGCGGCCCTTGGCCAAACCGGGATTATCCTGGCAGATCTCCTGGGGGATGGGGTGATTACGAACGTCATCGATATCCAGGCAGCGGATGGTAAAGCCACCGCCAAACAGGAAACCGAAGAAGGCTACCGCACAGTAGTCAGCGCCACCCCCTGTGTACTCACCGTATCAAAGCCCGAGTACGAACCCCGCTACCCCACCATTAAAAACAAGATGGCTGCCCGGAAAAAGCCCATCGATACCCTAGCCGCCGATCTCCTGGCAGAAGGCACCGATGTCGGCGCCGATGGGTCGAAGGTGATCACTCTGAAGGTTTACGAGCCGCCTAAAAAGGAAGCCGGTGTCACAATACAGGAAGAAACCGACGAGGATTCTGCCCTGAAGGCCATCGCCATGATGGTCGAAGCAAAGGTACTGGGTTAGGAGGCCATTATGAATAAAACAGAAACCAAAAACATCTTAGTCTATGTCGAACTGGCTGATGGTGCTCCCGTTAAAGTTAGCGCCGAAGCCCTGGCCGCTGGAAGAACCTTAGCCACAGCCAAGGGAGAAGCCGTTATCGCCGTTCTTCTGGGCGAAGGGATTGGCGAGGCGGCAGCGGCTGCCGCCACCCTGGGTGCGGATACCGTCATTGCAGTGGACGATCCCGCCTTCGCCGCATTCAATCTGGATGCCACTGCGGATGCCTTAGGACAGATTATCGAAGCCCAAAAGCCAGACGCTGTCTTTATTGGGGGAACCCAGGATGGCAAAGATTTAGCCCCGAAGCTGGCAGCCCGGTTTAAAACCGGCTGTGCCTCGGATGTGATGGCTGCGGCCCTTGGAGATGACGGCATCATCTTCACCACCCCCCTTTACGGCGGTACGATCCTCTCCGATGTATCCATCCCAGAGGCCCGTCCCCAAATCGCCACCATCCGCTCCGGTGCCTTTAAGAAGGTGGAGGAACCCACAGCAGGGACCGTCCTTTCTGAAAGCATTACCGTAGCCGATGACGCCATTCGTACCCAGATTACCGAGTCGGTCAAGGAAATCGCCGAAGCCGTTAATCTGGAGGAGGCTGAGGTTATTGTGGCTGGCGGCCGGGGTATGGGCAGTGCCGAAAACTTCCAGATGGTAAAGGACCTGGCCGAGCTCCTCGGCGGTGTCGTGGGGGCAACTCGCCCTGCCATCGAAGACGGCTGGATTCCCAGAAACCATCAGGTCGGCCAATCCGGAAAAATCGTCGCCCCTAAACTGTATATCGCCTGCGGCATTTCAGGCGCTACCCAGCATTTAAGCGGCATCACCGGTTCCGACTATATCGTGGCCATTAATAAGGATGAGGATGCTCCGATCTTTGAAGTTGCCAACGTCGGCATCGTCGGCAACGCGCTAAAGGTCCTGCCGGCTTTCATTGAAGAGGTGAAAAAGATTCAGGCTGGTGCCTGACCACCTTTAGTGAGGGCCGGAATCACACTCCCATCCCCTTTAGTTTCTTGGTTTTGCATCCATACTGTTCCTCAAACAAAAGGCGAAACCACAGCAGAACCCCCAGGACGATCTTGGGGGTTCTTTCTGTAAGGATACTGAATTTTTTCTTTCCATATTGAAATGATTCCAACTTGCCATTGACATTTCAGGGTATTAGGGGGAAAATATTAATGTCAAACAGTAATTTTTAAAGAAAGAGGAGAACAAACATGAGTTATCGTTGTACTATTTGTGGTTATGTATATGAAGGAGACAACCTGCCGGGAAATTTTGTTTGCCCAAAATGCAAACAGCCCGCAGATAAATTTGAAAAGATTGAAGCACCCGCAACTGAAAATAAATACGCCGGGACCAAGACCGAACAGAACCTCATGGCTGCTTTCGCCGGAGAATCCCAGGCCAGAAATAAATATACTTATTTCTCAGAAGTTGCCGCCCAGGAAGGCTACGAACAAATTGCCCAGCTTTTCTTAAAGACTGCGGGGAACGAACGGGAGCATGCCAAGCTGTGGTTTACCGCTTTAGGTGAGCTGGGGAATACAGCTGCTAACCTGCTCCACGCCGCTGAGGGTGAAAACTACGAGTGGACGGATATGTACGATGGCTTTGCCAAGGATGCTGAAGAAGAGGGCTTTCCTGAACTGGCCAAACAGTTCCGGGAAGTAGCCGCCATTGAAAAGCACCACGAAGAACGCTACCGCAAGCTGCTGAATAATGTGGAAATGAAGGCTGTTTTTGAAAAAGCTGACGAAACCATGTGGGAATGCATTAACTGTGGCCACCTGGTCATGGGTAAGAAGGCCCCTGGGGTTTGCCCGGTATGCTTTAAAGCCCAGAGCTATTTTGAAGTGCATACGGAAAATTATTAAAATCAATTCAACACAAACGACCATCCCCTCTCTTGACAGGATGGTCGTTTAACTTTCTCAATGCGATGAGGAAATCCCCCTTGAAAACCAAGGCATTCTCACTATCATCATGCCCGCCCCCGCAGCGATCACCTGTTGGAACAAGGTCCCAATCATTACCGGGAAAAGGACCTCAGACGGAAAATATTGGGCCGCGATGACAGCCCCCGCTGAGATGTTGCGCATTCCCCCATTGTACATCACCGAGATGGTATCCGGTCCATCTAAATGGAGCACCCGAGACATTCCCAGAGCCGCAATATATCCAAATATCGCCAATCCCAGGATACATCCTGCCACTGCGATCAGCGTCGGGGTCAGACTTGTCATATAGGGAGCGATACGTGTTGAATTGATTGTTACAACCCCAATAAGGGCCAGCTTACTAAAGGGTGCTAATCGAGGCTTCCAGCTCTGACTGACCCGGCCCATCGTCCATTGGTTGAGGGCCATGGCCGCCAAGGCTGGCAGTGCAATCATGAAAACCAATTGCTGCATCATCCCCCAGGGTGCCATTTCTACCACACTGCCCAACAGCCCATGGAGCATCAGAGGCACCATAAAAGGCGCCAACAGAGTATCGATAACGATGATGGAAATGGTCAGGGCTGAGTGGCCCCCGTAGATATTCACCCAGGCCAGGCTCACGATTCCCGTAGGCACCAGAAATTCCAGTACGATTCCAGTGACAAGGTCCATATCCTGTCCGAAAAGGGCCCTCCCCACGCCAAAAGCGATTAACGGCATCACTACATGAAGAAGGATCAATACGGTAACCAAGGGAATCGGGTGTTTGGCGATGCGCCCCATGTCTTTAAAATTAGACCCCAGGCTCCCTGTAAAGGTCATAAAAGCGAAAAGCCCTGTTACTAAGAAGGAAAAGTGACTTAGCCAATCTGCATACAGTATCCCCATAATCAGGCAGGCAGGTGTAACCAAGGCCATCCACTTTTCGATGAATCCATTAAATTGAGTCAAAAAATCCATTTTATGCCCCTTTTCTTTTTCCATGTTTTTCATTATTGCATTTATCCTTCGGTCTTACCTTAAGAAAATCCGAATATAATAATGTCACATCGATGGTTGTTGGCACCAGCTTCCATCTGAAGGAGGTTTTCCATGATTAAAAATAAATGGTATGCAATCCTGTCCTCCCGAGAGGTTAAAAAGGGGAAATTAACGGGCGTCAAACGCCTGGGTGAGCAACTCGTTTTTTTCCGAAATACCCAGGGTGACATTCAGTGTATTGCCGACAAGTGTTGCCACCGTGGGGCCTCCATCGCCGCCGGCTGGCACTGTGGTGACACGGTTGCCTGCCCCTTCCACGGCATCGAATACGATGGGATGGGTCGGGTAACTAAAATTCCCGCCAATGGTAAAAACACCCCGGTCCCGGATTACTACCAGGTCTCGGCTTATCCTGTCCAGGAGGCCCATGACCTCATTTGGCTGTGGTATGGTGATGATGAACCCACTACCTTTGAACTCCCTTTCTTTAACGAGCTTGAGGGGATGACCTTTTCCGAAATCCGGGACCCCTGGGATACCCATTATTCCCGATGCATCGAAAACCAGCTGGACGCCGTGCACGTGCCCTTTGTCCATCATAATACCATTGGCCGGGGGAATAAAACCCTGGTGGATGGCCCGAAGGTCATCTACGACGACGATACCCTGACCTTTTATGTCCATAACGAGGTAGACGATGGCCGGACCATCCCCCTGCGCCCCGA
Source organism: Eubacterium aggregans (assembly GCF_900107815.1). Classification (GTDB taxonomy): domain Bacteria; phylum Bacillota; class Clostridia; order Eubacteriales; family Eubacteriaceae; genus Eubacterium_O; species Eubacterium_O aggregans. Next base: position 25,611 of record NZ_FNRK01000005.1, read on the forward strand.
TGCTGAGGTGGATTATAAAAAATGGTTCTCCCTGCAATTTCGATATCCCAACATCTGGCAAAACCGAATTTCTCCCCTGATGCGGGTCTTTGCGGCCTTTGCCCCCATCGACGAGGAACACACCATGGTCTATGTGCGCTATTACCAGCGGCTAATCCGGGCTCCTCTCCTCCACAAAGCCGTGGACCTCAGCGGAAAGCTCTTTAGCAAAATCGTGCTCAATCAGGACCGCCGGGTGGTGGAAACCCAACGTCCCTTAAAATCAGAGTACGTGATGGATGAGCATCTCATTCCCGGAGATTCACCGATTATCGAGTATCGACGGATTCGGGAGGAATTAAAGCAAGGCACCCCCCCGCAAAAATAAGGGAGAAGCAAAAAAGGGACGGCATCCCCCATGGAGGGAATCGTAGAACAGCGAGAATGATCATTTGCAATCCTCAGTAAAATGGCGGTATACCCCGTGACGATAGTCGGTTTCTAAATCCACCATTTTATAATCTACAGTCCTTTATCTTTACCACATCCGGTATATAGGCGTTTTCAGAGAGGAATAAACACGCCGCGTTCCGGGGCTTTGCCCCTTCACTTATGCACGGCTGCGCCGTATGCTGAAGCAATATAAAAGGGTATTTGAAAGCGAGCTTTCAATACCCTTTTATATTGCTTCAGCGCATGGCTGTTAGCTACCGCGACACGATTACCGCAATCCCATTGGGAATAACCGTGAATTTAGCGTTATCCCCTTTGATTTCCTTGGCCTTGGCCATGGCGGTGGGAAGATCCGGAGCGTAGATCATCTTCATTTCTTCGATGGTCTGCTGCATTTCCGGGCGACTGACGTAGATGACGGGGTGCTGCATCAGAATCCGGGCCTGAATTTGGTATTCCCATTGATCGGGCTTGGTCTGATCCTGGGGAACCTGGAGGATTTCTTCCATCAAGGCTGCCGGGCTTTCGCAATCCTTTAAGGCACGGTAAAAGCCTTCTCCACCGGTCCCATCGGCACATTCTGCACACAGGATGATAACCCCATCCTCCCCGGCGCTGGCTTCGGCGGCGGTCATGCTCTTCACGCATTGGTACATATTCTGGTCCAGGGGTGCCCCACCGTTACTGGTGATGACGATGTCCGCCGGAATGGCATCCACCTTGCAGTAGCCCCGGAGGAATTCACACCCTGCCTCATGGGCGGTGAAGGGGTCTCCGGCAAAGGCAGCCACGACCTTTTTATCCTCATCGATAACGGTATTGACGATATAAGCCAGGTTCGCCTGCTGGGCGGCGGATTTCATATCCTTGTGAATGGGGTTTCCCTCTAAAATCCCTGTTCGAGCATGGTCACTGGCAATAAAGGCCCCACAATGGTTGCCCAGCACCGTCACCCGATCGGATACACCGGGAAGAACGCTTTTCCGTCCGCCGGAGAAGCCGGCAAAGAAATGGGGTTCGATGAAGCCTTCAGCCACCAGCAGATCGGCTTCGGCGGCCACCTTGTTGATGATGAGGTCTGCCCCCGAGGGGAGTACCCCGATTTTAACATTGGCATCGGCATTGGCGGAATCGTGGACGATGATTTTTTCTTCTGCCACAATCTTTTCACCCAACTTATTCACCAGCTCTTCCTTGACGGTCAGACGATGAAAGCCGGTGGCCACCAGAAGAGTGATATCAATATCCGGGTTTCCTTCCCGCAGCTCCTTTAGCATAAAGGGGATAATATGCTTGCTGGGCACGGGCCGGGTGTGGTCGCTGATGATGATGGTGGCGTCTTTCTTACCCTGGGCCATCTCCTTCAGGGTCTTCCCACCAAAGGGAGCAGCCATGGCGGCAACGACAATATCGTCCTCCGAGCCTTCTGCTTTCAAATCGGTAATATTGGATTCCAGGACTCCGGCAATCTGTTCATCGGCTAAGTTAAGACTCAGCCGTGTACTGCCATAGGGAATTGAAAAATGCATATTCTTCCTCCAAATCGAATTTTATTTTTGGTCAGTGGTCTGACCAGTTAATTGATTTCATTATACGCTATTTTCTCCACGGACGCAAGTATAATTCGTTTCGCTTCTGTTAGCTTACGCCACAGTATAACTCGCTCCACTGCTTCTATTTCTACACTTCTGTTAGCTTACGCGCAAAATCCGGCTTTTTCGTCTGTTTCTTAAAGGGTTTGTACCCGACCAACCACCCGCAGGTCGTCCGATGCCCTTACGATGATGGGGGCGTAACGTTCATTGAGGGAATGCAGATAGATGCCTTCTCCTCCCTCCTGCTGGCGCAGCTCTTTAATATAGCCCTCTCCATTTAAAATAAAGATTCCCACTTCTCCAGGCTTCAGATCCTGGGTCTGCTGAACGAAGGCAATATCATCGTTGTGGAATTTAGGCTCCATGGAGTCTCCTGAAATACGGACGGCAAAATTCGCCCGGCCCGGGACCTCTTCAGCGGGGAATGCGGTTATTTCATAATCATCAGAGTCCAAAAATTGCCCGGTCCCGGCCGAGGTCGGCAGACAATACAATGGAATTTCCACATAGGGAACCGAGGCCTCTTCACGAATCATGGCCTGCTCATAATCCCAAAATTCCTGAATCTGACTGCGGACCATTTGCCGCCCCTCTTTGGATAGATTCCGATAATGTTCCAGAACAATGGATTCATTTTTACTCAGGTGCTTCCGAGAACCCATATCATCATCAAAGAGCTCCCACATCTGGCAATGCAGGGCCTGGGCCAGGGCCGCCAAGGTATTCACCGTCGGGTTGGTGGTAATACCACAGATGATTTTTGAAAGGGTATTGAGGGGGACACCGGATGTCTCAGCCAGCTGCTTATTGGTTAAATTGCGTGCTTTTTTTAACTTCTTCAAGTTATCAGCGATTAGGGTATTCATTTTCATTTTTTCATCCTCCATTTTTTTATTATAGCACATATTCTTCCATAATAAAATCCTCTCCTTCATTTTATTTCTTATAATGCAGTTTAGTCTTTACATATTCCATTAATAGGTGTAATATAAAAATAAGATTCCTTTTATGGAGGTTTATTTTAATTGGACCGCATTATATTACATTCCGATATGAATTGTTTTTACGCTTCGGTGGAGCTCCTTTCCCGACCAGAGCTTAAGGATCGACCGGTCGCGGTGGCCGGTGATCCACAAAACCGTCACGGCATCATCCTCGCGAAATCCCAGGCGGCCAAAGAGATGGGAGTGAAAACCGCAGAGGCCATTTGGCAGGCCCGGGAGAAATGTCCAGACCTCATCCTTCTTCCCCCACATTATCCTAAATATATCCACTACAGCCAATTGGCCCGAAAAATTTATAACCGCTACACCGACCAGCTGGAGGGTTTCGGCTTGGATGAAGCATGGATGGATGTCACCGGCTCCCAGCGCTTGTTTGGAGGTGGGATGGATATCGCCCGGTCCATTAGCCGTACCATTAAGGAAGAGCTTGGCCTGACCGTATCCATCGGCGTCAGCTGGAATAAGGTCTTTGCCAAATTTGGCAGCGATTATAAAAAGCCGGATGCCATCACTGAAATCAACCGCGGAAATTACAAGGACCTCGTATGGAATAGCCCCATTGAAAATCTGCTGTATTGCGGCAGGGCCACCACCCGGAAGTTAAATGCAGTAGGGGTAAAATCCATTGGACAGCTGGCCCGTTTGGATGACGGGTTCCTGAAAGGGCGAATGGGGAAAATCGGCCTGATGCTCAAGGCCTTTGCCCTGGGACAGGACATCTCTCCGGTTCGTCCCTTTGATGAAGCCCTGGGGGATACCAGGCGGCTGGTGAAATCCATTGGGAATGGCTACACCGCCCCCCGGGACCTGGAAACCCGGGAGGATGTGAAAATGATGACCACCATCCTTTCCGAAAGTGTGGCGGCCCGGCTCCGGACCGCTGGCCTCCTCGCCCAAACCTTATCCCTTCATTTAAGGGATAAGCAGCTCCACTCCATCACGAGGCAGAAAAAATTTGCTGCCCCCTCAGATATTACCGAGGAGTTCATCACCACGGCCATGGCCATTTTTGATGCCAATTACTTCTTCCATTCCCCCATTCGATCCATGTCCATTCAGGCCTGTGATCTGGTGGACCCAGTGTGGGGGACCCAAATTGATTTTTTTACCGATCAGGTGGCCAGAGAGCGTACCGCCCGGTTGGACCGAACCATCGACGATTTGCGCACACGCTACGGCAACCAGGCCGTACGGCGGGCCATCACCCTGGGAGATAGTGCCATGCGGGTGCTGGACCCCCTTACGGATAATGTTGTCCATCCCAATGGCTTTTTACATTAAACCTATGTTATAATGCCAGCATAAATGAACAGGAGGAACGACATCAATGAACTATGAAGGACGGGTATTCCGCCCCCCAAGTGAAGCCTACAGTCTCATTATACAGGCGACTGTCGGCTGCAGCCACAATGCCTGCCGATTCTGTGATATGTATAAGGAAAAGCGATTCCACATCCGGCCCTTAGAGGCTATTTTAGAGGACCTTCGGGAAGCCCGTTCATTCTATCCCAGCATCCATCGCATCTTTTTAGCCGATGGTGATGCCCTGGTAATGCGCCAGGCCCATTTAATCACCATCCTAAAGACCATTTCCCAGCTTTTTCCAGAATGTGAGCGGGTAGCCTGCTATGCCTCCCCTAAAAGCCTTGGCACCAAGGACGACGACCAGCTGGCCGAGCTCCATTCCCTGGGCCTGATCATGGCCTATATGGGCCTGGAATCCGGGGACGATGGGGTACTGACCCATGTCAATAAGGGCGCCAGTGCTGCGGATATGATCACCGGGGGCAAGCGTATCCGCCAGGCTGGTATCGCCCTGTCGGTCACGGCGATTTCCGGTTTGGGGGGGACTGCCCACTGGCAGGACCATGCCATTCATACCGCTGAAGCCCTCTCCGCCATGAATCCCGATTATATCGGCCTGCTTACCCTGCGCTTAGAGGGACAAGCCCCCATGGTGGCGGAGGTCGCCCGGGGGGATTTCACCATGCTGACCCCCATACAGGTCGCCGCTGAAACCCGTTTGCTCTTATCCCATATGGATAGCCCCGGCAGCGTCCTCCGGGCCAATCATATCTCCAATTATGTCAACCTTGCCGGAACCTTGAATGCCGATATCCCCAAGCTCCTGGCCACCCTGGATGCCGCCCTCGAAGGACAAATTCCCTTTAAAAGCGAAGCTGCACGGTATTGGGACGTCCGGTAACGACCACAATGAAAAACATCCATCTCGCTCAAAAAATAACGGCCCTGCGCAAGGATCGGAAAATCACCCAGGAGGCCCTGGCTAAATTTCTGGGGGTCTCCAAGGCCGCGGTATCCAAATGGGAAACGGGGCAAAGCTTCCCCGATATCACCCTGCTCCCCCAGCTGGCTGATTATTTCGGGGTGACCATCGATACCCTCATGGGCTACGAACCCCAGCTTACCCGGGAGGAAATCCGGGAAACCTACCATCGCCTGGCCCGGGCCTTCACCACCGAGCCAGCGGAAGCCGTATACCGCCAATGCCAGACCTTAATTCACGATTATTATGCCTGCATGCCCCTGCTCTTCCAAATGGGCCTGCTCCTCATAAACCATCTGGATCGCTTTCCGGCGGAACGCCATCCCGCCCTCCTCCAGGAAATCCTGGATCTGATGGAGCGCTGCAAAACAGGCTCCCCGGAGCTGCGAATTTTCAAGCAGGCCAATGCCATCGAAGCCCTCTGCCAATATAACCTGGGAAATTATGACACCACCATCTTCCTCCTGGAGGATTGTACCAGTACCACGGACTGTGGCGATGACCACGCGCTGCTGGCCATGGCCCACCAGGCCAAGGGGGATGCCGGAGCCGCCCAGGAAACCATCCAGGTGGGGACCTACAATGCCCTTCTGGCTTTTTCATCCCTGCTGATGACGGATTTAAATTTAAACCCCGACCAACCCAAGCGTTTTGATGCCATCATCACCCGATTCCTTACCCTAAGGGATGCCTTCCAGCTGGAAGCCCTCCACCCCAATACCATGTTCCAATTTTATCTGACAGCAGCCGCTGGCTATTTAGCTCAAGGCAAGAAAGAAGCTGCCCTGGATATGCTGGGGCATTACGTGTCCATGGTCACACCAGACCTCTTTCCCTTCACCCTCCACGGCGATGACTTTTTTGATCAGATCGATCCCTGGCTTTCAGATTTTGATTTAGGCCCCGTCGCCCCCCGAAGCGATGGGAGCATTGCCCAAAGTTTAGTAGCCAGCCTTCGGGACTATCCCGCCTTCGCCGTGCTACAGACCAATGGACGGTTTAAAAACCTGGTGGCGGAACTGACCCAACGAATTGAGGCCATCACCCATGGTAAATAGCCGACTCTTCGAAATCCTCAACCTGCTCCTGGCCCGGGGGCCCCTAACCGCCAAGCAGCTGGCCGGGCATTTTGAGGTTTCCACTCGGACCATCTATCGGGATGTGGATCAGCTCTCCCAGGCGGGCATCCCCATTTATACCGCCCAGGGCAAGGGTGGCGGCATCGCCCTGCTGCCGGGATACGTCCTGGACCGGACCATCCTAAGCGAAAGAGAGCAGCTCAGCATCCTCGCGGCCATACAGGCACTAGATACCCTGAGCCCAGAACCTGCCAATACTACCCTAACCAAGCTCGCCGCCCTTTTTGGCACACCCCAGGATGATTGGCTGGAGGTGGATTTTTCAGACTGGGGAAATGGCCAGGAGGAGGCAGCGGTTTTCACCACCTTAAAGGAGGCCATCCTTAGGAAGCACCGCGTCTCCTTTTATTACCACGGTGCCACCCACTCTGTCCGGCGGGTAGTAGAGCCCTTAAAGCTCTGCTTTAAAGGACAAAGCTGGTACCTCTACGCCCATTGCACCCTCCGAGATGAACCTCGATTTTTTAAGCTGCGCCGAATGCAAGACCTCACGCCCCTTCCAGAAATCTTTAGCCGGGTGGCACCCACCCGGGTTTTCACCGATGATCCTGCCACCGATACACCCACGCTTTCCGTGACCCTGCGGCTTTCCCCCAATCTGGCTTATCGGGTCCGGGATGAATTCAACACCTATACCACTCTCCCCGACGGCCGCTTTGAAGTGACCCTGGAACTGCCACCCGGGGAATGGCTCTATCAATACCTGGCCACCTTCGGTGCCCATTGTGAGATCCTCTCCCCACCTTCCCTCCGGGAAGAAATGCGCCGCCGTCTGGAAGAAAATTTAAAAGTTTATTCTTAATAAGACATCCTGTTGTCATATTTCATTTGGTACACTGGGACCATCATACAAACAACAGGAGGTTTTTTTATGGATTATGAACTGGTATCCTTGGAGGAAAAGATTGTCGTGGGGCTCTCTGCCACCACTGGAAATAATGATCCCAAAATGGGGGAAATTATCGGAAATCTTTGGAAGAAATTGTACGAGGGCGGGGTGTATCCCCAGATTAAAAACAAGGTGGATGACCACGCCATCGGTCTGTACTCCGACTACGCCGGTGAGACCTACTGCGTCACCGTGGGTACCGCCGTCTCCGCAGCTGATAACCCGGAGCTTGCCCGCAAAATCATCCCCGCCGGGCGCTATGCCCGCTTCTTAATCCGGGGTGATATGGTTCAGGCCGTAGTGGCCGCCTGGAGTGCCATCTGGGAAATGGATTTAGGCCGCAGCTTCACCGGGGATTTTGAAGAGTACTTAAGCCCGGATCCGGTAAATGGGGAAATTGCCATTTATGTGGCGTTGAAATGATATTCTAAATCTGTGCTTTCAAAGGGGACGAATAATATATTCAGAAATCCGCCCATCCCCATCCAAAGTGGCACAGCCAATACAGGGGAAAGCCTCCCCATTAAGGCGGACAATATAGATCATGGCATGGGGCAGCATTTGCTTGATTTCTACCGAAAAGGAATATTGGCTAAAGAGGGTGGTGAATACCCCAGCTAAATCTCCTGAATGCCTTACTTCTATATCTGATCTGCCCATCCGCCGAAGGGCACCATCACTAAAATAACAATGCTCTGAAAAAAGAGTGGCAATGCCCTGGGCATCTTCGTTGTCCAGGGCTAATGCATAATCCAGTAAAGCTTTCATCAATACCTCCAAATTTTGAATCTTAGGTTTTCCCATGGAGTAGCTGCCTCGCCATGGCACTAAAGGGATAACCATAAAAGCTCTTGTAAACTCCGGCGATTTCCGGATTATCCAAAGCCGTTTGCCCGGGGGATGCTGCCGCTTCCCGATACAGGGTCCTCATCTCCGGTACGGACCCACCGATGCAGCCCCCGGGACAGGCCATCACCTCGATAATATCGAAGAGCCCATCATACCGGCCAGCTAAAAGGCGTTCTGCCACATCCAGTCCATAGACAACACCTACATGAATTGATAAATCGGCAATTTTCACCACTGCACTTTTGACACAGTGCATTCCCCGGATAGATTCCCAGGCGATTTCATTCGGCAATGACTCTTTTCCCATTAACACCTGTTGCAGGGTTCGGAGCAAGCCTTCCATCGTCCCCCCTGTGGTGGCCGAAATAATCCCGGAACCACTGCCTCGCCCCAAGGGACTGTCCCAGCCTTGTCCAGAATTAAGGGTACTTCGCACTACCCCAGCAGATTTAAGCCATATCGCCAGTTCCTGGGTCGTCATAATATAGTCATTGTCCTGTAAAACGCCGTCTCCCAAAAGGATGCCGACATCATTAGGACTCGTAGACATCCCTCCTTCGGCCCCACAGGATGTAACGATGACATGGATCATCTGGGTAGGGTCAAGATGATGCTCCTCGGCAAAATAAGTCTTTACTGTCGCTCCCTGGATTTCACCAGGACTTTTCACCGTGGATAAACACTTCCCTTTGGCGGGGGCATGCTTTTTTAGATATTGTGTCCAAGCTGGACAACCGCTGATAAACAGTGGGAGATCCTTTTGACTGCGGAGTCTCAGCAGGCATTCCACGCCCATTTCGACTGCCCTTAAATCCGTTGAAAAGGCAAGGTCTAACACATAATCTACCCCAAGCCGATGTAATGCATCCACTAATTGTCCCTCTATCCATGCCCCTGGCTCTCGGTCGAAGGTGTCACCCATTCCAACCCGCACTCCTGGTGCAATGGAAAAAACGACGATTTTTTCGGGATGATCAATGGCCTTTTGAATGGCATCCATGGGTTCCATAGCCTCAAACATCTCCCTTCACTTTTTAAAAATTCCTTTATCGGTTGCTTTTTCGCCAGATCTTCATTTTTTCAGCTTCTTGAATGAGATCATCCCGGAAATCCGGATGGGCGATGGCGATCAAAGCCTCGGCTCGCTGCCAGGTAGACATTCCCTTCAAGCAGACCTTTCCATATTCCGTGACCACATAATGGGTATTGGGACGGGTATCTGTCACCGTAGAACCGGGCTTTAAGATGGGTAAAATCCGTGACTTCAATTCACCAGACCGGGTTTTGAAGGTAGAGGAGCAACAGATGAAGCTTTTCCCTCCCTTGGACAGATAGGCCCCCAGGACGAAGTCCAGCTGACCGCCGGCCCCTGAAATCTGATGATAGCCCGAAGATTCTGCGTTCACCTGGCCAAAGAGATCGATATCCACCGCATTGTTGATGGACATGAAGTTGTCAATCTGCGAGATGACCCGAACATCATTGGTATAGTCCACGGGCATCCCCATGCACTGAGGATTTTCATCCAAAAAGTCATAGAGCTTTTGGGTTCCCGCCCCAAAGGCATAGGTCTGGCGGAAGCGATCGATGGCTTTTTTTGAGCCGTTGATCTTCCCCGCCTCGGTGATATCCACAAAGGCATCCACGAACATCTCCGTATGGACCCCCAGGTCTTTGAGGTCAGATTCAGCGATGAGGGCCCCCACGGCATTGGGCATCCCCCCGATGCCCAGCTGAAGGCACGCCCCATTGGGGATTTCCGGCACGATGAGTTCAGCGACCCTTCGATCTACCTCACCAGCCTTGCCCGCCCCCATTTCGGCCATAGGCGGGTTGTCTCCTTCGACGATATAGTCTACCTGGGAAATATGGATGGCTTCTTCCACCCCGCCCAGGCAGCGGGGCATATTCTTATTGACTTCAACAACGATGACCTTGGCGGTTTCACAAAGGGCCATCATATGGGAAGCATTGGGTCCAAAATTGAAATACCCGTGGGAATCCATGGGCGCTACCTGGAAAAAGGCCACATCCACGGGCTCGATATTCTCACGGTAATATCGGGGCAGCTCCGAATAACGCAGGGGGCAGTAATAGGCAAATCCCTGTTGTACCGCCCGACGTTCAATACCACTGAGATGCCATGAGTTCCACACCAAATGGGCACTTGGATTGGGAATTTTAAAAATTTCAGGCTCCCACATCAGAATCCCCCCATGGAATTTAAGGTCGGTAAGATTTTCATTGATGATCCGTTTAGCCAAGGCATAGTCTGAGGCTCTCGGTGTTCCAGTGGTCCATCCATAATCGACCCAATCTCCGGATTTAACGGCCTTAACGGCGTTTTCTGCGGTGGTTAGCTTTGTTGCATAGTCTCTGATAAAGCGCATATTTTCCTCCATTCCCTACTGGCTAAAAAGAAAGCCAAAGTCAGATGATTTGGCTTTCTTTCCAAGGGATTGTAATCGGGCTAAACCCTCTTACTTGATTTCAAATCCACCGCTTAAGATACAGCGGCGACGTCGGACGAAAGACTTAGGCGAGGTTAATCCTTCTCCTGTTGGACCAGCAATGGTGAAGGTCGGAAAGCCTTCTCCGCCAACGCCAAGTCCGGCAAAGGAAGGTCCATTTTTCACAAAGATGGTAGTTTGGATGCGCTTGGACATTTCAGACAGTTTATCCACATTTTTGGAATGCATCGTCGCCGTATGTCGATTGCCATGCTCCAAGTCGCAGGCCACATCGATACCTTCATCCACATCCTTGACTCGAACAATGGGCAGAATGGGCATCATCAGCTCTTCCACAGCCAGCAGGTGATCCCTGGGAACCTCCATGATGAGGCAGCGGGCTTCCCTGGGGACCTCGATCCCCGCGGCGGCTCCGATATAGTGGACATCCTTGCCCACGAATTCTCGGCTTAAGCGACCGCCGGGGAATACCATTTCGGCCAGGGCATCGATGACCTTCCGGTCTTTCAACTCGAAGGCGCCGTGTTTCTTCATGTTGAAAATGAGGTAATCCGCCACCTCATCCACCACCACGACTTCCTTTTCGGCGATGCAGGGCATATTATTATCGAAGCAGCAGCCATCGACGATATCCTTGGCGGCTTTTTCAATATCGGCGGTTTCATCCACCAGAGCCGGGGGATTCCCTGCACCGGCACCAATGGCTTTTTTACCGGATTGCAGAACGGCTTTAACAACCCCTGGTCCCCCAGTGGCACAAAGCATGTTGATTTTGGGATGGGCCATCATGACGTCAGCGCTTTCGATGCTGGGTTTGACAGTGGTTACCATCAAGTTACACAGACCGCTTGCCTTATAGATCGCCTGATTGATGAGTTTTAAGGTGTAGTGACAGGTTTTAACGGCTTTAGGATGGGGAGAAAATACAACGGTATTCCCCCCAGCCAGCATGGAAATACCGTTACCAATCAGGCTTTCACTGGGATTGGTGGTTGGTGTAATCGCTCCGATTACACCGAAGGGGGACAACTCCAAAAGGGTGAGGCCGTCATCCCCGGTTATACATTCTGCCTTAAGATCTTCTACTCCAGGGGTATGGAGAGAGGCCAGCTCATGCTTAATAAGCTTATCCTCATAATTCCCCATACCTGTTTCCTCTACCGCCATGGCACAAATCGTCTCTCTGTGCTCCTTTTCCATCATCGTATCCCGGATGGCCTGGATAATTTGACGACGGATAGCCAGGCTGCATTTCATATAATCCCGCTGGGCCGTCCAAGCTGCCTCCACCGCCTCATCCATGGTATCAAAGATCCCCCATTTGATGGCCGGTTCCACCCCTTGGGGCGCTTCGGTATCCCCGAGTTGATCAACCACCTGTTTTACCAGTTCTTCGATGTCTTTTAAATTCAATTCCATTTCACGCCTCCACTCTGCGATGCTTAAATATAGGGGGTCGTCATGCTGGCGGCGGGACCGGCTAGGGCGTTCAGGCATGGCAGTCCGATTTCACGGGCGGCGTAGACGGCCTGACGGACAGCGCCGGCATCCCCGGAAATGAAGATCATGCCTTCATTGGAGAACTTGGTTCCACCGTTATCCGGTGATGCAAAGCCGATGAGCTCCACATTGGCAGCCTTTAAAGCGGCATCAGCCATAAGGACACCAATCCCGGCGGGTGCGCCGACGATGATGGCGAAGGCCTTGCCAATGGGTGCGCCCAGAGCCATGTTGCAGGCGAAGGAAGCGCGGGCGGTATATTGGAATTCCAGATGACCGGCATCATTGCCATAAACATCCCCGAAGGTCCGGTTTAAGTCGGCCAGCGCCACTTCCACCGCACGCTTGGCATCAGACACATCTTCTGCGCCAAAAATGATGAGGGAGCCGTGACCGGCGCCGCCCTTGGTATCCCGGGCCATTTCACAAATGACCATTTCGGTATTGGTAGCTTTGACCGCTTCATCCGCCGCAAAGATATGGGGGCCGGCACCGGTACGGGCGGATAAAATCCCGATGGAACGGTATTTGGCATCCAGCTTCATGGCTTCGTGGAGATTGGCATCCACATTGGCGATGACGAATCCGATGGTATCGCCCATGGCAGTTCCAACAAATTCGGTCAAACCACAATTGGCAACGGGTTTCGGACAGCAGTCGGCTGCTTCTGCCGTATCAATCTTCTTCATCACTTCTTCCATTAATTGGCTCATTAATTCTTCTTTCATGGCTTCTTCCTCTCACATTAAACCGATTCAAACTTCGGCAGCATTTTTTCTACATCGGGATGGGGACGGGGGATGACGTGGACCGAAACCACCTGTCCGACCTTGTCCGCAGCGGCGGCACCGGCATCGACGGCGGCTTTCACCGCACCGACATCACCACGGACCATAACAGTAATCAGACCGGAGCCGATCATCTCATAGCCCGTCAGCTCAACATTGGCGGATTTCACCATGGCATCGGCGGCTTCGACACAGCCCACCATCCCTTTGGTTTCAATCATGCCCAAGGCTTCATTCTGCATTATAATCTCCTATCTCTTTATTCAGGATGGAGCATTCCGGATAGCGGAATGCCCCATCACGAGGTGTGTGTATTGATCGATAAACGGTATCCTAGTTGAAATTATCGTAGGAGTTCCGGCCGATGAGGTCGTCCTGGAGGGCCTTGGTCATCCGTACGAAGTAAGCGGAATATCCGGCAACACGAACTAAGAGGCCCGGGTAGTTTTCCGGATGCTTCTGAGCATCCTTCAGCATTTCCGTATTGGCGATGTTGAACTGGCAGTGCTGGGCACCCTTATGGAAATAGCCATCGATGTAATTGATAAAGTTTTCGGTTCCGTTGGCACCGGCCACGCAGGCAGGGCTGAAGCGGACGTTCATCAGGGTGCCATTTCCGGCCTTCTGATGGTCGATCTTGTTGGCGGAATTCCCCATGGCGGTGGGTCCGGTGACATCGTGGCAGCCAATCTTGGTATGCACTGGTCCTAAGCTGTTGGACAGGGCTTCCTGGGCCATACGGCCATCAATGGAGGCTCCCTGGGTCAGGCCGATGCCGACATTACCGGAGACGGAATAGATCCCGGGGATCATTTTGCCACCACGGGTACAATTGTGGCTGCTGACTTCATCACAGTATACGTCTGCTGCATAGGTCGCATATTTATCCGCGTAGTCATCATCGTTACCATAGTGATGGACCTGTTCGCTGTTGATATAGCGGTATAATTCTTCATAACCTGCCCAGTTCTTGCTCAGGGCATCCAGGAGTTCGGCACCGGTGGCGCGTTTTTCATCGAAAATAATCTGTTCAATGGTGGACAGACCATCGGCGACGGATGCGATCCCAACACCCTGGGGACCGGCGAAGTTGTACTTGGCACCGCCCTGGGTGAGATCCTTCGCCTTATTGATACAGTCGTTGATCATGCAGGATGCGAAGGGCAGAGGTTTAATCCGGGCGTGCATGATTTCTGTCGCATTCATGAAGGCGGCCATGCGGTTAACCCAATATTTCATCTGAGTTTCGAAGGAGGCCATGACTTCATCCATATTCTTGAAGGTGGCAATGCTGCCAGTGTCGATGGATACCTGTTCGCCTTCGACGGTCTTCCCATTATTGATGGCGAATTCCAGAACACGGGCCATGTTGAAGTAATCGGCATCGTGGGCACCGTAGGTCTTGCCGGCGACTTCCACTTCCACGCAGCCGACGACGGTGTAGTCACGGGCTTCTTCAACGGTGAGGCCATTGGCAATCAATGTGGGAATAACGCCGCCGTCATTGAAGAGCTTCGGCTGGCCCGTCCCGATCTTGATGGATTCCACTAATTTCACCTTGTATTCCCAGGGTGCATCTTCAAACCAACGAGCGGCGAACCAGGGGTCGGTGAGGCGGGTATGGTTGTAGGCTTCGATACACAGATAGGTCATATCATTGGTGGCATCTTCGCCCTTTTCATTGACGCCACCGCAGAGGAGGCAGGAGCCGCCGATACCCACTTCGGAGTTAAGGGTCGCGGTCTGTTCGTCTCTGAGCTTACGCAGTTCGAAGATCTTCACATAGAAGCACTCGATGAGCTGGGATGCGAAGGATTTCTTGATGAGGCCGGCTTTCATGTCGGCTTCGTAGTAAGGATTCAAAATCATGTCAAAGCGGCCGTAGGAGATGGAGTGGCCATTGGATTCGATGAGGACCAGTTCCACCATGAAGTTCATGAGCTGCATGGCTTCCCACAGGTTGCGGGCCGGGTTTTCGGAGATCCATTCGCAGTTTTCTGCGATGTTCAGGAGTTCTTTCTTCCGTTCGACATCGGCTTCCTGATCGGCCATTTCCTTGGCTAGGGCGGCGTAGCGGCGAATCCACATGGAGCCGGCTTCCAGTGCGATTAAGGTGGCGGTATAGAATTCCCGTTTTTCCAGGCCTTCCTGGGTATCGATGCTGTCTTCACCTAAGCTGGTCAGGCAGCGGGCAACGTGGCATTTCACGCCCTTGAGGCCGCATTTGAGCACGCCGTCAAAGTCCATGGTATAGTGGCCGATGCCGCCGTACATGTACAGATTCGGGAAGTGGACGGGAGCGGTATTGCCTAAGGAAGAACCGATTAAGACTTCTTCGCTTAAGAACTGTTCCAGCTGATCCTTTAAGTTCTGGCCTTCCCAGTAGTCGGCGATGGAGAGCAGGTTCTTCTTGGTTTCTTCGGAGCAGGCGAAACGGTCAGACTGACGGTCTGCCCAGGGTGAGTTCTGGAGCTCATCCACAATCCAGTCATAGGAGAATTCCGGGTAGATGGGTGAGAAACGGGCCGGTGCACCCATTTCGCCAACGATGAGTTCGTCCGGATAGATGTTGATGGTCATGTTCTGGAGGATGTGGTTTAAGATTTTGGCATTCTTCAGAATCACAGAGCCGCCGGCACCCAGTTTTTTATGGGCTTCGGTGAAAAGCATGGCCCGTTCTTCATCCACGGTTTCTTCAATTTCGTGTACCCGTTTGAGAATCCGGTTCACTCTCGGATAGGGGCTGGGTCCCAAGGTCGATAAGACTGAGGAGTCCATCAGGCCGTAGTCGGTATCGAAGGGTTCACACCCGCCTTCGCCTAAGACTTCATTGGGAACGAAATTCTTGTAGAAATCGGGACGGCTTTCATCCTTGACCGCCGCTGGCTTCGATCCCTGCATCTCCCCCAAGATACGAGATACGATTTTGCTGACATCCTGATCATTCATGTTCCAACTCATAATAAAACCTCCATTAATTTTTAAAAATTATCTGCAACTGCAGTTTTTTAACGTTTCAACAAGGGTCCTGGGACCCCCTTAAAATAAATCCCCTAAATCCACGGCTTCCCAGGGCAACTCCAGATCCAGCCGGCCGAAGTGGCCATAGCTGGCGGTCTGGGCATAGATGGGGCGCCGCAGTCCTAAGCGTTCGATGATGGCCTGGGGCCTTAAATCAAAGCCCTGGGCAATGCGTCCGGCGATGGCGGCATCACTGTGCCCCTGTGCCGTCCCGAAGGTATCCACATAAAGGGATACGGGCTTGGCCACGCCAATAGCATAGGCCAGCTGGATTTCGCATTTTCGGGCCAGGCCCGCCGCAACGATATTTTTGGCCAGGTACCGGGCGACATAGCTGCCGGTGCGGTCCACCTTGGTGGGATCCTTCCCGGAGAAGGCGCCGCCGCCGTGGCGGGCATAGCCGCCATAAGTATCCACGATGATCTTCCGGCCGGTCAATCCCGTATCCGCACCCGGTCCTCCCAGGACGAAGCGCCCCGTGGCATTGACCAGGATGCGGACATCCTCGCCCAGCAGGATATCCGGCACCACCGGCTCAATCACCGCCGCGATCATCTCACGACGGATGCGGGAGGGGCTGATTTCCGGCCGATGCTGGGCCGCCACCACGATGGTCTCCACGGCCATGGGACCATGGTCGCCATAGCGCACCGAAACCTGAGCCTTCCCGTCCGGCTTCAGATAATCTAAGATTCCCTGCTTGCGCACCGCCGCCAGCCGCTTGGTCAAAGCATTGGCATAGTGGATGGGCAGAGGCATGAAGGCCTCGGTCTCATCACAGGCATAGCCGAACATCATGCCCTGGTCCCCGGCCCCCAGGCTTTTGGAATCCTGGGCCAAATCCACGCCCCGGGCGATATCCGGAGACTGCGCGTGGAGGCTGACCATCACCCCGCAGTGCCGGCCATCAAAGCCGCTTTCCTCGCCATCGTATCCGATGCCCACCAGGGCCTCCCGGACGACGGCGTCGTAATCAATATGCGCCGTGGTGGTAATCTCGCCCATGACGTGGATGAGTCCAGTGGACGCGGTCACCTCACAGGCCACCCGGGCATCCGGATCCTCCCGGAGCAGGGCATCCAGAACGGAGTCCGACAGAATATCACACACCTTATCAGGATGGCCTTCTGTGACGGATTCCGATGTAAAAATCCGCCGACCGTCTCCTGCCAATTCCCTCATCCCCTTTCTTTTGGCACCAGGTGCCACTCTGCTTTTAGCGTTTGCCGCCGGCTACCATCTCTGCATTCAGATTATCGGCACCATTTTCCACCGGTACACCGTATTCTCTGAAAATCTCAGCGATGCGCCGGTTGGCCGGCATGTACACCTTGGCGTCAATCTGCTTCTGGCCCTCCATGGGGTATTCCCGTCCCAGGGAAAGGTATTTATCCTCGCCCATGGGCCGGAAGGGCAGGAGCTGCAGCTGCACAATGCGATTGCCCAGCTCCTTCTGGATGAATGCCGCCGTCCCCCGGATATTGGCCTCATCGTCATTGTAGCCCGGAACGATGGGAATCCGCAGGATGAGCGGTACCTTGCAATCCACCACATGCTTGATATTTTCGAGAACCAGCGCATTACTCACACCAGCGAAGCCCTTATGGACCTCCGGGTCGATGTGCTTGATATCCGAGATGATGAGATCCGCATAGGGCAGGATTTCATCTAAGACGTGCTGGCGACAATACAGCTCGCTTTCCACACAGGTGTTGATGCGTTTCTTTTTGCATTGACGCAGCAGCTCCCGGACGAATTCCCACTGGACCAGCGGGTCGCCCCCGGAGATGGTCACGCCGCCGCCGGAATTCTTATAATAGGAACGGTCCGCTTCGATAATCTTCATCAACGATTTGACCGATTTCCATTCACCATAGCCCTTCAGGGTCCCCGTCGGGCATTCCTTCACACAGTCCATGCAATAGGCACACAGGCTGTAATCAATACCGGTCACCAGACCATCCTTTACGATATGGGCCCCCCGCTGGCATGCCGCCAGACACGCACCACATCCGATACATTTATCCGCATGTACCCCGACCTCCGGATGAATAATCTGTGATTCTGGATTGCTGCACCAGGTACACCGCATGGGACATCCCTTTAAAAAGATCTCCGTGCGGATCCCTGGTCCATCGTGTACGGTAAACCGTTGGATATTCAGGACCAGCCCGAGTTGAAACTTATCATCCATAACTCCCCTCCTCGCAAGAAGTGATTGGTTTAATTGTACTGGCCGGATGATTTTTTAACCATTGCACCATTTGTTGGAAATTGTGCATTTTTTGACATCGCATACAGTAGAAATTCGGACTTTTCAGTTAAAAATTATCAATAAGACAACAAAAGACAATTTATCTTAAATTCGTTTTAAATCAAAAGTATTTTAATAGTTAAAAGATTTAATTTTGATACACTTCCCCTCCCAAAAGAGATTTTTTTGTCATTCTTACTCCACTTAAGGAATTGTAAACCTTCTTGCATTTAGTTTAGGAAGGTAGTAGAATTATTTTGCCATTAAAAGATAACAATTAGGTGTTTATACCAACGGAATACAGGCAAAGGAGAAAAAGGAGATGCCGCAATTTATCATGAATTTAGCTGAAATTATTAATGTTGATGAATTGGAAAAGATATTGAGCGCTTATACCGATGCCACACAAATGAGCTCTCTCGTTACGGACTACCGTGGGAATCCGGTAACCACCGAGCGTCTGTTCCACCCCATTTGCCTGGCGGTTCGGGAGGACCCTGAGCGTCAAAAACGCTGTATAAAATGTGATGCTCTCGGCGGTTTGGAAGCCTCCATCCAGGAAAAGCCCTGTATTTATAAATGCCATGCGGGCTTAGTGGATGTCTGTGCCCCTATCATTATTAATGAAAAGTCTGTGGGTAATCTATTCACCGGCCAGATGCTTTTAACCGAAGCAGATGCCGATAAGATTCCTTATATCTGTGATGAACGGACTGATATTCTCTCCGATCCTTATCTTGGCCCCATTTATACCCACCATCTGGAAACTGCTCCGCGGATGTCCTATGAGCAGATTCGTTCCTACTCAACCTTTATTACCGAAATTGCAAATTATATCGCAAAAATCAGCTATGAAAAAATCCTGCAGCAAAAGCTCCAGGAGCAAGAAAAAAAGCTTTTAGAAAATAAAAATGTCAAATTGAAATCAAAGCTCATGGTGAATCAGTACAATGCCCTATTTTTGACCGAAGCCTTTAATACCATCTATAATCAAGCTATTTTAGAGAACGCTGGTCATACCGCAGATCTGCTGTTTTCTTTTTCCACCCTGTTCCAGCGCAACATCGCCACGGATACCCATTATATTTCTATGGAAAAGGAAATGGAGGATATTTTAGGATTAGTGGATCTATTTAACACCACCTTCGATCAGCAGGTTACGCTGGTTCTAGATGTCCCATCAAAACTATCCCATGAACTGGTCCCCATCACCGGACTGCAGCCCATTATCACCAATGTGTTTTTGTCCAGCCTTTCCCAAGCCGATACCCCGGTCCAGATTTATATGACCCTGATTAAGGAAAACCATCTGCTCAAGTCACGGATTTCCTGCCCTTTGGTTCAGTTTCCGGATATTAACTTTAAATCCGAGGACGCCCTTCTGGATCAGGAGCTGTTTTTTTCTAAAGCCAGCTTCTTCACCCTCAAGCTAGTGGCGGATCACCTCGGGGATTTTTATCCCACCGACTTTAAAATGTACACATCCTCGGACTGCTTTTATTTCCAATTTCCATCGATTCTAAAATCTTAAGGAGGTTTCCCATGGTACCACGTAAGAACGTTTTGGCCTTGGAATTCAATCATATTGAAGCCCAGGTTTTTTCCCGGTACCTCACTGCCGATAATCGCCTCAATTATTTAGGGAATTACCGCATTGCCTCTGGTCTGTGGAATAATCGCTATCCCCATGATGTGGTTTTTATTAACATCAGCCCTGATAACTATCGGAACTGTGTTTCGTTTCTGCGCAATTACCCCAGAACCAACCACTGTCAGCTTTTCTTTACAGCCAATACCTATTTTGACCAGCTCACCCAATTGGTCCAAACCAATGCCAATGCTCAAATTATGATGAAGCCTCTGCGATGGGAATACCTCTATAGTAATATCACAGCATCGAAGGCTAACGCCATCCAGCCTCCCCTGGATGCCCCATCCCTCAACACCAATTATCTTCCTCTAATCCAGGAATTTGATCAATGTACAGATACCGGGCTTTCCTCATGGATTAAAAAATCAGGAAAGATAATCATCCCTGATCCTGAAATGGATTGCTCAGATGCCCTTGGTCGTTCTAAGGCTTTTGCCACCTTCTTTATTTCCACTATTACCCGGGATTTAGATGCACCAGTGGTCACCCGCTTGTCTGAACATTATAACAATTTGCTTCTTAACCTTAAATCCATTAGCAGGACCAAATCCCTGCTTCGTTTGCTTGAACAATTTCTGAGGGCCTGTTATAACACCATTCATCCCAGCTATATCTCCATCGATGAAGAACGGATTGCTGATATCAAAAAAAGAATTGCCCATTATATCGAAAATGATGTGGATTTTTCTTTAGAATCCATTGCCCAGGAAATGTATATCTCCACCTCCTATCTCAGCCGCATGTTTAATAAGATTGAAAATCTCAATTACAAGGACTATATCCTTAATCTCCGTTTGGCCAAGGCCTGCCACCTCCTCACCACAACCAACCAAACCGTGGAGGAAATCGCCCTGCACTGTGGTTATCGTGAAAGCAGCTCTTTCTCCAGGGCTTTTAAAAGCCGACATCTCCTCTCCCCAATGAACTATCGAAAACAGCAGACTCAGAAATATTCTGACCCCTCCAATACATAATTTACGCAATCATATCAAAAGGGAACGCACAGCCATAACACTGTGCATTCCCTTTAATCCATTCTTCCCTTCTTATTTTCCGTTCAGTTTCTCAATCTCCTCCGTAATGGCCCCGTACACTCCGGGGTACACGCTGCCCGGGCCACCCTGGGTGATACAGGGAATAAAGTACTGGCTGCCACAGGCTTCCACCACGGCGTCCACTTCCTTGGCCACACCTTCCGGGGTCCAATCCTCTTTATCGATTTTGGAATTATCGATGCCCCCCATAAAGGAAATCTGTCCCCCGTATTCCTTGATCAGGGTGGGGATATCATTGGCGTCAATACAGCCCTGCCAGATATCGATCCCCACTTCAATCATGGCCGGGACTAGGTTGGCGGCGTAGGAGTCACTGTGGTGGACGATGAGCTCGACCCCGTGGGATTTGTAATAGCCATAAATCTTCTTATAGGCCGGAACGATGAATTCTTCGAACATGGCCGGTGACATAAAGGAGGATTTGGCACTGCCCCAGTCATCGTGATGGAAGATACAGTCTGGCTTATAATAGGTGCAGAGTTGCTCGGCGTAGCGCAGCTCGTAGTCCGTAATATACTCAATGAGGGCCGCCATTTCTTCGGGCTCCTCGTAGAGATTGATCATGCAGTCCTCCATCCCCATGAGGTGATGGCACTGCTCAAAGACACCGGGTGCCACAAAGCAGGTGGCAAAGACTTCATTTCGGTCGATGGCGGAGACGGCGGGCATAAAAGGTGCCCAATCCTCTGCTGTAAAATCGGTTTTAGGTGCCACAACCACCTCCCGCCAATCTAAAATGTCCTTTAAAACCTTATGGGCATCGTCATGGACAGGAAACATCCCGGGCACACCCTCTGGCCAATCGAAGGTAATGCCCCAGGCGTTTTTCTTGGGCCCGCTTCCGGGGAAGACCATTTCTCCCTGGGCGCTGATGGGATCGGCCATGAGCATTTTATACACGGCATCCGTACATTCAAAGGCTTCGTACTGATTAACCAGGCGATCGGGATGACCGCCGCGAATGGTTTCAAGCAGATTTTGACGTTTCGTTAACATGATTTTTCCTCCGTTTATTTAAACTACAATCACACATTGGTACCCAGATTCATCTTCCGGGTAAGGACAAAGAGCAGTATTGCTGAAATGGCGATGGACACCCCTGCTAGGTAAAAATACATCATCATATTGCCGCCCGCCAGGGGAATGACGATATAGGTGGGGATGATGATGGACCCCAGATTCATCATGGTGGATGCCATCCCACTGGCTGTCCCAGCATACTTCGCCCCGATTTCCGGGAACATCACCGTCAGGGAAACCATAATGGAAATCATCCCGCTGCGCAGGGCGCCGTTTAAAAAGGATGCCAGATAAATGCTCCAGGCCGCCCCTTCCACCATGGCCACCGCCGCACCACCGGCAATGAGTCCGGCGATGAGCAGGATTAAAGCGGGTCGTTTGGATTTAGCTATAATCATCGGGAAGCTGACAGACCCAATGATGGAGCCAATCATCAATACCGTTCCAAAGGACCCTGCGGAAATTTCCGTGTAGCCCTTGTAAGTGGTCAGATAGGCCACCTGGAAATTAGCGATGACCATGGCTCCACCCAGCATGGTGAGCATCGTCAGTCCCAAAAGCCACACATTTTTACTCTTTAAAGAAACCCCCAGGGCCTCTTTAATGGGAACACTTTCCACCACCCCGCTGGATGCGCCTTGAAAATCCGACTTCCGGACCAGCACCAGCCACAACACGGTAATAATGGCGCAAATAATAGCCGTTACCCAAAAAAGCAGCTCCAGACTTGGGAAAAGGGCCGTGGTCCCATAGGCGACTGCCATGGCTCCGGTAGAGCCCCCCATAATGATGCCGATTACGCCCCCAACCTTCTCCATGGGAAACAGCGTCGCCGTAATCTTAGCGAGATTCGCATTGAGCACCGCAATGGAAAAGCCCGCCAGGGCCATCCCTAAAAAGACCATGGTGTAATTCGTGGCGAAAACCCTTATAAACAGCCCAATGGCCGAAATCACCATACACACCGAAACAATTTGCTTCACCCCATACTTATCCACCAACACCCCAAGGACGATGCTTAAAAACAGTGCAGGAATCAGTGGTGCCGTCATAATACTGGAAAACTGGGCATCCGTTAGCCCATAAGCCGAATAAACCATGGATGGCACCGCCGCCACCTGATACTGGGAATAGCTTCCAAAGAAAATCCCCAGGAACACCAAGGTGATGACGATCATCGCCGCATTACGCTTTTTTGTCCTACTCATACATACCCTCCTTAACAAAACAATACGACCGCATTACAAAAGGCGGTATCCGGACAGCAGCATGCCGGCATTTTGCCCTGTCACTCTCTTATGTCCCCATCATAAACCCGTTTCATCTTGCTGTAAATCCGTGAATCTGTTAAAATCTTTATAGAAATAATGTGCAACCTGCACAGTGGAGGATGATATGCAGATCAATGGCGATATTCTTTTATACCAGCTGTCCCAGTATTTTGATGTGGCCGAGGCCCGATGCTCAAACCATTACCCCGTCAGCCATGCCCTGTACTACAACGCCTTTTTCCCCATGACCGGCTGTGCCATCATCTTTTCCGGGGAGGACCTCCCAAAGGACATCCCCATCATCCACCACTGTGTCATCATCTGCCTGGAGCCGCCTGGAGATGACCTGGATATCGGCGACAATGACCTTATTGTATTAAGTGATCCCATCTCCCATCAGATCATCTTTAATATTTTGGCGACCATCTTCCAGCTTTTCGAAAAATGGCATCAAAGTCTTTTTCAAATCCTCCACAGCTCCATGGACTTTCACGCCCTTCTCGAAGCGACCCAACAGGTTCTGCCAGCCCCTCTCAGCCTAAGTGATCAGGAATTTAAATACGTGGCCTACACCGATGACTCCCTTCCGACCCTCACCCACTACATCGATGAGGCCAACTACCTCCCCATGGAAAACATCAGCTCCCTCACCACAGCACCGGGCTTTGGTGAAGCCCAAAACCGAAGGGAAGCCTATGTTTTTTCTGCGGATAATACCGTCGTCACCCGAAATATTTTCTGCGATGACCGGTGTGTGGGCCGCCTGAACGTTATTGTCCTGGATGATGATGCCGTAGAAGTAGCCTATAAAAAAGCCATTTTTAATATCCTTGGCCCCTTTGTCGAGGAGATTTATACCCAATCCCGGGGGTTTGATATCACCCCGCCCAGCCGGCTCCGCCTTCGACAGCTGCTGGAGGACTACTATGGGGGCAAACCAGTGGACCCCGATGGCCTGCTGGATGCCCTTGGGGACAATGGCTATACCCCAGGGGATATCCTCCAAGGCATTGCCTTTACCTTAAATGCCACCGACCGGGTGGCCTATAACCTGGCCTATCTTCAGGGACAAATGGAGCGCCAATGGCCCGGTGCCTGTTGCCTGAGCTTTGAGGATTCCCTCCTTTTGCTCCTCAACAATTCCGATTTTAAACGCTGCTGTCCCGATCGGGATTTTCGAAGTGAGCTCTCCTACTTTCTGCGGGAAAACCTCCTCCGGGCCGGTCTCAGCCGATCCTTCGTCCAGCCCCTGCAATTCCTGGCGGCCTGGAAACAGGCTCGCTACATCCTCACCCGGGGTCAGGAGGCGGCCCCCTCCCGCTGGGTTCACACCTTTGATGAGGATGCCCTGAACTGTCTGTTAGACCTTGGTATCCACACCTTTCCTCCGGAACTGGTGTGCCACCCCGGGCTTCTGGCCCTCATCCAGCACGATGAAAAGCAAGGCACCGCCTTTTTCACCACCCTGGCCCACTTTATTCGCCACCGCTACAATGCTTCGGCCACCGCTACGGCTTTGTATATCCATCGTAATTCTTTTATTGGGCGCATGGACCGGATTCGGGAGTTGATTGAGTTGGATTTAGAGGATTTGGATGAGCGGCTGTATTTGGAATTGTCCTTGCGGATTTTAGAAGAATCGATCACACTTTAAAAAAACAGAGCTGTCCCTTACAACGGTGACAACTCTGTTTTTTTAAAGTGTTAAAACTTAAATGGTTGTATTGTTAACATTACCTCCATGCTTAAACTTCGGCGCATATGCCACCGCTAAACGAATGGCCTCAATCATGCTAACAGGGCTGGCAATCCCCTTTCCGGCAATGTCCAGGGCCGTCCCATGATCCACCGATGTCCGCAGAATGGGCATCCCACAGGTAATGGAAATAGTCCGCTCAAAATCCACCATCTTGGTAGCAATATGCCCTTGGTCGTGGTACAAAGACAGGACGGCATCAAACTGACCCTGCAGTCCCTGATAAAACACGGAATCTGCCCCAATGGGACCGACTACATCCATGCCCTTGGCCCGGGCAGCTTCCACGGCGGGGATAACCTGGTCCACTTCTTCAGTTCCAAAGAGTCCATGCTCCCCGCTATGGGGATTGAGTCCAGCCACAGCTAGTTTGGGGGCATCTACTCCCAGTACATTAAGGGCCTCTACACAAGCATCCATAAAGGTTAACAGGGCATCTTTTGTGACCAAATCACAGGCCCGGCGAAGGGAGATGTGGCGCGTAAGGAAGAATACCCGAAGGTTTCTCACCTGAAACATGGTCAGGGGATTTTGGGTTCCCGTCAATGCCCCAACAATTTCGGTATGCCCAATATAGGGCACCTCAGCCAGCTTCAGGGATTCTTTATTAATGGCAGTGGTAGCCAGGACATCCGCCTTTCCCTGTAAACACAATTCAGTGGCTGTCTTAATATATTCATAAGCCCCACGCCCGGTCATCGCCTGGATTTCACCGATTCTAAGTGTCTTCATTTCAATATTCTTAAGATCCATTAAATTCAGGATACCTGGTTGATAATCACCGGTATCGGGTGTCTCGATACATTTGATTTTTAAATCCACCTTGCTGAAACGAAGGGCATCTTCGAGCACCTCCCGGTCCCCGACAACGACACATCGGGCAATCTGCTGAATCATTGGATCGGCCAGAGCCTTTACCGTAATCTCCGGACCGATCCCCGCCGCATCCCCCATGGGAATTACAATGATTGGCTTCACATTCCTACTCCTTTTTTATGCATAACTGGGCATTGTAAAACAGGACAGCATCTCTACCGAGGGGCTGTCCTGTTTGAGTGTATCTTTTTAATGATTCTCTTACTCCGGCATATTCTTATAAAAAATCTCCAGCATTTCTGCCGTGGAGGCGGCACCAGGATCTAAATGGCCGATGGCCCGTTCGCCCAGGCGCATGGCCCGGCCCTTGGTGGCCACGATATTCCGGGTGGATTCCAAACCGACCTTTCCGGCTTCCACAGCCTTAGCCATGGCGGCTTTGGGGGTATCCCCCGCTTCATTAGCCGCTTTAAGAGCGTCCAAGGCTGGCATCAGGGTATCATTCATGGTTTTTTCACCGATGGTGGATTTCCCGCGCTTCTGGATGATGGCAATGCCCTTATCCATACACTCGATAAATTCATCGAAGGTAACCCCTTCATCCTCGCCCTTAGCTTTGACCGGCAGGCCAAACTTCATGAAAAAGCTGCCGTAGAGTGGGCCAGCAGATCCGCCAACCTTATCTAAAAGGGCGGTTCCTACTTTTTTGTAGAGATTGAAAACACTTTCCGATTGCCATTCATCAATATGGCTGGCGACTTCCCGGAAACCAATGGACAGGTTCATGCCGTGGTCACCATCACCGATGGCAGAGTCCAGATCGGTAAAATAATCCTTCCGTTCTTCGGACCAGGGAATGAGGTCCTTGATGACATCCACAAAGTATTGTTTTTCTAAGATATATTCGCTCATTTTTCCTCCTAAATAATAACTTAACATACGTCGCGCAGTGCACATTCGCTCCGCCTTCGACTACGCTCATTTAGGGCTATGCCCTATATTTTAACGGCCAAAATGACCGTGGGAAGAGTAAACTCTTCTCCACGGTCATTTCACCATTTAAAACACGCGACTTTAGACTTGTGTAAAGTATGGTGCGTCGCAGGGATAGTCGAGCAATTCTTTCATTTCGTCATCCAGTTTAACCAAGGTAACGGACATGCCTGCCATATCCATGGAAGCTGCAAAGGGACCGACTAAGCCCTTGTAGATTTTGATGCCCTTTTCTTCCAGGATCTGAGCCACACGGCGGAAACAGATGTGGAGATCTAAGAGTGGTGTTGCGCCAAGGCTGTTAACCAGGACGTAAACTTCATCCCCATTTTCATAGGGCAGATCAGCCAGGATGGGTGCCATGATTTCGTCAATGACAGCATCTGCGGGTTCAATCTTCCCACGGCGTACACCGGGTTCACCGTGAATCCCCATACCGATTTCCATATCGCCATCTTCCATTTCGAAAATGGGGCCACCCTTTGAAGGCAGGGTAGCGGAGCTCATGGCCACACCCATGGTCCGAGTCACATCATTACATTTTTCGGCAGCAGCAACGACTTCGTCTAAATCTTTACCCATGGCAGCGGCAGCAGCAGCGGCCTTAAAGACGAAGAAATCCCCGGCAATCCCACGACGGTCCGGAATGTTTTCTGAAGAAATAACATCATCGGTTACCAGCACGGTTTCTACCCGGATATCGTCTTCTTCATCGGCTTTTTCAGCGCCCATGTCAAAGTTCATGACATCGCCAGCGTAGTTACCATACATGAAGATGACACCCTTACCGTTGTCTACCGCACGGGCAGAAGCATAGCAGGGGTCCGGAGAGGGTGAAGTGTTGATATTTCCGATGACAGCCGCATCGGCAAAGCCTTCCCCAACGTAACCTAAGAACAGCGGTTCATGGCCGGAGCCACCACCGATAACCACACCAACTTTATCCTTGGTACCGGCATCTTTGGCCAAGATGACACGGCCCTGTGCTTCGTCACTGTCGTCCATTTTGACATAGCCAGCATGGGCCGCACAATAACCTTCCAGCATTTCCTCTACAACATCATACGGGTCGTTGATCAAACGTTTCATAACCATGATATTACTTCCTCCTGAATTTATTATTTTAACGGACCGCCATTGCCATCCGATTAAAAGCCTATTATATCTTCTAATTATAAATTATGCCTTATGGAGTTCTCTTGCCTGGGCGGATACCGCCTTTATTTCTTCTGTATCATCGGTAATGCTTGCCTGGACGGTTCCTGCGAAACAGCCTTCCACTAAAGGGCAATCCACGATGTGGACTTTTTCGGCTAAATCTTCGTCGTCAATCATATCCATGGCCGTTTCTGTACTAATGATGGAACTTCCCATATCACAGTACACCAGGATGCTTTTACATGCCTCCATCGACTCGATGGCTTCTAAAATCCGCAGGGTATTGGTTCCAATACGCCCGTCACCAGTTCCACCTGCCGCCTGGATTACAACCTGATCATTGGCCATTTCAGCCACTAATTCTGCAACACCGGCTGCTAATTGTTCACTGTGGGATACAATGATAATTCCCGTTTTTGCCATTCTGTCCTCCTAATGATTTTGTGCCTTTAGGATAACGTATTTTTATGAATTTGAAAATAGCGAATTTCTGAAATTAAGTAAAAGTAATCCCAATAAGATTCTAACTGTATCATAGCACGTTCCCCGACCCTCAAAGTGTATTTTTTTACCCAACACCGATAAAATTCTGAAAACTCAATATTGAACATAATTTCTGCTTCCCTTATGCTTGAAAATGTGTCATAATTAACTCATAAAAATCGCATAACTTATGTGAATCGAGGAGGAACCCATTATGAGAATCTGCATTGATTGTGATGATGCTGCTTTTGATTTCAAGGATGCTATTTACGCACACCTAAAAGAAGAGGGCTTCGATATTACCGATTTAAAATATTCTGAAACCCATGACTGTGACTATCCTGACATTGCCTTTAACCTGGCTGAAAAGATTAGCGACGGATCCTATGACCGTGGTTTTCTGATCTGCGGCACGGGCTTAGGCGTTGCCATGATGGCCAACAAGGTCCCTGGTGTATTCGCCGGAACTTGTTCTGACTGCTTTGCTGCTGAACGTCTGGCCAAGAGCAATGACGCCAATGTCCTCACCATGGGTGCACGCTGCATCGGTGTTGAACTGGGCAAAATGATTGCGGACGCCTGGATGAATAGCGAATTTGCTGGCGGCGGATCCACCCGTAAGGTTGAACGGATGCGTGAGCTGGAAGCGAAATACATGAAGAAATAGGGCCTTTGCGTCCTGACCATTGAGGCCATTTTGGTGCGAGTCTGCACCAAGTGGCCTTTATTGCTATTTTATTCCCCAGATTAAGATTAAGAAAAGGAACCATCATGAATAAATTTTTACTCGGTACCAATTGGAAAATGAATAAAACCACGGCGGAAGGACTGGCCTATACAAAGGGGCTGACCGCCATTATTCCCAAGCACCCGGCCTTTGATTTCTTCATCATCCCGCCCTATGTGCAGCTTTGGAAGCAGCGGGAGGCCATTGATCACGCCCATTCCCCCCTGATGCTAGGTGCCCAGAATGTCCATTATGAGGATGCCGGACAGTTTACGGGTGAAATTTCCCCCGTCCAACTAAAGGAAATCGGCATCAATATTTTGGAAATCGGCCACTGCGAACGGCGGAAATATTTTAACGAGACGGACTATACCGTCAATCTAAAGACCCTGGCTGCCTTGCGCCATGGCTTTACCCCCCTGGTCTGCATTGGCGACTCCATGCAGGAAAAGGAATTTGGCGTTTCTGCCGAAACCCTGGCCAAATCCCTTAAAATTGCCCTTCACGGGGTCTCCGCCGAGGATGCCCCCAAGGTATGGGTTGCCTACGAGCCCTATTGGGCCATTGGTGTCGAGGGGATTCCTGCAGAACCTGAGGTCGTGGCTGAGATTCACACAGCCCTTCGTGGGGTCCTGGTTGAACTTTATGGCGAACGCATCGGGCACACCATCCCTCTGCTCTTTGGCGGCAGTGTCAATTTAGATAATGCCGTGCCCTATGCCAAATGCCAGGATGTGGACGGGCTGTTCATTGGCCGCAGTGCCTGGCAAACTGACACCTTTGAAGCCATCATGAATGCCCTGGAGGCCGCTGGCATTTCTGGAAAATAGTCAGCCTGCAATTTCTGAAATCTTTCAATTTTTGTTGAGGTCATTGCCCCATTGATGATATACTGCCATTATGAAACCAATGAAACAGATGACAAAAACTAAAAAATGGTGGGTTGGTATTCCCATCGTCCTGGGGATTTTCCTCATGGCCATCCTTACGCTGGAGGGGCGGACAATCAGCACCCTTTCCTCCCTCCGGCAAATTTCAGGAACGTCAAGCGGCGAGGATGCTCTGTACACCATGGATTATACCAGCAGTTATCGCCTTTCCAATATTCTGGAATCTGGAGCCACCGCACCGGAGGACCTGGCCAGCGCCATTAATCATCAACTTTTTCTCGGCCTCAATACCGCCTTCAGCCTGCCGGCCCTTTCAGCCGGTGGGGCCGCCTTTGATGCCGAGGCCTCCCCAGATACCCATGTCATGGGGCAGCGGATCGAATCCCTAACCCAGAACTATCTTCTCGCCCGCAATTATAACGGGACGGCTACCAGTGCCCTGCTCATCCGAAGCACACCCCGGTCCGGCTATGCCTCCCTGGCCATGTCAAGCCTTCCGGGCAACCTTTTAAAGACTGCAAGCTATGCCCGACTCCTTGCCGCGCCTCTGCTTTCCACAGACGGTGTCAATGATCAGGGCCTCTCCGTTGCGGCCATTCGCCTCAGTGATCCTCCTACCCAAGAAAAAAATGACTTGCTTCCCATTACCACTACCCTGGCTGTCCGCATGATGCTAGACCAATGCGCCACAGTCCAGGAGGCCGTTGTCCTCCTGGGCAATTACGATATGACCGCACCCGGGGATCATGGCTACGCCTTTCTGATTGCTGATAAAACCGGGGATTCGACGGTGGTTGAATATCCTAAGAACAAAATGGCCACGGTGAGCAGTACCATTGCCACCGATCGTTACCAATCCAAGGGTGCCGTGACCAAGGGTCCCGGGGATCATGCTGCTAAAACCTTCAAGACCATCCAATCGGCCATTGCCGCAACTAAAAAGACCGTCTCCCAAAAGGAGGCCTTTACTATTCTGAAAAAAACAGCTGTTACCAAGGGGGATGAGGCCACACGATGGTCTGTGGTCTACGACCTGTACAGCAGCAGCGCCAGTGTTGTTTTTTATCAAAACTGGGACCATCCCTATACGTTGACCCTCACTGAAAATTGACAAAACCTGAAAACTGGAGGAACCCGAACGTGTCACAAAATAGAATGACTGATTATCGTAATGCCCATCATTGGATGGAAATTCCTCGAACCATCGACCATCCGGTGGATATTTTCTATCTCTATCCCACCGCTTATTTTAAAACCGGCCGTGCCCCCCTCATCTGTGATGTGGACCACCCCGCCATGCGGGTCCGGGCCACGGAGCACCTTGCCTACAAAGGCTCAGCTTTTCAGACCGTTGGTAATTATTTCGTTCCCTTTTACCGCCAGGCTTGTATTGAATGTCTGCTGAGTGACGATCAAACCATTTTTGGGGAGTTCATCGATAAAACCTGCACCGATATCCAAAATGCCTTTACTTATTATATGGAAAACTTAAATGGCGGCCGCCCCTTTATTTTAGCCGGTCATTCCCAGGGGGCACTTTTAGGGGGAATGCTGCTGTCCACGGCCTTTCGGCAGCATCCGGAGTATCTGGATCAAATGGTGGCGGCTTATATTATCGGCTTTGGCATCACCCCAGAATATCTCACGGCTAATCCCCACCTCCATTTTGCCCAAGGAGCCCGGGATACAGGTGTCATTATCTCCTACAATACCGAAGCCCCGGGTGTCACCGGACAGAACATCACCCTCCCAAAGGGCTCCATTGCCATTAACCCCATTACCTGGTCCCGGAGCACAGACTATGCGCCTGCCTGCCTCAGCCAGGGCTCCCACCTGGTCCTTCGGGATAGTACCGGTCGGCTTCTCTCCGTAACGGACCGCCCCCATTACGCTGATGCCCAAATCGATCCCGACCGGGGGGTGGTCCTTTGTACCACCGCGGATGTGGCTGATTTTCGTATTGTTGGTGCGGAGCATTTCTTTCCCGAGGGGGTTCTCCACAATGGCGATTATTCCCTATACTACTATGATCTGCGTAAAAATGCCCAGGACCGGGTGACGGCCTGGTTTGAGAAAGGAGGGTTAGGATGAGCATCCCAGAGCATTTGAAAATTATTGAGACCCTGAAAAGCATGATTCGCTCCCAGGAACTGCAGGCGGGATCTATCCTGCCATCTGAAAGCTATCTCTGTCAGCATTTCCATCTTGATCCCAAAAGCCTCCACCAAGGGCTCCTGACCCTAATTGATGAAGGCTATATCTACAATATCCCCGGGAAAGGGTATTTTGTTCATGAGCCACGCATTGATGTCTATGAGCTGGTGTTTAATGAAATGAATTTAAATGGTCTCAACGATACCGATTCCCAGATCATTGGCGTGGATATTATCCGATCAACACCCGATATTCAGACCCATTTAAAAACACCAGACGAGCAACGTGTCATTAAAATCCAGCGGCTATTAAGACAAGAAGGGTCCCCCATCGCTTTAGATGTTAAATATATTCCCTATCATCGGGGTCTCCCCATTATCGAACAGGAAATCCGCTACGCCACCTTCCCCAAAATGGTGGCCATTCACGGCTCACTTTCTGCCATTAAGCGTAAATTATCCATTCGTGCCATTCCCGCCAACACCTCAATCCTCAAACATCTTAACTTGCCCATGGGCATGCCGATTCTCTCTGTAGAGCAGACCCTCATGGATGAATCCGACAAGGTGATTGGCTGGGGAACGGTCTACATGGCAGGGCATGAAGCACATCTGGATGCCGTCTCCAGCTTTAAATAAAGGCGACACCAGTGCTCCCTTTCCCCTCACTTTTTAGAGGGCGTCTCCCGGTGTTCCTTAAGCCAGCGGTATAACAATATCGTCATTGCAATCACTAGAATGGCCGAGGGGAGACCCACGACGATGACAAATGTCTGAAGAGCCTGAATCCCCCCGCCGAGTTTCAGCACTGCCACCCCCAGAACCGCAATGGCAATAGACCAGGAAAGCCGATTCCATCGGGCGGGTTGGCTATTATCCGTCATTTCCCGGGAGGCAATGCACCCCATGGTAAAGGCACAGGAATCGACACAGGTGGCCAGAAACACAAAATACAGTAAGATAACCCCGATCATAATGAGGTTCTTAAAGGGTAATTGATCTAACATGGCTAAAACGGCGTAGTCACTTCCCTGTTCCATATTTATTTTTGCTAAATCGACAACGCCAGAATGCTGTAATTTCAGGGCATAGTTTCCCAAAACACAAAAAATGGTCATTGTGCCTGCTGAACCAGCTCCCATAATTCCAAAAATCAATTCACGGATTGTCCGACCTTTTGACACCCTGGCGATGAAAATCGCCATGAAGGGAACAGAGGCGACCCACCAACTCCAATAGAAAACCGTCCAATCCTGGGCAAAGGTCCCCCCTCCAAAAACATCGCTGTAGCTATTCATGCGAATAAAATGAGTCGCCAGCGTCCCAAATTCCTCCACGGATGCCGATAAAATGTAGCGCGGACCCCCCGCCAAAAAAATCAGCAGAATCACTGCTATGAGCAAATACATATTAATATCGCTGAGAATCTTTATTCCCTTATCCAATCCACGGTACACGCTGATTGAGAAAATAAACATCCAGATCATCAGGACCAGCATTTGGAGCTCGGTGGTATTGGGCAATCCGGTCAGTTTACAAATTAATACCGTCAATAGAGGAACCCCTAATCCCAGTGCTGGCGCAAAAGTACAAAATGTCGCAAAAATGGTTGCAATATCAATGCCCTTCCCCACTGCCCCGAAGGCCGCCCGTTCACCAATGAGCTCCGACATTACCCCGGAAATCTTAAGATTTTTTCGGCGCAGCACCAGAAAATAATACGAAACCACCAGTCCCGAAAGGGCATAAAAGGACCAGGCAACCGGTCCCCAATGAAATAATCCATAGGGGATGGCAATATTAAAGGCCTCCAGGGAATAGGGCGCGTACCCAAAGGGTGGGGATGCTATGTAGTTGAGGGGCTCACAGACCGACCATAGGATTGCAGATGATCCAATGGCTGAAAAGAAAATCATCGATAGCCAGCTATAGAAGCTATAGGCCGGTTTTTCCCCATCTCCACCAAGGCGAATATGTCCAAAACGGCTGCCCCCTACAAAGACACAGATGACAAATACCCCCAACCCAAAAATCAAGAAAAACCAATCAAATTTTTTAATAACGAAATTTCTGAGAATGGACGATACGCCAAGCGCTTCATCAGGAAACACGAGACAAGCCACGGATACCAGCACCATCAGTAACAGAGCACCTACAAAAATTGTCTTGTCAATGGGGATTTTGTTCTTTTTTGAATCCATATCCATCCTTCCATCCTTTAATTCATAACGTAAAGACGGGCGTGCGCACCGCCCACCCGTCTTCATTTTCCTTTATTTGATTAAATATTTCTCAATTACCTTCATTTGTTCTGGTGTTTTTTCAGGTTCCACATAAGATGCCAGCCGTTCTGCAACCTTGGCTGACGCCTTCTCTTTAACGGATTTCTTATCCTCCGTCTGCCATGTATTGTAATCCACTTTGACAAAAAGATCCGGGACATAGTGCTCTTTTCGATATTCCTTTGGGGTTCTCCCTGCCATAAAGTTTCCCCTTGGCCCGACCTTACTGATTTCCTTAGTATAATCCTTCTCATAGTCAATGGCAATGCCTTCACCCATTCGTTTGAGCATTTTAATGAGCTGTTCATCCGCCACATATTTTTCCAGAGAACTCACATTAAAGCCACTGAGCATCCCACAGCTAAAGAAAATTAAATCGGTATCGCTGAGGAAGCCGCTCATAAGATTCAGGGTTGATTCAACCCCAGCCTGATAATCCACATCGATGGCATCCGTTAAGGCCCCCGATGTTCGGAATGGCATTTTATAGTATTTTGCCATTGCCGCACTTGCTAAAGAAATAAGTGCGGTTTCTGTATTGCCCAAAGCCATGGAAACCGCCCTTAAATTCGTAGAGGTTGACGTATTCCCATAAAAGACTGGTAACCCCGGGCGAATCAACTGAATCAAAACCGTTACCGCCAGTAACTCTGCATTATTCTGTATAATAGTTCCAAGAACAGATGCCGGGCTGGTAAGCACTGGCAATGAGCAGGTGGCCAGCTGCATGGGCTGATTTAATTCACAATAAGCAAATAGCGCATCCAAGCTATCTTTAACCCAGGCCAACGGGGAAATGGGACTAATACATCCCACTGCAACATAGCGGTCCTGTACTCCTGTAAAATTTTGAATCATTTGGACCACATTGGTTGCCACTGTCCCAGAATCATGGAGCTTCGTCGCCAGTGCTGTTAATGAAATTGGCAGTGTCGTATAATTTAATAATGTCGCCGCCATGTTGTAAGAACGTTCTTCCCGGGGTACATCATAGGTATCACACAGCAGTAAATGGGTCATGTCAATACAATCACTGGTTTGCACCAGCTTACAGATATCGATATAATCGTGCATCTCAGCAAAGCGGAACTTCCCATCCTCCATGACATAGGGCGGACTACCCGCCGTTGCCATCGTCCGGCTGCCATCACCCATATGGTAAAGGGTCCTGTCGGGTCTCAGAATATCAAAGGCTGCACTGACTGTCGATAGCCCTTTATTGATCAATTCATCTGTGAAATGGACGGTATAGCCATCCACCGTCGCCCCATTCTGTTTAAAAATCTCAATGGCCCGGTCATCCTCAAACACACACCCGGTTTCCTTTAAAAGCTTCACTGATTGTTCATGGATGAAATCAACATCCTTGGCCTTTAAAAAAAGTTTTTCCAATTCCATATTATCTCTCCTCCGATTCTTATATCCTATTGACTATTAAGCCTGAATTTCTTCCACATCTGTTTGAAGGGATGCCCGGATTTTTTTGTTGTAAAGAAGTACCAGCAAGGCACACCCCATGGATAGGATTGCACTAATGCCCAGGGCAATAAATATATACGTGTACGCTTGATTCCCATAGGTGTCAAGCCATTTTCCAGCAATTGGCGAAACAAACATATCCGGTAAAAATCCAATTAATGATAAAATACCTGAAGCCGACCCAAAGATGGCTGCGGGAACTTTCGTCTCTGTAAAAAGAGAAGATTCTACCCCATAGGCCCCACTCATAAAGAAGGAAAGAAGCATAATCAGGATAATCGCAGGAATCATGAATCCAGCCATTTGGGGTGCCAGTACAATGACAAACAGGCAAATTGCCGTAATCGCCATGCACAATACAATGGTCTTTGCCGGCGATTTAATCTTCGTTGCCAAAGCACCGATAACGGGCGAAGAAAAGAGGGACGTTCCGTACATCCTGATATTCCCCATCAACGCAGCCATGGTGACACTGGCGCCAAATACCGCTTGAACATAAGGCACCGTATAGCTTAAGGATGTATAAACCGTGTAGGTAAAGAACATACATAACGTCGTCAGCCATACCCCCGGATGCTTTACAGCGGCTACCAGCTCAGATAAATCAAATGTCTTCTTTTTCTTAATAATTTCATCCTTAAATTTAGGGATGAGCAGAAACGATGCAATGGCAAAAGCGATATTCAGACCAGCATAAAACATCAAAACCATATTGAAGCCGGAAGCTGGATCACTAAAGCAGTTGAAAATCCACATCGAAATGAAATTCACAACCAATCCCAACACACCAACGATACCATAACTGATGCCAATATTTCTGGAATAAGTATTATCGGTACTGACTAAGCGAATCCCCTTATACCGGACCCCCCAATAAATGAAGGTTGTACAAATTCCCATAAGTAGGAAAATGACCTTCAATGTTTCATAGCTTGGCAATGTCGCATACCAAAATGTCAAAATAGCAGAAAGTCCAAACCCGGCTGTCGCCAAATACTTGATTCGTATTTTATCTGCTAAAATTCCCCCAGGAAGATATGAAATCATGGCCGTTGTCCCATAAAGCCCATAGAGCACCCCCAACTGTTCATTATTTAGGGCAAGACTCTGTAAAACCGGCTCATAAAACACATATCGGACTAAAAAAGTCAGAAATACCACCACTGCACCAGAACTAATAATCCCAATCACCGCGTCTCGGGTGAAACCACTGATACTTTCATTGGTTACTTCATTTTTATTCATTTTTTCTCTCCATAGAAATTGACAATACTTTGATCCGGATCATTTGTCATATTCAAGTATATAACAACTATAGCATGTGTAACCGTTTCTATCAAGTGAATAACCTATTTTTATATATAACAGAATATATATATGTATATACCAATCATGGCTTACCCTTTTTTCCCTACACCTAAAAAAGATGCCCATGGGACACCTTTTAATCATCAATATTTCATTTTCAACTGGATTTCCTCACAGGGCACATAGGTCTCGGATACCCCGACCAACTGTCCATTCTCCGTCCGATAAGTTTGCTTGAATTCAAACACACCATCATCTGCACCAAGGAATAAAATATCACGAACTGGTGTATTATCGGTCATCATCGTCATTTCCAGCTCTTTATGGATATCATAGTTCCCTAAAACTAAATTCAAAAGCTCTAAAAAACGTTCTGGACTGCGAATGAGTAAATCACTGCGGGCATTGTGGATGATATACTTCTTATCAATCCCAATGGGCATATCACAATCATAAAGTATCCGGGTAATCCGAAGACACCGAGTATGCTCCGGCACCTCTAAGCCAAAACGTTTTTTAATATCTGCACCGTTGGTCTCGTTGATTTCCTCAAGACGGATCTCCGTCACATGATCAATCCCTTTAATTTCATGGAAAATCATGGTGTAAGCCTTATGCGTCCCAGAGCTTACAAAAAACCCTTTTCGATCCACCACATAAACATAGCCCTGTTCCTCAAGGATTGCCAAACTTTTTTTGACCGTAACCGGTGTCGTCGTGTAAATCTTAGAAAACTCCCTTAGTGATGGCAGCTGTTCTTCCGGTTTATAAATCCCACTTTCAATTTTTGATTGAATATCATTTAAAATAAACTCGTAGGTTTTCATGGCCCGCCCCCTTATATAATTGAC
Organism: Eubacterium aggregans; assembly: GCF_900107815.1. Lineage (GTDB taxonomy): Bacteria > Bacillota > Clostridia > Eubacteriales > Eubacteriaceae > Eubacterium_O > Eubacterium_O aggregans. The sequence continues at coordinate 63,733 of NZ_FNRK01000005.1, forward strand.
TTGCCATGAAGGCTGCAGAGATCACTCTCTACATACAACTTACCGTAACCCAGGGGGATATCATCAGAATCATAAACCTTCTGCTCAAAAAGCATCATAAATTTCTGTTTCTCAGTCGTCTTTTCTGTCATTTCTTCAAAATACCCACGAACCGCTGCATCCGTCTTAACTCCAGTAATGGAAATTTCCTCCCAATATCCAAAACCATAGTTCTCTCCAAAGATAATACTGACCATATCCCGATAACTAAAGCTATCCTCTTTGATATTCATTCCTGGAAAATAGGGGATGTATTTCTCATCCAACGCCACAGGCCGATCATTCTTAAAAAGCATGGAACGGATACACACAATTTTTGTTTGAGGTGCGGTCTGTAAATGATAGACTAATTCGATGGTTGGAGCCATGATTTTGGCATGAATCAGCTTGGCGTGGGTGTACCCGCCCTGGATAATTTCTTCAATTTTAAAGCCGATTTCAAATTTATTCAGAGAATACTCCCGCACATAGGTACCCTTTCCTGGCGAAGACATCAGATATCCCTCTCCAACAAGCACCTCGATGGCCTTACGGACGGTCATACGGCTAACACCGTACTCCTCACTCAAATTATTTTCTGAGGGCAACAAATCTCCTGGCTTAAAAATCTTACTCAGGATTTTGATTTTAATTGAATCGGCAATCCCCAGATAGCGGGCTTCATTCTTGCTCATCTTTTAACCATCCCTGGCAGATTTCAACCCCTTTAATAGCAGATTTTGTATAGGCATCGGCGCCTACAAAATCACTGACGGTTTTGTTCGCCACACAGCCACCGATGATAATCTTAACCTGATCCCGAATTCCAGCGGCTTTAAAGGCGTCGATAACCTCCTTGATGGAGATGATACAATCTGTCAATACGGCACTTAATCCAATAATTTCGCACTGATAGCGTACAGCGGCATCCACAAAATCCTGGGCCTTCACATCGACACCCAGGTCTTTGACCATGAATCCGCCGGCCTGCATGGCCCCTTTAAAAATTGACTTCCCAATATCATGGATATCACCTTCCACTGTGCCCAGCAGCATGGTTTTCCCAAATTCTTCGGTCTCAATATCATCGTATATATCACACATATTGGTGTATTCTAATACATTTTCGAAAATAATCCCGACAACCATCAAATCAGCAATGGAGTATTCACCGGTCTCATATCGCATTCCCACCTTTTCAAGCCCTTTGTTCAGTGCCATCCAAATATCCTTGGGCGCAGTACCTGCTGCCACGCACCGCTTCACGATTTTCAATACCTTTTCTTCATCCAACTCTTCGATGGCATTGATCAACATTTCAAGCATGTCCATTCTCCTCTTCCTTAAACATTATGATAACAGCACAGGCCCTTTGTCACTTTAAAAAACACCTTGTCGCCTGTTCTATACATGTTTTGAAAAATTATATCACAGAATGGTTTGAAATGGATCAAAAAATTTACCTTATCGCGCCGCTTCTAATCATTCTTTATGGACTGGCTGGTTCCAAATCCATTTTATAGACGGGTAAACAATGCTCCCAGGCCCCAATGATTCGGCTGATGATCGATACGCCAATAGCTGAGATAATTACCAACTCATTTTCCTCCACGCTTGTCGGCCATGGCGTGCTCTGGATTTCTTTCCTGACTGCGCTAATTGCCATATTCCCCTGCTCTGTCACCAGAAATCCTTTGATTCTAAAGGTATCTGGTGCGATTGCCCTGAGAAAATTTTCCAAGCCTTCTAAGGGTAAAGGTATGGATTCTACCTTTAAAACGATGGTCTTCGGACGGCTTTCCCAGGTATTGGTGGTTTCCGCCTCCGCCGCCAGTGTCTGTTTGAAATTTTTCAAAAAAACAGTGGGGTCCAGCCGGCAATAGGTCGTCTGGATACAGGGCATCTCCGGATGGATGGCTTGAATTTCCGCTTTGATATATTCGAGAACGGCCTCGGTCTGCTGATCACATTTATTAATGATGGCCAGATCTGAATGGACAATCTGACGCTGAATAGCCGGTAATACTTCATACTGATCAAAAAATCCCAGGGCATCCACCAGGCAAACCGCGCCATTATAATCATAGGATTGCCCCGATACCTTAGAGACGGTCTCAAGAATGGTTTGAATATTGGAGGGATCTGAAATACCAGAGGATTCAACAAAAACAATTTCCAAATCCTGGTTGAGCAAGTCAATGAGGCCCTGTATGAAATCCTGCTTCAGGCAGGCACAGAATACAGACCCATTGGTCAGGGAAACCATCTGGGAATCTTTCCTTTGAATCATCCGACTGTCAATATCGATGGCCCCCAATTCATTCATCAAAATACCCACGCGCATTCCTTGGGTTTCTGTTAAAAGCATGTTTAACAGTGTCGTCTTCCCAGCTCCTAAAAATCCTGTCAACAGCACCAGCTTCATGGCTTTCTCCCTTCTGCTTCAAAGGCCCGGAGGTTTCCCCCGGGCCTTTTTTATTCCTGTAATCTCATTTTTTTTCCTATTTCAGCAGTGCCTCAATGGCCCCGCAGATTTCTTCCTTACTGGGGATGATGGAGGACCATTTCAGCTCCCCATTAATATAAACCGAAGGTAAGTGGGCCACACCCATCTTCTGGGTTCTGGCGATGTCCTCTTTGATGCAGTATTTATACACGGCAATATCGATGGCATCCCCAAATTCGTCCTTGGCCAGCTGTACGGCCCGTTCCATGTAGGTGCAGGCGGCGCATTGCACGGGGTCTAAGGTAAAGGCTTCGATAAAGGGCCGCTTAAGATGCTCATAGTCCGGCAGCTCAACATCCCCAAAGGTATCCACGGCTTCGTAGTTTTTAACCATTTCCCGGGCTTCTTCGGGGTGCTTAATGGCCTGGGCACAGGCGATGGTGTTTTCCATGGGGACCGCATAGGGCATATCACACCCCGGGCTGACGATGAGGTTATGGTGATCGATGGAATCCAGCATTTCGACAATGTATTTCATGTTATCCTGCTGGGTTCCATAGTACATCACCGTGGTCAGGGGTATGTTGCCGCAGATGGTGATATTGTACTCATCCGTTACTTTTTTGGCTTCGACGATATTGACATTTTCGTCCACGGAGACGCCGTCGGGACCGGTCTGGCACATGACATTAATCTGATTGGTGGCATCCCCGCAGACAAAGAAGCAGCTCAGTGCCCCCTTACTGCGAATAAAGTCGTAGACCACCTTGTAGGATTCCAGGAAAAGCTTTTTCTGCATCCGGGGGGAAACCTGGCTGACCAGAGGGTCCACCACCGCGATGACGTCCATTCCGGCTTCGATATAGTAGGATGACATGGCGTTACAGACCTCGACGCAGAAAGCAAAGAGCCCTTTGGCGTATTCCGCATTGGCGATCATATCCGTGAAGAACTCACTCCCTCTAAGGTGAGAGGCCAGAGTCAAGGGCCCGCAGATGAGCCCGTACAGGGCAATGTCCTCTCCAACGGATGCCTTCATGCGTCCCATGACATCTAAGATCATGGGGATACGGCCATCGGTCTTCTTTGGAATTCGGCAGCTGCAGGGAATCGTCAGCTCTTCCCCCGCTAGGGGATGGCTCATGACAGAGGGGGGGTTATCCTCTGCCCATAGCAGGTCACAGCCCAATATTTCCGCTTCCACCTGCAGGTCGAACATGATTGGCATGCCATCGGGCATGTACAGCTTGGCCACCTCCATGAGGGATTCGTACAGCTTATCCCCCTCGGTGAGCAGCTCCTTGGCCGTGTAGCCCTTAAGGGTTCCGGCGTGTACCCCGGCAAAGGGCACCCATGGCACTTCACTCGTCGCTTCGTGCCGCAGTGTTTGCTTGATTAATTCCTTACCCATTATGTCTCCTCCATAAATTGTAAAAATACTATGCCTTCTCCCGAGTCACCAGGATAACGGCCCCCAACATAAGGACCGAGCCAACAACGGTGAAGCCCGTCCAGGCTTCCCCAAAGATCAGGATTCCCAGGACCAGGGAAACCACTGCCTCAAAGGCAATAATCAGTGATGTCCGGGTTGATCCGATGGATTTGGTGGCATAGGCCACCACCACCAGCACAAAGACGGTAATCAGCCCCATGACCATGCCCACCCCCCAGGCGGTGGGTGTCAGGGCCATAAAGTGCTCCACCCCCGTGCCCCATCCCTGGATTAAGAACAGGGGCCAGGAAATCCCAGCTAAATAGAAGGTGATGACCATATTATCCAGCTGGCAGACACAGCTTTTCTGAATGCCCACCAGGTAGATGCCGTAGGTCAGCCCGGCCCCAAGGGCCAGCACGCTGCCAATATTAAATACCGAAAAATCAAAACCCATAAGAGCGGCGATGCCCAGAATGGCCAGGGCCAAAGCGACCAGCTTCCGGCCCGTTGGCTTTTCCCGGAACACCAGGGTCATGATCAGCATGGTGAACAGGGGGTAGGTAAAATACAGCATGGTCGCCATGCCCACCGGCAAAAAATTCAAGGCTGCCGCCAGCAGATAGCAGGCCCCGGCATAACCGAACACCGTTAATAACACCAGGGTAACAAACTGCCGGCCCGTAATGCGAAGTCCCTGTCCTCTGAGCATCAGACCGATTCCAGCAAATAAGAATACCCCAAGATAACGCACCACCATCACCTCAACATCGGTCACCCCGTGGTTCATCATCACCTTGGTAAAAACCGGCAGCAGGCCTGCTGTCAATGCCGCGGAAACCGCCGCCCAAATCCCCTTTGACACCCACTGACCTCCCCTTTTTAAAAAGCCCTCCCATCGGAATGCTCCGAAATCAGAGGGCTATGATTCATCTTTTTGCATCAAACCGCTAGGGGGACTAGCCGACTAATTCCTTGGCATTTTCAACAGCAGCAGAAGCATCTGCGGCGTAAACAGCCCCAATCTTTTCGCTGAAGATGGTGGATACCGGTGCGCCGCCAATGAGGTACTGCGCGTCAACTCCGGCGTCTTTACAGGCCGCCACAACCTTGTCCATCATCTGCATGGTGGTAGTCAGCATGGCAGACATGGCCACGATATCCGCGTTGTTATCCACAGCCGCTGCCACGAAATCCTCGGGGGAAGCATCCACACCGACATCCACAATCTTAAAGCCAGCGCTTTCTAACATCATCACGACCAGGTTCTTCCCAATATCGTGGAGGTCACCCTTCACCGTCCCAATGACAATGGTCCCCAGGGTCGGCATATCCGTATCGGCAATGAGGGGCTTGACGATGTCCATCCCAGCATTCATGGCCCGAGCCGCCATGAGCACTTCCGGAACGTACATTTCCCCATTTTTAAACTCTTCGCCGACGATGTTCATCCCCGCCAGCAGACCATCGTTGATGATGGATACCGGATCGACCTTCTCTTCCAATGCCTTATTAACGGCATTTTGAACGGCTTCTTCATTGCCATCGACAACAAATTCACCCAATTGATTTAAATCAGCCATAGTATTACCCCTTTCAAACCTTACTTTTTCAGTGCTGCCTGTAGTGCCGAAACCTCTTCTTCGGACATGGTATAGGCGTGCTTATCGTTGTTGGGGAAGTTCCCATTTCGGACTTCCTCAGTGTAGGTAGTGAATCCCTTTAACAATTCAGCGCCAACATTGGCGTATTTTTCAACAAACTTCGGTGTGAAATCATCGTAGTAGCCCACCATATCCGCATAGATAATGAGCTGTCCATCGGTGTAGCTCCCTGCGCCGATGCCATAAACCGGAATGGTCAGTTCATCGACGATGGCCTGGCCAACGGCTGCTGGCACGCCTTCCACCAGGATAAAAGCAGCTCCGGCGGCTTCAATGCGTTTGGCCTGATCGATGAGGGCCAAGGCGGCGTCAGCATTCTTGCCCTGGGCACGGTAGCCGCCCATTTGTGCGGCAAACTGGGGGGTCAGTCCAATATGGCCCATGACCAGAATCCCCACTTCTGAAATCGCATGGATGCGGTCACAGACGCTGTCGGTGCCCCCTTCAAGCTTGATGGCATCGCAGTCGGCTTCCTTCACGAAACGGCCGGCATTCATAACGGCTTCTTCATTGGAAACCTGGTAGGACATGAAGGGCATATCCCCTACTACAAAGGTGTTGGGGGCTCCCCGGCGTACGGACTGAGCGTGAGAAATCATATCGTCCATGGTGACGGGGTAGGTGGTATCGTAACCCAGGGAAACCATTCCCAGGGAATCCCCTACCAGGATCATATCGACCCCGGCCCGTTCTTCGTATTTTGCGGTTAAATAATCGTAGCCGGTGATGTAGACGACCTTTTCGCCTGCGGCCTTCATTTCTCTTAATTTGATGATGCTTTTTCTTGCCATTGATCTGCTCCTTTTATGTAAACTTAGTTTAATTCACCGGTTCTGAGGTAGGTGTTCAAGTCTTCCTTGGACATACCGTCGATGCCGAGATATTCTAAGGTATACCCATTTTCAGTAAGGTTTTTGCCATGGATGGCGTTTGCCAGGTAAATCATGGAGTCCACCACTGGGGTGTCGACGCCAAAGATATCACCTAACTGCTGGTATACGTAGCAGCCTACCGGAATATCTTCAGTGATGTAGCGATTGTTCATGTCGAAGGGGCCGGTGCCGTACTGGATGGGATCCTGCTTGTCGAAGGGAATGAGGTAGTCAAGACCCATGTATTCCTGACCTAAAACATTTTCCCGGGAGAAGAAGTGTTCCTTTTCATAGGGCTGGATGCCAACACCCAGGGTATCGGCCAGGGTGCATTCTTCCTGATAGAAGGTGTACTGAACCTGGGAGATGGAGGGGCAGTACGCGTGGGAGTAAATGGAGAATTTGTATTTGTCTTCCCCAAAGATGGTCCCAAAGTTTTCCATGGTGGATACACCAAGAATGGCACCAGGGCAGTGGAGCACCGGGTTAACATTAGAGAAGCCGGTATCCAGTACAGTATCCCCAGCCACTGCGCCGTCGCCGAAGGTTACGGCGTCCATGGAGGGCAGGTATTTGGAGCTTTCGATGAAGGCTTCGGTGTCACAGGCGGGCATTGCGGCTCCACGAAGGGTGATGGCCCGGTAGTAGACCCGGATCTTATGGGTGATGACACCACCAGGCATTTCCACACGGCTGCCGTAGGTCGAGCTGGACCAGCCCCCGATGATAACCTTAGCGGTACAGCCCGCTTCACGCATCATCTTGCGCAGGAGCAGGGTTCCGTAGTTATCCGGGAAAATGTGGATGACCTGACCATCTTCCAGACAGGGAATCAGCTTTTCAAAGAAGGGCTTGTGTCCGAAGGTGGGGGTGGCCACGACGATAATCCCAGCACCCTTCACGGCTTCTGCCACATCCGTGGTGACCTTATCCATTTTTGCGAAGCCTTCCCGTTCAAAGCCGTAGAGGTTCACCTGATCGCCGTAGAATTTAATCCCGACGCGTTCAACATTGGCCAGGGTCTTTTTAGCAAAGGGTTCCATATCACAAATACGAACCTTTGCACCACCTAAGGCACAGTCTCCTGCGATGGCCTTGCCGACGGCACCAGCCCCTAACACTGCAATTGGTTTGTCCTTCAAATAACTCATGTCTGCCATTATTTTCGTTCTCCTTTGATCATAAAAGATTAATTTAACTTCTTGGCTGTATATAAAGCAAGGACCGTGCCAATTCTAAGCAGTTACGCTAAAAGAGTGGATATATCCCTTTAGAGGCCATTTTCAAGGTCTTCCGTTCCATGGGTTAAATTCTACAAAGCGGAATATCCGCCCATTTTTTTGCAGACCTTAGGACAAATTCTTTGAAAGCCCCTTCCAAGCAGGATCAGGCGTTTTTTCCTACGCCTTTCCCTGCACATCTTTTTGCATCTGCCAATTTAATTGTCACCTTATACGGTACTCAAATCCAAAACCTCATAAAAAATACCGCTATCTTCTTTTTTTATGAAGATAGCGGTATTTTTATAGCCTAGGCTTCAGCCTGTTTTTTTCAGCTAATGGGACTCATCATCCTGACCAGCAGCCTTTTCCTTCTTGGCCTTTTGTTCTCTTTCATAGCGGCGCTCTGCTTCGCTTTTTTGAAAATCGAACCATTTCTTTTTGTCTTTTCCGGATGCTATTTCTTCTTGGGCCTCTTTTTCAGACATCACCAGCTGACGTTCCAAATCATCAGCATAGGTAATCTCATCATTTTTATTCTTCCCTTTGAGGAAATAACGCAGGAATCCGATAATCATGGCAATCTGGATAAACAAAATTGGGAAACCAGCAATGGTTTTGACGATTTTGATCCCTTCAATCCCACCACTACAAACGAAGAGTACGGACACGGCCCCAATCAAGACACCCCAGAATACTTTAATGGCTAAGGGGGCTTCTTTTACATCTGAGGTTTGGTTCTTTAAAGACATCTGGGAAATTGTCGATGTCATGGAATCCGCCAAGGTAATGAAGGAGAGTGAGATCAATACCAGCATGATGACTCGGATAATATCTGTACCTGGAAGGAACTCGAAAAGCTTCATCATAAACGCTTCTGCACCACTCTCATTGTAGAATGCCATTAAATCGAAGGCACCCGTCAACTGGATATTCAGGGCAAAACCACCAAAAATTGAGAACCAAATCATTCCAAATACAGAGGGCAGGACAACGTTGACGGTAATAAATTCCCGAATGGTCCGCCCATAGGACATTTTAACCAGGAACAATCCAACGATGGGTCCAAAAGCCATCCAGTCGGTCATCCAATACAGATCCCACCATTGGGGCCACATCTCTGAATCGCTAATGGCAGTAACCACAGGTTCTGTGAATGTCGTCAGGGAAATTATATTGTTAATGTAGTAACCGGATGCTTCTGTGAAGAGATTACAGATATATTGCATTGGCCCACAGCAAAATACAAATATCATCAATATGATAAAGATCCATGCATTTTTATCGGAAAGCCATTGGATTCCTTTATCCAGTCCCGTGGCACTGGAAATTGTATAGGATATAATGATAAGCACCGCAATAATTGTCCACACCATTGGGCCGGATTCAATACTCGGGATAACAAAATTCAACCCCGCACCGATTTGCATTAATCCATAACCCAAGGATCCGGCAACCCCGCCGACGATACCAAATAGGATGATCCCATCCAAAACATCATTGAGCTTGCTATTAAGATTCTTCCCATTATTCCAATAAACTAACCCTGAACTTGTGGCATAATCCTTGCCCATGTTCCAATAGGCGTATCCACAGCAAATGGCCGCCACTGCATAAATGGAATAGGGTTGGAAAGCCCAATGCTGGAAAGATTTTGCCATTGCCCATATAATGGCCTCATAGCTTCCGGGTTCTAACCCCATGGATGTCGGTGGTGCAAAGGAAATGGTAAGGGGTTCCACTGCCCCCCAAAAAACAATCCCTGTTCCAATTCCAGCACAAAGGGAAATGGCCCACCAGTTCCAGGTGCTATACTTCGGTAATGCCTTAGGTCCGCCAAACTTTGTTTTTCCAATGGGATGGATATAAAGGAAAACCAAAAAACCCAGGAACAGAACAATCCCGAGGGCCACGAGCCAGCCCCCTCCCCCCATCAAAGCCAAAAAGAAATCTGTCATAATCGTAATAAAATCAGGGTTTATAACCCCCATGACTAATACGAACCCCATGATGACCAACGGAATCGCAATCGGAATATAACGCAGTTTCTTTGACATATTCGCTCCTCTACTTTCTTATTTCCAGCACCCTCTCTCCAAGAAGAATTGCCAGATGTGTTTGTTCTTTATTAAAAGCAATTTCTATGCCAACGCGTCTTTGATAGGATTTACCCCGTTTTCATTCCAAATTCAGACATTTTTCCTTATTCAATATGCAAATTTTTTTGTCACATAAAACAAGAAAACATTTACGACTCCCGTTTTCATCTATTCTTTATCCATACTGACCAATATTTTGCATGTCTTTTTTTTTGCACTCTTTTCGATACAAAATCTACTTTTCACCAAGACTTCTTTGCTTTTTTTATGTCTCCATCCATTTATTATTGAAATTTTTCCTTAATTTTCAATTCTATTCACTTTTTCTATCGCCTCTGATACAATGTTTTCAAATATATTATTGAAACAACACCCTTCCAAATATAACACTCGGATTTTCCTTGCTATTTCCTGTAAATTTATATTTCTCTGGCATGAAATTTGCTTTACTACTTAGTCAAAATTCATCACACGTGGAGGATAATATTATGCAAAGAGATTTAAACATCAATTACATGACCACCCGGAAGAACCATACCTGCTACGGCATGGGGATCGGGATTATGGTGCTGGATGATGCCTATCCAGGATTCCCTGGGGATGTTCGCAACGCTAGTGCCTGGGGCTTCCCCATCCAATATGAAATCGCCAAGGGCGTGGATAACTACACCCTGGTATGGGAGCAGGACAAAACCCCCTGCCGCGCCCCCATCGTTCAGGCCGCTAAGAATTTAGAACGCATGGGCTGCCGGGCCATCGCTGCTGAATGTGGCTATTTCGCTTACTTCCAACAAGATGTAGCTGCTGCAGTGGATATTCCCGTATTCATGTCCAGCCTGCTCCAGGTTCCCTTCATCCAGCAGCTCATCGGACCCACCAATGCCGTCGGCATTATCTGTGCCCAGAAGCGCTTCCTGACAGACACCCATCTGGAAAAGGTCGGCATCGACTTAAAGAGCAACTTCTACATTGCCGGTGCCCAGGATGAATATGGATGCCCACAGTTTGATACCCTTTGGGATCATGAAAAGCGTCCAGAAATCCCAGAAAGCTACTACGATGAATCTGAAAAGGACATGATTCGTATTACCAAGGAATTCATTGCCAAACATCCGGATATTAAAGCCATCATGTTGGAATGCACCGGCATGCAGCCCTTTGCCCGGGCCATCCAGCGTGCCGTGGATTTACCTGTGTTCAGCTGGGGAACCCTTCTGGATTACGCCTGGTCCTGCATCGCCCACCGCGACTACTACGGCCATATCTAAGGGTATACTAAACCCATTCATAATTAAAGTCAAATAAAAGAGGAGTCATTATGGAATTATATGAACATTATATTTCGAAAGCAGACATCCAAAAGATCCACGAAACCTCACTGAAGATCCTAGCAGATGTCGGTGTCAATTTTGAGAATGAAGAGGTCCTCGAAATATTTAAGCAGCACGGTGCCCGTGTGGACGCTACCACCGTCTTTATGGACGAAAAAATGGTAATGGCTGCTCTGTCCACCATTCCCCCAAGCTTCACAGTGGAAAATTCCAAGGGTAACCATACCTTTGGCGGCGGAAGTCTGGTTCTCATGCCTGCCGTGGGCAGCATCTATCGTCTTGAAGACGGTCAAATCCACAAGATGACCAACGACGAAACGGTGGATCTCTTCAAGCTCTCCGATACCAGCGACGTCATCGACGCCAACTATTTCAATATCTTCCTGAATGATAAAAAGCTCAGCCTGGACGAACGGGTCTACAGTCCCGTTGCCATGCTCCTGAAATATTCCCATAAAACCGGCATTCATCTGATGCCCAACACCTTCCCCCTCCAGGGGGACATCCGGGAGCCCTTCAAAAAAGGATTGGAGCTCATTAATCAATTTGAAGGCCGCAGCGATGTCTACAATAATATTGTTCATGTGAATTCCTTATCTCCGCTGTGCTACGATCACGACCCCTTGGTGAAATTCTTGGTGGCCGCAGAAATGAATCAGCCCCTCTGGTTCTCGCCCTGTGCCATGCCAGTCCTCACCGGTCCCCCTTCCATTGCCGGCCTAGTGGCCATGACCAATGCTGAAATCGTGGCAGGGATGGTCATGGCCCAGCTCACTCGTCCAGGTATCCCTGTGGTTTATGGCCAAACCTCGGCCTCTACCAACCTCCGGGAGATCCAGCTCAGCATCGGCGCTCCGGAAACCGCCCTCATCGGCTATGCCACCCGGGGCCTGGCAGATTTCTACCAGGTGCCATTCCGTACCTGCGGCGGCTTAAGCGACGCCAAGGATCTGGATGCCCAAGCCGGTTACGAATCGGATATGATGATCCGCTCCACCCTAGAAATCAAGCCCGACCTGGTGCTGCATGCCTGTGGCATCATGGGAAGCTTCAACATCACCAGCTTCGAAAAATTCCTGCTGGACGAGGATGTCTACCGGATGCACCGCCGGATGCAGGAGGGCATTCGCGTGGATGATGAGACCCTGAGCTACAAGCTTATTGAAAAGGTCGGCCCCCGGGGAAATTACCTTCGTGGCCGTACCCCCAAGCTCTTCCGCCAGGAATTCTTTGCACCCAAGCACTTCAATAAAGGGGACCCAGGGCAATGGCAGCAAAACGGCAATCCTGCCCTGACCAGTACCCTCAAAAAATCTGTAGATGAACGTCTGGCCTCCTACACCCCACCGGAAATTACTGCGGAACAGGCCGCCATGCTGGACCCCTACATTCCTGCCAAATACCGTGAACGGATTTAATCTCAGAAGAATATAGTATTCCCTCAAAAATAAAAATTAGGAGTATTTTTTAATGGAAACCAAAAAAAGAAATATTAACTTTAACGTCTTAGATTCCCAAGGGATCCAGCAGATCCATGAAAAAAGCCTGGAGCTCTTATCCGATGTCGGCATGAGAATTTCCGGTGAAAAAATGTTATCCGCCCTGGCGGCCTACGGCTGCGACGTGGATGGCGAAATGGTTAAAATCCCAGAAGCCATTGTCCAGAAGGCTCTGGATACCATTCCCAAGGAACTCACCCTATACAACCGGGATGGCAGCGAAAGCATGGTCATCGACAGCCGGAATAACGTGTACTTCGGTACCCACTCCGACCAACTGGAATACCTGGACTACAAGACCAACACCGCCCGTATTTTTAACAAAGCGGATATCAAAACCATGTGCACCATTGCCGATGCCCTTAAAAACATCAGCTTCGTGCTTTCCGTTGGGATGTGCGGGGATGTGGACCCGGCGGTCCAGTCCCAGGTTACCTTCTTAGAAACCGTGAAAAACTTCAATAAGACCATCAACTTCTCCACCAACGATATCGAATCCCTCCAGGAAATCATCGATATCGCCGCGATGGTGGCTGGGGGCCACGATAAGCTGGCAGAAAAGCCCTTCATCTTCAACTACTGCGAGCCGATTCCGCCCCTGACCCACCCCATTGAAAGCACCGAAAAGCTGCGCATCTCCGCAGAAAACATGATTCCCGTGGTATATATGCCCTACTGCATGATGGGTGGGACCGCTCCCATCACCATCGCCGGTGCCCTGGTCCAGAATAATGCAGAAATCCTGACCGGTGTTGTCATGACCCAGGCCATCAAGCCCGGTGCCCCCATGATCTACGGTTCCATGCCCACGGTATTCGATATGAAAACCACCGTCGGCTCCTACGCCGCCCCGGAATTCCACCTTTCTGTGGCCGCAGCCTCCGAAATGTGTGACTACTATCACCTCCCCTTCTTTGGCACCGCCGGCTGTTCCGACGCCAAGACCGTCGACCCTCAATCTGTGGCAGAAGTCCAGATGGAGCTGTTCTCCACCCTCCTGAGCAAGGCCAATATCGTCCACGATATCGGTGTTCTGGACCATTGCAACAGCGTGGCCCCCGCCATGGTAGTCCTAGCCAACGAAATGATCGATCAGCTGGAAGCTTACACTAAGGGTGTGGTGGTCAGCGAAGAAACCATGGCCATGGACGTCATCAAGCAGGTGGGACACGGCGGACATTACCTCAACGAAATGCATACCTTATCCAATTTCAAGAGCGTCTGGTATCCTAAGTTTTTCAATCGTCCCATGGTGAACGCCGATGAATCCACGATTATGGATGACGTTATCGCCAAAATCGACGATATCTTAGAAAACCATGTTGTGGCCCCCCTGGATGATGCTATCCTTCAGAAACTGAATACAATCGAAGAAAAATACAACTAATCCTCTCTTTTATTTCACTATCCCCTACAAAGAAAGCAATCCCCAGGGTTGCTTTCTTTTCTTTACCGTTGTAAAATAATGTTATATCTTCAGGAGGTGTTCCATAATGAAGGCAGCAGTTAAAAAGGATTTTGAAAACGTAACGAATGCTTTGCGGCATAATGCCATCCCACTATCCGCCCTGGAAGCTGTGGAAGATGTCTGTATTCATATTAGCGACATTTCGGGAAAAACGATCTGCTACTCCAAGGGATGTGAAGTCATTGACAACATGCAGCGTGAAGACGTTATCGGAAGGACAGATTGGGAGATCAATGAGTATATTGATGAATCCATGACAAAATATGTTCTCCGAACTGGAAAAAAAGCCCTGGACAAGCATGTCCGTTATCGAACACCATCGGGAAAAATTGCTGATGTTATCAGTAGTACTTATCCCATTTTTGCATCCGATAACAGTAAAAAAGTTGAGGCCGCCCTCTGTATCTATCGGGATGTCTCAGATTATTTACAGATGTCAAATACTATCAAAAAACTCCAAGCCGATTTAAAACCCATCAATAGCAATGGAACACAATATACTTTTAAAGAAATCATCGGAAAAAGTTCTATTATGCAAGAATGTATCCGCCATGGCAAAATTGCAGCAGAATCTCTTGCTCCTATTTTGATTGCCGGCCCCACAGGAACGGGGAAGGAGCTCTTTGCTCAGAGCATCCATAACAACAGCCAACGGTCTGAAAAGCCCTTTGTCGCCATCAACTGCAGTGCTATTCCGGAAAACTTGATGGAGAGCACCCTTTTCGGAACGGTCAAAGGTGCCTATACTGGTGCCGTCAATTCTGACGGCCTTCTGGAGGAGGCCCGGGGCGGGACCCTCTTCCTTGATGAAATCAACTCCATGGACATGGGCCTTCAATCCAAACTGCTCCGAGTGCTTGAAACCAAGCATTATCGAAAAGTCGGGAGCAATAAGGAACGAGTTATGGATGCCCGTATCCTTTCTGCCATGAACCAGGACCCTATGCAGGCTATTGAGCAAGGTCGCATACGATCTGACCTCTATTACCGTCTGGCGGTTTTTTGCATCACCCTTCCCGGGCTGGCTGAACGGAAGGAGGATATCGAGGATTTGGTTTTATCCTTCCTCGCCAGTGAAAGCATCCCCATGGGAAAGGATCTTTATCGCGTCTCCGACGAAGCCCTGAATGTCTTAAAAAAACACAACTGGCCCGGCAATATCCGGGAACTTAAGCATGCCATCACCCATGCCATCTTTATGGCCCAACGGCGAGATACCGTCCTAGATGTCAGCCTGCTTCCGGATTATCTAAAAAAGATCAGCAGCTACCACAACATTCAAACGAAGCACCTGACGAACCTAGATGCAAACCAAAGCTTAAAGGACACCCTGGCCATTATTGAACGCTCTATTATAAAAGAAACCTTAGACGCCTGTGATTACAACATCAGTAAGAGCGCCCGAAAGCTTGGTCTTTCCCGGCAGAATCTGCAGTATAAGATAAAACAGTATGGGCTGGGGCGGTAAGGATTTAATCCACACGATGAAACATCCCCTCCACAATCTCCCCACCCGGCGGCACCGCAATAAATCGATTATCCTCCGCACCGTCTAACATATCTGTGAGAAGGGTAACGCTGCCGGTTAGCTCCGCCAGCTCAAGGCCCAGAGTCTCTGCCACATGGGCGCACTTTTCCCGGTCCTCCGGGGTTTCCACCCCGGTTGAAACAAATTGGATATACTTATAATTTCGGTACATAGCCTGCACCATGCACAGGGCCCGCTTCTCTCCCCGGGCCGCCTTCATCCGGTCGTATTCGTAGCCCAGGCCCTCCTCACCCCAGAGCCAGCCCTGGGAAACAAAGTAGGAGGTTCGGCGCAGCTCTGGAACCGCTGGATTGCCATGGAGCATCACGTCGATACAATCCTCCACCCGGGGCAGCACCAGGGGGCAATATCGAGCCACCACCCCATTCAGTGCCCGGCCGCAATGGCCATAGAGCAAATAGATCCGCTCCGCTTCCACTGCGGCATCGATGGCGGCCTGGACCTTCTGGTGCAGGGTTTCCGGCACATTGTGAAGCTGGTCCTCCAGCCAAATGCAGGTAAAATCCTCCCGCGCTCCTAAAGCCGCTTCGATTTCTCTGCGCAGCACCGAGCAGCCAATGATTACTTTTTTCATTTTTTCCCTCCTTAATCCGCAATCACACGTTTTAAATAAACCGAAACCACATCCGCAAAGCGGCGTTTATCCCGGGTGTAGATAAACTGGCTGCCGTAGATTTTCTGCTCCGCCGCCAGGTCCTTTGGCTTTCCGCAATACACCCCCAGCACTGCAATGCCCTGCTGCCTGGCCCGGCGCACCGCTAAAAGATCCACCACATCATCCCCCTCTGGCTTCCGAAAAAGCCGGGGTGCCGATACCCGGCCCAGGTGCCGCAGGTATCTGACATCGACGCTGCCATAGTCGCTTTGTACCTATAGCGCTCCCGTTTATTCATCAGGGCATTGCAAATACTGGTCCTCAGACGGGTGATCATGGCCTCGTGCACCGCCTGCTTTTCATCGTAAGCGGTCTGGTTGCGCAGGGTATTCTGACGGGCCAGGTGACCCCGGTTATCCCCTGGGGTGTTGCTGTGTAAAAACCCCCGAGTGTCGTGCAGGTGGCAATCCCGATGGGGGCCAAGGCCTTCTGCTTCAGCGCTTCCCCCCAAAAGGGATGGTCCCGCCGCCAGCTGGCCAGGTCCAAGCATTTACAGCACCCCGGAAGAAGGGAATTACCCTGTGGCTGGAAAACCCCCGATACAGCCGATCAAATGCCCTCAAGGCAGACCAGCTGGTCTGTGGTTTTGCATTTTTTATCAAGCCCTCTGCCACATCTCCCTCCACATCCCGAAAGGGACAATCCTCTGAATTACAGGCCCCACAGTCATGCCGGGTGGAATGCCCGGTAATGCCGGCGTCGGCCCCGAAATAGTAGAGCATGGAGTGCTCCGGTTCCAGCATATAATTCGAGGTCAAATTCACTTCCAGCTCAGTCTCAGTTTTAAGGGCATCCAGGATAATGGCCTGGACAGAAAGGGGCACTTCCCCCTCCCCGGCGGCATAACGCTTTGTCAGATGGAGTCCTCGCTCTGAAAGAACATGGGCAAGCTTCCCATTCATTTGATTGGAAGCTTCAAAAAACACCGCATTGGCCATGTGATTGAGCAAAAATCCGTCCAGTATTTCCCCCTGGCTTAACATCGTGTCGATCACATCATTGATGCGCCGGGTACAGGAGCAATAGCACAGAGCCACTTGGCTGCAGCATCCAATTCCAGGCAGTGGTGCCTGAAAATCATTGTCCTGCAAACTGTAGCAAGTGGTCAGCTCCATATTTTCCTTAAGGAGTTTCGTCAGCATGGGCAGCACCATTCGGGTGTGCTTCGTTGCACTTCGGTTTTCCTTTAAATGGAGCTGCCGAAAGATTTTTTCCTCATCGAAGGAAAAATCGGTTTTGATAAATTTAATCATCATACCACCTCATTTTCTGGAATGATTTTTTGAGATTTCTTATGGTGATAATAAAGCAATTTCTATGCCAATTCGTTGTTTCCATTCATCAGTCCTTCGCTTTTTGTTCAAAATTTAAAAAAGCAGTCTCACTCCGATATGAATGATTCTGCTTAGAAATTATTGCTCTTCGTTGCTTGATGTTTAAAAGCTATGTTCCCCCAATGCTCAATCAGGTTCATGTAAGAAAAGCACTCTGCATTTTTACACCCTCTGTACTATAATAAAGAAAACTTTCAATTGCAGGATGATTACCAGAGAAATGAACGACTATAACAGTAGCTTTTACTATGATGCCCCGCAAAATATCCTCAATGCCTTTCTGGATGGAAAATTTGAATAAGGCCATTCCCCAGATCTCAGGTGTACGCCGGTGAAAACTCCCCGGGCTTCACTGTAATAAAAGAATCATCCGCCCGTCCCAGGAGCAGGTTTTCCAAGGGGGTCAGGTCTCCATCGGACTCCACCACCTCCATCTCCATCTCATGGGCCAGGTGGTCGATGCGGCTGCGAATGGATTCGGGATCATAGGCACCGGTTCGGATGAGCATGAGATCGGAATAGTTTTCATACAAAATCTGATTAATTTGCTTCGCCCGTTTTTCACCATAGCGTTTTTTATTGTAGGCCATCTCCCACTCCAGACCCTTTTCACTATCCAGCCATCCCTTTGTTAAAAAATAAGTGTTGGTCCGGAGGGTATTCATATCCTCCCGTTTCCACAAAAGCATGGCAATACAGTCGGCAAAGGCAGGAATCACCAGGGTGGCCTGATTTCCGGTGAGTCCCGCCAAACCATTGCCGCAATTCCCATAGGCCAGGCGGATCTCATCCACATCCCTTAAGGTGTCAATGGTTTCCTGAAGGGCTGCCTTGAGCTTCTCCGGAAAGGCATGGAGGGTGTTATCCATCCATTTTATTTCCGGGGTAACCCCCTGGTCCCGGCAAATCATTTCGATTTCGTCCTGTAAGGTTTGACATGCAATCACGATACTCTTTTTCATTATCATCCTCTCCGATAGCGCCACGGGCTATGCTTTTTACTGGAATTTTTCACTGGAATGATTTGTCTACGTTTTCTTCCCCGATTTGATGGGCTTTTACTTTTTCACGTTAATACTTGTCCTCCCATTTATTGTGCCCTATAATGGAGCTATGAAGCAAGGAGGCTATTATGAAAATTCACTTTCCGTACCTATCCCTCTCATCCATTATGGAGGCGGGCATTACCGTTGCTGAGGCTTGTCAGCGCGTCGGCCATCCCCTCAACCTCGTTTGCGGTGGGAACGGAACCTGCAAGAAATGCGAAATCGCCGTCGTGGAGGATGGAACCACATCCCTGGTGATGGCCTGCAGACACCCGATATCTGACAATATGACCATTCTGCTGGAGCCCAGCACCCAGAAGGATAAAATTCTGGAGGATGACGCTGCCCTGCAAAGTATCCCTTTCGATCCATCGGTGGCGGTTCACAGCATGAGCCTAAACGCCCTCCAGCCCAGCCTCGGAGGCTTTGACTTTAGTGCCCTGTCCCAGGAGATTGGCCGTTCCCTTAAGCCCTTATCCTGGCCCCTGATCCAACGGTTCAATCAGCTTTTGCGGGATGGCGGTAAAACCGCTAAACCCCGTCTGAATGTCGTCACCCTAGGGGATGAAGTCCTTGATCTCTTTGCCGGGGATACCCCGCCCCGTATTTATGGTCTGGCCTTCGACATCGGGACAACCTCCGTCGTCGGATTCCTCTTCGATATGAACACGGGGCTCCCCCTGGCCCAGGCTTCAGCCCTCAATGGCCAGATTAGCTTTGGCGCCGATGTGATCAGCCGCATTGAATACGCCGGTGTGGACAAAGGCCATTTGAACCAAATCCACGATGCCATCCGCCAAACCCTGTCGGATATTATCCACACCCTGTGTGAAAAGGCGGGAATCCCCTCCTCTATGATTTATAACGCCGCTTACTGCGGCAACAGCACCATGGTCAATCTGCTTCTAAAGCTGGACCCTGCTCGGCTGGGCCGGGTGCCCTTCATTAATACCATCCAGAACGGCATCGACCTCCGGGACAACGCCCTGGGGCTGCCGGTGGCTGATGGCTGCGTCCACCGGGTGCTGCCGCTCCTGGGGGGATTTGTGGGGGCGGATACCACAGCGGTACTCCTGGGGCTCCCCACCGATGGTGCCACCCGCCTGATGATTGACCTGGGCACCAACGGGGAAATCGCCGTGGGAGATGGCAGCCGTTATCTGGTGGCCTCTACGGCCTGTGGCCCAGCCCTGGAGGGAGCCGGGCTCACCATGGGCATGCGGGGAACCACCGGGGCCATTGAAGCCGTCAAATACCAGGACGGCCGCTTTGTCTGCGAGGTCATTGGTGGCGGTCCCGCTAAGGGTTTCTGCGGCTCTGGCATTATCGATGCCATTACCCAGCTGCTGGTGGCCGGAATTGTGGCGCCCATGGGGAATTTCTACAAGGGTGCAAAGCTTGAGGGACATCCCCTGGCCCATCGGATTACCCTCTGTGAGGATGGCCAGCGACAGTTCACCCTATTAACTGCCGAGGAAAATGGCGGTACGATCCCCATGGTCATCACCCAAAAGGATATCCGTGCCATCCAGCTGGCCAAGGGTGCCATCCACACCGGCTGTGAGCTGCTTCTGAGCCGTTATGGCATCCAGGGAAAGGATCTTTCTGAAATTGTTATCTCCGGCGCCTTTGGCAATTATATCGACATTCAGAACGCCCAGGCCATGGGCCTGCTCCCCACCTTCCCCGGCGTCCCCGTCCGCTCCATCGGCAACGGTGCCGGCATGGGCGTCAAGCGCTTCCTCTTAAGTCAGGAAGAGGTAGCCCGCTGCACCGCCCTCCCCACCATTACCACCCACGTGGAGCTGGCCTCAGACCCGGATTTTGTCAACACCTATATGATGAACACGCAGTTTGAGGATTTGGGTAGTAGCTATCGGTAAGCGGCGAACAGCCGTCCCCCTATACATCACGCCTCCCCCGGCCTGATGTATTTTTTTATGAGCCGATAGGCCGTGGCCTGACTGACCCCCAGGGCCTCGGAAAATTCCGGGACCTCAGGATAGAGGATATAATATTTCTCCACTGTATCCTTTTTATAGCCCTCCACCATATCCTCAAAGATGGTTTGGTGCTTCAAATGCTCTCCATTATTAATGAAACGCAGAATCTGCTCTGGCAGCTTATTGTCGTCGATGATATTACCGATGCTGAGCACCGCCATATACTCCACAGCGTTACGCAGCTCCCGGACATTCCCCGGCCAGTCATAATAATTGAAGGCCTCCACCACCTCGTTGGAAAACACCTTGTCCTTCTTATACTTGGCATTGTACTTATCCAAAAAGAAATTGGCAATGGGAAAAATATCGTTGCGCCGCTCCCGCAGGGGTGGAATGGTCTGGGCGATGCCGTTGATCCGCCAGTATAAATCCTCCCGGAAGGAGCCCTCCTTCACCCGCTCCTCCAAATCCTTATTGGTGGCCGTGATAATCCGGGTATCCACGGTGGTGGGCTCCAACCCACCCACGCAAATGAACTGGTGGCTTTCTAGAAATTCCAGAAGCTTCACCTGAATATTCATCTGAAGCTCCCCAATTTCGTCCAGAAAAAGGGTGCCCCCGTCAGCCAGCTCAAAGAGCCCCTTCTTTCCCTTGGGGCTGGCCCCGGTAAAGGCGTAGGGCACGTATCCGAAGAGCTCACTCTCGATGAGATTATCGGGAATGGAGGCGCAGTTCACCGAGATAAAAGGCTTATCGCTCCGAGGACTGCAGTCATGGACATACTTGGCAAAAAGGGTTTTCCCCACACCGCTTTCCCCCAAAAGCAGTACCGGGATATCCGACCGCGCGCCCCGTTTCAGTTTCTCCAAAGTCGCATAGATCACGTAGCTTCGTCCGATGATATGGTTATGCACCTTGTTCTTCTCGTGGAGGTTCTTGGGAGCGTCAGATTCCTTCTGCATACAATCCAGATCAAAGGCCGTAATGGGCTTTTCCTTGAAGGAGGTAAAAAGGATCATCTCAAGCTGTTTGTGTTGATTATAAATGGGCGTGGTGATGGTCACATGCACTTCATTGGTCAGTAAATATCGCTGGCGCACGAAAACGGTGCGCTTGACCTGCTTGGCATAGTCGATGGACGGCGGTGTCCACAGACCGTTAAAGGATGTGGCAAAATTAAATTTTGTCATCTCCTCGGGCAGCATATTATGATATTGCACACTGGCTGGATTGGCGTAAATCACATTGCCCTCAGGGTCCGTCGCTGTGATTTCCACATAGCAGTTTTGGAGAATCTGCATATAAACCTCCTTCGGCAAGGATTCCAAATAATGCAGATAGGCCTTATTCATGATTTTCCGATTTTCCATAGCCCTCCCCCCTTTTGTTAATGGTTTTCTATCATTATAACGCAGTCACTCTCTTTCGACTATGATAATTTCTCACCCTTGATTGAGCAACGTTCATATTCTCAACTTTGATAACCAAAATCCTAGGCATTTCCCGCTAAAACGGCATAAATCCAGGCTTTTAAGATTCATATCATTCTGGCACGGTTATTGCTTTTATATTAATACAAAAGCTAGCTATACTATTTTTTAAAAGGAGAGTAAGAGGATGAGTAATACTTTAAAGGGGAATTTATTTTCAACGTTCTTTTCCAAGGAAGATATCGAATTGATGCACGAAAACGTCCTGCGGGTCTGTGGCGAGGTCGGTGTCAAATTTGAAGATGAAGAAGCTTTAGAAATCTTCCGGGAACACGGCGCAAAGATCGATGGGGATCTCGTATTTTTAGATGAAGCCCTCATCACCAAGGCCCTGTCCACTGTTCCGGAATCCTTCGAAATCGTCGGGCCCTCCAGTAAGCTGGAGATCGGCATCGGCAAGGATCTGATCATCGCCCCCACCAATGGCTGTCCGAAGCTGGAGGATTGGGACCACACCTACCGCCCGGTAAATTCTGATGATTTAGTGGATTTCTATAAGATTATCAACAGCAGCGATGTGTATGGCATTTCCAGCCAGGTGGCTGCGGATATTCCTGGTTTTGAAGATTGCCCCACGGAATCTGCCCTGGCCCAGATGGCCATGATGGCCAAGTATTCCACCAAGCCCATGTACAATATCCTGGGTATCACCCCCCACAATTACAAATGCGGCACCGCTAAGGAAGGGGCGCGGGCCTGTATCCAGCTCATTAAACAATACATGGATAATTTCGACGATTATGTGTGCTACTCTGGTATGTGCGTCCTGCCGCCACTGACCGTTGGCTGGGATGCCGTCCAGCATTACATGGCCTTCGCCGAAGAAAATCAGCCTATTACCATTACCACCTGCTCCATGACAGCTATGACGGCACCGCCGTCCCTCATGGGCTCCATCGTCTCGGACTTTGCCAATATGCTAGCTGTAGCGGTACTCATCCAGTTAAAGAACCCGGGCCTGCCTGTCATTCTCAGTCCCTTCTCATCCATCGCCGACCTCCGGGAGGTCCGCCTGATGACCGGAGCACCGGAATTCCTGCTGATTATGCTCGGACACCTGGCCCTGGGGGATTACTACCGAATTCCCATCCGCTGTAGTGGCTCCTTGGCCGATGGCAATACCTTCGACTACCAGGCTGGTGTGGAGAGTACTCTGGGCGCCCTGGCCATCGCTTTAACCAACGGCTGTATCCTGCCCCATGCCTCCGGCGACTTGTCCAACTTCAACCTGCTGAGCTTCCCTAAATTCATGATGGATGAAGAAATGCTGCGATACATGAAACGGCTGCGCCAGGGTGTGATGATTTCTGAAAAGAAAGCCAACTTTGACCTGATTAAAAAGGTGGGCCCCCGTGGTGTCTATTTAACGGGCCGGACACCCAAGGATTACCGCCAGGAAACCTATCTGACTACCCCGGTGTTCAACCGCGGCACTTCCACTCCCGAAGGCATCGCCGCAACCCCACCCATTGAAGAACGGGCCTACAAGGTCTTTAAAGAACGTATCGAAAACTATCAGCTCCCAGATATGACGAAGACCCAAAGGGATCTCTTGAATAAGCATCTTCCTAAGAAGTATCAGTTCTAGGTTATCCCGTCAATTGATTTTAAAAATGTGGTTAAGCGGCAGAGTGCAGGACGGTTCTGCCGCTTTCTTTCAACTCTGTCGATGAATCGACAAAAGGAATGATTATGAGAAATAAAGAAGAAATAACCTACAAACAACTGAGCAAATTCCAACGCGCCCTGATGATTTTCTTATCCGGTGCCGGAAGCGGGATTATTTACGTTCCGGTTTACCTAAAAAACGTATTTTACGAGCCTTTGCTGGTGGGCCTGAATGTCAGTAATGCCCAGCTGGGCTTCTTAACGGGGATGTATGGCATCATGGCCACCATCTTGTACATTCCCTGTGGTATTGTGGCCGATAAATTTCGCATCCGTACCCTGGCGGCCGGGGGGTTTATCAGCACCGCTGCCGTGGTGCTCTGGTATTCCTTCCTGCCATCCTACGCCATTCTGGTGCTGATTTTCGCCCTTTTGGCCGTGACGACCATCCTCATTTTCTGGGGCTGTCGGTATAAGCTCCTCCGCTTCTCCGGCTCAGAGAGGGACTATCCCCTCATCGTTGGGATCAGTTACGCCCTGTACGGTTTAGGGGGACTGGTCATCAATGCGGCCACCCTCTCGGTATTCAATTCTACACCGGATTACCGGACCGGCGTTCAGATTTCCCTCATCTTCCTGGCCGTGGTCATCCTGGTGCTGGGCATTGTTTCCTGGATTGCCATTCCTAAATTCAAGGGGGAAATCGTCACCGATCCGGATAAGAAGTTCAACGTCAACGAATTCCTTCAGGCCCTCAAGACCCCAGGGGTATGGCTGGCCAGCACCACCCTGTTCTTTGTCATGATTGTCTACATGGGCATGAATTACACCACGCCCTACCTGACCAATGTCTTCCTGGCTCCTCTGACCCTGGTCAGTATCGTCGGGATGATTCGCTACTATGGCATTGCCATCGTGGCCTCGCCCCTTATGGGGAGTTTGGCCAAAAAAGTGGGCTCTCCCTCTAAGGTGACCTTCATCGCCATGGCAGCTTCCGCCCTTTGCGTTGGGGGCTATTTAATCCTCCCCACCACAGCGACCTTCCTGACAATGGCCATCATCATTACCCTGCTGCTGGGATTTGTGGCTAACGGTGCCTACGGCGTAGCGTCCTCCCTTTTAACAGAAACCCATGTTCCGGCCCATATCTTTGGTGCCGCCACCGGCCTGCTTTCCGTTATTGGATTCCTTCCAGAAAGCTTTATGGCCCAAATTTTCGGAACCTTTATTGATAACTATGCCAACACAGGATATAATTATATTTTCATCTGTCTGTTGGTCAGTGCCCTTATCGCCATGGTTTTCTGTGTGATCACCCTGCGTTATGTCAAGAAACACAAAGGGGAAAACGGCGATCCTGTTCCTGTTGAGGAGAACACCCGGGAATCGTTGTAATTCGATTACGCTTTAATTTTAAATGATCCAATGGTTGAAAGGAAACACTGATGTAATCTGTAATCAGTGCTTCCTTATTTTAGACGGGATGTTATTATGAAAAAACAAGTGAATGATCTCCGTCCCTTTTCCAATGTTGCCAAGGGTACGGTCATCAGTGTTTTATGCATCATTACCTTGATTTGTGCCCTGCTCCTGATGTTTCCCAATAAATCCGAAGGCATAATCACGGATCTTAATGGAATTATCAGCAGCAATCTCGGCTTTGTGTACGTCTGGCTGACCTTTTTATCCATCATCGCTTGTGTGGCATTGGGCTGCAGCAAGTACGGTAAGATTAAGCTTGGGGAAGGGAAAAAGGCCTTCTCTGAATTTTCCTGGGCCTCCATGATGTTCTGTGCCTCCATGGCGGCGGGCTTTATCTATTGGGGCAGCATCGAATGGGCCAGCCATTATATCGCGCCCCCCTTCGGAATTGAGCCCGAAAGCTGGCTGGCCGCTGAGTACGCCGCCACCATCCCCATTTTCAATTGGGGGATTTCGGCCTGGAGCCTGTACCTTATTCCTGCGGTGGCCTTTGCCTTCATCCATTTCAATAAAAAGAGTGAGAAATTTGATGTGGGCAATGCCTGCCGCCCAATCTTTGGAGACCGTGTGGATGGCTGGCTGGGCCAGGTCCTTAATGTCTTCTTTATCCTGGGTATCCTGGGTGGGGTTGGAACCGCCCTGGGCATTGGCTCCCCTTTGGTTTCGGCCTGCCTGAATAAATTATTCAATATCCCGGATACGCCCCTGCTGCGGTTTATCGTCATTATCATCGTGTCCTGCATCTTTACCATTAGCGCCTACAAGGGGATCAATAAAGGGATTAAGATCTTAAGTGATATCAATATTTATCTCATGCTGGGCACCGTCATCTTTTTATTCATCTTTGGACCGACCACCTTTATTCTGAAGATGCAAACCACCTCCATCGGTGTTATGCTGGATGAATTCGTCCGGCTGAGTACCTGGCTGGACCCCGTGGGGGTCAGCGCCGGATATCCCGAAAACTGGACGGTGTTTTATTGGGCCTGGTGGATGAGCTACTCCATCTTCATGGGGATCTTCGTCGCCAAAATCTCGGGGGGACGTACCGTTCGTCAGGTCATTTTTGGTGGATTGGGCTACGGCTTCCTGGGCTCCTTCGTATTTTTCTCTGTCTTTGGCAATTACTTTATGGGGGTCCAGCTCTTCGGCAACTTCAATATTCTGGAGAGCCTTCAAACCGCTGGCGGCCCAGCCACTGTGGTAGAAGTTTTTTTCCAGCTCCCCGCCGGGACCATCTTCGTCTTTGTCATCCTGCTGACTTCTATGCTGTCCATGGCGACAAACTTCGATTCCGCCTCTTACACCATGGCCATGGTCTCTTCACGGAAGATTCAACTGGGGGGCCGCCCCAGTAAGACCTTTTGTGTCTTTTGGGCGGTGTGTATTGCTGCCATCCCCATGATCATGATGCTTTTGGGCGGCTCTTTAACCCAGCTCCAAACCCTCAGCGTGGTCATGGCTTTGCCCACCTGTATTCTGTATGTTATTATTTGTTTGGGCTGCTTTAAAATGCTCCGGGACTATTACAACACCCATTACTAATCAATTTTATCGGGTCACTAAAAAAGCTGGAGAGGATTTTTCCACTCCAGCTTTTTTTAGTGATTTAAGGGATTGGTTTTACTTCAATAACTAGGCGACCCAATTCTGGCAAATCTTAACGCCTTCCGCTGCGTTAGTCGTATAAGCATCGGCACCGACCATTTCGCAGGCTTCCTTGGTTACCGGGTTGCCGCCAATGATGAATTTCTTAGTGATACCTGCAGCCTTAAAGGCATCGATGGTATCCTTCATGGAGTCGATGGCCAGGGTTAACACGCCGCTCATTCCAATGATATCTGGATTAAATTCCTTTGCCTTTTCAACAAAGACTTCCGGAGCCACGTCAATACCGAGATCAATAACTTCTAGCCCGGCTGCTTCTGCCATACTCTTAAAGATATTTTTTCCAATGTCGTGGAGATCGCCATGGACCGTTCCAATGAGGAGCTTTCCGCCAGCCACATCGCCATCGGTACTCAGGGCCGGTTTAACGATGTTAATGGCATTGGTGAGGAGTTCTCCCGCAAAGATCAAATCACCAACAAAATATTCACCCTGTTCAAACAGGTCCCCGACAATTGCCATCCCCTTTTGGCATGCGGCTACGGCATCCTGTGCTGCCGCTTCGTCAGGATTTTCTGCCATGAAGTCCTCTAAGAGTTCATTGACATCATCCTCTTCCAATTCACCGACAGCCTGGGTTAATTTTTCGAGATCTAACATTTTTAAAATCCTCCTCTTTGTGGCACCTCAGGTACCCGCTCTTTTGATTCTAATTTAATCTTAGACCCTTTCCTTCCCTTTGTCAAAAGCTTTCCATTATAAGTATTTGTCCCCTTTTTGTGAAAAGGATTACTCCCGCATCAGTGCTTTTTTTCTCCTATCTTTTAATTGACTTCTTTTTGCCCAGAGTGCTATGATTTTGATAGAAGATACAGATGCTTTTTTACGGTTAAAACCATTGTAAGATTTTGGTAGAGAGAGGAGTTTTGGTAATGATTATTATTGGTGAAAAGATTAATGGAACCATTCCCGTCGTGAAAGATGCTATCGAAAGACGGGATGCCGATTTTATTGCAGACCGGGCTGTGAAGCAAGTAGAAGCAGGTGCAGACTATGTCGATGTGTGCGCCAGTACCTCCCCGGACAAAGAGATTGAAGCTCTGCGCTGGCTGATGGACGTGGTCCAGAACGTAACGGATGTACCCCTGTGTGTGGATAGCCCGGACCCGCGAGTCATCGAGGCTTGCCTGCCCTATGCCCAGAAGCCTGGCCTCATTAATTCCATTTCCGGTGAGGGGGATAAATGTGATGTCCTTCTGCCCTTGATGAAGGATACCCAGTGGGGGGTCGTCGGCCTGACCTGCGATAATGACGGTATCCCAAAGGATGTAGCCCGAAAGCTAGCCATTACCCGGGACATGGTCGAACGCGCCGCCGCCTACGGTGTCTCCGTTGATCGGATGTACATCGATCCCTGCGTCATGGCACTCTCCGCTGAAAATGCCGCCATGCTCAACCTGACGGAAGAAATCAAGGCGATTTTAGCGGCCTTCCCAGGAATCCATGTACTAGGTGCCATCAGCAATATTTCCTTCGGCGTCCCTGCCCGGAAGCTCATGAACACCAACGCCATGACCCTGGCCATCAGCGCGGGTATGGATGCCGCCGTCATGGATCCCACCAACCGGGATATGATGGGAACCATCTACGCCACCGAAGCGCTCCTTGGACGGGATCGCCTGTGTCGAAATTACAGCAAGGCCTTCCGAAAAGGGAAGATTGGCCCAGAGAAATAGAAGAAAAGACTGTCGCATCTCCTTGGGCGACAGTCTTTTTTTCTCCTTACATCCCACTCACTTTCCGCTGGGATTCCTTTTCCTGCATCCATTTTTTACAAATCTCGACGCCTTCCACCACATCCTGGGTGGCGGCATCTGCCTGGATATGTAAGCCATCATGATTGGAAACGGCTTCTCCCCCTAAAATAATGCGGTACCGACTGCGAATACCCCGTTCCTCAAGGGTTTTGATCACCCGGTTCATTTCCTCGGCGGTTTCTGAGAGCATGCCGCTCATGCCGATGATATCCGGTCGAAATCGATCGAGCTCATCCAGAACCACCTCCAGGGGCACGTCCTGCCCCAGATCCTTCACATTAAAGCCCGCCGCCTTGGCGTAGCTCACAAAGATATTTTTTCCCAGGTTATGGCAGCAGCCATACACCGAGAAAGCCAATATTTTTCCCTCGTATTTTTTTTCTGATGCACTCCCCATGGATTGGGCATAAGCCTGAAGCCATTCCGGCAGATTCAGAACCTCATCAAGAAGGATTCCTGCAAAAATCAGATCACCGATAAAATATTCCCCATTCTCATATTTCAGGCCAACCTTTTCCATTCCCTGCTGCATCCAACGGATGACTTCAATGGCAGGATAGCCCCGCTCCAGGGCCATGCGCACCAATTCAATAGTCATTTCTTCGTGGAGTGCTTCAACTGAACGCACTATGCTATTTTTCATATTACCCCTCATTTACGTTCTTATGTTAGGTATCATTATAGCACATTCTGTCATTTTTGTCCGCACTCCACAATACTTTACCCCTCATTTTTGAGGCCGCATAAAGCGCTACTCCGCCCGCATCATCCGATATCCGATACCCACATGGGTTTGAATATTGGCGGCAGATGCCTGCCGGGCCAACTTTTTACGCAGCGTCGCCACCGTCACCCGCAGGCTGGCCATATCACTTTTCAAGGTGCTGCCCCAAACATGGTTTAAAATAAAGGTGTGGGTCAGGACCTTCCCTGTATTTTGTGCCAGAAGCACGAGGAGGCGGTACTCATTGGGGGTCAAGTGGACCTCCTGGCCCGCCACCAGCACGTTACCGGCAGCGTAATCAATGGTGAGATTCCCATTAAAGTAGGCAGCATTTTCCAGGGGTTGGCCCAGGTTTGTAAGCCGCCGAATGGCCACCCGAATTCGGGCCAAAAGCTCTTCCACCGAAAAGGGCTTCGTCAGATAATCATCTGCACCAGCATCCAGGGCGATAATTTTATCCCCATCCTCCCCCCGGGCACTAATGACGATGATGGGAACCTCACTCCAGGTCCGCACCCGTTTGATAACCTCCAGGCCATCGCCATCGGGCAAACCTAAATCCAGCAGAATAACCCCTGGCTCCATTTGGGCCGCCATGCCAATGCCCTCAGCCACTGTTTGTGCCATTTGATGGAAATATCCACTGGTCTCCAGGGCTGCCGACATCAGATGCTGGAGCGCCGGATTGTCCTCTACCACCAGTATGGAATAATCATGCTTCAATTTTAACCTCCTTCAGGGTGAAATGAAAGACCGTCCCCATGGGCTTATTGGCCCGAACCGTCAATTCACCGCCATGGGCTTCAATAATATTTTTGCACAGGGGCAAGCCCAATCCAAGGCCCCGACGGCTATCTCCGGAGCCC
Source organism: Eubacterium aggregans (assembly GCF_900107815.1). Lineage (GTDB taxonomy): Bacteria > Bacillota > Clostridia > Eubacteriales > Eubacteriaceae > Eubacterium_O > Eubacterium_O aggregans. The sequence continues at coordinate 93,904 of NZ_FNRK01000005.1, forward strand.
CGGCCCGCTGTGTAAAACATTTCAAAAACCTGATCCATCATTTTTGGATCCATTCCCGGGCCATCGTCAGAAATTTCAATCCCGATGGTACCCTTTCCCTCGGACTGGGCCCCGATGAGAATCGTCGATCCAGGGGCCGTGTACTTAATGGCGTTGTCCACCAAGTTAATAATAACCTGTATAATCAGTCGGGCATCCATCTGGGCCATGAGCAGGGGGTCCATGGGTTTGACCCCAATATGGTACTCCACGGCCAAACGGCTGGTGTGCTGCAGCGCTTCATTCACAATATCCTCCACCAATTCAGCCTCCATCTTAATGGGCAGACTGTTTTCCTCCAGCCTTGTAATGGAGAGCAGATTTTCAACCAGGTTGATTAGCCAGAGGGAGTCGTCATAAATATCCACAACGAGCTGATTTCGGCGTTCATCCTCCATTTGAGGGCCACGGGTCATGAGCATTCGGGCATTCCCGCTAATGCTGGTGAGGGGGGTGCGCAAATCGTGGGAAATGGCTCGAAGCAGGGTTCCCCGAAGCTTTTCCTGCTGGGCCTTTAGCTCTGTAGCCTGCTGTTTTTGATTGTACAAATCCTTTTCCAAGGCCAGGGCCGCTTCCCCTAAAATCGAGAGAATCAGATTATTCTCCAACACCTCCAACGCAGAGGAAACCGCAATGCCCACCACCCCAAAGACCTGATGACCATTGCGAATGGCTAGGTACAGGCATTTCGCCCCAGAAAAAGTTTTCGTTCCCACTCCGGCGTGCTGGTTATTGACATATACCCAGTGGGCCACCAGGCGTTCATGCTCAACCAAATAGGGATTACCATCAATGGAGGCATCTGCGGCGTAATAGTGGGGCTCCGCCAGTTCCCCATCCTCTATCCCATAAACCACCACCGGCCGCCCCGAAAGTTTCATCAGCTGTCTAGCCGTCGTTTCTAAAATGGCGGCACTATCCGCTGCCCGTTGGAGAAGCTGGTTGGTTTCCAACAGCACCCCTGTACGCTGGGCGGTTTGGGCCGATGCCTCCGCTTGTTTTTTGATGCTGCTAGCCAGATGACCACTCACCAATGCCGCAATGAACATCACCACATAGGTCACGACAAAGCCCCGTTCCTGGGTGGCCAATGTGAAAAGAGGGTCTACAAAAAGAAAATTAAAGACCACCACCCCCATAATGGCCATGGCGACACTATAAACACGCTCTCGGGTAACTACGGCGGTGACCAGAACCGCCAACAGAAAAACGGTCACCACATCGGCATCATTAAAGGCCAGCGCCCGAAAGGTGGTACTCAGCAAGACAGCCAAAACAAAAATAGCGACTGTTTTCGCGCTGTCTTTCAAGGTCAGATCTGGAAAGCGGCTTTTCCAGGGGCACCATCTCTCCCGGCGGCTGGTTTTACCCTCCTGATCTGGAATAATATAGATATCCAGATTGGAGTCCATCTCCGACAGCTTTTCCACCAAGGTTCGACGGCTACCGAAAAGACCACTTTTCATATTGGATTTTCCCAATACAATCTTGGTAATCCCGGCGGATTGTGCATAGGTCATGATTTCCTCAGGCACCTCATCCCCATAAACTAAATCCAGATGGGCATCCAGCTGCTCTGCTAATTTGAAATTTTCCCGAAGCCGGTTTTTATCGCCTGCCGATAGTTGAGGAAAATCGGTGGTCTCCACAAAGAGTGCTGTGAGATTGGCCTGAAAGGCTTTGGCCAAGCGGGCCGCTGCCCGGATAATACGCGCAGAGGAGGGCGCCGAAGAAACGCAGACCAGGATATGCTCCCCACTAAATCGTCCTTCCCCCATCGCCAAAAAAGCCGAGCGATTGGTCTCCCGCTCAGCCATCCTTCGTAAGGCAATTTCCCGAAGGGCCATCAGATTATCGATGGTAAAGAAATTGACAACTGCCCGTTCTGCCTGAATCTTATTATAGATTTTCCCCGCCTTCAGACGATCAATGAGCTCCCCGGGATCGATGTCAACCAGGGTAACGCTATCTGCGGAATCGAAGATCCGATCGGGAATCCGCTCCCGGACCATTACCCCGGTTATCCCTGCCACAATATCGTTGAGACTCTCCACATGCTGAATGTTCACGGTGGTGTACACATTGATGCCTGCTTTGAGGAGCTCTGCAATATCCTGATACCGCTTGGCATGCCGGCAACCTTCTCCATTGGTATGGGCCAGTTCATCCACCAGGATTAGTTCTGGTTTTCTTTCCAGGGCCGCATCCAGATCGAATTCCCGGACACGAACCCCGTGGTGCTCATCTTCCAGGGGCGGCAGGATGACCAATCCCTCCATTAAAGACTTGGTCTCCGCCCGATCGTGGGGCTCAATGTACCCTGCCACCACGTCGATTCCCTCTGCCATGGCCTGATGGGCAGCCTGGAGCATGGCGTAGGTTTTCCCCACACCAGCAGCATAGCCTAGAAATATCTTCAGGCGGCCACGGCTCTCCATCGCTTCCTCGGCTTCAATTTGTTTTAAAAAGATTTCGGGAGCTGCCCGTCCATCATCCATAGCGACACCTCTTCCCTCCCAGATATCCCGGCTTTTTTTCAGTATAACACAATTTCCTTACCTTTATTTAAGAATCCCATCCAGCATCAGGTTGACCTTCAGGACATTCACGGTCTTTTCCCCAAAGATCCCCAGGAATTTTCCTCGGGTGCATTCATCGATAATCTGGTTAATTTCCGCGGCACTCTTTCCAGTGGTCTGGCTCAGTCGGCCCACCTGATAACGGGCTGCTGCCACCGAGATTTCAGGGTCCAGACCGCTGCCTGAGCCAGTGACCAAATCCACAGGTACCGGGTTATTCCCCTGGTCTGGGTGGGCAGCGGCGATCCTTGCTACCCGCTCCTTAATCTCTGCGCCATAGGCATCATCCCCAGGGCTTAAATTAGTGGGTGCGCCGTACAGCCTTAGCGTGCCGTCATCTCCCTGGATTGCGGTCCAGGCCTCGGGCCGTCCCCATAAATGGTTGGTGGCCGTAAAGGGCTGTCCCATAAAGGCACTGCCATAGGCCACCCCGTCCACGGTTATAATGCTGCCGGTGCTCTGTTCGGGGAAAAGCAGGCGAGTTAAGCCCGTCATGACCCCAGTGTACAATACGCCGCAGATGATCATCATGATGGCCAGAAGCCCCAATGCCCGGAGCCCTGTCCCTTTTAAACTTGTATTCATCATTTCCTCCAATGTCCTGGGGTCTGGCTTATGCCACACCCAACAGCACTAAGATCATATCGATCAACTTAATACAGATAAACGGGGTGATGATTCCCCCCAAACCGTAGATGAGCAGATTCCGGGAAAGCAGCTCCCCTGCAGGAACCTCCCGATATGCCACCCCCCGAAGGGCCAGGGGAATCAACGCCACAATAACAAGGGCATTGTAGATAATGGCGGAAAGCACCGCTGTCATGGGGGAATGAAGCCCCATAATATTGAGGGCGGCCAGCCCCGGATACAGGACCATAAACAGCGCCGGAATGATGGCAAAATACTTGGCTACATCATTGGCGATGCTAAAGGTGGTCAGGCTCCCCCGGGTCATGAGAAGCTGCTTGCCAATGCGCATAATATCGATGAGCTTGGTGGGAGAGGAATCCAAATCCACCATATTCCCCGCCTCTTTAGCGGCCTGGGTCCCGGTGTTCATGGCCACAGCCACATCGGCCTGGGCCAGCGCCGGGGCATCGTTGGTTCCGTCCCCGGTCATGGCCACCAGATGGCCCTTGGCCTGGAGGTCCCGAATCATTTCAAGCTTGCCCTCGGGGGTGGCTTCCGCCAGAAAATCGTCCACACCGGCTTCCCCGGCGATGGCGGCTGCGGTCATGGGGTTGTCCCCGGTGATCATAATGGTCCGGATCCCCATCTTACGCAAGTCTGAGAATTTTTCCTTCACCCCATCCTTTACAATATCCTTTAAGTGAATGACCCCGAGGATACGATGGTCCTTGGCCACCACCAGAGGAGTTCCCCCCTGTCCGGCAATGTCCTTAACCACCCGATCGCACGCGTCACTGTAACGCCCACCGGCCTCGACTGCATAATCCCGGACGGCTTCTGCCGCCCCCTTGCGGATCTCGATGCCGTCGTGATCCACCCCGCTCATCCGAGTTTTAGCCGTAAAGCCAATAAAGGTCATTCCCTCTCCGACAACCCGTCCCCGAAGACCATATTTTTCTTTGGCCAGGATTACCACGCTCCGGCCCTCAGGGGTTTCATCGGCTAAGCTGGACAGCTGGGCCGCATCGGCCAGCTCCGCTTCGCTGGCTCCATCCACGGGAATGAAGGCGCAGGTCTGGCGGTTCCCCAGGGTGATGGTTCCGGTTTTATCGAGCATTAGGGTATCCACATCCCCGGCGGCTTCAATGGCTCGGCCGCTCATGGCTAGGACATTGGCCTGGTTCAGCCGGCTCATCCCTGCAATCCCAATGGCCGACAGCAAAGCCCCGATGGTGGTAGGTACCAGACAGACCAGCAGGGCCACCAAGGTGGTGACTGAGGTGGGATTATGCACCCCGATGAGCTGGGCTGAAAATGCGGAGTAGGCATATAAGGCCATGGTGACTAAAATAAAGATAATGGATAGGGCCACCAGAAAGATTTCCAAGGCCATTTCGTTGGGTGTCTTTTTCCGGGAGGCCCCTTCCACCATGGCGATCATCTGATCCAAAAAGCTTTTACCGTTTTCACTGGTCACCTGGATGACCAGCCAATCGGACAGCACGGTGGTCCCGCCGGTAACCGCACTGCGGTCCCCGCCACTTTCCCGGATAACCGGAGCGGATTCCCCAGTAATGGCGGATTCATCCACCGAAGCCGCCCCATCGATGACATCGCCATCGGCAGAAATCTGTTCTCCGGCGGCCACCACCACCAAATCACCCTTTTTAAGCTGGGTCGAAATCACTTCTTCCCATGCTTCCCGGTTCACCACATCCATTATGCGATGGGCCATAACATTCTGTCGGGCCGCCCGAAGGGACTCGGCCTGGGCCTTTCCCCGCCCTTCGGCAATGGCTTCGGCAAAATTGGCAAAAAGCACCGTCAGACAAAGAATGATGGCAATGGCCAGGGTATAGCCACCGGGGGCATCTGAAATACCAAACAACGAGAGGATAAAAAGCCCTGTCGTGAGAATGGCTGAAATATAAACCAGCAGCATCACTGGGTTTTTGGCCTAGGTGCGGGGTGCCAGCTTTGCAAAGGCATCCTTCACCGCTCCCAGAACCATCTGACGATCCGCCAGAACACTTTTTTCTTGAGTTTTCATCGTATTCACCTTTATATGGACAGACTGAAGAATTCAGCCAGGGGCCCCAGGGACAGTGCCGGGAAGAAGCTTAACGCCCCAATGAGCAGTACCACAACAATGAGCAGGAAAACAAAGATTGGCCCCGTGGTCGACAGGGTCCCTGCCGTGACGGCCACCTTTTTCTTTGCTGCCAAACTGCCGGCAATGCCCAGAATTCCAAAAATCGGCACAAATCGCACACCGAGCATAATGATGCCCAGGCTCAGATTAAAGAAGAGGGTGTCGGCTTTAAATCCGGCAAAGGCCGAGCCATTATTGCCCCCGGCAGAGGAATAGGCGTAGAGCATTTCCGACAGACCATGGGGACCACTGTTACTTAAGCTCGCCATGGTGTCCGGGAGCAGGGCGGCAATCCCACTGCCCATTAAAATGGCCACCGGTGTGGCCAGGCAGACCAACACCGCCATCTTCATCTCGTAGGGCTCGATCTTTTTCCCCAGATATTCCGGGGTTCGCCCTACCATCAGCCCGGCGATAAACACCGTGAGAATAGCAAAGGCCAGCATTCCATAGAGGCCGCAGCCCACACCGCCGAAGACCACCTCGCCCAGCTGCATCAGCAGCATGGTCATCATCCCACCCAAGGGAGTGTAGCTGTCGTGCATGGAATTCACCGATCCATTGGAGGCCGCCGTCGTAAAGGCTGCCCAGGTGGCGGAAGACGCAATGCCGAAGCGGGCTTCCTTTCCTTCCATATTGCCCCCCGCCTGGTCGGCCACGGTCAGATTCACTGCGCCCCCGGCTGACAGCTGAGGCGTGGCCGCCTGTTCACTCACGGCGACGCTGGCCAAAGCCACCATCAATAGAATGAACATCGCCGCGAAAATAGCCCGGCCCTGCTTCTTATCCTTCACCGCTCGGCCAAAGCTGAAGCACAGGGCCATGGGAATCAGCAAAATAGAGATAACCTCCAAGAAATTTGAGAAAGGGGTCGGGTTTTCCAAGGGATGGGCAGAATTGACGCCGTAGAATCCCCCACCGTTGGTCCCGAGCTGCTTAATGGCGATCTGGCTGGCCCCTGGTCCCAGGGGGATGGTTTCTTCATTGACCACGGTCGCTCCTGGCACCGGTGCTCCATCCACCGTCACCACACCATCTTGAATGACCCCACCAGCAATCAGCCTTCCCTGGGCATCCACTGCCACCGGTTCCACCAGCTTAACCGTTTGTCCGGGCTGAAAGGTCTGTACTACCCCCTGGGAGGCGATGCCCACCGTTAAAATAATGGACAGGGGCAACAGGATATACAGGGTTCCCCGGGTCAGGTCGATCCAGAAATTGCCCAGGCCCTTCTTTTGAACCTTCATAAAACCACGAATCAGGGCAAAAAGTACGGCAATCCCCGTAGCTGCTGAAACAAAATTCTGGACCGTCAGCCCCAGGGCCTGGGAGAGATAACTTAGCTGGAATTCCCCGCTGTAGGCCTGCCAATTGGTATTGGTCACAAAGCTGATGGCGGTGTTCAGGGCCAAATCCCAGGGCATTCCGGGGATTTGCATGGGGTTGCCGGGAAGCACCCCCTGGAGCATCAGCAGCACCCATAAAAAGACCAGCCCAAAAAGATTAAAAATCAGAACCGAGAGCAAATACTGTTTCCAGCCCATCTCCTCCTCCGGATTGATGTGGAGCACCCGGTAGATCAGACTTTCACAGGGCTTTAACACCGCCGATAAAAACACCCGTTCCCCGGACATCACCTTATTGATATACATTCCCAGGGGGATGGCTAAGGCCACCAGGACCATTAAGTATAATGCGTATTCCAGAATTAAAGCACTCATCTCTTGTCACCTCGAATCAGTATGACACAATAATAAACAAGCAACCCCAAAGCAACTGCCCCAATAATTGGTATGACAATGGTCATTTTATGCACCTCTTTCTATTTGATGACAAAATTTTAACACCATCTGTATAAAGATGGTGTTAGGGTTTGGGGATTGGTATTAAGATTGTATAAAAATGAGATTCTCTATTCCCCCAGCCCGTACATCATCCGGCAAAGCTTCTTGCCCGCGTGGGTTTTAAAGATATTCCGGTAGGCGGCCATCACGCTCTTTTTCTCAGCCCCATCCTCGTACATATTCACCAGGAAATCTGCCTCTACCAGGATTTGATGGTCCTTTCCCTGGATATCGGTATAGCTGTGGTGGTTGGCTACCAAAGAGCTCACCCGGGCAATGATAACATCATCGTAGCCCAATCGGTCAAGCAGGGCTTCAGCTTCGGCGGGTCCCATTTCCTCCTGGATTTTACCATCGCACCGACCGTATTTTTCTTCCCCTACCTTTATGCCAATATCGTGGACCAGGGCAGCCACCTCCAAGACCTCCTGATCCACCGAATCGATTTTCTCCATCTGCCCGATGAGAGAAGCCAGACTATGTACCTTTAAAAAATGCTGGATGCGCTTGGGATCACCGTTATAATATTCCATCATCGCCAGGGTTAATTGATTTGTGTCCATAAAGGGGCCTCCTTGAATTGTGTTTTTATTGTTTTATTATAAGCCCCCCATGCTATAATAAAATTAAATGAATAATGGCTTAAGCCATTTTAATAAAGGATAAAACATGAGCGAACTAAAAGCCGAGGGTGTGCGTAAAAGCATCCTCAACGAATTAAATAATTTAAAGGGCACAGCGATGGAAGAGGGGCGCCTGCTGGACGAAACCGTCCTAAAGCTCCTCACCGACATCACCCTCAAGCTGAACCGGGAGGTCCTCCTCATGCTGGACGACCACAACGTCATCCACAACGTTGCCCTGGGGGATGTGAATACCGTGGCCTTTGGCGATGCCAAAATGGAAACCACCGCCATCGGACTAAACCGCATCCGGGTCATTCACACCCATCCCGGGGGCAATCCCCATCTCTCCGATGAGGACCTCTCCGCAGCGGTCCGTCAGCGCCTGCAGTGCATGGTCGCCGTGGGTGTCGCCCCGGACGGGACCAACCGCTTCGGCATCGGCCTGCCCATGGTGGAGGACGAGGCCCTGGTGTACCGCTACGCCTTGGTGGATTCATTAAAGCGTTTAAATGCCCTGGATGTGTCGGGCTATGCCGCCCTGGCCTCAAGGGAGCTGCGCCGCCTGCCGGGGGCCGGCTTTGACACCGTGGATACCGAGGAGCGGGCCCTGCTCCTTGGGGTGGATTTAGGCACCCGGGGCATCGGCATCGATCTGGCCTCCTCCATGGAAGAGCTGCGCCGCCTAGTGGAAACCGCCGATGGCCGGGTGGTCGATGTGGTTACCCAAAGCCGCAGCCAAATCGACCCCGTCTTTTATCTGGGGAAGGGAAAGCTTCGGGAGATTGTGCGCCTCGTCCAGAATGCCGACGCCAACCTCATCGTCGCCAATGACGAGCTGAATTCCAACCAGATTGCCTGTATCGAATCCCTTACCGGGTGTAAAACCATCGACCGCACCACCATCATCTTAGATATCTTCGCCCGCCACGCCAAGACCAGAGAGGGGAAGCTCCAGGTCGAACTGGCCCAACAAAAATATCGCATGGGCCACCTCAAGGGCCTGGGCATCGTCCTCTCTCGAACCGGTGGGGGCATTGGCACCCGGGGCCCTGGGGAGAAGAAGCTGGAAACCGATCGGCGCCATATCCGCCGTCAGATTGACGAGCTTCTGAGCCGCCTGGAGCGCATTGACAAGAGTAACGCTCTGGGTGCCAAACAGCGAACCCGTAACCAGGTCCGCACGGTCGCCCTAGTGGGCTACACCAACTCCGGTAAAAGCACCCTGTTCAACCGCCTGACCGACAGCGATGTGGTCATGCAGGATGGACTCTTTATCACCCTGGATTCCACCATGCGTCAAATCAATCCGGAATATGGCAATTACCTGCTCTCAGATACTGTCGGTTTTATCGAAAAGCTCCCCCATGACCTGGTCACCGCCTTCCGGACCACCTTAAAGGAGGTGGATGATGCCGATTTACTCCTCCATGTGGTGGATGCCGCCGGGCCCCACGCCCAGGCCCAAATGGCCGTGGTGGATGAGGTCCTGGGGAGCATCGGTGCCGGACACCAGGATATTTTGGTCGTGTATAATAAAATTGACCTTCTGGATGAAGAGGGCGCCCTGGCCTTACAAAATCGGGCTGAACGGGAAGGGGCGGTGTGCATCTCTGCTCGGGAAGGCCTGGGCATCGACAGCCTCACCGCCGCCATCTCCACCCATCTGGGAGGCGGTACCTGCACACGTCAATTCCTTATTCCCTACACCCACAGCAAGGCGCTGGCTGCCCTCCACCAAAAAGCAGAGGTCACCCAAATGGATTATGTGGAAGCGGGCACCCAGGTTACGGCTATCACCGATCAGGATTTCCCCAGCCACCGTTTTGAAGCCTATGCACTGACAGAGGAGGATCATGGAACAGGATTACCGGACAATTCTTGAGGATTGTGAAATTGAAATTGAAATAAAAAAATCCCGATTTATCGGCCGGGTATACCATGTAGAGGATGAAACCGCCATTGAAGAAATTATTTCCCGGGTGAAGAAGGAGCACTACAAGGCTACCCATGTGTGCTCTGCCTACGTCCTCCACACCGTCCCCGAGCGCCAAAAATCCAATGACGATGGCGAGCCCTCGGGTACTGCAGGCAAGCCCATCCTGGAGGTCATTCATAAGCGGACGTTAAAAAATGTCCTCGTCCTCGTCATCCGCTACTTTGGGGGCATTAAGCTGGGAGCCGGGGGACTCATTCGGGCTTACTCCGGCTGTGCCGCCGAGGTCATCGCCCAGTCCTCCATCATTAAAAAGCAATACTCCGACTGCCTCTCCCTGGAAATTGATTATCCCCAATACGGGGGACTCCTCAATAAGCTGACGGAGTGGGGCTACACCCCCATCGCCGAGGACTTTGGAGAGAAAGTTACCCTGGATTTCTACCTCCCCGTGGCTGAAACCGAGGGCTTTATCAGCATGATTCGGGATGCCACCAATGACCGATTTGACTATGCGGTATTGGAGCAGCGGTTTGTGGATGTGGTGGAGAAGGCGTAAAGACGATTAAAGCGCCCCTTCGCTGGTGCCCATCTATTTCCCATCATACCCTTCCAAAAACCGATGCCGCACCCCACCCTGTTTATAGCCGATAACGGCGTCCAGGCAGACATTTTCCACACTTTTAAAGATATTATTCTCCACATGGGGGTTGGTTTTCTTCAGCTCGGCAATGAGGTGCTTGATTTCCACCCGTTTCGATCCGCCATCCCCCATGCTCTTCCCTTCCAGGGAGCAGGTATGCGTAAAATGACAGGCACACTGGATGAAATGGAGGTCATTATCATCCCGCCAAGCTTTGATATCATCCTCCCGAACGAGGTATAGGGGGCGAATGAGCTCCATTCCCTCAAAATTCGTGCTGTGAAGCTTGGGCATCATGGTCTGAACCTGACCGCCGTAGAGCATCCCCATGAGGATGGTCTCAATCACATCGTCAAAATGATGGCCCAGGGCGATTTTATTACAGCCCCGCTCCTTGGCCGCATTGTACAGATGCCCCCGACGCATTCTGGCACACAGATAGCAGGGGGATTTTTCAATGTTCACCACCGCATCAAAGATCTGACTGTCAAAGATTTCGATGGGAATCCCCATTAGCCTGGCATTCCCCTCAATGACCTGGCGGTTGACCGGGCTATACCCCGGGTCCATCACTAAAAACACCAGCTCAAAGGGGATTTTATTATGGCGCTTCAGCTCCTGAAAAAGCTTAGCCATGAGCATGGAGTCCTTTCCCCCGGAGATGCATACCGCAATTTTATCCCCAGGCTCGATGAGAGCATACTCCACCACGGCCTTGGTAAATCGTCCCAAAAGCTTTTTGTGATATTTCTTTTGAAGGCTTTTCTCAATGGTCTGATTCCGATCCGTTTTTTTAAGATCCTTCTGAATGGCCCCAAGGAGCCATTCCCGATAGCCCCCCATCAGATTCGCCGCCCGATAGCCCCGGTCCACCAGGGCATCAACGGTCGCCTCACTTAAGAGGCCCTGGATACAATAGGGAATGATAAGCTTATCCAGAGGCAGCGCACAGCCTTCTGCCAACAGCTCCCCCTCATCCATGCGGATGGCTCCGGGGATATGGCCCAGGGTGTAGGCGGCTTCATCCCGGATATCGATGAGGATATATTCCTCTGAGGATAATTTGTCTAATTCCCCCAGAGTAATGGTTGTTTCATTATTATTGGTCATGGATTCTCCAATCCTTTCCGTGTTTTCATCTGTTTAGGATTTTCGAATACCATCATACCATTTAACCCGCATCGGAACAACGGACATCCCCAAGCTTTCCAAATATCCTTTTGGAGAACCGGCAGATGAGGACGGAAAGGAGAAAGGCCCCACCATAAATCATGGGCAGCTGGCCTGCTAAATGTTCAAAGAGCACCCCGTACACGGCCTGTCCCAGGGGATTGGCACAAAGCACCAAACAGGTAATCAGGGCCATCACCTTGCCGATGAGTCCCTCTGGGGTCACCTGTTGGACATAGGTGAGCATCTGGATGCTGATCAAGGTGGAGAACACCATCATCAACCCACAGGTTAGGGTGATGACGCCATAGATGATCCAGGGGTCTGCCTTCAGCCAAAGGACTAAGCCAATGGGGACCAAGGCCAAGGCACACAGGAGCAAAAGGCGATGGGAATGTCGGATGTCCAACCGCTGCCCCAGACTCCCGGAAAGCAAGGCCCCCAGTAGTCCTCCTGCGGCCAGGGCACCCTGGGCGTAGCCGTACAGGCTGTTCCCCAACCCCTCTGGAAAGCCAAGGTGTCTTGTAATAACCACCGGCAGCCCAATGATGATCAGAGCAGAGAACACCAGGTTAATGACCATCATCAACACCCCAACCTGCCCAATTTCTGGACGGGTATGCCGAATAAAGTGCCAGCTTTCTAATAAATCCAGCTTTGCCAGGGCCAGAATCCCTTGGTCTTCCCCACGTTTCTGAAAGGGAATATGGATAAAGATCTCCATAATGGCCGAAATCAGGAAGCACAGGACACTCAGGTATAATATGGGTTCCAGGCCGTACAACCCATACATCAGTCCCCCCAGCACCGGCCCAAGGATGCCCGCCAAGGAGTTAACCCCGTTAATAACCGCATTCCCTGCCATCAGATGGTCCGAGTGTAAAAGCACCGGAAGGGATGCCTGCACCGCTGGCTGGTAAGCCCCTTGTATGCCATAGAGGAGCATTAGCACCACCACCAGCAGGGGAACCAGCTCCATCCGAAGATAGCTCAGGGCATAAAATCCCACTAGGGCCGCTGTAAAGAAATCCAAAAACACCATCACATTGCGCTTATTCACCCGGTCTGCAATAATCCCCCCCACCGGGGAAAGCAAGAGCATGGGGATAAAAGATAGGCCCAGCACCATCCCGTAAAGGGTGGGCGAACCCGTTTGGTTGAGGAGGTACAGGGGCAGGGCGTACCTTAAAATATTATTCCCAAATAAAGAAATAATCTGTCCCACCACCACCAGTGTAAAATCCCGTTGAAATAATTTAGTATTCATCATATTTCTCCTTTAATACCAACCGTTGGTATGTATTGTTGTAAAATTTAAATCCCCTAAGGGATTTAAGGAATCGACACCTTTCTTTTCTCTTCCATCTGATGCATATGCTCTGCCATGCCCTCCTCCAGGGAGGGGAAGCCCAGCTTATTCAGGAGGACATTAAAAAAATCAATTTTTCGATCCACCGCCTCGCCGTCTCCCGGGTAAATCAGAGGATTCATCCAAACATTGGTCAGGAGCATGAGCACATCCGCCATCTCCTGGGGATAATCACATTGAATCGATTCATCGGCTATCCCTTCCTTGATGACAGGCAAGATATAATGGGGAACCACATCCTCTATGGTGCTCGCCATATGAATCGAGAGAAGCTGGGGATTCTGAAGGAGGTTGGGCATGGAGGCGATAAAATCCCGCTGGGGCGTATTCTTCCATGAGGATAAAAACATTTTCTGCAATTTTCCAGCTCCATTTAAAGATGAATCGTGGAGAAGCCGATCCATCTCACGGGCGGACTCCATCCCTACCCGATCGGTAACTGCCAAAAGAATGGCCTCCTTGGACTTAAAATGATGGTAAATGGCCCCCTTGCTCAGCCCTCCAAGCCCATCGATAATATCCTGAATGGAGGTTTTATCATAACCCTTTTCTAGGAATAGGCGCAGGGCCACCTCCAAAATTTTTTCCACTGTCTCCTCGGGGTATTTATTGCGTGCCATCTTTACTCCTCCTATTATACATACCGGTAGTATGTATGGATGATACCACGTCCCTTTTCCATTGTCAAGAAACTCTGAAGAATGAATATTACCACACGCACTTTTATTCTGCCAATTGACCCTCACCACCTTTACAAGGAGCTGGGCTTTCCTCCCTTTCCCAAAAGGTTTTCCAATTAAAAACAACATTGAGCACCACGGTTACCAAAGCAACCATGAACAGGCCATTGCTAAAGAGCATCGCTGCCACCTCCGGCAAGCCGCTGAAGGCATCGGTGGTAAAATGTGCCCCCACCCCGGCGGCCAGACCAGCCCCAAGAATCAGGGTGTTTTTATTATCGGACAAATCCACCTTCGCCAGGATGGAAACCCCTGCCGCAGCGATGGTCCCAAAGAGAGCCACCATAGCCCCACCAATGACCGGAGTGGGGATACAGGTAATAAAGGTGGACAGCTTGGGACACAGACTGAGGATCAGCAGCAGCACCGCCGCAAAGGCGACGGATTGGCGGCTATCGTTCCCTGAAAGCTTTACGACGCTGACATTTTCATTGAACATCGCCGAAGGAAAAGAATTAAAGACACCCGCCATCATCTGGGATAGGGACTGGGCCCGCATTCCCCGGGTGATGGTGGCCTCATCCGTTGTTGTTCCCCGGACATTGTCCAGAAATGCAAACACCCCAATGCACTGCACCATATTGATGACGCTAAAAAGGGTCATGATGAGGATGGCATCCAGGCGAAACTCCGGCATTCCAAAATGAAAGGGCAGGTTGAAATCAAAAAGTGCCGCCCCGGCCACCGGAGATAAATCCACCAAGCCGAAGGGAATGGCCAGAAGCGTCCCGGTTCCCAGACCGATGAGCAGGGCTGTAGACCGAAGAAGGGTGTTCCCAAATTGGTTGAGCAGCACGATAAGCAGCAGCACCCCAAAGCCCAGGACCAGATTAATGGGACTACCAAAATTTACCGCACCGGCGCCACCTGCCAAATTTTCAAAGGCCGTGGGAATCAGCGTCACCCCCACCATGGTTAAAAAGGCCCCCAGCACAATGGGCGGGAAAAATTTCAAAATCCGGTTGATGCCCATACACACCACAAAGAGGATGGCCCCAGACGCGATAACCCCACCAAAGACCGCCGGCAGACCATGGGCCTGTCCGATGATGATCATCGGTCCCAGGGGGGCAAAAGCTGAGCCCAGGGCAATGGGCAGCTTCGACCCCACAAATTTTCCGACACCCACCACCTGCAATAGGGTGGCCAGGGCCGCTGCAAAAAAATTTGCTGCTATTAAAAAGGCAATGGTCTGATGATCGAGTCCCATGCCATTGCCTAAAATCATCGGAACGGCAATGGCCCCCGGACACATGGTAAGCACATGCTGCAGGCCTGCCAATAAGTTCTCTGCGAGTTCCGACTTTGCTGGCACCGCTGCCTTCCCCAATGCTGTTACCGAGACGATATCGCCATCCATTCCCTGGTAGTTTTCCATTAAAATCCCCCTAATCTTTTTTCTCCAATTGATAAAAAATTGATAAAATTACACTTTATTTTTTTATTATAACAAGGAATGGTGTTCGTTTCAATAATTTTTTATCGATGTATGATATTTTATTATCATATTATGTGACACTATCTCATCAAAAAATACCCATTCCCTGGCAAACAGGAATGGGTATTTTAGAAGCAATCTGAACCTAGGAAAGCAATCCGATCAACTGATCCAGATTTTTCTTACCGAACTGGACGTCCTGGCCATCCACCACCATACAGGGGACGCTCATGATGTCATACTTGTTTTTCAAGTCTTCAAAGTGGTTGAGGTCGTAAACATCCACGGTAATGTTGGGGTTTTCTAAACCCAATCGGGCGGCAGCCATGACCAAATCCGGGCACTGGGTGCAGGAGAGGGAGATGGCAATCTGAAGATGATGGGTACCGGAAATCGCATTGATGGCGGCTAATTGTTCGTCCCCCAGGGGCTGTCCCGGTCCAGCGGCGTTGTACAGGGTCACCACGAAGGAGTTGAACTCGTGGCCTCCAGGGACACCGTGGAAGGCAAAACCAGTGGGGACCCCGGCACCATCACAAATTTCAATGGCAGGGCATTCTTCTCCCCCTTGGATGATTTCAGCACTCAGCAGGTCGGACAATGCCGCTACCTCCTGGACGAAGCCGGAGGCTTCCTTGGCGATGGCTGTGCCGTCAACGTGTGCCTTTAGCACCACAGGGCGTTCAAATCGGGCAAAGACACCCGCCAGCTGAGCCCGGATTTCTGCGGTGATAAAGCCGCCGTCTGCCCCGGTATCAGCCTGGGGCGCTTCCTCAGGTTGCTTCATCCCCTTTACCTCAAAGGCTGGAATACCCAGCTTTTCATGGAGGGTGGAGACATGATGTTCCAGGGAAGTGGCTGCCTTGGCCCCATCGGACACGGCAGTGACCACCTGGCGCAGGTTTTTAATACAGATATCGCCGGCACCATAGACGCCATCCATAGAGGTCTTTTGGTTTATATCCGTCACTAAATAGCCTTGGGCATCCAGCTCAACCTGACCTTTAAACAAGCTGTTGGCCGGGGCGTAGCCTGCAAAAACAAAAACACCAAAGGTGTCCCCAGCTGGGGCATCATAACGGGTGATTTCCCCGGTCATATCATTCTTATAAATAATATGACGCAGCTTGGTATCTCCATCCACCTCGACCACCTGGGTATTGTAATGGATGGTAATTTTCTCATGATTTTTGGCTTCATCGGCCACAGCGGCGGCACAGGTAAAGTCTGGCTCTCTGGCCAGGATAGTGACCTGTCGGGCATACTTTGTTAAAAACACCGCTTCCTCAGCCGCAGCGAATCCAGCTCCCACCACAAAGACATCCTTACCGGTGAAGAATTCGCCATCGCAGGTGGCACAGTAGGCCACACCCCGTCCCCGGAAATCCGCTTCTCCCTGGAAGCCAATCATCCGGGGGGAGGCCCCGGTGGCCAATATCACCCCAAAGGCTTCATAGGTGCCCTTATCGGTTTTAATCTTTTTAACATCGGCATCCAGTGTCAGCTCTGAAACCTCTGCCAATAAAAATTCTGCCCCGAAGGATTCCGCCTGCTTACGCATATCCTCGGTAAGCTCCGTCCCGCTGGTCTTTCGTACTCCCGGGTAATTCACCACTTCCGAGGTGATGGTGATCTGTCCGCCAAAATGTTCCTTTTCCACCACCAGGGTCTTGTATTGTGCCCGGGCCATATAAATCGCGGCGGAGAGCCCCGCAGGGCCTCCGCCGACGATAATCACATCATACTGGTTCGACATGGGACTAGATGAGGCCCACTAAATCTAAGCTGGGCTTTAAGGTTTCGGCACCAGGCTGCCATTTGGCGGGGCAAACTTCATCACCGTGTTCAGCCACAAATTGGGATGCCTGAACCCGACGAAGCAGCTCGTCAGCGTTTCGGCCAACATTCCCGGCGATAACTTCGTAAGCGACGATTTCTCCTTCGGGATTAACGATGAAGGTACCACGTTCTGCCATACCATCGGCTTCAATCATGACATCGAAATCCCGGGCGAGGACGCCAGTGGGATCCGCCAGCATGGTGTACTGGATCTTCTTGATGGTGTCGGAGGCATCGTGCCATGCTTTATGGACAAAGTGGGAATCGCAGGAAACCGAGTAGATATCACAGCCGATTTTCTGGAATTCATCATATTTATTCGCTAAATCTTCCAGCTCAGTGGGACACACAAAGGTAAAGTCTGCAGGATAGAAGAAAAAGATGGACCAACGTCCGAGGATATCTTCTTTTTTAACTTCCTTGAATTCACCACCTACGTAGGCCTGTACTGCAAAATCGCTGACTTGCTTTTTAATCAATGACATGTTAATTTCCTCCTATGTCTAAAAAAATTCTATAAAATACGTAATAAACAATTGTGTTAGTTATTGCTAACTTGACTAAATTATAGCAATGTTAGTGAAGGCTGTCAATTGTTTTTTATAATTATTTTAAACTAAATCAGAAATGTCACAGGAATGTGCACATGTTATAATAAAATTAATATTTTCACATTCCAAAGAAAGAAGGATTCTCTTATGAAGTAAGTAACCTATAAAAGAACCGATGCATTCCTCGTTTTACTCAACGGAATTCTCTGTCTTATTTTCGCTAAAAATGTCACCCATCTCCTTCCCACTTTTTGCGGTGGTATTCTGGTCATCAAGGGTGGGCTGCAATTTTACAAAGGCATCATTAATCGGGATTACAAGATTTTAGAACAGACTGACCTAGTCAAGTCCTTTTCTGCCATTGCCGTGGGTGTTGGTATCTTCTTCGCCCAAGAGGATGCCCTTTTCATCATCGCCATTTTCTGGGGGCTGACAGGCCTAACCCAGGCAACGGGTTACCTCAATACCGCCCTGTTTAAAATGGCCCACGGGAAAAATTTCTTTTGGGATCTTCTTAAGGGCCTGATAGAATTTTCCCTTTCTATGGCCGTTATCTTTAATCCCTTTAACAGTGTGGAGCACCATGTCCTCCTTCTGGGGATAGATATGATCTTTGAAGGGATTATCAGCTTTTTTGCTCGGGCAGAAAAAAGTGCTGAACAATCCGATTAATACACCGAAAAATAATAAGCAATGCACTTTGGATGGGGCTTAGTGATCCGATCTTACCATCTCCAGGGCATGACAAGCACTGCAAATGCCATAGGGGTAATTCCAGGGCAGCCGATCCCCGCAGATTTTACATTTTTTATAGGTATTCTTATTCTGCTTAAGCTTCGCGATAATGGCTCCGGAGAGTTCCAGCTTACACTCTAGAATATAAGCCTTCTGGGCCTCTGCCTCTTCCTCATCGGAACTAAAGCTGCGCAGGATGGAATAGAGCAAATCCAGAATCTTGTATTTTCCCTCCAAGGTTTCCAGGGAATCCCCCTCCTGGGCAATGACAATGGTTAGCCCCTCCAGAATTGGCCTTCCCTTTAAGCGGTTGTGCATGGCTTCCTTCCACCGGGAGAGGATATCGTAGTTGGTTTCATCAAAAGGGATGGTAATTCCCCGGTACATTTCGTCCTTGGGCAGGGGGCAATGGGTCTCCATCCACTCACACAAATCAATGGCTCGGGTCATGCTGGCCTTTTTATAGGGGGCATGATCCGTCAGGCTCTGCCAGTCCCGCATGGTTTGGGAAAGGGATCGGTCCATATTGACTAAGAACCCTGGCATGGTGGTCCGGGCCGCCTCAATGGGAGGGTTTTTAACCTTTAGTTTCCATTTAACGCTATTTTTATCAAAGCAGGCATTCACCAGACCCAGCTCCTCGTAGCCTCGCCTTCCGGCACGGCCTGCCACCTGCTTAACCTCTGCCGGCTCCAAATCTCGCTTTTTCTGACCGTCAAATTTCTGGGTTTCCAAAAAGATGATGCGCTTCACCGGAAGGTTCATCCCCATGCCGATGGCATCGGTGGCCACGACCACCTTGGTTTCACCCCGGGCAAATTTCTCGGTTTCCGCCCGGCGGGCCTGGTAGGGCAGAGCGCCATAAATCACGCTGACCTGTCGGCCGGCATCCTCTAAGAGAGAGGCCGCCTGGAGGACGCTTCGCCGGGAAAACACCACCAGGGCGTCCCCATCCCGGACATCCTCGGGGAACATGAATTCTTCATCGTCCATGCGCAGGGGCGTCGCCCGGCGGTGGCGCACCACTTCCCAGGTATCGCCACACTCTTCAATGAGCGCGATGATCAGGGACTCTGCCTCCGGAGCCATACAGGCATGGACGGTCCCCGCCGTTACTCCTAAAATGGCCTGGGTCCAGGCCCAGCCCCGCTCCCGTTCTCCCACCATCTGGCATTCATCAATAACCGCCACATCGTACCAGGAAAAATCCATCATCTCCACAGTGGATGCTACGTGCTGAGCTCCGGGAATAATCTGTTCCTCCTCCCCGGTAATCATGCTGCAGGGAACCCCCTCTTTATTAAGGCGTTCCGCAATTTCCATGGCTAACAGTCGCAGGGGGGCTAAATAGATTCCCCGCTTGGCGGCGGCGCAATCCTCCACGGCATCGTGGGTCTTTCCGGAGTTGGTGGGCCCCACATGGAGGATAAAGTGCCGGGTCAGCTTTCTGGCTGCAGGAAACAGCTCCGGCATACTCTCAGGAATTTCCTTGAGCATGGCCTCCCGGGCCTCCTTACGCTTCGTGGTGAAGGGATAATAGCCGTTGTCCTCCACGCAGTCAAAGATGACATCCTTGGTAAAATAATCTGCGACCTCCTGGGCCAGGGCGCTTTGCCAGATACGGTTGAGCCGTCTGGCAATCATCCTGTCCACGGTTTCTACCCGGCCACTTTCCTTCACAACGGATTCAATTCCCCGAAGCTTGGGGTTATCATTATAAAAAATACCCCGAAGGAGCTTCTCGCCCTCATTGTCTGGTGGCCGCCTAAAATAGCGCATGGCCCCCATTTCCGGATGTTTTTCAACAAATTCCGATAAATCGTACTCAAAGGTACTGGTGATTTCCTTCTTCCCACCTCGCCTGTTGCCACTAAACTGATAAAGCCGCTCATGTTTGAAGCGGTTACTGTAAAAGGTAATGGCGGTATGGGCCGCTTCTTCCCGGGTGGGGTATCGGGCTTCATTTAAAGCTTTGAGTGCGGCCTGATTTTCCTCACTCAGAAAAGTCTTGCGCAGGCGGGCGCGCCGACTGGCTTGCTGCTTGGATCGTGCCATGGAAACTCCTTCAAATGTGATGTAATACCCTCATTATAGGATGGGCAAGATGCCTTTGTCAAATTCTGGGGATTCCTTTAGTCCCCTGGCTTTTTCTTGACAACTGTAACTGAGCGTGTTATAAATTAAGCTATAACTGTAATTTTACAAAATACATTTAGGAGGTCTGACGACTATGTTTTCTCTCGATTTAAGTGTCCCAGTGCTCACCGTCTTTGCCCAGGGGCTCCTCAGCTTTTTCTCTCCCTGCGTACTTCCCCTGATTCCATTATACATCGGCTATTTTGCTGGTGGTGCCTCGACGATGGACGCCGATGGCAACCCCCAGTATCCCCGGGGAAAGGTCTTTGTCAATACCCTGTTCTTTGTGCTGGGTATCAGTGCGACCTTCTTTATCCTGGGCTTTGGATTTACAGCCTTAGGTCAGTTCTTTAACAATAATCGCCTGTGGTTTGTCCGCATTAGTGGGATCGTAATGATTCTCTTTGGCCTCTACCAATTCGGGCTTTTCCACAGTAAAAACAGCGAGCGCGAGTGGCGCCTGCCCTTTAAGCTGGATAAGCTGGCCATGGGTCCCCTGGGTGCCTTTATCCTGGGGTTTGCTTTTAGTTTCGCCTGGACCCCCTGCGTAGGGCCCATTTTAGGCAGCGTCCTTCTGATGGCTGGGTCTGCGGGTACAATGGCGGATGGCTTTCTCCTCATCGGTGTGTACACCCTTGGCTTTATTCTGCCCTTCCTCGCCGTGGGACTCTTTACCGCCCAGGTCCTGGCTTTCTTTAAAAAGCATAAAAACATTGTCCGCTATACGGTAAAGGCCGGGGCCATTCTCCTCATCCTCATGGGCCTGATGACCTTAACGGGCTTTATGAATGGGCTGACCGGCTATCTCTCCAATGTGGGCACCACCAATTCCACCACCCAGGAGCAAGGGGCAGCCACCCCAACCCCACAGACTACCCCTGTCCCCAGCACCAAAGCCTTAACCCCCGCCCCAGATTTTACCCTGACCGACCAAAATGGCGTCTCCCATCGCCTTTCGGATTATAAGGGCAAAACGGTTTTCCTGAATTTCTGGGCCACCTGGTGTCCCCCCTGCCGGGGTGAAATGCCGGACATCCAAAAGCTCTATGAGGCCCATGGCAAAAACCAGGGGGACCTCATCGTTCTAGGGGTAGCCTCCCCCAATGTGGGCCAGGAAGGCAGTGCGGGGGACATCAAGTCTTTCCTCTCGGATAATGGTTATACCTTCCCGGTGGTCATGGATGAAGGGGGGACCGCCGCCACCATCCCCTATGGCATCAGCGCCTATCCCACCACCTATATGATCGACTCCCAGGGGAATATCTACGGCTATGTCAGCAGCGCCCTGACCATGGATATTATGGAGAGCATCGTGACGCAAACCCAGACTGGTGCCCCCCAGGCACAATAACACAAAAAATTCCATCAATACACCGCATGTAAAAAAGAGGGGATATCCTGTAATGGGTACCCTCTCTTTTTACATCTCCGTATAGTGAAGCCTTTTTATCCTTCGCTCGATTCTTTTAACTGACGCAGAAGCACCATCAGCGCACCGAGCATACCCGCATCATTGCCGTGCTGTGCCAGGGCGATCTGGGTTTGATCAAACACCACCGGGATGATCCGTTTGGATAAAGCCGACTGAATGCGGGGTTCCATATAATCCCGCTGCTCCATAATACCACCACCAAGGATGACCATCTCTGGATTAAGGAGATAGACTATGTTGGCCAAACCATCTGCCAGGATATCCACCATTTCATCAATGGCGATGATGCAATCCTTGGCCCCTGCCCGGGCTTCTTCAAAAATTTGGAAGCCATTGATGGAGGAGGGTGAGATCCCCCGGCCTTCGGCAATTTTTTTAACCAGCTGACTGGTGGATGCTAAATCCTGATAAACCCCACCAGGTACCCGGAGATAACCAACCTCGCAGGCACTGTTACTAAAGCCATGGAATATCTCGCCACCACAGATGAAAGATCCCCCAATGCCTGTTCCCACGGTGATGCATAGACAGCTTTGGGCACTTCGGCCTGCCCCGAGGTTGGCTTCAGCCAACCCCATGCAATTCACATCATTTTCAACGATACAGGGGAGATTGAAAGCGTTCTCCACAGGTGCCTTCAGCTTTGTCCCGGTGTAACCCGGCATGACCTCTGAGGCATAAATAATCTGGCCAGCTTTTGGGTCGACAATCCCCGTCGTGGAAATGGCAATCCCCTCAACTTCTGTTTGGGCCTGCCAATCCTTTATAATGGTGAAAACCTGCTCTAACACACCGGGCTCTGGTCCTGCCGCACTATGGGTCGGCACCTTCTTTTTAGCCATACACTTAAAATCCTCGGAGAATAGTCCGTGCTTAATGGCCGTCCCTCCAATATCAATACAGAGATAGGGTTTCATATCCGTACCTTGAAAATCGCTTTCTTAATGACCTGGGGATCCGACACGCAGACCCCAGGCTTATGCCCATCCTCTGGATAGCAAATCAGAAAATCTCCGGGCATCAGGGATATGCCACATTGTGCCGTCCCTGTGAGAGGGAGGTTATCGGCATCCGGGTCGAAGGTCCCCTGATCCATCTTTGAAATAAAGGCCATTTCAATGGTTTCTGTTCCATCCAGCATCACATGGATATCCAGATACTTCCGGTGGGCTTCCCAGCTGCGGTCTTGGGATGTGCCCGTTTCATAGGAGACAATATTGACAAAGATATCCTGATCCTCAATGGGGTAGGAGCCTAAGGCCAGAGCCTTTAAATCCGTTTCCCGGCAATAATCAAAACATCTCTGAATGGCTTTGTCTAAAAAGCCATACGGATGAGCCCCGTCAAGTTGTCCAAAGATCATAATTATTCACCTGCCTTTTCCTCATCAAGGGCAATATTCTTTCCCTTGTGATAAAAAATAGTGGTTCGGACATCGCAGATTTGTTGTTCAGGAACCAATTTCCGGTGGATCAAGCTTGCCACATAACCCACGATGAGGGAGACCAAAATAGAGATAATGGAGTAAGACCAGATGGATACGCCCGCTCCGCTGTATTTTAGGAAAACCACCAGGATGGCAGAAACTGCAAAGGCAACATAGGCCCCCACATTGGTGGCTTTTTTGGTGAAAGCGCCAAGGACGAAGGTGCCGCCCAGAACCCCTAATACCAACCCCATAAAGCCATTGAACCATTCGTAAGCCGATTTAATTTCCCCGTTGGCCAGGATAATCGCCACAACAATGGACAGAACACCCACTCCCAGGGTAATAAATTGAGCAATGCGGGTCTGGGTTTTAAAGCTCAGGGATTTCTTGGAAACCATGGTCTGGATATCCAGGGTCCAGCTGGTAGCCACAGAGTTCAGCCCCGTTGACAATGTGGACTGGGATGCGGCATAAATGGCAGCCAGCAGAATTCCGGTAATCCCCACCGGCAGCTGATAAGCAATAAAGGAGCCAAAGATCTGGTCCTGCTGGGCCGTCTGAGCCAGGCTTGGATTCTGACCATAAAAAACATAAAGGCCGGTTCCGATTAAGTAAAATACCGTGGCAATAAAGATAGACAGCGCCCCATTGGTCAGCATCATCTTATTCAGTTTTTTAACATCCGTAGTCGTCGTAAACCGCTGGACAATATCCTGGCTGGACACATAGGATGAGAAGGTATTGAAGCCTGCCCCAATTAAGATAATCAGAATGCTGTCCTTCCAAATCTGGGGATCGATAAGGGCCTGGGTATCCGATAGGAATTTCCCATTAGCCAAGGTGGTTGCAATGGCACCCATCCCGCCGTCAATACTGGCAACCAGGTAAATAAGGGAGAAAACAACTCCTACAATCAGCACACATCCCTGGATAAAGTCAGTCCATAGCACGGATTTAATCCCGCCAGCATAGGAGTAAATAATGGCGACAACCCCCATGAGCACAATCAAGATATTCACATCCACGTGAATGAGATTCGACAGCACCATGGATGGCAGGTACATAATGATGGACATCCGACCCACCTGGTAAATAATAAACATAATGGCCCCAAGGATGCGCAGCCCCTTGCTGTTAAAGCGAAGCTGCAAATACTCATAAGCCGTATCGATATCCAGGCGGCTGTACATGGGCAGGAAGAATCGAATGGTCACCGGGATGGCAATAAGCATCCCCAGTTGGGCAAACCATAAAATCCATGTCCCTGCATAGGAATTCCCCACAAGGGAGAGGAAGGAAATAGGACTTAACAGCGTGGCGAAGATAGACACTGAGGTGACCCACCAGGGAATGGTGCCATCCCCTCTGAAAAACTCCTTCCCCTCCATATCCTTCTTGGCAAAGGCCAGCCCGATAATGAGCACCGCTGCCAAATACACAATGAGAATGATCAAATCGATCATTGTAAAACCTTGCATAATAATTCCCCCACTTTCCCTTATTTAATATAGGTGTTGTAAATTTCCACCGCTTTGGCCCGGGTTTCCTCAGTGGCACTGGCCATGGGTTTCCTGCAATACCCCGCATGGACACCCTGTTCTTCCAGGATACACTTAATGGTGGGATACAGGCCATTGTCCAGAACTGCGGCAATGAGATCATTGGTCACATGCTGAATGGCACGGGCTTCATCAATCTTACCTGCCTTAGCCAGCTCGAAGATCTGTCTTGCCCGAATCCCATTAATATTGAAGGTAGAACCAATGGCACCATCCACATCCAGAACCGCAGCAGACAGCATCATCTCATCAAAGCCAGCAAAGATCAGCTTATCCGGGAAGGCCTTGCGCATCCGTTCCAACAGGAAGAAATCGGCGGCGGTAAACTTCACACCAATAATCTTGGGGTTCTCAAAGAGCTCTGCAAATTGTTCCACACTCATGTCCACACCGGTCAGGAAGGGAATGGAGTAGATGATCAGCTCATTATCCACGCCCTCCATAATCATATTGTAGTATTCCTTGATTTCCGCAAAGCTAAACTTATAGTAAAAAGGGGTAACCGCTGAGATGGCATCATACCCCAGCTTGGTGGCGTACTTCGCCAGCTCCATGGATTCATAAACATTGATGGACCCTACCTGGGCGATGAGCTTGACCTGATCCCCAGCTTCATCCTTGGCGATATCAAAAATTTCTTTCTTTTCTTCGGTTGAAAGCATAAAGTTTTCACCCGTGCTCCCCCCGACATATAGACCATCGATTTTCATCACATCAATATTGTGCCGAACGATTTCCCGGATTCCCTGGGCGTTAATCTTGCCCTGTTCATCAAAAGAAGCTAATAATGCAGAATAAATACCTTTCATAATAAAACTCTCCTATATTTCTTTATTGCTCAAAGCCACAGTCGGCTTAAAAAAACGAAAAAATAATCTCAGTCCCGGTTTTCAATACGTTCTGAAAACCGCTTTGCAATGAGCTGTGGTCTGGTAATGATGGACCCCACCACCACACTATAGCACCCTAAATCGAGCACCCGCACGGCTTTATCCGTGGTATCGATATTTCCCTCGGCAATCACCGGGTGGCTGACGTGTTCTAAGATTTCCCGGATGATTTTAAAATCATCCGCCTCAATGCGATCCCCAATACTCTGGGCGGTATACCCCACCAGGGTTGTCCCGATAAAATCGAAACCCAAACCATCAGCAACGACCGCTTCGTCTACCGTGGCACAATCAGCCATGAATAGCTGATTGGGGTAGCGCTGCTTCACTTCTTTAAAAAATGTTTCCAAATCCAATCCACCCGGTCGTTGGTTGACCGTAGCATCCATGGCGATAATCTCCGCCCCGGCTGCCACCAAGACATCCACCTCGGTCATGGTTGGTGTAATATACACCGGACTATCCGGGTAATCTTTTTTGACAATCCCAATAACGGGCAGTGTCACATTTTTTTTAATTTCTTCGATATCCTCAGGTGTGTTGGCCCGAATACCATAGGCCCCGCCTTCCGCAGCCGCCAGGGCCATTCTTCCCATAATAAAAGAAGAATGCAGCGGTTCGTTGGGCAACGCCTGACAGGAGACAATCAAATGTCCCTTTATGTTTAAACTGTCTTCTTGACTCATTTCAATGCTCTCCATCTCTGTTTGATTTCTGTTGCACTCAGTATAGCGAAGTTTGTTTTTAATTTCAATATTTCGGTTCATTATAGAAAGAACTTTCAGCCCAGTTAAGAAACCGTCACATACAAAAAAGCCAGCGCATTTGCACTGACTTTCAATTCAATTTGTTTCAATCTGCCAATTTCTTCAAAGCTCCGACGGTCTCTGTGTGCAGAGCGGTTTTATTCGTAAAATCGGTATTTAAAAAGAACGCATAAAAAATATCGACCATAATTTGAATGGGAAACTGGGGAGAGATAATGCTCCCTCCTTCTAAATTTTTAGTGAGGGCAATGGGTAAAAGCTCATCGCAGTACTGATGCTGTCCTGGAGCGGCATTACCTGTAATCAATACGGTTTTGGCACCATGGGCTTTGGCTGCCTTTAAAGAGCTGAGCACCTCCTGGGTTTTTCCTTTGATGCTGATTCCGATGACCAGCGTCCGCTCATTCACCAGAACAGAATTCATTTTCATAATATGGGAATCGACGATGGCCTCCACATCCAGACCAAGACGCATAAAACGCATTTTCAGCTCCTGGGCCGCCAAACCTGAACTCCCCATGCCATAAACAAAGACCCGGGGGCTTTTGCTTAAGCGCAGGGCGATGCGGCGCATCTGGTTTTCATCCACCAGGGCATAGCTTTTATTCAGGAGTTCCTGATAGGTATTGAGAACCCCCTTGGTCAAATCATCAATGGTTTTCTCATTTTTTGTAAAGGTACTGTCGTAGTGATATAGAAATTCCCGATACCCTTTAAAACCACATTTTTTAGCAAAGCGGGATAGGGACGCCTCTGAAACAAAGAGATGGGCGGCAATACTCTTGGCTGAAAAATCCATTTCTTCATTATTATGGATGAAGAAATCCGCAATATTGCGTTCCACTGCGGTCATCTCTCCATAGGCCTTTTCGATCACCGGAACCACTGTTTTTTTGTAATCCTTCATGTGTACACCTCAATCCATGACTCTTGGTTCCATCATAACAAATTTTCTCCCTTCTTTCACCTTTTTTCTTAGCCCAGCCTGAAAGTTCTTTCTGTATTACTAAAACAATTGAAAAGCCCCCTCTTCTTCGCTATGCTATAGGAAACTGTTATCCATGAAGGGAGCTATTATGGAATTTTATCGTGCAGAAAATTATAAAACCCTCAGCCGCAAGGCTGCTAATATTGTATCCGCCCAGGTCATTATGAAACCGAACTGTATCCTCGGTCTGGCCACAGGATCTACCCCCATCGGTCTTTATGAACATCTGGTGGAGTGGTATAATAAGGGCGATTTGGATTTTTCCAGGGTAAAGTCCATCAATTTGGATGAATACAAGGGGCTGAAGGGTGATCATCCCCAGAGTTACCGCTATTTCATGGACACCCATTTATTTAATCATATTAATATTGACAAAGCCAATACCCAACTGCCCAATGGCATGGCCATTGACGATGCCGCGGAATGCCGTCGGTATAACGCCCTTCTCCATGAATCCGGCGGGATCGATTTGCAAATCCTGGGTTTGGGGCAGAATGGCCATATTGGTTTTAATGAACCCGGTGAATCCTTTGAACGGGAAACCCATTGTGTGGCCTTAACCGAGAGTACCATCGCCGCCAATGCCCGGTATTTTGACACCATAGAAGCTATGCCAAAATACGCCTTCACCCTGGGAATCAAGGCGATCATGCAGGCCAAACGCATTCTGCTGGTGGTCAGTGGTGCCACCAAGGCGGAAGCCCTGTATCAAAGCTTGTACGGCCCCATCACCCCCCAGGTCCCGGCTTCCATCCTCCAGCTTCATTCCGGCTTGATGGTTGTGGCCGATGAAGCCGCCATGACCGTTATTGAGCGAGTCCACCATGATCATTAAAAACGCAGCGGTCTTCACCCCCGATGGCCGCTTTAAACAGCAGGACCTGGTCATCGATGGGCCAATCATTGCCACTGGCCCGGGGGCAAAATCCCATCCCGTACTGGATGCCCAGGGACTTTATGCCATCCCTGGACTCATTGACCTTCACCTTCACGGCGCCATGGATGCAGATTTTTGTGATGGCACCCCAGAATCTTTAGCGACCATTGCCCAGTACGAGGCCCAAAACGGCATCACCGCTTTTACTCCGGCATCCATGACCTTGCCCGAAGCCCAGCTGTCGGATATTTTCTCCAACGCCAGGGACCACAAGCCTAAGTCCGGTGCCATGCTCCTGGGCATCAATATGGAGGGCCCCTTTCTCTCCAAGGAAAAAAAGGGCGCCCAAAACGCCGATTACCTCCAAGTGCCTAACCGAAAAATGTTTGAACGCCTCATGGCAGCATCTGGCCGGAGTATCCGTTTAATGACCATCGCCCCGGAGCTGCCCGGAGCCATGGATTTCATCCATCACACCGCAGGTCAAACCGTCCTGGCCCTTGGCCACACCACGGCGGATTACGACACGGCCCGGACGGCCTTCGAGGTGGGAGCCTGCCACGTGACCCATCTCTTCAATGCCATGCCACCCTTTGGCCATCGGGAAACCGGTGTGGTTGGCGCCGCCTTTGATCAGCCGGATGCCACGGTGGAGCTGATCTCGGACGGCATTCACATCGATCCCTCTATGGTCCGAGCGGCCTTTAAGCTCTTCGGCCCAGATCGGGTGATCCTCATTAGCGACACCATGCGGGCTGCCGGACTGGCCGATGGAGATTACAGCCTGGGGGGACAGCCTGTCAAGGTTGTTAACGGACGGGCCACCCTTTCGAGCGGCACCATTGCCGGCTCCACCACCAACCTCATGGATTGCCTCCGCCAGGCTGTATCCTTCGGTATTCCCCTGGAAACAGCCGTCCAGGCAGCCACCTTAAACCCCGCCCGCCGAATTGGTGAGACCCAGCTTGGGAAGTTGGCCCCAGGCTGTCTGGCCAA
The DNA here is from genome assembly GCF_900107815.1 of Eubacterium aggregans. Lineage (GTDB taxonomy): Bacteria > Bacillota > Clostridia > Eubacteriales > Eubacteriaceae > Eubacterium_O > Eubacterium_O aggregans. Next base: position 123,266 of record NZ_FNRK01000005.1, read on the forward strand.
TGTGGTCCTCTTGGATCGGGAGTTAAACATCGTCAATGTCATGATTAAGGGAGAGGTCTATCCCCACAGCGCATGATGCCGCAGTCTCATCCCTTTGCCCTATTTTAAACCAAAATACCCTCTGGTTTTGAAAACCGAAGGGTATTTTTTTAGTTAGATAACCTCAGTGGGTATGGTCCAAAAATCGGACGGATTCTCCCAAATCCTCCTGGACCACATCCTTCATCTTTTTCGCAAAGGGACAGGGGTACCCAATGGGCATGCCCTTTTGGATACAAGAGGCAAAGGCGATGGTATCTGCCCCCCGTTTTACCAGCTCCCGGGCCCGCAGCACGGTCTTTTTCCCAGGGCAGCCCCCACAATTGATAAAGCCAATGATTTCAATTTCCTCGGTTCCCCCCGCAAAAGCCCCTTGCTTTTCCCGGATCACTGCAAAATCTCTTGTCCCCGGACAATAATCTTCTGTCTGTGCGCACCGTATAATCCCTAATTTCATGCTGTCCCTCCATTTTTTATTTTCATTAAACGTGTTCCTATCTTCCTTACAAAAGAAGGGATATTATTTTATCATAAATCCATTTAGGATTCATTTACTCCGACCGCACATCCCGTACTCTGGCACCGCCCAGGGCAATAGCCCCTGGAATCAGAGTAAAGACAAGGCACAGCAGGACAAAAGGGGCCACCGCCAGCTCCAGATTGGGATTATTGGCCCGCATTCCCAGACTGAGCAAAGCCCAGGGCCAGTACAGGCCAAAGCCCTTGGCCGTGATGTACAGCCCCACAATTCCCCCGAAGAGACCTATGGCCACCGGCACTGCAAAGATACGGATCACCATGGCAATAAACTCCTCCCAGGCACAAATGGCCACCATGCCCAGAAATCCGAAAAACAGCCAACCCGGCAGCTCTGGTGGTAAATCCCCCAGGGGCAGACCGATGAGGACACCACCGACAATATAAAAAAGCCCTACTATAACCGCCGTTCCCAGAGCGATCACCCCCGCCCAGCACAGCTTCGCCCACCAGATGGCCCCCAGTCCAAGGGGCGCCGCCATAATCTGGTTCCAGCTGTGGTCGGTATGCTCTAACCGCCACTGCCAGGCACACAGTACCCCCAGGGCCGCCGGAAGAAACACTGCACAGGAAAAAAGGGTGTGCTGGGTCCACAGGCTCACCCAGCCCTGGGTGAGGACCGCCACATTCGCCTGGTAGTTAACGGTCCCCATGAAGGCGGAGAGCACCAACATCACCACGAAGGCCAGCCACACCGGACTGTGCCGAAACTTAACCCATTCAGCCATAAAAGCCTGTTTAAATCCCATTTTCAAACCTCCTGTCGGACAAAGATCGCCCGGAATCCACCAAAGATGGCAATGAACCATAGTCCCAGCAGAGCCAGGCCCAGATAATCGTAGCTCGCCCAATAATAGCGGATCACACGGGTTGCCGGATTCCAATCCATTCCCACCACGGCCAGCACGCCGTAATAGCCCCAGGGCAAAAGCTTTTGGATCGCCTGGGGAAAATACAGGGAGAAAAGACCGATGAAGCTACCCACTACTCCCACCGCCAGGGGAATCATCTGGTTGGCAAAGACCATGGATAGGCCGTATTGCAGGCTGTAGATGGTCAGGCTTACCGTCAGCACCGATGCGCTGTAACCAAACAGGGGGCCAAGGGGTACTGGCCGGGGAAAGCCTAAAAGTAGGCCCATCACCAGAAGGAACAGGGTTTGCAGGACAACCACGAGGAGTACGTGCACCCCGCCGCACAGCCACTTGGCATCGTAGATGGCCCCGGGCTTTGCGGTGGTCGAAAGCCACTTAAAGGTCTGTCCCTTGTGCTCCGCCTCACACAGACGGCTGGCCACCAGGGCCAGGGTAAGGGGCAGGAATAGAGCATCCAAAATGGGAACGGTGTAGATTACATCCATCCAGCCATTAATGGGATCCATCCGGGCCATATCAAAACCAAAGTAAAAGAGAATGGCGAAAAGAAAGCATCCCTCCACCAGAAAGAGATGGCGCCGCCGGCTTTTATAAAATTCCAGGGTGAACAGCATCACAGACTCACCGCCCCTCCGGTAATGCGCAGAAAGATATCCTCTAAGCTGCTCTGGCGTTCCTCTATGCGCAAAAGGCCGATGCCCTTGGCCACCAGGATCTGGCTCAGCCGGGCCACATTGTCGTCCCTTAGGCGATTGAGCAGCAGGTAGTCCTCAGACCGTTGCCAGGCCACCTTTGCCGCCGTCAGAAGCTCCCCGGCGGCGTGGTTGTCCGTGGTACGAATGGCCAAGGCCTGCTGGCTAAGGGCGTGGAGGGCAGAGAGTTTGTCCTCAAAAATCAGCTGTCCCTCGTTAATGACCCCCACCACATCGGCCATTTGATCGATTTCCGACAGCAAATGGCTGGAAATCAGAACCGTCATGCCGTAGCGTATCGGCAGGCTAATAATCAGCTCCCGGATTTCCTGGATGCCTGCGGGGTCTAAGCCATTGGTGGGTTCGTCTAAAATCAGCAGTTTGGGCCGCCCCAGAATGGCGATGGCCAGACCCAGGCGCTGCTTCATGCCCAGGCTGTATTCCCGCACCCGTCGATCCTTGGCCTCGGACAGGCGCACGGCCCCCAGGGCCTCATCAATTTCTGCCATTCCCAGCCCCCGCATCCGGGCGGCCACCACCATATTCTCAAGACCCGTCAAATGCCCATAATAGCTGGGACTTTCAATTAAGCTGCCCACATCCCGGAGGAGGGACAGTCTGTTTTTCCCATCCATGGGCTGCCCAAAGAGGGTCACCCCGCCATCGCTGGGGTGGATGAGTCCCAATATCATTTTAAGGGTAGTTGTCTTTCCCGCCCCATTGGGACCCAAGAAACCATAGACCTTTTTCTCCGGAACATGGAGGCTTAAGTCACACACCCGGTCTACCTTACCGTAGCGCTTGCGTAAATCCTGGGTTTGTACAATATCCATCGGCGTACCTCTTTCTTTTTTCGTTTCCTCAATTCTACCACCTCCGGCTTACGCCTCCATGACGGCATCCTGACATTTACATTAAAAAAGGCCCTGACATCTTGGTCTAAAGGGGCCTGTGGATTATAATAGATTTATGTTAACGAATTGGAGGGACGGTAAATGGGACGAAAGATATTACTGGTAGACGATGAGCCCGCCTTGGGGCAGATGGTGGCTAAGCACCTCGTCCAGGCCGGTTATGAGGTGGACACCGCCACCTGCTGTGCCCAGGCCCTGGATATTTTTAACGCTGCCGCCCCGGACGCCGTGCTCTTAGATATCATGCTCCCCGACGGCGATGGTTTTTCCCTCTTTGGTGCCCTGCGCCGTGTGCGGCCAGACCTGCCGGTGCTCTTCCTCTCCGCCCGGGACGAGGATGCCGCCCGGCTGAAGGGCCTGGGTTTGGGGGCTGACGACTATATTACCAAGCCTTTTCTGTTAAAGGAGCTGGAGCTGCGCATCGCCGCCGTCTTTCGCCGGGTGTACGGGTCCGACACTGGCCATCACCTGAGACTGGAGAATATCCTGGTGGATTTTGACAGCGCCACCATCACCCATGACGGTGGCCGTGAGGAACGCCTCACCGCCAAGGAGTATGCCCTTTTGAAAAAGCTGTGGGAGAACAGCGGCAAAATCGTCACCATCGATGCCCTCTGCGCCACCCTTTGGGAGGGGGAGCTCATCGGCTACGAAAACACCCTAATGGTCCACATCCGCCGCCTGCGCAAAAAAATCGAGGTGGACCCCTCCCATCCCACCCGACTCTTAACCGTCCGGGGGCTGGGCTATAAGCTTGTGGTGGAGGATCGACATGATTAAACATCTACTCCGGGGAATCGGAATTTTTTCAGGGGCCCTCATCCTCTCCCTCGGGCTTTTTATGGTGGCCTTTCTTGGCCTGGCAGGCTACGCCGGCTATCTCACCCATCAGGACATGGGAGCTGCCGCAGTCCCCATCCGCCTTTTGTCCCAGGGACTCACCACCGATGCCGGCGGCTATACCCTGGCCCCGGAGTGTCAGGACCTGCTTTCAGAATACTCGGCCTGGGCCATTCTGATAAACGATGAGGGGGAGATTATCTGGTCCCAGAACAAGCCCGAGGATATCCCCGATCACTACACCCTATCGGATGTGGCCAGCTTTACCCACTGGTATCTGGGGGATTACCCCGTGACGGTGTGGAATCGGGCGGATGGCCTTCTAGTGGCTGGTAGCCCCCCGGGGATGCAGTGGAAATATAACCTCACCATCTCCATTGCCATTATGGAGCTGTTAAAGCGGGGAATTCCAACCTTTTTCTTCACCCTGCTCATCTCGGTCATCCTTCTGGTCATCCTCATTCTCCATTACGGGCAAAAAAAAAGAGACCGCGCACGATCTGGATGGATTGACGGCATCAGCCATGATATTCGCACACCCCTTGCCATCATCATGGGTAAGGCAGAGGCCCTCTCCACAGACTCTACCCTTTGTGGCCCGGTGGCCCAGGACGCTAATGCCATTCTGACGGCCAGCCAAAATGTCCGGGATCTGATTTCAGATTTAAACCTGACCATGCGCCTGGATTATGCCATGGAACCCTTGGGTCTGGAATCTGTGGCACCAGCCCCGCTTTTACGCGCCCTAGGTGCCGAAGTCCTCAATAGCGGCCTGGCTTCCTCCCTGGAAATCAACATCGCCGCTGAAGCCGAGAAGCTCATCCTCCGGGCGGATCCGTCACTGCTGCGCCGGGCGCTGCTCAACCTGATTCAAAACGCCCTTCGGCACGGGTCAGAAAACACTCTGACTCTGGGCTTGACCACCCGTAGACGCCAGGTGATCTTTACCGTGACCAACGCCTGGCCCGGCCTCACCCCTTCCCAGCTGGCCCAACTGGGTACTGCCCCACCAACCCGTGGGAAAAGCCCCGACGGTCTGGCACCCCACGGCACCGGCCTCACCCTTGTCCGCCGCATCGCCGCCGTACATAAGGGGCGGCTGGCCTTTACTTCACCGGAAGCGGGGCGGCTTCAGGCTGAGCTGTGGCTGCCATCCCGTCGATGGTACCATCCCTTTCCTTAAAGGGGCTTATTCCGAGCAGTCGTGCCGGAACCGTCGTCATCAACGCCTCAAATTTTTGCTCCCCCACAATGCTCCGGGCACGTTGTGCCAGCTCATCAAACTGGGTATAGGCCGATCCATCCCGGGCACCCGTGGCCAGGCAGTCAATCTCGCCCGCCTTTAGCAGCTGGATCAGGGTCTTTCGGGCGGCACTCCCATAATGATCCGCCAAGCTTAACAGGCTTCCCTGGGCCATCATTCCCAGGCGCCGGTAATGGGCCAGCTTTTCCGGGGAACGCTGGATGGCTTCGTAACGCTCTGGGTTGGCCAGCAGCGGGGTATAGCCCCGCTCCAAAAGCGATATCAGCACAGAATCATCCCCGGGCAGCTCCGTTAGAAAGACCTTTCCGGTCCCCAGAGGGCAGAAGGCGCCATCCCCGATACGGTTAAGTAGTGCATTATCAAATAGTATTTCATTTCCCGGGTGAAGGTGCAGATGCAGTCCAGCGGTATCCACCATCTCCTGCAACGTTCTCTGGACCGCTGCATTTTCTGCCACGTTTTGGGTATACCCCAAATGGGGCAGATAACAGACCGACAGCACAATATCCGTAAAGCCCAGGGCTGCGGCACTTTTCAAAATAGACAGGCTTTCTTTGGCGGTGGCGACGCAGCCATCGGCGCCGGGGAGAAAATGGGTGTGGAGATCAATCATAATGGAATTCTCTTCTCTATAAAGTATGTTTTTCTTTTCCATTATAATTTAGATTGATATTTATTTCCAGAAAATATTCTGCACTTTCTTCTCTGCTCAATATTCGTAAGGAAAACGTAATCTCCTATTATTTTCTGCCTAGCTGAACTGTGATAAAGCACCAAATACTTTTTTTAGGCCAAAATAGCTTTCATCAAATAGGGGCTTTAAGCGATCGTATATTTTTGCATTTTCTTCGTTGGGAACTTTCGTATCGACTACTTTTAGGAACTGATCGATAACATCAAAGTTTTTGAATACACCAATGCCAACCCCTGCAGTGATTGCCGCCCCCATGGAAGTGGCTTTTTCCAGCATATTTGGTTTTTGTATCCTCATTCGATAGATATCCGCCAAAATCTGAAGCCATCCATCACTTTGCGCTCCGCCTCCGATAACTAGCATATCTTCGATGGTCACGCCATTTTTTCGGAAAGTGTCTAAAACGACGTTCAGGTTCATCCCTACTCCCTCCTGCACAGCTCGGGCCATATCCTTTTTCTGGGTTTCCATTTTTAAACCCACAAAGGCTCCCTTTGCATCAGGATTCCATCGGGGACTCCGTTCACCAATAAGATAAGGTAAAAACAGCAGGCCATTAGCCCCTACCGGTGATGATGCTACCTCCTCTTTCAATAACTCGAAGGGACTTTTCCCTTCTTGAGCCGCTATCATTTCTTCTTCCCGACAAAGAATATCTTTATACCAATTGAAGGCACCACCACCACATTGCATCGTTCCGGTTGGTAGCACATATCCTGGTACGATGTGCGCCCAAGTGAAAGTTTTCATTTCATCATCATAGATGGGTTTTTCCGTTGTGATCGATATCCATGAGGATGTCCCCATACAGCTATGGGCAATCCCTTCCCGTGTGCATCCTGTTCCAACGGCAGCACAAACACCATCCCCGCCACCACAAACCACAGGTGTTCCCGGTAATAGTCCTGTAAATTGTGCCGCTTCCGGTGTAACAGTCCCGGCAATGTCTGTGGATCTCAGAAGTTCTGGCATTTTGTCCGCATCTATTTCCATAATATTAAGGAGCGCATCGGACCACTCCAGCTTGTTGAGATCTAACAAATTAGTCGAAGACGCATCTGTATATTCTGTTACAAAACGCCCTGTCAATTTGAGGATAATATAATCCTTGGCATTTAACATCTTATAGGTTTTTTCATAAATATCCGGCTGATTCCGTTTGACCCACATTAACTTCTGTCCACCGTAAGATGGACTGATCTTATGCCCTGTCAATTTATAAGAATCCATCTCCGATATTCGTTCTCGAATCAATTCTTCTTCTCTCGTGGCACGCATATCTGCCCAGATAATAGCATTTCTTAAAGGATTCCCTCCTTTATCTACACAAATACAGCCCATCATCTGTCCACTGAAAGATACTCCCAAAACATCAGCCGGATTGATATCCGTTAATAACTCCTGGGTTGACTGACAAACAGCTTGCCACCAATCATTAGGGTTTTGTTCCGCCCAGTTATTATTGGTAACGTGAAGATCATAAGCCTTTACACTGCTTCCAACCAATTGACCGTCTGTACTATAGAGCGTCGCCTTATTGCCGGATGTCCCTAAATCATGTGCTAATAAATATTTCATTTTATTACCCCCGTAATATTATTGTTTTAAATAAGCGCGATATTCATCCAGAATTTTTATACTGCTACTGGTTCCAATCCGTTCCGCTCCCGCTTCTATCATGGCCAGGCAGGTTTCGAGATCACGGATTCCTCCGGATGCCTTTACCTTTACTCGATCCCCCACCGTATTTTTCATTAATTGAACATGTTCTACCGTTGCTCCAGCCGTCCCAAACCCTGTGGATGTTTTAATAAAATCGGGCTTTACTCTGCCTGCAATTTCAGCCACCGATACGATTTCTTCTTCTGTTAAATAACAGGTTTCGAAAATAACTTTGGAACATACCCCCGCTTGACGGCAAATATCGACAATGATTTTCATTTCCTTTTCGATATATTCTAAATTCCCATTTTTTAATTCAACGATATTGATGACATAGTCAATTTCGTCTGCTCCGTTAGCAATGGCATCTTTTGTTTCAAAAGCTTTTGCATCTATGGTTGTTTGTCCTAAAGGGAAGCTGATAGCTGCTCCAACGTGTACGGGTGAATCCTTAAGGTAAGATTTACATAATTCAACGGGTGCTGAATTGATTGCCACCATTTTAAAACCATAGTGATGGGCCTCATCGCACAACTTTTTAAATTTTTCATCATCCACGAAAGGTTTTAAAAGAGTATGGTCAAAATAATTTGCCAATGCTTCCACCGTTAATCTCTCCATATTATATCCTCCAATTTTCTATATTGACTTAATGTAATTACATAATAACGTAACGTCAAAATAATGTCAATAAAAAAATCCTCTTTCGAGGAGTTGAGAGTAGATTATCGTTTTAATAAAAAAGAAAATTGACTTCGATCACCGCGATATGCAGCTTGAGAATACTCAATGGGGTGATCATTTTCCAAATAGGTAATTGTCTTAATAAACTGGATTGGTGATCCTTTCGCAACATTTAAAAGCTTAGCCGTCGCAATATCAGCAACGATAGCTTCCAGCTGCCGGGTTGCATAGGCGATTTTTAATCCAAGCGTGTCTTCTAACATGCTGTATAAGGAATGGTTAGAAAAATCGGTTTCTATTAAAGAGTGGCATTCTTTTTCCGGTAATACAGTCATAACATAGACGACAGGAGCATTATCGGCATAACGGCATCTTTCTAAGCAAAGGACATTGCTTTTTAGGGGTAATTGAAGCGCTTCTGCCTCTTCCGCCGTACTCTCTCTGGCATAGATGCCGAGTACCTTTGTTTTCGGTGTTAGACCCTTTGCCCGCATTTCATCATCAAAACTTTGAATGGATGTTAAAAAATCCTGATTAATTTTCGGCTTTGTTATAAAGGTTCCTTTGCTTTTTTTACGATAGAGTTTTCCTTCTACAACAAGTTCATTAATCGCCTGCCTGACAGTGGGACGGCTGACACCAAATGCTTCACTGATTTCCAGTTCCGTTGGAATGGGGACATCTAACGAACCATGTTCATTTTTTATATAATCTTCAAGATATCCCTTAAGCTGGTAATAAAGTGGTACCGGAATATTGCGGTTAAGTTTTCGCTCTAAGAAATCCATACTGTTCATCCTTTCAATTTGATTAATTCCAGTATACCCGTTCTATGTTATAATGTCTATACAATGACTTGTATTTGCTCATTTCTCTTTCATAAAGTCCACTATGGCCGCCACCGCTGCATTTTGCTGTTCCTCTGAGCTAATGGTTGCCAGAGGGTCACCCTTCTGGATCCCATAATTGCCAAATTGAGCATGGTTTCCACCGTCAATGACCACAATATTTTCCGTATAGTTGATATTTTTTTCCAGGTTTGCGTTAAAAGAGCCATAAACCGTCAAGGTTTTTTCCGGCAGGTAATCTCCATAAATATAGGCCCCTAAGAGAATCAGTCCCTCGACATCCTGGGGATGCCCGGCAGCATAGCTGCTGGCCATGGCCCCGCCCATGGAGTGCCCGCCAATATACCACCGGCTGATTTCTGGGACTGCCGCATAGACCGCATCCGCCGCATCGGGATTGAAAATGGCCATATTATAAGGCATTTTCACCAGCACACAGGTAATGCCCTGGACCTTTAGTTTTTCCAAGAGTGGCAGATAGGCCTTTGCCTCAACCTTGGCTCCAGGGTAGAAAATCAGACCCGTTCCATTGGGATTCTCCGGGTGCAGGATAGTTAAATTGTCCACCACCTCAATGGTCGAATCCGTCGTCATCACGGCGCGGGCCGTAGCATCGGCATGGTAGTAGTCTGAGGTATACGCATAAAACCCCAGAATGCATACCACTAAAAAAACAACCAATCCTAACCCCAACCGTTTCAATCCTCGATGTTGCGTTGATTGTGATTCCATTCTATCCTCCCCTTTAATTCGTTTTTGTAGCCATTATAACCCGTTTTTCTTGAGTTTGAGGCATAAGGTTGTGAGCCCCCTTTGGCAAATAGCCAAAGGGGGCTCACAACCATTATAAAGACGCATCGAGAGAATCCTCAAAATCAGCTTGAGACATAGGTTTATAAAAATAAAATCCTTGGATAAAGTCACACTGGGACTCCCTCAAAAATTCAAATTCTTCCTTGGTTTCGACGCCCTCTGCAACCACACGATAGCCCAAATCATGGCACATGGTGATAATGGATTTGATAATAATGCGACATTTATGATTGCTTTCGAAATCAGCAATAAATTTCATATCGATTTTAACGATATCCACATCAATGTTGTGAGGGTATTAAAGGACGAATACCCACTGCCAAAATCGTCTAAAAGAACCTGGATGCCATAGGTCCGCATTTGCTGAATCTCAGTCAATATCTGCTTTGGCTCCAGGGCATAAATGGATTCTGTAACCTCTATCCGCAGCAATTCCGGGGGTACTCCGAGGCAATCCACCTTACTGATGATGAGATGTGCAATCTGATGATTATGAAAATCCATTCGGGACGCATTAACCGAAATGGGAACAATGGCTTTTCCCACAGACAGCCGGGATTGGATGAAGTTTACAACAGTGATTCCTACAAAATAATCCAATTTGGCAATAGAGGCATTTTTTTCAAACACAGGAATAAATTTTCCTGGAGAAATAAATCCGTATTTCGGGTGATTCCATCGAATTAAGGCCTCCGCCGAAGCAATTTCCTGAGTCTTAGCATCCACAATAGGCTGATAGTATACGACAAATTCTCCAGCTTCAATGGCTGGTTTCAGCTCTGTGGACAATATTCCTTCTGAAACAATTTCTTCCCGCATCGTTTCATCCCAAATGGCGTAAGGGACGTAATACTCATCGGTGATATACCTTTTTGCTGCTTTGGCCCGGTCACACATGGCGTTAACACTCATTGTAAGATCCCGGATGCGATAAATACCAAAACGAGCAGTATATCGAATGTCCTTATATTGATTTTGGCTCAAGCCAACCAGCCGATCCACGTCAAAATCCTCCAGGGGGATACAAAGGATAAAATGGTCGGATTCCATCCGAGCCGCTTCCAAATGAGAGCAACTGGAAAATTTTTCTGCGAAGTCAATTAAAACCTTGTCCCCAACCTGGGTTCCTCTGATTTCATTAATTACTTTAAAATTATGGATATTCCCATAAATAATAGTATATTGAGCCCCATTATTTGCTTTTAGCTGGTTCTCAACATAGCATAGAAATCCAGATCGATCCAATAGCCCTGTTAATGGGTCCCGGGTAGTGATCGGGTTATTCATCCGATTCCTCTCTTTCAATCTTTTTCTTTTGTGTCCTAATTAAAATCATTTTCGTACTTTAGGACCTTATTGTCAATCTCTTTTTTAAGAATAACCTGTGTTTTATCTGTATTTCTCCAACAACGTTCCCTTAAAGTCATATTAAATTTATTAATAAAGATTGTCCTCGGTTGCAAAAGGTTTTATAATGGGCCCTAATCAATCAGATGATTGTCTCTAAACAGAACCATCCTCTCTGGCCAGACTGATGGGATTACATGGAAAGAGCCGATTTTTTCTAGAAAAAGCGGTCTGATTTCTATTCCTTCGGCTCCCGATATTCTTACGCGTTGGTATCGGGCAAGATTCTAAGTATTCTGAGAAGTCCATTATGGAAAGGAAATTTCATTTTACCATTATCCCTGTTGCTATTACCTTTTTCATTCTTTTTTTACTGTCGTGTCTCCCTGTTCTTGGGGCATCGGCAAGTCCACCAAGTACCATTGACGATTCGATGAAAGGCCGTTGCAGTATGACCATTACCAAATATGGCGGTGATGGCTACACCCCCTCCACTGCAGCTGCTGGCACACTAACCGGCACCACCGCTGATGCCCCCACAGGGGGAACCCCTCTTGCCAATGTCATTTTCACCACCCAAAAGGTTGCAGATTTAGTCCAGGAGGATAACGCCCTTCAGTACAAGGTAACCTCCTCAGATTTTGCCAGTTGGGCCGGATCAAACATCACCGTTGGTGAGGTCTACTCCAGTGCAACACTCCAAGCTTTGATCAATGGCAAAAAAGCCGGGGATTTACAAGATATTTCCAACTGGACCGGACACATTGATCCCCACCCGACCAATGCCGATGGACAAACCGCTTTTTCAAATTTAGATTTTGGCTTGTACATCGTCGTTGAGACAGACTATCCGAGTAATGTCACCCAAAATGCGCTTCCAGTCTTAATCTCTCTTCCGATGTCCAATCAAAATGGAAACGGCTGGCTTTATCAAATTAACCTCTATCCGAAAAACACCACTGCTTTAACGGAACTGGATAAACGAATTCTTACCGATCATGGAATAACCAAGAATTATGCCGTATCGATCGGAGACACCATCAACTATGAAGTCCCCTTTACCGCGATTGTACCTACCGAAGGACTAACAAGTCTGACCATCCGGGATACTCCCGATATGGCATTAATTTTAGATCCCCAATCGGTTAAAGTGTATCTTGGCCATGGCGATGGTAAAACCGAACTCACCCGGGATACCGACTACAGTGTTACTTCCGATGGCGGTAAACTCGCCATTGATTTAAAATCGACCCATCTAAATACTTTAACCGCAGGCACTCAGGATTATACCGTGACGTATACGGGTGTTCTAAATGACCAGGCCGTTATGGGGCAAAACGGACACACCAATACCGTCGCCTTTGATTATGTAAAAAAGGGAGATCCCCCCACAAAGGTCACAACGGTTAATTTGGATGATGCCCATCCTTCTCCTAAGGTTTATACCTATGGGATTCAGCTATCCAAACTGGGAGATAATGGGGCCAAGCTTCAAGATGTCACTTTCACGTGCCACCGCGATGGTCAGCCAGCAATGACCTTTAATCATAATTTATCGGATATTTACTCGCCATCTACCGCCGCCGGTTCCCAGGAAAGCCTGTCCACCAACGCAAACGGACAAATCAATATCCGTGGCCTGGCCCCGGGTACCTACTATCTGACAGAAACCAAAACCAATACCGGATATCAGCTTCTAAAGAATCCTGTTAAGGTTGAAATCATTGCTGTGGAAAACAGTCTCAGCGGTGCCGTCACGGCTAAAGTTTCAGATAAAGCCGTCACTATGCTGGACGAAGGTGGTGAGAACACTACCGCCCTGGTCCCTCTGACCATTCAGAACAATCGTGGTTTCAACATGCCTGCTACCGGTAGCACAGGGACCATCACCATGGTCCTCCTGGGAATTACCCTCGTTGGCGGAGCGACTCTTTTACTGATTATCTGGAAGAAAAAGCAAGTTTAACCCATTGCCGATGAGTCGGCCTGAGGATACCTGCCATGAAGAAAAAACTTGTTCCAGCACTCCTGTTCATCTGCCTGCTCTCAGGGCTGGCCCTTTTGGCTTATCCCGCCATTAGCAACGCCCTGAGGGACAGACAGCAGGACAAGGTATGGGGGCAATACGACTCAGCCGTGGCAGCACTTTCTGAAGCCGAACGGCAAGCAGTCCTTTCCGATGCCCGAACCTACAACAGCACCCTGGCCGATAGCGCGGTTCTTACCGACCCCTTCGATCCTGATGTCCTGCGCACTCTGGAAACGCCCTACCGCGATTTACTCAATCCCAAAGGTAACAGTATTATGGGAATTTTATCCATTCCATCCATCTCCGTATCGGAAGCCATCTATCATGGCACCTCTGATTCCGTGCTATCAACGGGAGTCGGCCATTTAGAAAACACCTCCCTCCCCGTGGGAGGGAGGGATACCCATGCAGTCATCTCTGGCCATGCCGGACTTCCCGGTGCCAGGATTTTTACGGACCTTGATGGTCTTAAAGTCGGGGATGTCTTTTACCTGGATATCATCGGTGAACATCTCGCCTATCAGGTTCGCCAAAAGAAGATTGTCGATCCCCAGGACCTTGGGGATCTCCGCATCCAGCCGGGAGAAGATTTAGTGACCCTGGTGACTTGTACCCCGCCGGGTATCAACTCCCAGCGTCTCCTGGTTCAAGGAAGCCGCATTTCCGAGAGCCAAAGAATGCCAGAACCGCCGAAAGAGTCCTTCACCCTCACCTTTTGGCAGCTTTACTCCATGGTTCTCATCCTTGGAACGATTTTATTCATTGGATGTGGAATCCTTCTTTTTCGGCGCAAGTAGTTATTCCAGGGTTACCCCTGAACAGATAAGGAAAAAGCTATGAAATCACTGGAATCTTCTATTTTATTCTCTGTCCACACAAGCGTAACGATCTTAATACTCATGGCGATTTTCTGCCTTTTTCCCGGTTCAGTAAACGCTGGTGTGGATGCCAACGGACAACTAACCGCCACGGCACCATCTGATTTATTTGCCATGAATTATATAAACGTCGGCAGTGGTGATGCCCTCTACACCAAGTATAATGATGAATGGACCTTGGCCCAGCAGGAATTTCTGGACAATACCCAGGGCGCTTTTCCTCAATCCGTTTCGGGCATTACTCCCTGGAATGGCCAAGTCGGCATCGTTCCAACACCCGTTTCCGATGGTACCCGCCTGTGGTACAATGTCGCTACTCCTGGTGAACTTCAGGCGGTTTTTAACCTGCCTGCCGCCACTTTAAACAACAAAGGGATTCGTTTAACGGCCGATTTAGACTTTAATGGCTATCGTTTTACGGCACTGGCCAACGCTACCAATGCCAACAATTTCGCTACCACCAACATCCAGTTTGATGGTCAGGAATATACCCTCTATAATTTTTATTCGGATACAGGCTTTATCCGAGCGACGGGAAATGGTACGACCATTAAAAACCTCAAATTTAAGAATGTCGTATTAGCTTCTGCCGCCGCAAACGCTGGCATCGGTACCCGCCCCCTCAGCCTCTTTGGCTCCCACGATGCGGTGAACCTTCGCAATCAGGTTTTAAGTAATATCCGAATTGATAATGCGATGACGGTGAATAATACTTATGCCTCAATCTTAACCTTTGGAGGGTACCAAATTGATCGATGTTTTTTAACCAATGCTTATGTCCTGGCTAAAAACCATGGAGCCACCGTTTCCCTTCAAACCAGTACGACTGGTCAAACCATCAGTAACACTGGGGTTGTCAATGGTTATGTCATTACTGGGGGGCACTCTGGGGGCTTTGCCAGCTGTTATGGCAATGCTAACGCCATTTCAGCCACCTTTTCAAAATGTTTTGCCAATATCAAAGTGTATTGCTCTGCCGATAAAGCAGGAACTTTCTTTGGCTATAAAACCACGGGCAACCTCACCTTCACCGATTGCTTTACCACCGGACGATGCGAGGGTACCCAGGATGTCGGCGGGTTTTACGCTGGAGCAGATAGCGGTACCGTAAACTTTACCCGCTGCTATACCACAGCTCAAGTCGGGGTCCTTACCGCTGGCTCCAATCTCGGTGGTTTCATTGGCAACACTACCAATTCGACCTATCGCTTTGCCGATTGCTACGCCGCAGGGGAGGTGGGCTCCTTAAAAACCTTGCCCAGCCAAACGGGAACCCAGGGTGGCTTTTCCGGAGATTATCGAAATGGGTTGGTTTTTACCAATTGTTATTATGATAAACAAACCTCCGCCATGCGAGAAAAGGGCTTTGGAGGCAACAGCTATACCCAATCGACCCAACCCACCACTACCCTAATCGGTATCCTAACCACAGGGGCCGATGGACAAACCGGTTTGACGGAAGCCCCAGGCACCGCTGGATTTAAAGGCTTTTCAAGTAATAACACGGGCTGGCGTTATCATTCGGGTTCCTACCCCCAACTGACCGCCTTCTCTGATGGAGATTCAGCCATTTGGGGTAAGGATGCCAATCTGGTTCAGGCCAACTCCCTGGCTTCCGTCACCACTGTCTATCTTGATACTTGGAACAGCGGGTACAACAACCGGGCACTCCCCACCACCGTGTACGATACCGTCAGGGACATTACGGTCCGTTTTCCCATGGCGACCATGGATAACCTCACCTGGGCTTTAGGGGTCTACACCCGCCTAAGCGACGGTTCTCTGGGCTATCGTCCAGCCCAAACCATCATCGGTAGTGGTGCCGGGGCAGCCTTTAAGCGCACTCTTCCAGTTGTCACTCTAGGACAATTGGGTGGAAAAAACTACGTTGTCGATTCGGCACCCGGAGTGGAATGGGTCAATGCCCTGGTTACCCAAGGGGATCAAACTGCCCGACGGGAAATCCGTCTGGTTCCCACCTGTACCCTATCTCCCGGTGCCGATGTCCAACAATCCATTGGTTCAACCTATGACCATCGGGGAGTTCCTTCAATAACGACGCCAGTGCTCACCTACAGCACCGCCCCCATTCTGGACACCAATGGCGCTATGGACCCCAATACTGGGGAATTTGATCCTAACAAAGCGGTATATACCTTTGACAACACCTACAACAAGGCTACCAATTCCAGCACACGCCTGAACTATGCCGACGGTGCCTCTCCCCTTACCAGTCATCGGATTCATGCCCTGCTGGCTAAACTCGCACCAGATACCCTGGCGGCTGGCACAGTCATTACATCCAATACCCTCCAGGGCTGGATTCAAAACCCTGTGGATAATGGAAGTTATTCAGCCTTGGATAAAAAATGGACAGCCCAGACCCCATTTGTCAAGGGGGAGGACGGCCATTACTATATGGATTATGTTTGGGAGCTTTCTGATGGTCGCTTCATTCGAAACGGTAAAATTATTTCTTTAAAGGATAGCACCCACCAGGTCTCCATTACTGTGGTCAATACTGATGGCACCCCGAATGCAGAAGCTGCCCTCATCGGTGCCTCGACCACAGGATCCAGCCTGAGTTCTACGCCATTTTCTAGTACCCAGGCTACCTTTAACGATGGCACCCCCGTGTACCTGTCCTATCGGCTTGTCCCGGGAAGCGATGGTCTGCCCCGCTATGCCGTGACGAACCTTAGCCTATCCTCAGGCAGTACCACCACGGGATGGACGACGGCCAGCCCTGTGGACTCTCCTGACGGAACCCATTACCAACTGACCAAAGCGGCTTATGATCTTTTTAAGAGTCCCGATGGCTCCGGGTATGTGGTTGAAAAAGGAAGCATCCTTCGAGATTATCTGTTAGCCACCCTGACCGGTGGAACCAAGGTCCTCACCCTGAACTGTAACGCAACCCAGCCTCTGGACAATGGTGAAGTCCTTTCCTATAAGGATTTGGCCGAAGATGCCAAGCTGCAAATCACCGTAGCCCGGGTGTACAACACCTTCTTCATTGATCCGATTCGAACCACACCCCAGAATCCCTATGTTAGCATTAACTCAGGAATTCTATCCGGTCGTTCCGTCGGTGCTGCCCCGGCTCAAAACCCCGGTGCTACGATTAATGCCCAGGGCAACTATCTGGAATTTAAAGAGTGGAATACCAAAGCCGATGGAACGGGAACCCCCTATGCTCCGGAGCAAACGATTCAAAACAGCGATGCCAAATATTATGCGGTTTATCGCCCTTTGTCCATGAGCCTTCAAAAACGCCTGGACGGCAGTACCACTGAAGGAGGCACCCGCCTCAGTACCGATATTGGAAAGCCTGTGGGTGTTAGCCTCTCTCTAACCATGGAGCGTCCCAGCGCCGGACTGACGGCCCTTGACATCACGGACACAGCGGATGCTGGACTGAGCCTCCTGCCCAATACTCTGGCCATCTATAGCGGTACCAATGCCCAGGGCACACGGCTGACCCAAGGCGTCGATTATACTCAAAACCTTGATAAAGGAACATTAACCATTCACTTTTCAAGTGACTTTTTGGCTCAGACAGCACCATGGAATCCCAATTTCTATATTCATTACACCATGGTCCCCACGGCGGACGCCCTGTTGGGTCAAAAAGGAAATCAAAATACAGCGGCTTTCAATTATCGTGCCGGGGATGGATTAACCAGCACCATTAAAGCCCCACCCTGTATTCTTTACACCTACGGGCTCAATATTGAAAAATTAGGTGAAGGTGCTTCCCTTTTAAGCAGTACACAACTGGCGGGGGTCCGCTTTACCCTCACCCGTTCCGATGGCACCGTCCTCGAATTCAACCCCGTTGTCAGTGGTGCCTATACCGGCAGCATGGTCCCCCAAACGGGAGGAAGCCCCGTACTGGAAACCAATGCCCAAGGGAAAATTACCATTCGAGGTATTGGGCCCGGCACCTATTATCTAACCGAAACCCAGACCCTCCCAGGGTATCAGCTCCTTAAGCGGCCCGTCCTCCTTGTCATCACCACAGTAGATGGCTCTACAGGGAAGGCCCAGGCGACGGTAGATGGTCGAACCGCTTCCCTGGGAAGTGATGGATCCAGCACCTCGGCTATTCTCCCCTTGACCATTAAAAATTACCCAGGCTTCGCCCTCCCTGCCAGTGGCAGCTTCAGCCTCCTGGGAGCCATCATTGCTGGCAGTGTTCTGATCGGCGCTTCTGCCCTATTTACCCTTCGGTACTGGCGCCACTAACCCAACGGTTCTGCTTCAACACAACCAAAAGCTCTGCTATCCCATCGTCGATAGCAGAGCTTTTGATGGCAGGTATTCTTATTTATTGTTTTTTCACCGGATAACAGACCTCCGTAACATATTCTTCGGGGTTCTGTGTTTCGTGGGGGCTGACATGGTAGATATTAAAGGCCGGGCCATCATAGGTATAGCCATTGGCCTCTACCCAAGCCGCCACTGCAGTATTGACATCATTAATCAAATCATAGGGCCCCTTATAGGTTGCACTGGCAAAGGTGACCGCCGGCATTTTCTTAAAGCGCACATTGTCGGTATCGGGATACGCACCCCGCACCGTCTTTTGGGCCTCCACATCGACATCCGATTCCTTATACTCTCCATCATAAAAGATAACGCTGCAATAGCAGGGATCTCCGGGAATTAAATTCATCCCGGCAGTTTCCTTCATCATCATCTCCCACAGTATTCCCTCTTGGTCGTAACTGGGAATAATCCGATGCACACTGGCGACCTGACGCTCGGGCAGGGTTTTAATACTGACATCATAGTCCATTTTTTCGTCCTTTCTCAGCCTTTCAATGGCTGTATCCAGGAGTCGCAAACGCTTGTCTGTTTCTTCTTGCAGTACGGACAGCTCCGCCCGCTTAATGTGCAGACATTTTTCAAGCTGGGAGCGGTTTTCGTAGCAGTCCAATATCTCGTGGATTGCCGCTAATCCGAATCCCATATCCCGAAGTGCCACGATACGCCCAATGATGGGAAGCTGATCCTCACTGTAATACCGATATCCCGTAAAGGTATCGGTGGTCGCAGGCTTTAGCAGTCCATTATCATCGTAGTAGCGCAGCATCCGAATGCTGACCCTGGATAGTTTTGAAAAATCACCAATTTTTAACATTCGATTCCTCCACACGTGTGTTTTGTTGAGCTCACCATTATCATAATGCCTCACACCATGTCAGAGTCAACGGGTTATTATAATGGTGCGCTTGTCAAGACAAAAATCCGAAGGATTTATAATGAATAATAGGCAGGTGTGTTAGTAAGGTGTGGGAAGGCAAACAAATGA
>NZ_FNRK01000041.1 GCF_900107815.1 Eubacterium aggregans
CTCATTTGTTTGCCTTCCCACACCTTACTAACACACCTGCCTATTATTCATTATAAATCCTTCGGATTTTTGTCTTGACAAGCGCACCATTATAGGTAACGCTGACCATGCGATAGCTGTCCACGACTGGCGAGTGCCAAGCACGAAGACAGAGTGGAAACAGATCAATATACTTTAAATGAGTATTTTCTGTTTGATTAGGTTGAGTTGATAAGATCATTGCAGATAAGAAGTATATAAAGATAATTTTGTAACGATAGAGGTGGTGGAAAATGATTATAAAAATAAGAAAATGGAAATTATTGGATGCAGAAGATATAGCAATTGCGCTTTCTAATACAAGGGTACAAGACAATCTTCGGGATGGATTGCCATATCCCTATACAGAACAAGACGGAGTCGATTATATTTCTGCGATGCTTTCCGCAGATGAGAATGAAACATTTGCTTTTGCTATCATAGCAGATGACAAAGTAATTGGAAGTATAGGCGTTTTTCGCCAAGGCAATATTCATAAAAAGACCGCTGAATTGGGATATTACATTGCAGAAGAATATTGGGGAAAAGGAGTTATGACTGAAGCAGTAAAACAAATTTGCGAATATGTTTTTGATAAAAGTGATATTATTCGTATCTATGCAGAACCATTTGTATATAATGCTGCATCTTGTAGAGTACTTGAAAAAGCAGGATTTCAATATGAAGGTACATTGAGAAGCAATGCTGTGAAGAACGGTAAAGTGATTGACATGAATATGTACTCATTGTTAAAAGCAGAAAAGTAACGATATAATTTGAATTTGACGGAGGCAGCATATGGCATCAACTAAGGCATATTTAGACTTTATATTAGAACAGTTATCTGAATTGGAAGAGATAACATATAGAGCAATGATGGGTGAGTATATTATTTATTATCGTGGTAAAATTGTCGGTGGTATATATGATGATCGATTACTGGTAAAGCCTGTTAAATCAGCTATTTCATTTGTCTCAGATGTGACTTATGAATTGCCATACGTGGGAGCAAAAGAGATGTTGTTGGTTGATGATGTTGACAGCAAGGAATATCTGACAAATCTTTTTATTGCTATGTATGATGAACTGCCGGAACCAAAGAAAAAGAAATAATCACCGATGAAGTTATGGGGTAAAAAAGTGAATTATACTATCAGGGAAATGAAATCACATGAATATAAGACGCTGGAAGATTTTTTGTATGAAGCAATTTATATTCCGGAAGGCATGGATTTTCCGCAAAGAACAATTACAAAACAGCCTGAATTGCAATTATATATTAGTGAGTTTGGAAAGAAAGATGATAACGCATTAGTAGCGGAAGTTGATGGAAAGATTGTTGGTGCAGTATGGACTCGCATAATGAATGATTATGGACAAATTGACGATGAAACCCCTTCTTTTGCAATATCCTTATACAAGGAATACCGAGGTCTGGGAATTGGAACAGATATGATGAAGCAAATGCTCATGCTCTTGAAGAATAAGGGATATAAGCAGGCTTCTCTCGCGGTTCAGGAAGCAAACTATGCAGTTAAAATGTATCAGAAAGTCGGTTTTGAAATTGTAGCTAAAAACGAAGAAGAATACATTATGCTTTGTAGCTTGAAATAATTAGATATTGTAAATAGGTTATTCGGAAAGGGGGAATACAATGAGTGACTTGGTACAACGTGATGAACAATTTTAAAGAATTGTTAACATCATAGAGTCAGCCAAAGAGCGGGCATATCGTAAGGTAAATGAGGAACTGATTTTAATGTATCGTGATATAGGCGAATATATTAGCAGAGAATCTGAAAACAATGAATATGGCGATGCGTTTGTACAGAAGCTGGCAGATTTTTTTGCAAAAAATTATCCGGATTTGAAGGGTTTTAATCGTCGCGGGCTTTATAGAATGAAGCAATTCTACGAGCTTTATAAGGACGCGGAGAAAGTGTCACCACTGGTGACACAATTGAGTTGGACGAACCATCTCAAAATCATGTCTGCGTGTAAGATTATGGACGAACGCATATTTTATATGAATATGTACATTAAAGAGCGTCTTTCAAAAAGAGAATTGGAAAGACAAATTGATAGCGGATATTATGAAAGATATATGTTATCGCAGAAACCACTGACACTAGCCATCGAAGAATCAAGAAGGGCCACAGGAAATATTTTTCTCGATAATTATATTCTTGAAATTGGTAAAGACTTCACCTTCATCGGCGAAGAGTATCGTGTACAGGTCGGAAAGCACGATTATTATATTGATTTGCTGTTTTACCACAGAGATCTTTCGTGCCTTGTGGCATTTGAACTGAAAATCGGTGAATTCAAGCCAGAGTATGTTGGCCAGATAAATCTTTATCTTGAAGCACTTGACCGCGAAGTGAAAAAAGAAAATGAAAATCCGAGCGTTGGTGTTATCCTCTGTGCAAGTAAGGATGATGCGGTGGTAGAGTTTGCTCTCAGCCGGAGCTTGTCCCCAACAATGGTTTCTGAATACAATTTGAAATTAATTGATAAGAAGCTGTTGCAGAGAAAGTTAAAGGAATATATTGAACTGGCAGAGACTGGGTCTGGTGATGAATGATTTCCACATTAAAAGCAGAGCAAAGTGGTGGGTGTACGGTTGATCAATTCCCGAAAACAGGCAAAATACGGTAGATATATTCCCAAGGACGAGCAAAGGCAAAAATAACGATTTGACATTCATTCGCCCATCTCCTTTCATGTGGAGTGCGTTTGTTTGCTGACCCGAAAAAAGTAGAGAAAGTGCCGTAAAAGCCTATAAAATAGGCGTTTATCGAAGGTTGAAATAGGCAGCGAAGAAACGGTTAACGAGAGGATTAGGAGAATATGTTATGGATAATCACGGAGAAATGCTGATTTATCAGACGGTCGATGGTCCGACAAAAATAGATGTAAATATACAGGAGGAAACCGTGTGGAGGAAAAAGGAAAACAAAAGTAGCAAAACGATAAATTTGAATTTGTGGGGATATGGCAATGGCTGAGAGAGAAAAGATGTTAGCTGGTCAATTATATGATTGTGGGGACAGAGAATTACTTGATAGATGGCATAAGGCTAAAAATTTAGTAAGAGATTACAATTGTATTGATTCCGAAAATTTAGAAGAAAAAGAAAAAGTGTTATCGGAATTATTAGCCAGAAAAGGACATAATCTTTGGATTACAGCTCCGTTTTATGTAGACTATGGTAATAACATTTATTTTGGGAATAATTGTGAAGTAAATATGAATTGCACTTTTTTAGATGATAATAAAATCGTTATAGGTGACAATGTTTTAATTGCACCAAATGTTCAGATATATACAGCCTTTCATCCAACAAATGCAATAGAAAGATTTGGGGAACCTAAAGAAGATGGTTCTTTTGAATTCTGTAAAACACAAACTGCACCAGTCATTATTGGAAATAGTGTATGGATAGGTGGAGGAGCTATTATTATGCCAGGGGTAACTATTGGAGATAATGTGGTCATTGGGGCAGGGAGTATTGTGACAAAGGATATTTCCTCTAATAAAATAGCCTATGGAAATCCTTGCAGGGTAATACGTGACAATATTTCTAAAAACACAAATATCAATTTGTATGAACCAACAATATGATAAAAGCTGTCGTTACTTGTTACCACAAGCCTCCCTGCATTCACAATCTCATTGACCTATCACCAAGTGAAGAGTGCAAAAAACGGTAAAGAAAGTAAAGAACGACTTTAATCGATTTACTGAAATATAAGCACTTTATGGGGTTTTATTAAAAATACGATTAATAAAAATCATGTAAACTTAACGGGATAGTTTAATTTATGTAAATGTCTTTTGATGTGCAATATTAGATTCAAATGGTTTTGAAGATGTGTATAAAATTAATGATGGTTGATAAAGCCGTTTTAGAATCTTTAAGAGGACTCTATTTTGGAGATTTGTCTAATAAATATTTCACTGCAATTGATAGAGCTTATCGTGACATGAATAGAACGATTCGCTTTAAGTCTATGACAAAAGATAATCGAGAAAAATTGAGAAAAGGATATTTTAAACAGGAGAAGGTGATAATTAAAAAGCTAAACAATTAAGGCGTCGTGGGGCAATATTGCGGAGGAAAATGTCAACAATAAGAAATTGGAGTGAATGAAGAACGAAAAAGAATACGTAATGGCATGGTGTGGGGAAATGAAAGCGGTGAGAAAAAATGAAGAAAGCCCTTGAATTTGATGCGGTTCTCTTAAAAAAACCGGAGATGGATGCGGCATATGTCGAGGTACCCTTTGATATTAAAGCAATCTTTGGGAAATCCCGGCTGTTGGTGCACGCAACCTTTGATGGAGAGCCCTACGATGGGCAAGTGGTGAAGATGGGGACGTCTGGCCATCTTATCGGAGTCCGAAAGGAGATTCGCTTAAAGATTGGCAAGCAGCCTGGGGACTCGGTCCATGTGACACTGGAAGAGCGCGAAAAACCAAAGCCGGCCTTTACCTCGGTGGAGGAGTATATTGCAAGCTACAGCGGGGATATCAAAAAGCGAATGGAAACCCTGCGGCAGATTATTTTAGAGTGTTCCCCAGAAATCACCGAGAAAATTTCCTGGGGAATGGCAACCTTTGTCCTCAACGGAAATCTGGTGCATTTTTCCGGCCAAAAAAGACACTTGGGTTTTTACCCGACCCCCAGCGCCATTGAAGCCTTTAAAGATCGCCTGGAGGATTATAAATATTCCAAGGGGGCCATACAATTGCCCTACAATCAACCTATGCCTTATGAACTACTCCGTGAGATTACACAGTTCAGGGTGCAGGAGCAAAAACAGAAATAATACACTGAAATGTATCCCCATCTTTCTTCCCGCTGGTCATAGAAGTGCAAAAGCAATGGCACGTGGGGACAATGAAGGTAAAATCCGGTGAATAAAAGGGGATGACAGGCACGCTGTCATTAAAAAAAGCAATGCAAGTGTTGCTTTCTTGTCATTTTTTTAAAAATCCTGTAATGTTGGATCAACAAGAAAAAGGTGGAATCAATGAAGTTTAGTGAACAAATCAGATGGATTCGAACAGAAAATGAGTTGACACAGGAACAACTTGCGGAACAGTTAGGTGTTTCCAGACAAGCGATTTCGAATTGGGAAAACAATCGAAACCTGCCCGATATCGAGATTCTGATTTCAATTACTAAAATTTTCCACCTTTCCCTTGATTATCTAATTTTAGGAGATGATGGTATGGGAAACATGGCAGAAAAGTTAGTAAAAGATGGCAGCGAAAATCGCCGGGCAAAGATGAATTTAATCAGTATCAGTATCGGTGCTGCATTATTATTTTTAGGCATTGCCTGTATTGGGATTAAGGCGGTATCCGTTGAGTATGTTGATGCGGCTGGTGTTTTACATGAGAATTTCTTTTTATTGCCAATGGGGTTTTTATTCCTTTTTAGTGGTTTTATCATATTTTTGGTTACAGGAATACGAAATATCGTTTCAGAATTTTCGGATTCATCGAAATCCATTGGCGGTCAGCGCTTCTTTTACATAGGGCTTTGTTTGGGGGTGGTCCTGTTATGTCTAGGAGGATTCTTGATTCTTTTGGCAGTCAATGCTGAAACCTCAACGGGAATACTTGGTATTGCAGTTATATTCGGTGGAGTCGGGTGTTTTATTGCAGCTTTACGTTCCTGGCGTCAGTAGCTGCTTGAGGGGCGATGCAGTTGGATATCTATGGAGAACATGTCTTTATGTGGGTGTCAATGATCCAATCCAGGGGTATACACGCAAGTGCCTTAAATATGTATGCTACGATTATGACAATCAAATGGTTCTGCATGGATATCGGATTTTGATAATGGATGGTTTAACGGCAGCCATGAAATTTCACGATAAAAAAACAATGCAAATCCCCATTATCAATGTGCTTGAAACACAGGTATGGGGATTTGTTTTTGTGCTATAATGAAAAAAACTAAAAATTGATGGAGGAGGGATATGCGGTGAAATTTAAATTACCCTTATTAGCGGTACAGAATGTTGACGTATCCAAAAAATTCTATCAGAGGTTCTTTGACCAAGATGTCGTCATGGATTTGGGAAAGAATGTCACCTTCAGCGGGGGCTTTGCCATTCAGGAGGACTTCCCGTGGCTGACGGATATTGATCCATCGTCGGTGGTGTCAAAATCCCATAATATGGAATTGTATTTTGAGGTTGAGGATTTCAATGCATTTTTAAAACGCTTAGAAGGGCAGGAGTCCATCGTCTATGTCCATCCGCCTAAAAAACACGAATGGCAGCAACGGGTCCTTCGGATTTACGATCCGGATGGCCATATGATTGAGATTGGAGAATCCATGGCGGTTATTGCCAGACGCTATCTGGCCCAGGGACTTTCCGTTGAAGCGGTTTCTGAAATGATTCAACACCCGGTGGCTTTTGTGGAAAGCTGTATTCTTGATGATGGCGGTGCGGTTGTCGGACAAGGAGATTGATGAACATGATTAAAATACTCTTCGTTTGCCACGGCAACATCTGCCGCTCCCCCATGGCCGAGTTCGTCTTAAAGGACATGGTAAATCGGCTGGGAATGTCCGATCGCGTCTCCATTCAATCGGCAGCGACCAGCTCGGAAGAAATCTGGAATGGGGTAGGCAATCCTGTGTATCCACCGGCCCGGGAGGTCCTTGAAAAACATGGGATAGAGTGTCAGGGGAAACGGGCGGTGCAGCTGAGGGCCTCGGACTACGACACCGCCGATTATTTAATTGGGATGGATGAGGCCAACATCAGGAACATGGAGGGGATCACGGGACACACCGGCGGAAAAATTTACAAATTATTATTCTTTGCCGGAAGGGATGCTTCTATTTCGGATCCCTGGTACAGTGGCCGCTTTGATGAAACCTATGAGGATATCGTAAAGGGATGCAGGGCGTTTTTAGATAAGCTTCAGGCGGTGCTGGCGGACCTTGATCGCTTAGAGGAAAAGGATAATACCACGGCTTATAAGGCCCTTCAAACCCTGGAGCAGCTTTCCGATGAGTCCGGGATGCTCTATCCCTTCACTGAAAGATTTGCCGCCATGGTACAGGAGCAACGCACCTATTTACGGGTAAGGGGCTTTCGGCTGCTCTGCAAGCAGGCTAAATGGGACCAGGATGGATTGTTGGATAAATATCTCCCGTCGGCATTGTCCATCCTTTGGGATGAAAAGCCCACAGTGGTGCGTCAGGCCTTAGGGGCCCTTAAGGATGTGGTGAGCTACCAGCCTAAACTGCGGGAAATGGTGGTCCAGGCCATTGCAGACATTGACGATACACCGTATCCGGAGACGATGCAGCCTCTGATTGCTAAGGATGTTAAAGCGCTGTTGGAGCAGATTCAGGGACAATGAAAATCGGGATGAGGGAAATCGATAAAGGAGGATCCACCCATGACCTTTGATTTTAAAAAGGAATTCAAAGAATTTTATATGGCAAAAAAGAAACCAGAAATCTTGACCCTGCCACCCATGCATTACATTGCGGTCCGAGGAGCAGGGGACCCTAATGTGGAAGGGGATGAGTACCAGCGGGCCATGGAAATTCTCTATCCCTTAGCCTATACCTTAAAAATGAGCTACAAAAGTGATTACCACATCGAGGGCTTCTTTGAATACGTGGTCCCGCCCCTGGAAGGATTCTGGTGGCAGAATGGCGTGGCTGGTGTGGATTACGGGGACAAATCGACCTTCCAATGGATTTCCATGATTCGCTTGCCGGATTTCGTGACCCCTAAGGATTTTGACTGGGCGGTGCAGTCTGTTAAGCAGAAGAAAAAGCTGGATTGCTCTGGGGCAGAGTACCTGGGAGTGGAGGAAGGGCTCTGCGCCCAGATTCTCCACGTTGGTCTTTACGATGATGAGCCAGCCACCGTCGCCATTATGGATGCTTATGTGGCGGAGCAGGGGTATGTGAATGACTTTTCAGAAACGCGCTGTCATCATGAAATATACCTTTCCGATGCCCGGCGGGTTGCCCCGGAAAAATGGCGCACGGTGATTCGTCATCCCATTAAGGAATCCCTTAAAGCCTTATGAAAATCACCATCTTAGTGGATAACCATACCTTAATTGATGAATATTACCTCGGGGAGCCAGGGGTCAGCTTCTATATTGAGGATGGGGAAAACCGTGTGCTCTTCGATAGCGGCTATTCGGAGGTTTTGCTTTCAAATGCCCGGCGGGCAGGCATTCATTTGGAGGACCTGACCCATATTGTCCTATCCCATGGGCATAATGATCATACTAATGGGCTTCGGTTTTTGCAGGAAAAAATTGATCTCTCCGGGGTAATGCTGTGTGCCCATCCCCATTGCTTTATACCCAAATATGACGGGGAAGAATTTATAGGGGCACCCTATAATTCCGCGGAGATCGCAAGGATCACCCGGTATACGCCGACATCCGGTGTGCGTCATCTCTCGGAAAGGCTGATCTTTTTAGGGGAGATTCCCCGGGAGAATGACTTTGAAGCCTGTCCGCCTATTGGAAGGACGATTGTGGAGGGATGTGTGGTAGCCGATACCCTTCGGGACGACAGTGCCCTGGTCTACCAGAATGGAGAGGGGATTTTTATCATGACGGGCTGCTCCCATAGCGGAATTTGCAATATTGTGGATTACGCTCAAAAAGTGTGTGGGGAGGAGCGTATTCTTGGTGTTCTCGGAGGATTCCACCTTTTGGAAGATTCACCCCAGCTGGATGGGACCATCGCTTATTTGAAGGCGAATCGCATTGATGCAGTGTATCCCTGTCATTGTGTCTCTCTTCTAGCCAAGGCTAAGATGATGGCGGCATTGCCGGTACAGGAGGTTGGTGTGGGCATGGTGATTGAAATCGATCCTTAAAAGAAATTCTTGACGGACAAAGGGTTTGGGTTACAATAGAATTGCAAAGATAAAAACGCAACGTACCATCAGGTACCAGAGCCGGTAGGTAGCCCGGCCGTACCATCCCTTGGGATGGTGTCAGTAACCTTCCCCTCCGGGTCGTCCATTCTTTGTTCATTACATATCCAAGGAGGGAATTGTCATGGACAAAGTAACGGGAAGCTTAACGGTTTTTTTTGAAGCACCCTTGTGGGTCGGTGTTTTTGAATGCACAGAAAATGGGAAATTATCGGTATCCAAGGTTGTCTTTGGAGCAGAACCCAGGGACAGTGAAATTTATGCCTTCATTTTATCCCAATACGATGGCCTGGATTTTAGTCCGGCGGTGACCGTCCCGGTCAGAGAAAAAAGAAAGAATCCCAAACGCATTCAAAGAGAGGTGAAGAGGCAGTTACAAACCCTGGGGATCGGCACCAAATCCCAGCAGGCCTTACAAAGGCAGCGGGAACAGTCCAAGGGGGAGCAGAAGCAGAAGCGACGGCAGCGTCAGGAAGCAGAGGCCCAGCGGAATTTTGAATTGAAGCAGCAAAAAAAGAAGGCGAAGCATCGGGGACGATAGATTAAGAAATAATTAAAAATAAAGTCGATGCAAAGTAATCCGGTTTCATAACGTATAATATGGAAAACATGAACGGAGACCTGCTATGCAAGCCTACATTATTGATTGGATTGACCAATTTGGTTATCTTGGGATTTTTTTGTTGATTTTTGTAGAAAATATCTTTCCGCCCATTCCATCGGAGGTGGTTTTGCTCTTTGGCGGCGCAGCGACGGCTCATACGGATCTGTCCGTTCCCCTTGTCATTTCGGTGGCTACCCTGGGGTCTTTGGCTGGCGCTGCGGTACTTTATGGCCTGGGGCATGTGCTTCAGGCTGAGCGTCTGCGGCACCTTTTTGCCGGTCGGTTTGGCCGGGTATTGCATCTGAAACCGGAGGCGGTGGATCAGGCAGAGCATTGGTTTGCCCGCTATGAGGGGAGGGCGGTCCTGATTTGCCGCTGCATCCCCGTTGTGCGGAGCCTGATTTCCATCCCTGCAGGATTTGCAAAAATGCGCCTGCCCTGGTTCTTCTTCCTCACCTTGATGGGAAGCCTGGTGTGGAATGCGGTCCTGGTGGTGATTGGGGCTAGCCTGGGCAATGCCTGGGAAAGCGTCATCCCCTATTTTGAACAGTATACGATGGTGGTGTTGGTGGTTCTCCTTATCCTTGTAATTACGGGGGTGGGGTGGTTTCTCTATAAAGGAAGAAAAAATAAGGGAAGTAAAGACAAAGGGGATTTTACTTAAGAATATTAAGATGGTCCATTAAGAATTGAAAATATATAATGGTCTCATAAATTAAGACATTTTTTCAGACGGATATTAATGAATCTGATATACTAAAAAGAGAACCAAGAAAGGATTCATTACCATGTCCAGACAACGAAGAAATTTTAGTGCCAAATTCAAATCTAATCTCGTGATTGAGCTGTTAAAAGGTGAAAAGGAGCTCAATACCCTTGCAACCGAGAATAACATTCAACCGAATCTCCTTCGTAATTGGAAGAAGGAATTCCTTGATAATGCCGCCATCGTGTTCGATGATAAGCGTGAGGAAAACCTGAAGGATAAGCTTTCCGAAGAACGCAAAGAAAAAGCGGCATATGCCAAAAAGGT
>NZ_FNRK01000042.1 GCF_900107815.1 Eubacterium aggregans
CATCCTGAAGGATTTCGATTTCTTCTTCACGTTCCCGAAGTCTACGCCTTAGTTGATTGTTTTCATCGGCCAGGGCGACCGTACCACCTTTTTTCTGGATTAAGGCATCAACTTCGCTTTGATGATGCTTCGCCTTGCTAATCCAGGTATACATTGTATCAAGATTGATGTTGAGGCGTTCAGATGCTGGCCGTGCGCCAATTTCTTGAGATAGCTTGACAGCCTCTGCTCTGAATTCGGGTGTGTATTTTTTTGCCATTTGGGTGTACAGTCCTCTCTGTTTTCTTTATTTTATCATTTCCTTGTCGTTTTGACTGTACTTTTATGATAACACTCCACTTAAAGACGGACCGTCAATCAGGAGATAAATCATCGTCTTGGTTGGCGGTTTTCTCTGGAATAGCAATAAGGTTTACATTATTTCAAAAGAGTAATCGAATCTGTATCGAATAGTATAAGCCCATCTTTCCTCATTTTTGCCAACTCACGAGATAAAGATGTACGTTGAACTCCGATTCTTTCAGCAAGCGCTTTTTTGGTTATATTTAATTTGATGTGGTTAGAATTTTGTTTTTTACTTTCGTAATTGAGATAGTTCATAATGCTTTCGCGTATTGTTTTATTGATATAATGCTTTATCTTATCTCCAAGAATGAATGCACGGTCGGAAGTAAGTTCCAAGTAAGTTCGTAAAAAGATAGCATTATTACAAAACAATTCAAACAATGCTTCTCTATCAATTTCCAATATATCCGTGGGCAATTGTGTTGATACAGTCATAGGATAATAAGGGCTTTTTGAAAATAATAAGTTTCCGCCTAAAATATCATCTTTGTAAAACGCTGAGATTGTAAGCATATTTCCAGATTCGTCAATGCGATCTACAACAACCTTGCCAGATAAGATTATTTCTAATTTAATGCATGTTTCTCCATCAAAATGAACAACGCTACTTTTCTTATAAGACGTGACTTTAAACTTTCCATTTTTGAGGTTAGTAAGTATATCATCATCTGATAAAGATTTTATCAATGTAGTACTTTTGATTAAATTAATATTCTTAGTCATATAGAATCTCCTATGTGTTACCAAGGTAACACCTTTTTTAATATTATAGCGCTATAATATTAAAAATTCAATAAATGATGGGGGAATATTATGAAATTTATTATTAATGCAATACGTATTTTATTTTTTGCACTATTCATATTTTTATTACTTAACGGTAAAATGATGCTTTGGCTTGCATTATATGCGGTAAGTCTCTTAGTAGCATTGCTATTTGGCAGAGTATATTGTGGTTATGTTTGTCCGATGAATACGTTGATGATTCCAACAGAAAGGCTTTCAAAAAAGCTAAAGCTACAGACGGATAAGTATCCCAAGTGGCTTGGCTCTGGAAAATTTGCATGGTTCGCATTGGTGGGTAGCGTAGCAATAATGTTGCTTGCACAAAAATTGTTACATAAAAATATTCCCATCCTACTCATTTGGTTAGCTGTTTCGGTGCTTATAACACTTAGATATAAGCCGGCAGTATTTCATAATCTCATTTGTCCGTTTGGGCCGCTACAAAAAGTTTTTGGAAGATTTGCTAAGTTTTCAGAAAAGGTAAATAAAGAAAGTTGTATTGGGTGCAAGCTTTGTGAGAAAGTTTGTCCTTCCGAAGCAATAGAGGTTAAATCAACAGATAAAAAGGCTGAAATTGAAACTTCAATATGTTTGCAATGTACTAATTGTCAGCAGGTGTGCCCGAAGGATGCTATTCACTACTCAAAATAGATATAATAGATATGATTGTTTTGTATTGTGACTAAGTTACATAATAATATTAAATTTATGATATAATTTAAATACTAGGAGGATGATAAAATGATTGAGCAAGTATATAAAATATCAACTGGCAATGAGAAAACAGTAGAAAAAGTTATTTATGATGAGAACCTTCATTATCTACACATGGTTTTTAACAAAGATGAAGGGTTGCCAGAGCATTTTTCAAATTCTAATGTTTATATGACGGTAGTAAGAGGTACACTTTCTATTGGCCTTAATGACCAGGAAATTCATAAGTATTCCAATGGTACTTTACTGAAAATACCTGTAAACACAAAGATGAACGTTAAAAATTTTAATGATGAAACGTTGGAATTGATTGTTGTAAAAGCACCAGCCCCAACAAAATAAGATAAAGCAATTAGAAAACCTATATCGGCAATAATGATGACCGTCACTTGAGGAATTTCCTTGATTGACGGTTTTTTTAAATTTTTTATGAAATTACTCAAAGGTTATTGACATATGCCATAAAAGTAGTATAATAAGAATAGATGGCATATGTCATAAACCATAAGGAGGTGAAAAGCATGCCAAGAAGAGATGGAACTGGCCCGATGGGTGCTGGTTCAATGACTGGAAGAGGATTAGGGCTTTGCACAGGTGCTAATACAGTAAAGTATGGAGCTGGTATCGGGATGGGATTAGGCCTTGGACTTGCTTGTAGGCGCGGTTTCGGTCGCGGTTTTGGTAGAGGTTCTGCGATTAACCAGATCTTCTCAAAAACACAAAAAGAGCTGCTGAATGAACAGAAAACCATGTTGCAAGATCGACTCGAAGTTATTGATAAGCAATTGGAGAACCTATAATGGGCATCAGGGATAACCGGAGGACGCTCTGGTTATTTCTGATTAGGATGGAGGTGATGAATTATGGCGAGACCGATGAAGTGGAGAAAAGTTTGCTGTTTGCCTGAAAGCAATAGATTTGGGCCTCTTGATTCACCTGCCGATGCAGAAAACCATGTAAACATGACTGTAGACGAGTATGAAACCATAAGGCTTATCGATTTGGAAGGCTTCACTCAAGAAGAGTGCGCCATGCAAATGAATATTGCTCGTAGCACCGTTCAAGGCATTTATATCGAAGCCAGAAAAAAGCTGGCTGAATCATTAGTAAATGGAAAGGTGTTACTGATTGAGGGCGGTGAATACCGGCTTTGTGAAGGGTTAGGGAATGGTTGTGGCCGTGGTTGTCACAGGCATAGGCGTGGTAGATGTTTTACAGATGATACGGATTAAGGTGGTTGATTATATATTCAGAAAAAGTAATTGAACATTTTATGTGCCCACAAAATGCCCATAGTATGCCGGATGCAGATGCTGAAGGAAGCTACGGGGATCCTTCCTGCGGAGATTATCTGACCGTTTATTTAAAGGTAAAAGATAATCGTGTAGAGGAAATCAGCTATCTTGTGTTTGGGTGTTGTGCTTCAATTGCAACATCCAGTATGACGTCGGTATTAGCAAAGGGTAAAACCTTAGAGGAAGCATTGAATATTACGGAAGAAGATATTATCCAGGCTTTAGATGGACTTCCTGAAAATAAGGTTCATTGCTCAAACTTAGGAGCAAGTGCATTGCACAATGCAATCAACAACTATTTAAAATTAAAAGAACGGAGAATTCTTATGAAAATAGCAATTCCGGTAGATGAAAAAAGTTTAAAATCTAATGTATGTGTATCTTTTGGGCGTGCCCCATATTTCCTTTTCTATAATACTGTGACAAAGGAAAGCTATTATCTTGATAATACCGCTGTTGCCAGCCAGGGCGGAGCAGGAATCAGAGCAGCGCAAGTAATTGCAGATCATGGAGTTAAGGCGTTACTGACTCCACGCTGCGGTGAAAACCCTGAAAAAGTTTTAAGTGGCGCAGAGGTTTTGGTTTACAAATCAATATCCGGAACAGCACAGGAAAACATTGATGCGTTTATAGGCGAACAACTTAATTTGCTAAGCGATTTTCATGCCGGATTTCACGGGCACGGAGGAAATTAAAATGAGGATTGCCGTGCTAAGCGGCAAGGGCGGCACAGGTAAAACGCTGGTATCGGTAAATTTAGCTGCGGCAGCGAAAGCATCCACATATATAGACTGTGATGTAGAAGAGCCGAATGGACATCTGTTTTTTAAGCCTGAATGGGTTCAGGTGGAAAAAATATCAGTAAAGATTCCAAAAGTGGATAATGAACTATGCAATGGATGCCGTAAATGCGTTGATTTTTGCAAATTCAATGCCCTTGCCTATATTAAAAACAAACTGATTGTCTTTGACGATGTGTGCCACTCCTGCGGTGGCTGTATCTTGGTTTGTCCTGAAAGGGCACTAACAGAGAAAGCAAAGGTTATTGGCAAAGTGCAAAAAGGGGTTTCCGGCGAAGTGGCGGTATGGACAGGAATATTGAACACCGGTGAAGCTACGGGTATTCCTATTATAAAAAAGCTGCTTGAGGAAAACTCGGAAGTAAATAAGCAGACATTTATCGACTGTCCTCCAGGAAGCGCTTGTATCGTGATGGAGAGCATCAAAGATGCGGACTATTGTATATTGGTAGCTGAGCCGACATTGTTTGGTGTGCATAACCTTAATATGGTATACGATCTGGTCAAGTTATTTAATAAGCCATTTGGGGTGGTTCTTAACAAATGCTTGGATGAAGAAAACCCAGCAGAGAAGTTTTGTTTTGAAAATAATATAAAGATATTAGGGCGGATTCCATTTGACAATGAACTTGGAACCTTGAACTCGAATGCGGAAATTGCTGTTAATAGAAATGAAAAGTACCGAGAACTGTTTTCTTCTCTGCTTAACAAGGTGACAAAGGAGGTGCAGCATGAAACAACTACTAATCCTTAGCGGTAAAGGCGGCACTGGGAAAACTACTATAGCCAGTGCTTTTATCAAGCTTGCAAACGCTAAGGCTTATGCGGATTGTGATGTAGATGCACCTAACCTACACCTCATTACCGGCTGGAATGTTGAACCGGAAAAAACAGACTATTATGGATTGCCAAAAGCAGAAATATATTCAGAATTATGTATCCAATGCGATCAGTGTAGGCAAAACTGTCGGTTTGATGCTATTTCAATAGATGAAAAATATAAAGTGGATCCTTTTGCATGTGAAGGCTGTGGCGTTTGCGAATATGTTTGCCCCGCGGAAGCGATAACTTTGAAACCTGCTGTGGCCGGAGAATTGATGCTGTATTATGATAAGGAAAAAGTATTTTCAACAGCGCAACTAAAAATGGGCAGTGGTACCTCCGGAATGCTTGTCACTGAGGTAAAAAAACAAATGAAGGCGGCAACAGTTGATACTGAGCTGGCCATTATTGATGGATCTCCTGGAATAGGCTGTCCTGTCATCGCATCACTTAGCGGTGTGGATATGGTTTTGATAGTCGCAGAGCCTTCCATATCAGGTATCAGCGATATGGAGCGCGTTATAAAAACAGCAGCGAAATTCGGGACAAAGACAGCGGTATGTATCAACAAATACGATACCAACATTGAGAACACAGAGAAGATTGAAGAGTTTTGTAAAAAACAAGGGCTGCCCTTTATTGGCAGGATACCCTTTGACTTAGGTGCGGTTAAAGCTATAAATAATGGTCAAACCATTGTAGACATCGACTGCACATCGGGGACGGCGGTTAAAGAGGTTTATCACAAAACAATGAATCTGCTCTTTGAAAAAGGTGGTGGCTAAAGTCATGCTTGTTAAAACTTTGGTTGAAAACACCTCGATATCAAAAGACTTTGGCAGTGAGTACGGCCTTAGCCTGTATATAGAAACAAAGAAATATAAAATATTGTTTGATGTTGGTGCAAGCGAGCTGTTTCTTCAAAATGCAAAAAAGCTTGATGTGAGTATTGCTGATGTTGACTTTCTTGTTATTTCGCATGGACACTATGATCATGGCGGTGGGCTAAAAAGTTTTCTGCACGAAAACACAAAAGCTGAGGTATTTTTACATCGACTCGCTTTTGAAAAGCACTATGCGATCCGTCCAAACGATGAATTGGATTTTATAGGTCTTGATGAAAACCTGAAACAAAACAAACAAATTGTCCTCACCTCAGACCGTTTCTTTATTAACAGTGGAATCCAAGTATTCTCTAATATTACCCAAAGAAAGCCGCGTCCAAAATCAAACCGTGGATTGCTCACTGAGTATAATGGGCAAACGACAGATGATATCTTTGCACATGAACAGAACCTCGTTATAGAGGAAGACGGGAAAACCCTATTAGTAACAGGCTGCGCTCATAATGGCATCATAAATATACTTGAGCATTTTCACACGCTCAAAGGACGAATGCCTGACTATGTGATAGGCGGATTTCACCTTTCCAGCCGCTCTGGTGGCAATGAAGACTCTGAAATGACAGATAGGATTGTCAAGTACCTCTTGAGTACAAAAGCAAAGTTTTATACCTGCCATTGCACAGGCATCGAACCTTATAAAAGGCTGAAAGCTGGTATGGGGGATAGCATCGATTACCTGTCAGCAGGCAGTAAAATTACAATCTAAATAAAAGGAGCAAGAATATGAGCGAAAATTGCAATCAAAGCTGCAGCAGTTGTTCGGAGGACTGTGCAGAAAGAAAAGAACAAAAAACGGACTTCTCCGAAAAACTGCACGAGATGAGCAGTGTAAAAAAGGTCATTGGTATTGTCAGTGGCAAAGGAGGAGTCGGCAAATCACTTGTTACCTCTATGCTTGCAGTCACCATGAACAGAATGGGTTATCATACAGCTATTCTGGATGCGGATGTTACAGGGCCTTCTATCCCAAAAGCCTTTGGTATCAAGGAAAAAGCCAAAGGTAGTGAGTTTGGCTTATTCCCTGTTAAGACAAAGACTGGGATTGATATTATGTCTGTTAATTTACTTTTAGAAAATGACACTGATCCGGTTGTCTGGAGAGGGCCAATCATTGCAGGTACCGTCAAGCAGTTTTGGACAGATGTTATCTGGAGTGATGTGGATTTTATGTTCATCGATATGCCACCGGGCACCGGAGATGTTCCCCTTACGGTGTTTCAGTCTATTGCTGTTGATGGGATTATCGTTGTGACCTCACCGCAGGAGCTGGTATCCATGATTGTTTCAAAAGCTGTTAAGATGGCTGAGATGATGAATATCCCTATTATCGGTCTGGTAGAAAACATGTCCTATTTTAAATGCCCTGATAACGGCAAGGACTATCAGATATTTGGCGAAAGCCATATTGAAGAAGTTGCTGATAAACATAATTTAAAGGTTCTTGCTAAATTACCTATTGACCCGAAAATTTCAGCTGCATGTGACAAGGGTATGATAGAGCTTTTCGATGGCAATTGGCTTGAGCCGATTGCAAAAATATTAGAAAAAATGGAGGAAAATTAAATGATGAAAATTGCAGTAGCAAGCGAAAACGGAATGGTGACCGAGCACTTTGGACATTGCGAAGGGTTTATGATTTTTGACACCGAAAACAATCAAATTCTCAAAAGCGAAACCATTGCTAACCCTGGACATAGACCTGGATTCTTGCCTAATTTTCTTGCCGATCGTGGTGTAAATGTCATTATCAGCGGTGGTATGGGCGGAGGTGCAGTCGAGATATTTAATGAAAGGAACATCGAGGTTATTGTCGGAGCAAAAGGTAACGCTAAGGATGCGGTAGAAGCGTACCTGCAGGGTTCCTTAAAATCGACTGGTTCCGTTTGTCATGAACATCAGCATCATGATGAATGCGGCGAATAGAATAGCACATTTGTATTGTGAAATAGTGCTTGCACGGTGTAATTAGTGCAAGTACTATTTTTTACTACCGTACATATAGAATTGGAGGTTTATTAATGAAAGTTGGATTAATTAGATGTATGCAAACTGAGGATATGTGCCCCGGAACAACTGATTTTAAAGTGATGAAAGAGAAGAAATGCGCATTTGAAGGTATCAGAAGAGGAAATAGAAGTTACTGGAGTGAACACTTGTGGCGGTTGTCCTGGGAAAAAGGCAGTAACCAGAGCGGCTGAAATGGTAAAACGAGGTGCAGATACTATTGTTTTGGCTTCATGTATAACAAAAGGAAATCCTATTGGATTCGCATGCCCGTACGCACAACAGATGAGGGCTGCAATTGAAAAGAAGGTTGGAAAAATAATAAAGATTATTGATTATACGCACTAATGGTAAAGGTATTTGTAAAATAACCTTTCACCGTTAACCGTTCTACCAAACGGACATATTGGGGTTGACTGCATCTATCGAACAGGTAAAAACTGTGGACTGTATCTACCGAACCAATAGGTTGAAAATGTGTTATTGTTGTAATTAAAAACATACGGTCGAGCCATGTCGAGTCAGTAGTCTTGCTGTATAGGACCGAAGGGACGACGAGAGCAAGGTTATAATGGTCTCATAAATTAAGACATTTTTTCAGACGGATATTAATGAATCTGATATACTAAAAAGAGAACCAAGAAAGGATTCATTACCATGTCCAGACAACGAAGAAATTTTAGTGCCAAATTCAAATCTAATCTCGTGATTGAGCTGTTAAAAGGTGAAAAGGAGCTCAATACCCT
This sequence comes from Eubacterium aggregans, assembly GCF_900107815.1. Classification (GTDB taxonomy): domain Bacteria; phylum Bacillota; class Clostridia; order Eubacteriales; family Eubacteriaceae; genus Eubacterium_O; species Eubacterium_O aggregans. Next base: position 8,418 of record NZ_FNRK01000042.1, read on the forward strand.
TGCAACCGAGAATAACATTCAACCGAATCTCCTTCGTAATTGGAAGAAGGAATTCCTTGATAATGCCGCCATCGTGTTCGATGATAAGCGTGAGGAAAACCTGAAGGATAAGCTTTCCGAAGAACGCAAAGAAAAAGCGGCA